>DATBGS010000025.1:0-10121 GCA_036557885.1 Ktedonobacterales bacterium
CGACAATACTCAAAATGAGCCACTGCGAGCCGCCCTGGACCAGAGCGTTTTCAATGGCCGTAGCCACATCATCGGGTGTAAGCGCGAGGATCATCGGTATGACTCCTTCTGGTATCAAACCTGCCTCCATATCGTGATCGGCAGGAGTGTACTTCCCAACAGAAACGTCAGTTTGTGGGTTCCTTCCCTGCTACTCCTATGCAGCAGGCTCTCCCACATTTGGTTTGGCCGGGGCACGCAGTGTAAACAACAGCGCAATGAAGCCCATCATGGCAACCAGTCCAGCCGAGATAAGTGTAAACCAGGCATTCAGCACAGGGTTGCTGCTGCTGAGTAATCCTGTGGAGATGTCTGCCAGTGGACCCGCAGAAATGGCGTTGGCCTGAGTTCCCAGCAGGTAGGGAATCATATAGGTCAGCGTACCCACCGCCAGCAGGAACGAGGTAATCGTATAGACCCGCGCATCGTTGTCGTCACCTTTCGTGACCAACTTCACCAGCAGCGTGGCAAACAGAAAGCAGGCTGCAATACCACCTGTGACCGGGAACGAGTTCTCATTCGTGACATCAGGGAAGAAGTACATAAAACTCATGACGAACGCCGTCACAATCAGGAAATCGCGCGCCCCGGCGTAGATCATCCACAAGAGATCAGCACCCAACCGCAGAGTGAACTTGCTCATCATCCCCAGCATGTAAGGCCGACCCAGGTGCAGCGCCAGGATCGCCAGATACAGGATGGGCAATGCGGCAGCCAGTGTTCCCTCAAGGAACTGCTCTCCCCCGCCGTTAATCCCATCAATAATGCCATTAGTCAGGTCTTGAACGTTCATGGAGTGGACCCCTTTCTTCTTTCTTCGTCGGCTCAGCTATGAGTCGGATCAGACATGCGCTCCACATGCGCTTTCGTTTGCAGCCTGTTCTGTCCTCAATCCAACGCAACAGCCTGCGCAGACGCGCGGTTGGCATCTTTAATAGTCGGGCAGAGATACGCCAGATCGCAGCGCAGGCAGCGCCTGGCCTCAGCACGCGCCTGATCTTCCCTAAAGCCCAGGGCAAATTCGCGCATTTTCTCGCGTGAATCGCTGGACGAACGCAGCGGCATCGCGGCACGCGGCGCCTTGCTCAGGTTCACCAGCACCGGCCCATTGGGCAGCGCCGAAGGCGTCTGCAACTCATCTTCCAGCAGTTCAGTGATCCGCTCCGGTGGCAAACCACGCAGATAGGCATGGATGGAGCGGGCCGCCAGCCGTCCATGCGCGGCAGCGTGGATAATCGAGCGAGGACCATAGGTCGCGTCGCCAGCGGCAAAGACGCCCGGCTGACCAGTTGCCAGGGTCTTCGGGTTTACCATCAGGCCACCCCAGGCAGCCACCTCCACCTGCGTGCCTTCCGGCAAGAAGGAGGGGTCTGGTGCTTCACCAATGGCAACCAGAATCACATCCACCTTGAGATCAAAAGTTGAACCCTCGACAGGGAGAGGCCGTCGGCGGCCCTGCTCATCCGGCTCTCCCAGCTTCATACGCTGGCAGAGGACGCCGGTCAGTACCCCTGCCTGGCTCTTTAGCTCTATGGGCACGGCCAATTCATGCAGCGACAGTCCTTCTTCAAGGGCGGCGCGCACTTCCTCTTTTTGCGCGGGCATCTCGGCCTGGGTGCGGCGATAGAGGATATGCACGGCTTTCGCGCCAGAGCGCCAGGCCGAGCGTGCCGCGTCCATCGCGGTGCTGCCGCCGCCAACCACCACCACCACTTTGCCTTGCAGGTTGGTTTCGATTCCCAGGTTGTATTCCTTCAAGAAACCCGTTGCCGGAACAACACCCTCCAGCCTCTCTTCGCCAGCCAGACCCAACCGCTGGCTCTTTTGCGCGCCAACGGCAATCAAGACAGCCTGATAGTCGCGGCGCAAATCATCCAGCGAGACATCGCGGCCAATCGCCGTGTTTGTCCGCACTTCCACGCCCAGATCGGTAATCGCCTCGATGTCGCGGTTGAGTTCAGCGCGCGGCAGGCGATATTCTGGGATACCAATAGACATCATCCCGCCTGCTACCGGCATCGCCTCGTAGATCGTGACCTGGTAACCCCGGCGTGCCAGATAGCAGGCGGCGCTTAACCCTGTTGGGCCGGAACCCACGATGGCAACCCGCTCGCTAAAGCGCTCTTTGGGAGGCTTGAGGAAGCGCCGCCCGGCGTGCCCATGATCAGAGGCGAAGCGCTTGAGGTCACGAATGGCGATTGGTTCCTCAAATTCACCTCGTCGGCAGGCATCTTCGCAGGGCGCGGTACAGACCCGTCCGCAGATTACCGGGAAGGGGTTGGGTTCAGCCGCCACCGCCAGCGCCTCCTCATAGCGCCCCTCAGCAATCAGACCCACATACAGGCCCGCATTCGTGCCCACCGGGCAGGCTTCCTGGCAGGGTGCTTTGATGGCTTCCTGGCCTTCGCCCAACCAGCCGCGCCAGCTTTGCCAGGCATCGGTGCGCCTGGCAACTTGCCACTCTAGCAGGTCACCAAATGGCTTCTCGCCAGGCTCCTCCGCAACGGCACGGGTGTAATCCTGAAGGGGATACCAGTGGTTGTCGGAGACGGGGGGGTGAAAGATCAGTCCCTGGGGCGGAGCCAGGTCTACTAGACGCACTCCCGATTCAATCGTAATGGCTTGCGTAGGACATTCCTGCGCGCAAACTTGACAGCCAACACAGGGAGCAATCTGTACCGGCGTTGCCATCATCGTTGGCTCGTCTGCGGCACCAAGAGGAATGGGCGAAGGCGGCGCATCCGCCCGGCCCTGGGGCCGCGTCATATCCAGGCAGCGTACCGGACAGAGGTCCATACAGATGCCACAGTTGATACACGCCCCCTCATTGACCTGAAAACGATAGGCCATCTCATCCTCCTTACATGATCAGCGGCTTTTGTACCCCTGGCAGGATGCGGGTGAAGCGTCAAGGAGTATGCTTCAACGGCTCCGCTCTTGCTTGAGACAAAGTGTACGTTTCCCTGGTAAACGAGCCGAAAACAAGACGTTACAAAACAGTATCCATTTCTTATCAGGAAAAATGAGCATCCTGGCAAGTTGTTTACCGTGACGTAACGCTTGATAACCGAACGTGTTAGGGAGGAGCGCTATGCTGAGGATATGCTGAGCCAGGGCAGGTTCCTTTGAGAGCGATCTTGCCCGCCTGAGGCGATACAAAGGAGGACTCTAATGTTTAAGCGTATTCTGGTTCCGCTGGATGGTTCCGCGCTGGCTGAAACGGCACTGGCGCCGGCCCTCGTCCTGGCCGAACGCTTTGGCGCTGAACTGCTGCTGGTGCGCACCATCTTGACGCATGTCTTCCCTGGCGCTCATCCTGGTCCGGCCCAGCTCGAAGCCTTGCACGAGGCTGAGCGCTACCTGGCTCTTATTTCTGCCGGGCTGCGGGGGAAAAACGTCCCCATCTACACGGCTATCCCGTATGATGCGCCCGCAGCCGGAATTGCTGACCAGGCAGAATTCCGTCATGTTGATCTGATCGTCATGGCAACGCACGGACGCAAATGGCCGGAGACGCTGCTGCACAAG
This sequence comes from Ktedonobacterales bacterium, assembly GCA_036557885.1. Classification (GTDB taxonomy): domain Bacteria; phylum Chloroflexota; class Ktedonobacteria; order Ktedonobacterales; family DATBGS01; genus DATBGS01. The sequence goes on from DATBGS010000025.1 coordinate 3,568, forward strand.
AGCGTCACCATGAGCCTGCTGGAGCATACGCCCGCTCCCATTCTTGCCCTGAGGGTTAAGGAAGAGGGCGTAGGAGCAAGCGGGACACAGCTTCCGCGTTTTATGACTGATCCACATGCTCCCATCCTTGTTCCACTGGATGGCTCATCCCTGTCCGAAAGCGCGCTGCCAGTGGCAGAGAGGCTGGCACGTAGCTTTGACAACTCGCTGGTGCTGGTACGGGCGGCAGAAATGCCACATGCTGTTTCCGTGACTCCTGGTGCCCCAGTCATTCTCGTCGGGGTAGGGGAAGCGATTCTTGAGGAAACCAACACCTACCTCCGGCGGAAACAACAAGAAGCCATCCATCGAGGGATGCGGGTTTCCATTGAAAGCACCACCAGCACTCCGGCGTGGTTCATTGGAGAATGCGCCCAGGCACATAACGCCGGGCTGGTGGTGATGGCTTCGCATGGCCGCAGCGGGCTGGGCCGCTGGCTGCTGGGCAGCGTTGCCCAGAGCGTGCTGCGCGAGAGCGCGGTTCCGGTGTTCCTGGTACGGGCCAGCGATGCTGTCAGCTGAGTAGTTGGTCGAGCATGCCCCAGCGCTGCAACCAGCCAACCTGGAACACGCTGGCCTACAGCATCCACCCTGACTGTAGTGGATGCTGTAGGCCAGTGTGTTCCTACGAGAGCGTGCTGCTCAGCCCCCTCCATTTGCATAGATGCCAGCGCTGCTCGTAAAATACAGGAGAACCTATGAGGAATCTCTCGGATCATCTCAATCCCCTCAACAGATGTGCTTATTGCCTCTCGGAAAATGCGTTTAAGAGGCACGTGAGAAACCACCAATGAAGGGTACTGCACCACATACTCCTGACACAAAGCCACATTCTGCGCAAGGGCACCTTTCTGGGAGCGCGCCGGGGAAATATCTGGGCATCTTCGCTTCTCGGCTCCCCACTAGCACCACTGCTGGGGCGACGATCACCATAGGCGGGCTGGCCCTGGCGCTGGCGATCTGCTTTGTGATTGATCGCTGGGTCGTTCCCCTGACGAACCCTGGCTGGTTCTTTCTGCCCGTCGTGGCGCTGGGGGGCTATCGCTGGGGCTGGCGGCTGGGATTGTTCGCCACCCTGGGAGAAGTGCTACTGATCTGGTGTTTTTTCACGCCTCCGCGCTATTGGCAAGGACTGCCAAACGGTGATAGCATTGCCCGGTTGCTAAGCCTGACAGGAGGCACCCTCTTTGTGCTGGCACTCGTTGATCTGGCGGCTCGCCAGCAGCAAGCTGCTACCACGCTGGCAAATCAAAATGCCGACCTCTTTCGCCAGGAAGCCGAACGTCGGGAGCACGTAGAGGCGCTCAATCAGGTGGGGGCTGCGCTCAGCTCAGAACTCGACAAAGAGCGTCTGTTACACCTGATTGCCCAAACCGCGCGCGACCTGACCGGCGCTGGCTTTGCTGCCTTTACCCTCCGCCCGGAGGATGGCAGCAGCCAGCGCTTTCACCTGGCTGCTGCTGTGGGCTTAAGCCCACAGCAAGAAGCCACCTTTCGCAGGATGCCACTGGGCGGAGAAGGCGTGCTGGCGCCGATTTATCAAGAGCAGCACCTGGTGCGCGTGGGGGATGCCACCACCGATGCGCGCGCCATTGGGCAGCCACGCGGGCATCTCCTGGTGCGCAGCTTCCTGGGCGCGCCACTGCTGGGGCGCGACGGGAGGATGCTTGGCGGCCTGCTGCTTGGGCATAGCCAACCTGATCAGTTTACCGCAGAACATGAAGCCTTGCTGAAAGGGTTGGCTGCCCAGGCCAGTGTCGCCCTGGAAAATGCGCGGCTCTTTGAGCAGGCGCGTCAGCGCGCTGAAGAATTGGAAGCTGTGATTGAGGGCATGGTGGATGGCGTCGCCCTCCACAACGCCAAAGGTAAGCTGGTCCGTCAGAACCGCGCGGCGCTCCAGATGGCTGAGTCTACCAGCACCTCCATTGCCACTCTGCTGATGCAGGAAGTAGCAGGAGTACGCCTTTGCACAGCAGATGGGGCGCCTCTTGCTCTAGAGGAGCGACCAGCGCGGCGTGCGCTGGCAGGAGAAACAATCCACAGCACCGACCTGCATGTGGCATGGGAGACGGGCGCCGAGTGGGAGATCAATGTCAGCGCCGCGCCGCTGCATGGTCAAGAGCAGACAATTGAGGGGGCGGTCACCGTGTTTCGTGACTTGACTGTCCAGCGGCGTCAGGAGCGGGAAGCACGGCTCTACACTGAGGTGGAAAGGCGCCGTCGCCTGCTGCAAACCGTTCTAGACGAATTGCCCAGTGGGGTATTTATCGTGGAGGGCGAAGACAGCCGCCTGACACTTGCCAATCGTGCCGCTGAAGCCACCTGGGGCGTGCGCTGGCAAGCAGCAGTGGCGGCCAGCGACTTCTTCCGCACCTCTGGCGTGCGTATCTCGCAAATAGATGGGCGTCCCATGCCGATTGAACAGCTTGCCTGTGTCCAGGTCTTCCGCCAGGAGGAGCCGATTCGCTATCTCCAGGAGGTCATTCGTCGGCCCGATGGCACCTCGCTTCCCGTCCTGGTGAACGCGGTCAAATTCCCCTGGTTGAGAGAAGAGCAGCAACAGACCTCCAGCGAACCATTCACCGGGCACATGGCTGCCATCGTGATGCAAGACATCAGCGCTTTGAAGGAAGCTGAGCGGTTGAAGGATGAATTCGTCGCGTTGGTCAGCCATGAATTAAAGAATCCTCTCACCAGCATCAAAGGCTATGCTCAGCTCTTGCGCGCGCAGTTCGAGGCACGCGAGGGCCTGTCCCTGAGCGAGCAGGAGCGCCTGTGCCTGCAAGTGGTAGAGGAAGAAGCGGATCGCCTGTCAGCATTGGCAAGCGATGTGATTGATGTCTCGCGCCTGCAAAGCGGGCGGCTGGTCCTTAGAATTGATGAACTTGACTTAGTAGCGTTGGTGCGCCAGGTAGCTGAACGCCTGCAAATCACAACAAAAGAGCATACGCTGAAACTGACAACTGACCATGACTCCTTCTGGCTATACGGGGACCGCAACCGACTGGAGCAGGTGCTGTTGAATCTGCTTGGCAACGCCATCAAATATACGCCGCAGGGCGGGTGTATAGACATCACCATCGCTCAAACTGGGGATGGACAGAGCGCCCAGGTGCGCATTCATGACACTGGTATCGGCATCCCCCGTGAGCAGCAAGCCAGGCTCTTTGCCCGCTTCTCGCGCGCCAGCAATGCAGCCGCGCATGGCATCACCGGCACCGGATTGGGACTCTTCCTCTGCCGCGAGTTGATTGAGCGGCATGGAGGACGTATCTGGCTGCAATCGGAAGAAGGCCAGGGCAGCACTTTTTTCTTCACCCTGCCCCTCACCTCTCCTGAGGAAGCAGGGGAACCCTAGTTCAGCATATGCAGGCCCACACGTGGAAATCTTGCAACGCTCCTTCTACTGCCACCCTCCGCCGTGCCCCCGCTTTGGGGTGCTGATGAATGATATGCTGACAGGGACGGTTGCGCTCCAGGCACCAACCATTCAACTGCATGAATCTCACCCCTCTAATGACCACCAGCAACCAGCTCAGTAACTTTCACTCGCTATACTCTCTTCACAGGCATCAGGCGTAGTTCCTGCCTCATGCGTAAAGAGCGGACTTATCTTACTTTTTCCTGTGCCGCTCAGACTGGAGTGGGACAGCAGAAGGGAGAGGCCAGGATGGCTCTTGAAGGTGTTCCATCCATCGGAACCGGGAGTGTGTCAAAACAGGGGTGGGTTCTGGTCATAGTGAGAGCGCCGCGCTTGCGGCAGTTGCTGCTCACGGTCCTCGGTCGGGCCGGGTATACGCTGTTAGGGTGTGCAACCCTGGAGGAAGCTGGGCAAGTACTGGCGCAGCGCCGCCCTCCCAGGCTCATTCTCTTTGATGGTGCAGAGGCTAGCGAAGCAAGACTCGGTGAGCAGATACACCAGATCGAGGCATCACTCCCTCCTGGAGTACGCTGCCGGGTCATCATCTTCTCTCTGACACATCCCCAGCCACGTCTTCAAGCGCTTCCAGGCGTTGATGCACTCATTGCCAGGCCATTTGATCTTACACAGATGCTGGACAAGGTAGAGATACTCTCGCAGAGCTGACTGATCAATTTCAGGTTCACGCGAATAGTTTGCTTTCTTTCAGTTACCATGTTGTAACCGAATATAATCTCTTTAGTAAGCAGAGACGAGTATGCTCCTATCAACAGGCCACGCTCCTGTTTCTGGCATGTTTCGCTACTCGGCTCAGAGAAGTGGATCACGACTATGGGGCAGCAAGATCAGTCAGCAAACCAGCCAGCAAGCCGGAATATTCCCGCCATACCGTCCAGGCGAGCAGAACCTGAACAACAGGCGGTGATTGAGGCGCTGGCTGCTGGAGAACTAGAGCAGCTCAAGACGCGCTTGTTCACGGCACTGACCCATGAACTGCGCACTCCGCTGGCTTCTCTCCGGCTGGCAGCAGGATTGCTGGTAAGTGCGCCGCCGCCTGGCGCGACCGAGGACCATCGTCAACTTTTCCAATTGATCCTGCACTCCAGTGACCGGCTTGATCTCCTGCTCACTAGCTTGCTTGATTATGCGCGCCTGGAAGCCAGCCACCCGCACTTGGAGAGGCAGACCGTTGATCTCCGGCTGATTCTAGAGTCCGTGGTTAACCTGCTGGCGCCGCATTTCCGCGCCAGGCGCCAGACACTTGATCTGCATCTCCCAGAGCAGCCGGTCAACGTGCATGGCGATCCGTTTCGCCTAAGAAGCGCGGCACAAGCCTTGCTGGATACCGCAAGTTCGCGCTGCCCAAACAACGGAAAGCTAAACCTGGGCTGCCGGGCACAAGAGTATGACGCAGTTGGCTGGGTCTGCGATACTGGCCCGCACGTCCCAGAGGAGGCGCGTGGACAGCCTTTTACTCATGTGTATTGGCAAGCAGCAGAAGAGATACCTCAACTTTCGGGATTTGGCCTGGGCCTGCCGTTTGCCCACAAACTGATGAGCCTGCATGGGGGCAACCTCTGGCTGACAGAACCTGAAGGGGAGGCAGAGGGGATGTGCTTTCACTTCAGCCTCCCCCTGGCTCCTGGCTAAAAACAATGTGTTGTCTCATTCTGGAGCAACAGCGACACCTGATACAATGCAGAGAGATCGTCCGGGACAGTGGAAAGAGGTGCTCTGATGAAACTGCTAGTGATTGATGATGACCCCAACATTGCTCAGGCCATCAAGCTCGCCTTTAGTATCCAATGGCAGGGTGTGGAAGTCCACGTCGCCTATGATGGCTCCAGCGGACTTGATGCCTTCTTTGAGACGCAGCCCGATATCATCTTGCTCGATGTTGGCTTGCCTGGGGGATTATCTGGTTTTGAGGTACTGGAGCGCATTCGACGCATCTCGGATGTGCCCGTGCTGATGCTGAGCGCGCATGGACAGGAACTGGATAAGGTGCGGGGTCTGGAACTTGGAGCAGATGATTATGTCACCAAGCCCTTTGGGCATCTGGAACTGCTGGCCCGAGTGCGTGCTGTCTTGCGCCGTGCTGAATTGCCCCCACCCATCAACGCCGTTCCAGATCTGCAAGCGGGTGATCTGACGATCAACTTTGGCAGCCGAGAGGTGCGGGTGAAGGGCAAGCCGGTGAAGCTCACACCAGTGGAGTATGGGCTGCTCTATCATCTGGCGCGCAACATCGGGCACGTGCTGACGCATGATGCCCTGTTGACCAAAGTCTGGGGCGACGAATATCTTGGTGAGGCCGATTATCTCAAAGTCTATATTAGTCGCCTGCGCGCTAAATTGGGAGAAGACCCCGCGCACCCACAGTGGATCGAGACTGTTCCCAGGCTGGGCTATCGCTTCCTGCGGACCCCCAGTGCCATCTGAGCGCGCTGCTCATAGAGAAATGCGAGCAGAATCAGGCAGGTAAGAGCCTGCCCTGATCAACTGTTTACAGCACAGGGCCAGAAGGCCCTGTGCTTTTAAGCCAGGGAGGAATGGCCCCTACTGCTTGGCTTCTTCTGTATTGTTGTGCTATACTATCAACATGGATTATGCACATGAACACCATAGCGTCCATCTGGTTGTGTACCACTTTGTCTGGTGTCCCAAACGGCGCCGGAAGTTGCTCGTTGGCCCTATTCATGACCGGCTCAAAACCATCATGGAAGAGGTTGCAGCGGAACACGATTGGAAGATTCTGCGGTTGGCGATTCAACCCGATCATGTGCATCTGTTTATCCGTTCCAACCCCTACACGTTGCCCACCGATATTCCCCGGCTGATGAAGGGACGCAGTTCCAAGCTACTCAGAGAAGAGTTCCCGCATCTGAAACGGATGCCCTCGCTCTGGACGCGCTCGATTTTCGTCTCCACTGCGGGCAATGTGAGCCAGGAAAGTATCCAAAAGTATATTGAGCGGCAATCCAAAACTTGAGGCGGCTATGCTGATTCTGGACTACAAGTTGAGAGTGAACAAGGCGCAAGCGGCGGCAATAGACGAGGCCATCAGGACCGTGCAGTTTATTCGCAACAAATG
>DATBGS010000026.1:0-14869 GCA_036557885.1 Ktedonobacterales bacterium
GGGACCGTCCAGTCCGCCCACGCCAGACCTGGCAGGCTGTCTGCAAGCGCCGCCATTGTGCTCATCCCTGGCGCTTACAGACAGACCGCTGCTTGTAGCCCCGGCGTCCCTGCCGGGCGTCCTGGGGCGGGGTCTGGCGCGTGCGTCACTGTTCGCTTTCGGATGCTTTGTTCAGGAGAGGAGTCGAAAGGGGGAATGGTTCGTGAAAATAGTATCCATTCGGCTCGTTCCTGCGACTTTCAGGGATGGGTTGATGGCGTGGCGCGTGCTTACTAGCACTGCCACGTCAGTCGTGCAGCCTGGACACTCCTTCACATGAACGCCCCCTGAAGCGGGGGCCATACAATTTGCTGGCCGCCATGATACCATGCGGCCAGCAGCCATGTCAAGCGCGTAGCCCGTTATCCTGATTGCGCCTCGCCAGTACAGGTGAACGTCACCGTCACCGTCACATTTATGGCAACATCGCCAGCCCTATGATCTGCGCTCATCGTTGGCTTGCATTGCGGCGAGCCTATCAGATGCTCGTTGGATTGAAGCTGGCCCTGCAACACCCGCTGAGGATCGGGCTGAGTCTGGTTAATCAGTGCGTTAGTGGCGCCATCAATATCGCTTTGCTGGACAATGGTATGGGTTCCCGGGTCTTCTCCGCCGGTAAATGGGCCGCTGTCTTGGACCCAGAAACAATTACTCTGCCCATTCAGTATGGTGGGGCACGAACCAGATGCGGAGAGAAAGTAATCACAGCCCGCATGGGGAGAAAGCGCAAGACTCTTCAAAGCGAGAAAGGGGAAATTGCCACCTGCTCCAATCTGCTGGACATGAGCTGGCACAGTTGTCATTGGGTTTGGACTCGCTGTTGTAGCCGTCGGGAGAGAAACGCTGGCATCCAGCACCAGGACGAGGTTGCTGTACTCAGGCCGGCAGGTAACTTGATTGCGGAAGGTGCTTCCGGCGGGAAGGTTTAAAGGGCCAGCATCGTTAAAATTAACCACGTCTACGTTGCCTTTTGCGTTTGCGCCAGGTGTCGTTTCCTGCCCTGTAGCATCCACCGTCTTGACGAACGGTAGGGTTGTCGCTGAAATAGACCGTATTGTCGGGACGGGGGTATCGGTGGCCGTAGTTGTTGAGCCAGAAGGCGTCTTGTTTGCCAGGGCCGCGCCTGCCAGACCACCCACCATCAGCAGGGCAATTAGCAATCCCACCCATACTCCGCTTATCCCCCGCTTCTTTTGTTGTGGCGTGCTCCGAGCGGGTGGAGGCGTGGGCGTTGCTCGCTCCTTGGAGACTGGTGGCACCCTATTCGCGCTGCCCGGCCTCGCTGGGACCGGAGATGTTGTCTTGGGAAGCGTATTCTCCTCTTTCGCAGTGAGAGGGAGTTTGGGAGGCGTGGCAGCCACCGTCGGCGGCAGCACCGGCTCAATCGTCTCGCTTTCCTGAGAAGCGCTCGCTCCCTGTGACAGCCAGGCTTCTCTGGCAGGCGACACCCGCTCCGGCTGCCGCTTGCTTTCCCCGATCACTATTCTTGGCATGGGCTGAGGCGTGAGGATGGTGGCGTTTGGGACAAAACGCTCAGTTGGGGGCAATTCGAACGGCGCGCCCGGCTGTCTGCCCTGGCCCTCGATGCTTTGCCGCAGCGCGTTCACAAACGCCTTCACGCTGCCAAAACGCTGCTGCGGGTCTTTCTCCAGCGCCGTCAGCACCACCTGCTCGATTTCTGCGGATAGCGTTGGCACCTTCGCCCGCAGCGGCACAGGTGGCACCGCAATCTGCTTTGCCAGCACCTCGGTCATAGACCCCTGGAACGGGCGCTCTCCGCTCAGCCACTCGTAGGCCACCACGCCCAGCGAATATTGATCGCTGGCAGGGCGCGGGTGCGCCTGAATCTGCTCCGGCGCCATATACGCAATCGTGCCCACGACATCTTTGCTACTCTGGTAGCGCGAACTTTGCGTCACCACCGCAATGCCGAAATCCGAGAGCAGCACCTCTCCACGCTCGCCCAGCAGCATATTCTCCGGCTTGACATCGCGGTGAACCAACCGCTGATCGTGGGCATACTGCAAGGCGTCGCCAATTTGCTGTATATACGGCAAAATCGTGGCCGCAGGCAGCGGTGTGCCCCTGGGGAAGCGCTCGCGCAGCGTGCCCTGCGAGGCATACTCCATCACCAAATAAGGAATGTTGCCCTCCACCCCGAAATCAAGCATGCGCACAATATTGGGGTGCTTGAGCACCGCGACGGCGCGCGCCTCCTCGCGGAAGTGCGCCACCTCTTCCGGGCCAAGCTGGGTAGTGAGCAGTTTGACGGCGGCGAGGGTACCGACATAGACCTGTTCCGCCAGATACACCTCGGCAAAACCGCCGGAGCCGAGGAGCTTAAGAAGACGATAATTGCCAATTTGCTGTCCACTGCGATCTGCCATTGCATTCCTCCTTTATGCAAGAGGAAAACGGAAGAACCGCAGCATTTTGGGGATGAGTTGCGCGCTGATGTGCCAGAGATTCTGGCTCCCTGTGACACGCAGTATCTAAGAGAGCGCCCCTTCCAGCGAGGCCGCCTGCCCTTCGGCAAGCGCCTGTGCAAAGCGCTCCTCTCCCAGCATTGCCCGCAGCCGGGCGGCGGCCTGCTCCAGCGGCGGCGCGTCTACGGGGGGCAGTGGCGTCACCATGCGCGCTCGCCAGGCCGTCGTCAATCCATAGAGTCGCGCGCCTTGTTCCGGGTTCGTCGTGGCATACAGAACGATCAACCCCTCCAGGCACTCCACCATGCCCAGTTGACTGGCCTGGCGTAGATAGACCTGCCAGCTTTCGCGGTAACAGCGCTCTGCCTCTAGCTGCTCGCCGCGCACCCAGGCCAGGCGTCCTTTATTGTGCAGGGCAACGGCCATTGCCCACTCATCGGCCATCCGCTCAGAGTGCGCCAGGCTTTCCTCAATATACTTGCTTGCCTGTTGATAGTCGCCTTGCAGAAACGCGGCTTCCCCCAGGTTATTCAGGGCCAGCGCCAGCCCCTTCTCATCCATCAAACGCTCAAACAGCACCATGCTTTCTCTGGCGCGTGTCTGCGCTTCGACCAGTTGGCCCTCGTTCCGCGCAATGTCTCCCAGGTTCAGCAGCGCCACCGCGATGCCGCGCTGATCGCCCTGGCTGCGCTTGAGGGCCAGGCTTTCTTCCAGCAGCGCCCGCGCCCGCGCATAGGCGCCGCGTTCCAGCGCCATCGTCCCCAGATTATTCAGCATCATGGCGACGCTGGCATCCTCATGCAGCGCCCTGAACAATACCAGGCCCGCCTCGTAGTGCTGGGCTGCCTGGGCAAAATCGCCCTGAAATTTCGCCACGTTGCCCCGCAAATTGAGCGCGCGCGCCTGAAGCTGCTGCTCGCCAAGCTGCTCCGCCAGAGACGCGCATTCCTCGGCCAGCACCAGCGCGCGTCCATAATCGCCCTGCTCCGTCGCCAGCGCCCCGGCCCCATAGCAGGCCCGCGCCCTGGTCAGCGGCAGCGCGTCCTCGCTTTGCGCGCTGCGCGCCAGCAGCGTCTCCAACCAGTCGCGCCCTTCGCTCAGCGCGCCCTGACGCAGCCAGAAGCGCCACAACGCGCCCGCAAGCTGTACGCCTTGCTCAAGCCTGCCCTCTTCCTGAAACCAGCGCAGCGCGGCGCGCAGGTTATCTGTCTCCTGATTAAGCTGCGCCAGCGCCCTGGCCTGCCCAGGCCCGGTCAAGCCCGGTGTTTCGCGCTCAGCCAGGGTCAGCATAAAGCTGGCGTAGCGCTCACGCAGTGTAGGTTCTTCCCCCGTTGCCGTCACCTGTTCCAGGCCATATTCCCGAATCGTCTCCAGCATGCCAAAGCGCGCCGCATTCTGGGCCGTTCGGTAGATCAGGCTTTGCGCCAGCAAGGATTCCAGATGCTCCAGCAGGTGGCTTTCCTCTTCCCCCGCGTCGGCGCACACGGCCAGCGCGCCTTCCAGCGAGGCACCGCCCACAAAGACACTCAGCCGCCGAAAGAGCCGCTGCTCTGCCTCGCAGAGCAGCGCGTAGCCCCAGCCGATGGCTGCCCGCAGCGATTGATGACGCTCCGGCAGGTCGGCCAGACGGCCTGCCACCACGTGCAGCGCGGTGGGGGTCGCGGCGCTGCCCAGCCGCTCCAACAACTGATCAGGGGGCAGAAGTGGAAAGCGCGCCGAGGCCAGTTCAATCGCCAGCGGCAGACCATCCAGCCGCACACACAGTTCCGCAATCACCGGCGCCTGCGCGGGGGTAAGCTGGAAATCTGGTTGCAGAGCGCGCACGCGCTGGAGGAACAGAGCCACCGCCCCATACTGCTCTAGCTCTCTGGGGACAAACCTGGCCGCCAGGTCTGGCACAGCCAGGGGCGCCAGCGGAAACACCTGCTCTCCGCGCAGCCGCCAGCGCGCCCGGCTCGTCGCCAGCACTTTCACCTGGGAGCAGCGAGCCAGCAGTTCCAGCACCTGATCTGACGCCTTCAGCACCTGCTCGCAGTTATCCAGCACCAGCAGCAAGTGGCGATTGCGCAGCACAGTGGTGAGCATCTGCAAGACGGGCTGCTGGCCGCGCTCCTGCAAGCCCAGGGCGTGCGCAATGGCGAGCGACACCAGGCGCGGCTCTCGAATGGCCGCGAGCGACACAAAAGCCACGCCATCCGCAAAGCCCTCCGCTGCCGTTCGCGCCACCTGAAGCGCCAGCCGGGTCTTGCCGACTCCTGCCGGGCCGGTCAGGGTCAAGAGACGCACCGAGTCGCGCTGAAGCAGATGGACCAGGGCCGCTTCCTCACGCTCGCGCGCAATCAGCGGCGAAAGCACCACAGGCAAAGGGGGCAGCTCAAGCGGGGCGGCCACAGCGGGCGGCTGGGGATGCGCCGCCGCCAGAAACGCGGCGCGCTCTGCTCCGGTCAGGCCCAGCGCCTGTGCCAGCAGCGCAATCGTGTCGGGGTGGGGCGTGCGGCTGAGGCCACGCTCCAGATCGCTGACCGAACGCGCGCTCACCCCGGCCCGTTCTGCCAGGCTCTCCTGAGTCAAGTTAGCCGCGCGGCGATGCTGTTTGAGCAGCGTTCCCAAAACGGAAGTGGATACCGCTGACATAATCTCTCCTTGCTGGTCCACACAATGAACAGGCCCCGGCTCGCCGCGAGGAGGCGAGTCTGCACACCCCAACCTCTGGTGTTCCTTTCCCATTGTATCAGGACTTTCCACTTTTCTGTGAGGATTCTGTGACTTTTTCATGGTGGGTGAGTGCCCGCAAAGGGGATACTTAAAGAAAGAACAGCGCTTCGCAGTAGAGGAGGTTTCTTTCGATGCAATCAACGTTTTGTTCCAACTGTGGCAAGCCCCTGCCCACTGGCGCCGCCTTTTGCGGAGAATGTGGCGCGTCGCAAAAGCCCGCCATGCTTGCTACGCCAAACGCCCCGTCACTCAGCGCGGAAACCATGCGGGCCAGCGCGCCGCCCTCTGGAAGCGGCAATTACGAGGCAACACAGTATCAACCCCCGCCACCTCCAGGCACGCCATCGCTGGCTACCCAGGCAGGGATGGATGCGTATGCGGCGCAATATCCCCCGGCGCCCACCTATGCACCCTATTCCGGCCCGCAGGGGCAGCCGATCTCGTCTCCGCCTATCTACACTCCTGGGCCGCCGCCGGTTGCCGCGCCGGGCGGGGGCGTGGCGCCCTGGGCGCAGCCCCAAAAGCAGCGCACTGGCCTGAAGGTTGGGCTGGGCTGTCTGGTGGCAGTTGTGCTGGTGGTTACTCTGCTGGGTGGTGGTGGCTACTTCCTCATTAAAAAGCTCTCGTCCAAGAGCGGGTCTACGACGAATCATGGCAGCGGCACGCCTGGCACCAGCACAACCGCAGGCACAGGGAGCACTCCTGGCAGCGGCTCAACCCCTGGCGGCACCCAGGCAGGCACGCAAACGCTGGATAACATCAACCGCCAGGCCATCTATGCCGGGGCAAACTTCACCATTCTGAGCGCAAAAGAGGCGGCTTCTCTGCCGGATCGCCAGGAATCTGACCCCAATCTCTACGCGCTGGAGGTGCAGGTCAAAGAGAGTAACCAGACAACTCGCACCGTCGTCGCCCCGTTCATAGCGATTGATCCAAATGGCAATACCTACCAGCTCTACATCTTTGCGCCCACCAGCTTCCAATTCTGGCCTGCCAACTCGGTGGGAAGCGGCGCTTTGTTGTTCGATGTGCCCAAGGGGAGCAAGGTTGGTGATTTCATCATTCAGATGGGCAGCCCTATGGATTTGCCCGTCACGGTCCCGCTGACCGGAAATTATGACCCCAACCAGTGGCAGCCTGTGACGCATCCGATTAACCAGACCATCAACTATGAGAATGGGAATATCCAGTACATTGTCACGCAGGTGGTGGTGACCACCTGGACGCCCGGCTATCAAGCGCCAAAGGGCATGCGCATCCTCGAGATGTACCTGCGTGTCACGAACAACACGGCGATTCCTATTAATGCCGGGGATGGGGTGCCACCAGTGTACCTGCTCGTCTTCCCCGATGGAACTCGGAGCCAGCCAACCGTGATCTATGGTCCATCTATTGATGCCGGTGTCGCGGGGGGCGAGAGCAAAGATGTCGGCTACGATCCCTTCCTGATTCCACCCACTCCCACGCCGGGGTTGCAGATGGTCTTTCTGTTTGCAGATGGCTCAGTCGCCGGGAAGGTGGACATGGGAACGTTCTAGCCGCAGGGCATCTGGCTGGCTGTGCCCCGCTTTGGGGGGTAGCCCCGCCGTTCCTGGTGGGGAATGTTGACTGGCGCTTGTCCCCGCATGGGAACAAGCGCCAGTCTTGCGCCCTCCTCAGACGTTGTATGGCCTCGGCTTGTCTACGCCTTGCATGCTTCTTGCAGCTCCCCTTGACACAGGTTATTAGGGCATGCTAATATCTGACCGCAAAACTCTGATATGAGCATGCTCTAATAAGCCGCTTGGGTCTATCCCGCTCAGGAGGAGCCAATGATGCGTGCGCCCCGCTTCCTCCTGGGGAGAACACTTTCTTGCTCAATCATTCTTCTTGGAGGAAGAATACATGTCTACCGGAGCGATTATTCTGCTTGGCGCATTTGCGGGCTTCACCATCTATCTGGGCCTCCCTCTGGCATTTCTGGAAAAAGCCCCCCAAAAATTCAAGACTTTTTGTAATATGCTGGCAACCGGCATTCTGGTCTTTTTGTTTTATGACGTGATTGGCAAAGCCAGCGAGAAGATTGAGGAGGCCATCACCTCTGTGCAGGCGCACCAGGAATCGGGCGGAACGCTCGCCGTTGAGGTTGTTCTGCTCATCGTTGGGGTGCTGGTTGGCCTGCTGGGGTTGGTGTATTTCAATAAATATGTCCTGGCCCGCTACAAACCACGCAGAGCGCGAAAAACGATGGACGAAGAAGCGCTCAGCGATCCCATTGCACCGACGCCCGCGCTGGTTGGCGCCGGGCAGGGCGCGGCGGGGCTGACGAGCCGCGCCGGGCAGCCATCGGCTGCGCAGCAAAAGGAAGCGGCCTCACCCAACCACACCCTGGCAGCCGCTTCCCCCAGAGCGCTGGCGCTGATGATTGCCGTAGGCATCGGGCTGCATAATTTCTCGGAAGGGTTGGCGATTGGGCAATCGGCGGCGACTGGCGCGCTGTCCCTGGCAGCCATCCTGATTATCGGCTTTGGGCTGCACAACATGACGGAAGGCTTTGGCATTGCTGGGCCACTCGCCAATCAGCGCGTCTCCTGGCGCTTTATTGTGCTGCTGGGGCTGATTGGTGGCGGGCCGACGTTTCTGGGTACGGTGGTGGGCATCATCTACCAATCGCCCCAGATTTTCATTCTCTTCCTCGCGCTGGCGGCTGGCTCCATCCTTTACGTGGTCGCTGAACTGCTCGCTCTGGCAAAGCGCACCGCCTCCGCCGAGGTCATCATGTGGGGCCTGGCAATTGGCTTCTTCCTGGGCTATCTCACCGACCTCATCCTGACCTATGCGGGCGCCTGAGCAGGCTGGCGGTTGAAACCGCGTCTAGGGGACGCTAGCGCGTCCACGAAACCCGCCTTCGCGGGTTAGGACGAAGGCTGGCGTACCAGGGGTGGGGAGTCCGCGCAGGCGGACTTGGTGGCGTCCGCAGACGCCTCTAGGCGCAGCTTGCCCCTTTGGGGATCTTTAGTCGCCAGCTCTCGTGGCCTCCCTCATTGCTAAAACTTCATGAACCGCCCGCCCTACCCGCGCAAAATGGGGCGGGTCAGGCAGGTAGCACCGCCTTCTGCCTTGAGCGAGATTTCATTGCCGCGATACGTCCACACCTGGCACCCGGCGTCCAGCAGCCCTTGCTGCGTAATTGGGCTGCCCTCCAGCATCACGCAGCGCTTTGGCCCCAGGGCCAGCACATTTGGCCCCATCGTCAGGAACTCCTCTTCGGGCACCTCGATGATCGTGAAGCCGCGCCGCTGCAACTCCTGCCAGAACGACACCGCCAGCAGCGCGGGATAGACCACCGCCAGCCGCTCATCCACGATGCTGATCAGGGAGAGCAGATGCAGGCATGCCTCTGGCCCGGTATAATAGGGCAGTTCAACCGGGATAACCTTCACGCCAATGGGCTGAAGCGCCTCGCGGAGCTGGCGCAGCCCCTCGGCGTTCGTGCGAAAGCCCAGCCCCACCGCCAGCGTCTCGTGGTCCACCCAGAGCAGATCGCCGCCCTCGGCACGCGCCTCGCCCTGGAGCCGTGCCAGAATAGGGACGCCCAGCGCCTCGAACGCGCGCCCCATTGCCGCCTCTTCGCCGCGCCGCAGTTCCTTGCCCATCGAAAGCAGAATCGCCCCGTGATCTGTCACCAGCGCCGGGTCAAACGTAAAGATAGCGTCGGCGCGCTCAGGCTGGGCTTCCTCATGGTAGAGCACCTCGGCGCCGTCCTGCCGCAGCAGCGCCACCAGTTCATCGTGCTCCTGCTGCGCAAGAGCCAGGTCTGGGCGCGCTGTGTAATGCCAGACCAGCGGGTCTGCCTTGCCAAACGCCTCATCGGGCCGCTTCACCAGCACCCGACGCAACAGCGTGTACATAGATTGGCTGCCATAGGTGCGCATGATTCAAACCCTCCTTAAAAACCTGATGCCTACAACGGCTCGTGCTTAATGCGCCAGTACAGCTTGAGCAGTTCCTTAAAGGCCCGCAGAATGACGCGCAGGTTGGCACCGCTTGCCTTGCCATCGGTGCGCGGATAGTGGCCCACCGGCACTTCAATCCAGCGATACCCCAGCCGACTCAGCTTTACCAGCATCTCGGTATTGACCATCGCGCCCTGCGCCTGGACATTGGCCCGCCGCACCAGCGACGTGTGATACAACTTAAAGGCGCAATCAATATCGCGCACCTTCAGCCCAAACAACAGCCGCATCAACAGCTTCCAGCCCCAGGCATTTACCAGGCGCGGCCAGGGGTCTTGCCGGTGCTTGCGATAGCCGAGCACCGCGTCGTATTCCTCAATCTGCTCGATGAGCGCCCCAATTTCCCCAATGTCAAACTGCCCATCGGCATCCATAAAAAAGGTCAGGTCTTTGCTCACCGCGTTAAAGCCAGCAATCAGCGCGCCGCCATAGCCCTTGTTGGGGCGATTATGCACCACGCGAATGCGCGGATTGGCTGCCGCCAGCGCGTCGGCAATCTCTCCGGTGCGGTCCTGGCTGCCATCATCCACCACAATCACTTCATACTCTGGCGCAAGCGTGCGGAGCCGCTCCACAACCTCGCGCACCGTTTTTTCGATCACGGCTTCTTCGTTCCAGGCAGGCAGCACCACCGCCAATCCACGAGTCGTAAGCGGCGTGCCAGGGGTCGCATCAACATTGATGGTGGCACCAACCCGGCCCTGGCGGGGCTGGCTCTTTCCTGGGTGCCCATTCTGGGGGTGTTGTCTCATCTCTCTTTTAGGGCCTCTCCTGGCAGCCTGCCCTGCCTCCAACTGCATGGTTCTGTTGCCTCTCCCAGACGCTTGCGCTTGTGCAATGCCTGCCCGCAAACCAAAGGTAGAAATGCACCGATGTACTCCCAAGTCTATCTGCGCGGGGCAGCGCTTGTCAACGGCCAGAAATTGTTTTCCGGCAAAATGGCTACAGAACTTCTCGCCTGCTTGCAAGCGCCTGGATAATCAATCGAGCATACAAGCAAACATTGGCCTTATCCTTGCATTTTCTTCCACAGGTACACAACAGACGTTTCACGCGAGCCTGAAGTTCCGCAAAGTGTGAGCAGGTTCACATAGGACCGGGCCAGGTAACAATTCGCCCAGGCCAAACGTGTTCTAGGATGGGACAATAACAAACGCTATAGGTCAGCAATGTATAATAGATGCACGAAGCATTCTTTTCCAGGCGGGAATAACACATATAGCCGAATATATTAAGAAGAGGAAGAGATGGGATCAGAACCACCTGCCGACCCTAGAACCAGGCCACCAGCCTTCTATGGGCAGGCGGCGCCACCAGGGTTCAGCACCACCAACCTGCCCCCTCCGCAGGGAGGGAGCCAGCCCCCTGCCCCTGCACGCCCGCTGACCCGCCAGGAGGCGCTGCGCAAGCGCAACCGTCGCCTCCTGTGGATTCTGATCCCAACGGTGATCGTGGTTATCCTGACTGCGGCAGGCGGCGCTGTGGCTATCTACTACGGCCCACTGATTCAACTGCTTCAAAGCAGCACCGGCCACACGATTGCGCGCAGCACCGCCGAGACAGGCATCAATGTTCCCACCGACATCCTCAGCGGCGAGCGCGTCAATATCCTGCTGCTGGGCAGCGACAACGACACGCAAAAGTTTACGGATGGCAACGGCCTGCCGGGGAATGGTGTGCTCACCCAGACGGTGATCATCGTCTCGCTGGACCCCGCCACCAAGACCGTTGATCTACTCTCCATTCCGCGCGACTCCTGGATCAACCTCCCCGGCCAAAACTCCTGCGTGAAGCTGGACGAAGCCGCCGGGCTGGGCAAGACCTCCGACGAAGCCATTCAACTGGAGCGCACCGTCATCGAGCGCGACTACGGCATTCCCATCTGGCGCTATGCCTGGGTAGGGTTGGAAGGCTTCGTGAAGGTGATAGACACGCTGGGCGGCGTGGATATAGATGTCCTGCATCCCATCGTTGATGATGAATACCCCAATGATGTTGGTCATCCTGACAGTCAGTTTGGCTACACCCGGCTCGACATCCCCGCCGGGCCACAGCACCTGGACGGCGCTACCGCCCTGCAATATGTGCGCTCGCGCCACGCCGACGCCACTGGCGATTTTGGGCGTTCGCAGCGCCAGCAATCCGTCTTGCTCGCAATGGAGAAAAAGGTCAAAAGTACGGACCTGATCGCCAAGATACCCGACCTGGCAACGGCGCTCCAGGGCAATGTCCTCACCGACATGACCGTCAAGGAGATCACCGAGGTTGCCAACTTCTCGCGCGGCATCACCCACGACCAGATCAAACAATACGTCTTTTCGCCGCCAGACTACAGCATTGGCTCCGGCTTGCTCTATCGAGGTAATGGCTCCTCCACGTATGCGGTGGCCCCCAACTGGGACGCCATTAACCAGACAGTGCAATCCGTGATCCATCCAGACCCCAGCATCAACCAGAATCAGCCATGCGCCATTTCTCCTGTGCCTGGGCAGTGGTCGAATTGAAGCGTCGGGGGATGCACCGTCAGAGAGCGCGAGAGCAAAGGGGCCACACTGCGCGTCATCGGCGTTGTGCGCGCACACCTCTGTATTTCTGGCTGAGTCTGGTTGGGGTGCTGGCGCTCTTCCTCCAGGGATGCAACAGCCTGGCGGGAGATAACGGGCAGTTTCGCCCGGCCCTGACCAGTACCAGCGGCGGCGGCACGCCGCTGGAGGTCAACAGCGAGGAGCGTTTTCCTGGCAAGATCGCCTTTGTGCGCAATCACCGGCTCTACGTGCTGGACGGCACCACCGGCGAGATTACGCCCCTGAACGCCGGAGATGATGTCAGCGATCCGGCTTACTCCCCGGATGGCACCCACCTGGCCTTCATTAGCCGGAGCGCCAGTTGGTCGGACCTGCTGGTCATGCCTGCCGATGGCGGCACGCCCACCGCGCTCACGCATTCCCAGGGCAGCGGCCAGATCACCTGCCCCAGCGGGATTACCATCAACAATCAGGTCTGGGTTGCCAACCCGGTCTGGTCGGCCTCTGGCGACACCATCTTTTACCTCTCGGACCACCAGAAGCTGGATACCGCCTGTGGCTTCTCCGATATGGGAATCTGGAAGATGACAGCAGCAGGCACCGACCCGCAACTGCTGCTCCCGCCCGCCCTTGGCGATGAAAATAGCGGCCTGCCTGGGGCGGGAGGCGACACTAATCTGAGCCTGCGCCCCGGCAATGACCCATCCCTGGCCTATACCCATTATGCCTATGACGCGCAGAACGGCACGACCCTGCTGATACAATTGTTCCTGGGCATGTTGGATGGCGAGCAAGAAACAGCGCTCAGCCCCACCACGCTCAACCAGGCGCCCGAACAAGCGCGGCAGCCAGCCTGGTCCCCGGATGGGCACGACCTGGCCTACATCCGCCAGGACGGGAGCAGCACTGATCTGATGGTGATGCGCGTCAGCGACCCCGCTGATGGTGCGCCCGACTTTGGCGATTATGCCACGCGCATCACGCTGCTGGATGGACAGATCACCTATCCGGTCTGGTCGCCCGATGGCAAAGATTTGCTGTTCCTGGCCTATAAAGATGATGCGTATAATCTCTATCTCGCGCATCTCGTCTTCAGCGACAATACCATCGGGGTCGCAGGCAGCCCGCTGCAACTGACCCAGGGCGGGGTGGATGGCGACACACAACCCGCTTGGACCGGCAAATAAGCGTATGTTTCACCCTGGAAAGAAGGAGGCGCAAGCCATGTCTCAACAACATCGCTGGCTCTCACCAAGCAATCGCACGTTGCTGAGCCTGCTCAGCCTGGGCCTGCTGCTGATCGTGGCGGCCTGCGGAGGCGACAGCGGCAACTATAAAACGACCCAGACAAATAACAGTGGCGGCATAGGCGTCAATGGGGATGCGAAGTTTTCTGGCAATATCATCTTTGTGAAAAAGCGCAATATGTTTATCCTGCATGGCAAAGATGGCAGTCTGACTCAACTCACCTCGGATGGCACTACGTTGCAGCCCGCCATCTCGCCAGATAACAGCACTATCGCCTTTGAGGTGCGCAAGTCCGGCAACGACTACTCCGATATTGCCACCATGCCGGTGACGGGTGGCGCAATCACCATGCGTACCGACGATTCGCTGCACGATAAAAGCACTGGCCGACCCTATCACTATCTCTTCTGGGCCAATAATCCCATCTGGACTGGCGATGGGCAAAATCTGATCTACACGACAGACTTTTTCAAGGGTGGTAAGACCACGCGCTATTCCAACCAAACCTGCCCTGGCATTTCTGATGGCCCCAACTCCAGTTATATTCTGGATATGGGCATTGCCGAGATGCCAGCCAACGCGCAAGCCGCCCCCGCACTTGATCAGCCACCGACACTCCTGGCCTGGCCGTATTGCCTGGCGGGTGGCGATCAAGACCTGAGCCTGCGCCCCGGCGTTGCCGATACCGAAGTGCTTTTTACCAGCTTCCAATATGCCGGAGCCAAGAACGACCTCATCTCACAGCTTTCGCTGCTCATCATCCCAGCTAGCGGCCAGGAACAGGTCATCCAGCTTTCGCCGCAAGACCCCAATGCTCTGCCCCTGCAAGCTTCCTGGTCACCCGATGGCAAGTCCATCACCTACATTCGGCGCGAAAAGGGCCAGGACAACCTCTATGTCATGTCTGTCCCTGACACCATCACTGGCACACCCAACGACGAATCCTATATCATAAGCCAGCATGGAGCCACCAAAAGGTCCGTTTACTACACCAACACGGACTATTACGCGGCCTCGCAAAAGCTGGCCGATGGCATCGTTGGCAACCCCATCTGGATTAACGGCCACCAGCTTGTGTATATGCAGCTTATGCAGCTTGACAACGGCAACCAGGAATTTGACCTGTTCCTCGCCAATCTCAAGTTCTCCACTCCGGCGGCCTCCACGACCCCCACCGCCAGCCCCACCGGTGCTGCCGCCACTGGCACGCCCGGCGCGGCCAGCGCCCCTGGCATCGCTATTGATGGGAAACCAATCCAGTTGACACAAGGCGGCGTGGATGGAGAATCGCGCCCGGTCTGGTTCCCTTGAGCCAACCCTGGCCGCGCGGCAAAGCCGACACTCAGCCAGAAGGTTCCACCAGGGAGCGCGTCCGCAAAGGCGCGCTCCTTGACGCTTCGCACCTCGAATGACTATACTGCTGTTAAGGAACGACGGCCTCCCTCTGAAAGCAGCAATCTGGCGTGCTGCTTTTTTGATCTGAGGCCAGAGGCTCTAGCAGAGAGAAGTCAGGCCAGCCCTGGGCTACCTGGATTACATCAACTTTTGAGGACGTGCGGATGGCATCAAGACACGCAGGCGGATCGTCCATTGGCAATGGCCGCTACGAAATCCGCGAGCATATCGCCACCGGCGGCATGGCAACAGTCTACAAAGCCTGGGATATACGGGTTGAACGCATTGTCGCTATTAAAATCTTGCGCTCCCTTGCCAAAAGTGACAGTAACGCCGTTGAGCGCTTTCGGCGGGAGGCCCACGCTGCCGCCCGCCTTTCGCACCCCAACGCCGTCACTGTCTACGATTTTCTGGAGGAGCGCAACGAACACTTTTTGATTATGGAATATGTCGAGGGCGTCAACCTGAAGCAGCTTCTGGCAGAAAAACATATGCTCTCGGCAGAAGAAGCCATAGACATCACCTG
>DATBGS010000027.1:0-3598 GCA_036557885.1 Ktedonobacterales bacterium
GGGACCGTCCAGTCCGCCCACGCCAGACCTGGCAGGCTGTCTGCAAGCGCCGCCATTGTGCTCATCCCTGGCGCTTACAGACAGACCGCTGCTTGTAGCCCCGGCGTCCCTGCCGGGCGTCCTGGGGCGGGGTCTGGCGCGCGCGCTACCGTTCGCTTTCGGGTGCTTTGTCAGGAGGGGAGTCGAAGGGAGGAACGCTTTGTGAAAATAGTATCCATTCGGCTCGTTCCTGCGACTTTCAGGGATGGGTTCATGGCGTGGCGCGTGCTTACTAGCACTGCCACGTCAGTCGTGCAGCCTGGACACTCCTCCTCACAAATGAACGCTCCCAAGGTGGGAGCACCTCTATCACATGGCCCAATGGTACCATGCGGCCAGTGGAGATGTCAAGCTGCTGGCACAAAAGGCACGGCTGTACACAAGGTCTGCGGGCAACGCGGCTGGTGGTTGAAGCCGCCCGCTTTCTTGCTCCCTTCCAACACCGTATGCTATTCATTTGACGGCTGAGTCATGTTGAGATACGTTGAACAACAGCTATATGAGGGAGCATATGCACGGCTTGATCTTTGTGACCTGGGAGAGTTATCTTTCTGAGCAATTTGGCCCCCGACTCCTTGAAGATTATCGCGCCGTCATTGGCGAAACCTGGGAAAACAGGCCACTGGCGAGCCGGGTCTATGATGACGCGACGCTCCTAAAAGGAGTCACGGTAGCCACCACCCTCACCCTCGCCTCCGTTGATGAATTGCTGCGCGGCTATGGCCGCTATTTCCTGCTGAATGGGCTGACGGGCCGCCTGTGCACATACCTGCTCGATCAGGTGAACAGCGGACGTGATTTGCTGCTGGCAATGTGTTCAGCGCATAAACAAATGGGCAGCGCAACCGAAGGTGTCACGCCGCCGCTTTTTGACTACCAGGCGCTGGCTGAGGATACCAACGGCTTGATCCTTCACTACGACAGCCCGCGCAAGCTGTGCCCCTTGCTGCTGGGAGCCATCGAAGGCGCGGCAGAACGCTATCATCAGGAAGCACAGGTGCGCGAAGTCTCGTGTATGAAGCTGGGAGCGCCCGCCTGCCGCTTCGAGATTCATTTTTCAGCGGCAGACATCTGGCGAGAAGCGCCAAAACCGCAAAGCGGACACGTCAACCTGCAAGAGTTAGCCAATGTGCTCTATGGCATTCTCCCTGACAGCAGCGGCATCACCCTGTTACAACTGCGCGAAGTGTTGCGCCGGGGCAAGATGGAGGAGCGCTATCTGCGGCCCTATCTGCTCTTGACGGCGCTCTCCCATCTGTATCACGCCGGGTGGGTCGCCAGCACCGCCAATCAACCAGGCGACAACCTGGAGAATCGCCGCTACTGGCGCGTCCGGCAAGTCCTCTAGCGGCCAGGGGGCGTCCTGCGCCAGCTTGTGTGCCATGCTACAATAGGCGCGTGGCACACCACAGCCTGGTGTATATGCGCGTACCACAAGGAGGGCAGCAATGGACGAACCCCCACCCGCCCCGGACCCCAACGACGCCAGCGTCCTGTTGCAACAGGCCGACGCGCTCTTTAAAGAGAAGCGCTACCAAGAGGCGCTGGCGTGGTATGAACTGACAATTGCCCTTGAACCCACCAACGCCGCAGCCCATGCCGGAAGGGGCGCATCACTAGGAAACCTGGACCAGCATGAAGCGGCTCTCCTGGCACATCGCCGCGCCCTCGCGCTGGACCCCAACGACCTCCGCGCCATGCGCAACGAGGGCGTGACGCTGAACAACCTCAAACGCTACGAAGAAGCGCTAGGCGTGGATGTCCACGTGCTCCAGCTAAACCCCAACGATGGCGAAGTTTTGCATAGAGTAGTGCACCTGCTCATGGACCTTCAGCGCTACCAGGAGGCGCTTGCTGTCTGTGAGCGTGCCATTCGCCTGAGTCCCGATGAGGCAGGATTATACAGCGATAAGGGTTTTTTGCTTGGAGCGTTGTGGCAACCAGAGGAAGCCCTCCAATCGCTTGGGCGGGCCATCACACTTAACCCCAGATTAGCTACCGCCTATCGCACCGCGCCTCGCTTTTCCTGAAGCTCAAGCGTTATGAAGAGGCTCAGGCTGACTACACGCAAGCCCTGGCGCTTTCCCCTGATGATGCCACTGCTCATCATCACCAGGGATTAACCCTGGCTGCGCTCCATCGAGAACAAGAGGCGCTGGACAGCTACAATGAGGCGCTCCGCCTGAATCCCAACCACTACGGGAGTTTGCTTTATAAAGGGAGGGTTCTTCTGCGCTTGAAGCGCTATGATGAAGCTCTTTTGATTTTTGACCAGGCGCTCAAGCATTCCCCTGCCTGGAGGGAGGCGTATCGAGGCAAAAGCCGCGCTCTCTGGGGGTTAAAGCGCTACGGGAAAGCTGTGGGGGCCTGGTTGAGTTCTTGGATACTCTAACCTTTTCCTTCCCATCAGGCAAAGGGCGTAAGAGTAGAAAATATAGCAGCGCGGACTGTTAGCCCGCGCTGCCTCCTTGATTATTACGCCGTAATATCGCGCCGCTGGAACAGCACCAGCCCAACGAGCGCGGCCACCAGTCCGGCGGCAACGGGGATGAGCACCTTCCAGGCGTCGGTCCACTGCTGGGAAATCATCACGTTGGCGGCTGGCGCGTAGTAATAGGGGCTGAGGAACTTGAGGAAGCCAAGGCGATCAGCCGCCGTCCCAAAGGTCTGCGCGAGGTACATCACAACCACGACGACGGTTGCCGCGCCACCTGCCGCGCGCCCGGCGCTCATCACGGCGCTGATGAGCAAGCCAATCCCAACGACACAGAAGAAGACCGCGCCAATATCCACCTGGGCCAGCAGGAACGACGGCCAATCCAGCGTGGCGCCGTCAAAGAGCACCGTATCTAGCCAGCCGGTGAAGATGGAGATACCCACGAGCAGCGCGGAGCCAAGCAGCAGCGCGCCCCACTTTTCGAGATAGTAGCGCGTGCGGCTGATGGGCCGCGCCAGCGTAATATCAATCGTGCCGTCTTCGATGTTGCGGGCGATGCTGCCGCCAGCGGCAAAGGCCATCACGCCGCCAAAAAGCAGCAGAAAGATGCTGCTGTACAGTTCCAGCGCCAGATAGCTGGCAAAGGTCACAGCGGGCGGCACGCCAGATGTGCCGATGATGGCGCCAAGCGAGCCGCTGAAATAGGTGCCCAGGTTCAGCGTCTTGAAGGCAGGCAGCAGCAGGCCCACCAGCAGCCCAATTGCCAGAATATAGAACGCAGCGGCGCTAATCAACGCCTGGCTTTCGCGCAGGGTCGCAGTGAGCACCGGCAGGCCACGCGCACGCGGGCGAGCGGTGCTGGCCGCTGGGGCCACAGAAGCAGATGCAGCCATAAAAGATACCCCTTTCGGAAGAGAACATAAAGGCCCACATGATACGAAGACCCAGGAAGCAGCAGCGCCTTTCGCGCACGATGCCTGGCGACTAAAGATCGCGGCTAAGGGCGTCTGCGGACGCCACCAAGTCCGCCTGCGCGGACTCCCCACCCCTCTGGTGCGGCACGTGCTCTGGATGGAGAGGTGGGGAACCTGCGTAGGCAGGTTTGGTGGCCGCAGGCCCTTA
>DATBGS010000028.1:0-12665 GCA_036557885.1 Ktedonobacterales bacterium
GAAGATTGTTTCAGGCACCAACGACCCGTAGAGGGTATTGAAATATTTCCGCTCAAAAGCCTGCATGCGTTCCAAATCTTGTTTCAGGCACCAACGACCCGTAGAGGGTATTGAAATAAAAGCAGCCCTGGCATGGGCGCCTGGTGACGGCCTATAGTTTCAGGCACCAACGACCCGTAGAGGGTATTGAAATAGTTCGTTAAAGATCGTGTGCCCCAGCAGTCCCAGCGTTTCAGGCACCAACGACCCGTAGAGGGTATTGAAATTATTCGAAGCGGCTTGTATCAGTCCGTATTCAGTTGTAGTTTCAGGCACCAACGACCCGTAGAGGGTATTGAAATAAAGAAATTGAATGGATTCTGCCCGCTGATGCTGGCCTCGTTTCAGGCACCAACGACCCGTAGAGGGTATTGAAATATGCAATTCCTGCCAAACCTGGAGCGTCATACACTTCGTTTCAGGCACCAACGACCCGTAGAGGGTATTGAAAAACCTACAGCTTTTTCAGCCAGTCCTCGATAGCGCCAGCCACATCTTCCCACCCATCCTGGGCAATAATCCAGTGGGTGCGGCCATCAAACTCCAGATAATCAGTTTTGGCTTGGGACTGGCGATACTTGCCATACGTGGACTTCACCACGCTTTGCGGCACAATCTTGTCGTCTTTTCCGGCAATAATTAACAGCGGGGCACGTTTGGAGTTTGAGAAGTTAAGGGCCATTGGTGAAGCGGGGGACAAAGGCGCCAGCGCCGCCTGAAAGAAGATGCGCCCCGTTTCTGGCACAACATGCGTTTCATAGGCTTCACGCTGCGTCTGCTCTGGGAGGCTATGCACAAAGGCGTACCGAAACTCTGGGAACGACCACGTAACGATCTTGCGCCACCCCCGCCAGGTGAACAGCACCCCCGACAGCGACTTGAGCACCGAAGGCTTCACCGCCATCACCCCTTTTGGCGGGGCCGGATCAATTGCCACGCCAGCAGCGCCGAGTCCTCGATCCAGTAAAAGCTGAGTCATCAAGCCGCCAAACGAGTGACCAATCAAGATGGGTGGCTCTGGCTGCTGCTGGATGATGGCTGCGTAATGGTCAACAATCTCCTGAAGGCCCAACCCGGCAAGCTCGGCAGGAGGAGACAGGCGCAGCTCTTTGACCGATTTGTCTTTGTGCGGCCAGGCAGGGGCCAGACATGTATAGCCCTGCTGGGTGAAGTAGCCGAGAAAAGAATCCCAACAGCGCGGCGTGACCCACGCGCCGTGAAGAAAGATGATCGTCTTCTTGCTCATGATGCCGCCTCATGTATGGTGCTCCTATCCAGCACCGGCCAGATAGGGAGCGAAGTCGCTGCATTGTAGCACATCCGTCTGCTGGTCAGGGACTCTTTCGCCGGGCGAGGTAGAGTTCTGCACGCCAGGGGCGCGTCACACGCCCCCCAAAGCGCGTCTCGATCATCTCCCCGATGGCCGCAAAAAGGCGATCATGGATGAGGGGATCGAGGATGCGAGCAGAGGAATAGGAATCCAGCAATCGCAGATAGGCTGGGGTATCATAGGTTGTCTCCCAGAAATACGCGCGGACCTCTGGCGGGCTGAAATATCCGCTGACCTCCAGCCCTTCGGCTCGGACAAATCGTCGGGCGCCTGGAATGCGAGGCCCCTCGCGGCCTTGGGCCAGTTCTGGAGCAAAGCGTTGGTAGATGTCCCGCAGCGCCTGTGAGAAGTTGGCCTGCTCGTCTTCCATCGTCCTGTCACTGCCCCTCGCACCACCATTCTGGTCTTGGGCATCTGTGCGCCGCTGTGAACTCCACATCAGAGCGAGCGCCCCGGTTGGCTTGAGAGCCTGGGCAACCTTCGCGTAGCCAACCGCCGGGTCAATCCAGTGCCAGGCCGAGGCTGAAACCGCCAGATCGAATGCTGCTTCTGGCAAGGGCCATTCCTCAAACGTGCCCACTTCGATTCGCGCCTGTGGATAGTCCCTCAGCTTCTCGCGGGCCAATGCCGCCATCTGCTCCCCCAGTTCGATACCGAGAATCGCAAAACCGCGCCGTGCCAGAGGCAGGGTTGCCTTGCCGGTGCCGCTGCCAATCTCAAGAATTGCGCCTCCAGAGGGAATGCCAGAAAGAGCGACGACATCCTCAAACAGGGCGTCGGGATAATCTGGACGCGCTCCATCATAGAGCGAGGCCGCAGCATTAAAGGTAGCGCGGCGGCGCAAGCGTTCCTCATCGAGGGGATGATGTGGGGGCATGCTAGACATGGCTGCTTTTACCTTCCTGGTGCTGGTTAGTGTAGCTTCTTCCTCTCCTCATTCTAGCAAAGGCGATGCAGGCGAAACAAACTCGCTGCCCATCGGAAACGCCTATCCCATCCCAGGCAGTGCCGCGATGGGATGGCGAGATGTTCAACGGCTGAATAAAAAATGCTGGATTTGCTCTAAGCAGTTGACATTGTGAAAGCAGCATGCGATAATCCTCACAACATACTCAACCTATAAATAGTGAGCGGGTGAGTATCTGGAAGGCAGAGGGCCGCTTCTTCCCACGCCAGTGCATGGCGGAAATGATTAGCCCTGTTGTCGGAGCATCTCGAAGAGTTTTTCGTTTGTAGAAGGGGACTTTGTGTATGCAGCGTCATTCCATCCTCTCGCGCGTTGCTCTCCTCACGTTCCTCCTCGTCCTGCTCGGCGTCTTGAGCGCCTGCGGCAGCACCCCTGCCAGCAGCACGCCCACCGCCACATCTGCGCCTCCCGTCACGCTCAACGTGTTTGCGGCGGCCTCGCTCACCAATGCCTTTAAAGAGATCGGGCAGAATTTCCAAACCGCCCATCCCAACGTCACCGTCACCTTCAACTTTGCCGGGTCTAACGCGCTCGCCACCCAGATCAATCAGGGCGCGAATGCCGATGTCTTCGCCTCTGCCAACCAGACGCAGATGACCAACGTCGTGAAAGCCGGGAGCGCTGATGCCAGCGCCAGCAAGGTCTTTGCCCAGAACCTGCTGGTCGTCATCACGCCCAAGAGCAACCCGGCGCAGATCACGACGTTACAAGACCTCGCCAAGCCAGGCATCAAGCTGGTGATTGCCGCGCCCTCGGTCCCTGCTGGGCAGTATGCCGTAGACTTCTTCTCCAAAGCCAGCACTGACCCCAGCTTTACCACCGACTACAAAGACAAAGTGACCAAAAATGTCGTCTCCCAGGAAGCCGATGTGGAATCGGTGGTCACCAAAGTGACCCAGGGAGAAGCAGATGCCGGCATCGTCTACGTCACGGATGCGCTTGCCAACGTCGGCCAGTTGAACGAGATTCCCATCCCCGCGAACTTGCAGACGGTGGCCGTCTATCCCATCGCGCCGCTGAAGGAGTCCAAGAATGCCGCCACCGCGCAGCAGTTTGTGGACTATGTGCTGAGCGCGGATGGGCAAGCGGTCATGAAGAAGTATGGCTTCATGCCGCCCAATGGCTAATAGCAGCCCCAGCCGCAGATGTTAGGAGCGCTCTGATATACTTCAAGGACGCAATTCCCTTTTGTAGAGGAGAGAGGCAGCGAGAAGAGAGGACATGGTGCAGGTAGAAACACGAGCCGAAACACAACTTCATCAGAAAGAGCAAGAAAAGACATCGCCCCGGCTCCGCAGGTGGCGGTGGCAAAGCGTGGCGCGGCACCTCCCGCTGGCGTTGGCAAGCGTGCCCATGCTGCTGTTCTTCTTGCTGCCGTTGGTGGCGCTGGTCCTGCGCGTGCCCACCGACTCGCTGCTCTCGCATGTGGTGGACCCCACCGTCGCTAAGGCCATTCGGCTCAGCCTGACGACCACACTCATCACCACCAGTGTCGTCGTTGTGGCGGGCACGCCCGTCGCCTATCTCCTGGCGCGTCGCCGCTTCCCAGGCCGCATTCTGCTGGATACGCTGATTGACGTTCCCATGCTCCTACCGCCAGCGGTGGCGGGCATTGCGCTGCTCGTCGCTTTCGGGCGGCGCGGGTTGCTGGGGCCATACCTGGATAATGCCAACATCGAACTGGCCTTCTCGACAACCGCCGTGATTCTTGCGCAGATGTTTGTGGCCGGGCCGTTTTATGTGAAGACGGCCATCGCCGCCTTTTCCCGTATAGACCGAGAGGTGGAGCAGGCCGCAGCAGTGGATGGGGCGGGCGCCTTCAACGTCTTTCGCCTCATCACCCTGCCGCTGTGCTGGACGACGCTCTTTACCGGCGCGGTGATGACCTGGGCGCGGGCGTTGGGCGAGTTTGGCGCCACGATTCTTTTTGCGGGCAACTTCCCTGGCATCACCCAGACGATGCCGCTTGCCATCTATATTGGCTTCGAGAGTGATTTCCAGGCCGCCCTCACGCTCTCCGTCCTGCTGTTGCTCATCGCGTTCCTGGTGTTAGTCGTCGTCAAGGGTGTGCTGCGCCAGCGCATGGCCGCAGTGCAATAAAAGCGGAACTTGCTGAGGCGCTGGAAAAGCAATAACTCGCAAAAAGCAGAGCACTTGACTTTTTAGAATTGCGTGTATATACTCGTATCCATGAACACACCCAGCGTTTGCCATTGCATCAACTTACGCCGCGCTGCGCAGGCAATCACCCAACTGTACGATGACGCGCTTGAACCAAGTGGCCTCAAGGTGACGCAGTTTTCGCTGCTGCAAGCGGTGAGGCGTCGCGGGCCGGTCAGCATCTCCGCGCTGGCGGAAGAGGTGCAGCTAGACCGCACCACGCTTGGGCGCAACCTCCATGTGCTTGAACGCGAGGGACTGGTGTCGTTCGCGCCTGGGGATGATCAGCGCGAACACACGGTGCGGCTAACCGACCAGGGCAAAGCAGCGATCAAGGCCGCCAAACCTCTCTGGGAGCAGGCGCAGGCCAGAGTTAACGAGATGTTGGGCAAGGAGCAACTGGAGACACTCACCGCCCTGCTCGTCAAAGTTCAGACCGTCGCGCCCTGATCTTTTGGCTGAGGTATGTTGCCAGCGATTGGCTAGAGCAAAATACGTACACAAGGAACAGAACATGATTGCAAAACGGCTCTCTTCCCGGTTCCATTATGCCTGGATTATCGCGGGCTTAACCTTCCTCACCATGTTGACCGCCTCCGGCCTGCGCTCCACGCCGGGCGTGTTGATCGTGCCGCTGAACAAGGCGTTTGGCTGGGATACCGCCACAATCTCGCTGGCTGTCTCCATCAATCTGATCCTCTTTGGCTTCTCAGGCCCCTTTGCGGCAGCCGTGATGCAGAAGTTTGGCGTGCGCAAGGTAATGGTTGGAGCGCTGCTGCTGGTAGCGCTGGCGACGGCGCTCACCACCCTGATGACGGCGCCCTGGCAGTTGTATCTGCTCTGGGGTGTGCTGGTCGGCCTTGCAGCGGGCTGTATGACCTCGGTGCTGGCGGCGGTAGTAACAAATCGCTGGTTTGTGAAGCGGCGCGGGCTGATTCTGGGCATTTTGACGGCCACCAACGCCACCGGCCAGTTGATCTTCTTGCCGCTGCTGGCTTCACTGGCGGTAAAGCACTGGCAGGAGGCGGCGTTAGTAACGACTGGCGCGGCTTTACTTGTGGTTCCGCTGGTGGCGCTGCTCATGCGTGATCGCCCGCGCGATGTTGGCCTGCGTCCTTACGGCGCGAACCCAGAGGAAGAAGAGGGTGCTGCGACAGCTTCCAACCCATTTAAGGCTGCCTTTGGTGGGCTGATGATGGGCTTGCGCTCCAGGGATTTCTGGCTGCTGGCAGGGAGCTTCTTTATTTGTGGCCTTTCCACCAACGGGCTGATTGGCACCCACCTCATCCCTGCCTCGATAGATCATGGCATCCCAGAAGTAACGGCGGCCAGCCTGCTTGCCACGATTGGCATCTTTGACCTGATTGGCACCACGCTTTCTGGCTGGCTCTCTGATCGCATGGATAATCGCCTCCTGCTCTGCTGGTATTACGGGCTGCGCGGCTTGTCGCTGCTCTTGCTGCCCTTTGTCCTGGGTACCAATTATCTCAGCCTATCGGTCTTTATCGTCTTTTACGGGCTGGATTGGGTAGCGACGGTGCCACCAACGACGCGCCTGGCAGCAGACATCTTTGGCAAAGAAAACGTGGGCATCGTGTTTGGCTGGATTTTCGCCGCCCACCAGCTTGGCGCTGCAACCGCTGCCTACAGCGCGGGCGTGGCACGCACCTTCTTTGGCACCTACCAGCAAACGTTCATCACCGCCGGGCTGATTTGCCTGCTTGCCTCTGGCATGGTCATTCGTATTGGGCGCACCTCACGCAAGCCCGCAATGGTAGCACCTGCCCCGGTGCCAGAGGCATCTGGCGTGGCCTGATGCTCAAATGGATTTCGCCAGATACCCTACCTGTACCACCGGCATCCTGCCGGTCCAACATTCACCAGCAGGATGCCGGTGGTACAGGTGCTTTTGGCATGGCGCTGCTAGCGGCCCTGGGTCTGTTCATACTTCTTGGTATGCTAGCCCCCACCCCTGCGCATGCTCAGGCGCTGCACGCGCGGCTGGCCGGGTCTGTGCCCGCAGATGGCAGCGTGCTGGCCGAGCCACCAGCGCTCATCCGGCTGGTATTTTCGGAGCCGGTGCAGATTGCCGGGCAGCCCATCACGGTGCTGGCGCCATCTGGGGCTGAGGTGGAACGCGGGCCAGCCCAGGTCAACGGGCGCCAGCTTACCATCGCGGTAGATGCGCGCGAGCAGGGCACCTATCTGGTGCTCTGGCAGGTCATCTCGCTGGATACCGACCCGGCCAACGGCAGCCTGATCTTCAGCGTTGGGCATCCTGCTGGACGCTGGACAGGCGGCACCGGGCAAACCAGCGCGTTTGGGCTGGGCGTGGTGCTGGCGGCGGCTTCCCGCTGGCTCTATTACGCCGGGTACGCGCTGGGCTTTGGCGTGCTGGCGTTTCGCTGGCTCATCTTGCGCGCTCTGCTCCTGAAAAATGCGGCTAGCCTGGAGCAGCGGCTCTGGCGGCTGGTGACGGCTGGCATACTCCTCATGGCGCTGGCGGCTCCGCTGGCGCTGCTGGCCCAACTCATCAGCCTGGCAACGGGCGACCTCTTTAGTTCGGCGCTGGTTGGCGCAGTCCTTTCTTCGCGCTTTGGCTGGGTGTTGGCGCTGCGCCTGGGCGGAGCGCTGCTGCTGTGGGTGCTGGTTGGCGCGGCAAAGGAAGGCGCGCGTTTGGCCGTTGCGCTGGCGTTGGCGCTGGGCCTGGCCCTGGCGCTGCTGGAAAGCCTGGTAAGCCATTCGATTACCTCCAGCCAGCCCGCCTTGGGTCTGGTTGGAACGACGCTGCACATGCTGGGGATGGGCCTCTGGTTGGGTGGACTGGCTGCGCTCCTTGGCACCTGGAGAGAAAGCGCCCTGGTGCCGCATCGCCGCGAAGTCGTTGGCCTGTTTGGGCAGCTTGCCATCGCATCTGTCGTTGAACTGGCGGGCAGCGGCCTGCTGCTGGCCTGGCTGCACCTGACACAATGGAGCGACCTCTTTACCACAACCTACGGGCTGACGCTTTTCATCAAAGGCTTGCTCGTGCCGGGGGCACTGGCCCTGGCGCTCATCGGGAGGCGCAGCTTGCTGGAGCAGAGCCAGCGCTGGTGGCAGCGTGAAGCGCTGGCGCTCGCGGGCATACTGGCGCTGGCGGGGCTGCTGACTTCGCTGGCGCCGCCGCGCTAAGGTTGCGCCGATGCCATCAGGTGACGGTAATGGTCACGACCACAGCAGACGACCCTCCATTCGAGGTAAAAGAAATCGTGTCCGTTGTGGAAACGGGCGCTGATGGGCAAATGAGCGTAACGATCATCGTGGCGCTAGCTGATGGTCCCAGGCTCCCACTGCCTGGCGAAATGGAGAGATACGCCGCGTTCTGGACACTCGCCTGCCAGTCCAGCGTCCCGCCGCCGGTATTCTGAATGGTGAGCGTCTTTTGTGGCGCGTTGCTTGAGCAGGCGGCAACAGTGGTGGTGAATGTCAGCGCGGGCGGTGTTACGGCGAGTTGCGCAGACGACGCCGGAGTCGCGGTGGGGCTGAGCGTGGCGCTGGGGCTTGGCTTGGGCGTCCTGGTTGGCTTGATGGTGGCTGTCGGGCTGAGGGCAATGGTGGAGCTTGCCGCCGGAGAGGGGATGGTCAGCGCTGAATTGCTCCCAGGCACGCCGATCAACAAGACCCCAAGATACACCGCGCCGCCTATCAGAACCAGCGCCAAAAGAGCCATCACGATGAGGAGGAAACGCTGGAAGAGGCTGGATGGTGGGCGGCGCTCGCCAAAATTGCTCCTTGGGAGCCTGCTTCGCCAGGACGGGGGGGTAGCAAACATGGTTGGTCGCTCGCCAGCAGGGTCGGTTCGCTCCAAAGGCGCCCTTCCAGCGAAACGGTCCCCTCCTCTGCCAGCCTCGGCAGATGCCGCGAGAGGCACCGGAAGAGGTGTTGCCGTTGCCCACTCCTCCCATGAATGCTCGCCAGGCGAAGAGGTTGAGCCATTGTCCTCGCCAGCTTTAGCAGCCTCGCCAGGGGTATCCTGCAAGGGAGCTTCCGGGCTGACTGCCACGCTAGCAGGCGGTTCAGCCGAGCGGCTAAAAACGGCTTGAACCGCTGCATTGAGTTCAGCAGCGCTCTTGAAGCGCTTGCCTGGGTCTTTCGCCAGTACGCGCTGAATGACCCGATCCATCCCGACCAGCGAGTCGGGTAGGGCCGGATTCACGCGCTGAATCGGCTGTACTGGAGCCGTTGCGTGCTGAAAGAGAATATCAAACGCGGTTCTTCCAGCAAAAGGAACTTTGCCCGTCAACATCTCAAACAAGACAATTCCCAGGCTGTACAGGTCGCTGCGAACATCAGCAAGACCTTTGGCTTGCTCAGGCGCGGTATACTCGGCTGTACCCATCCCCAGGCCGGTGCTGGTCAGGCGAATATCTTCCATATCCAGAGCAATACCAAAATCGCTCAGGAGGATGTACTGCTCGTTCTGGAGCAAGACGTTGCTTGGTTTGATGTCACGATGCACCAGACCCTGGTTGTGCGCGTATTGCACGGCATCGCAAAGCTGCGCAAAGAGTTGGGCCGTCTGGTGGAAAGACAACGGCCCGCCAGTTCGGTCCAGCAAATTGCGGAGCGTCCCGCCGCGCACATACGGCATGACCAGAAACAGCAATTCGCCATCGCGTCCGCTCTGTCCAAACTCGATGAGCGGGAGAATATGGGGATGAATGAGGCGGGCGGTGGCCTGGGCCTCGCGCAAGAAACGCTGGCGAAACAGGTCATCCTCCGTAAGCCCACGTTTGATGATTTTTACCGCGACCTCGCGGCCAAATGCCTTGCGTTGGCGGGCGCGATAGACCTCAGCCATGCCGCCAACGCCAACGCGCTCAAGCAGTTCATAGCCGCCAAGCCGGGGAGCTTTTGCTTCTGCCATATGCTCCTCTCATCAGCGAGAAAATCAAAGCCATCATTTCGGGTGGGCAGGCAGCCACCCCAAAGGAAACAGATAGCAATAGTAGGGCCAAAAGCCCCGCCCGATGCCAGCTTGACCTACAAAGCGTTCGAGCAAACGCTTCTAGCTGGCGAAATAAACCTGAAGTGCTCTACAATGAAAGCATCAATCCGCAAAATTTGGTAAGAGAACTCACATCTGGTTCTCATACATCTCTTATGCTCAAGATATACAGTAGTAGCAGAGCGAGAGGGTGAAGCGCACCGCCGACATCCCTGTCGGCAGGGGCGAGGGAGAGCGTTCCCAGAGAGCAAGGCGATAAATATGCACATCCTGGTGGTAGAAGATGAACAGCATCTGGCGTATCTGCTGCGACGGGTGCTGCTGGAAAACCGCCACACTGTTGATCTGGCATATGACGGACTGGAGGGCTATCAACTGGCCGCCAGCGGCACCTATGATCTGATCATCCTTGATCTGATGCTGCCAAAGATGGATGGTCTGGCAATTTGCCGACAGATACGCGCCGATGGCGTCCTTTCGCCGGTCTTGATGCTGACGGCACGCGGCGCGGTAGAAGATCGCGTGACCGGCTTAAACGTAGGCGCCGATGACTACCTCACCAAGCCATTTGCTATGGCTGAACTGCTGGCGCGAGTCAACGCGCTGCTGCGCCGACGCAACCGCGAGATAGACGCCAACACGCAACTGCGCGTGGCCGATCTCACGCTTGATCTGGTCCGGCACGAAGCGCGGCGCGGGGATCGCGTGATTGAACTGACGGCGAAAGAGTTTGCGCTGCTGGAATATCTCATGCGTCACCCTGGGCAGGTGCTCTCGCGCACCCAGATTACCGATGCCGTCTGGCGCTATGATCTAGATTCACTCTCCAACGTCGTAGATATGTACATCCATTATCTGCGCGACAAGATTGACCAGGGCGCGGCTCGCCCGCTCATCAAGACGGTACGCGGCGTCGGCTACAAAATAGACGGCTAACTAATGCTTGTAGCCCCGGCCACCGCGCCGGGCAATCCTGGCAACGACGAAGCGTTGTCGTCTGCCCCGATTCCCCGGCAGGGACGCCGGTGCTACCCCTCAAAGCAGGGGCACGGCGAGCATCCCGCTACTTATACAGGGTTTTGTTAGCCATTCTAAGAAGCGACAGGAGCAACGCGATGAACGACCAGATACGGCTGCCTGGACTCTCCTGGCTCCGCAGGCGGCAGAGCGGCGCTGTATTGCCCGAAGTCGCCATCTTTTCTGGGCTGCGCAGCCGCCTGACGCTGTGGTACAGCGGCGTGCTGGCTGTCGCGCTGCTGCTCCTGGGCGTTGGCCTCTATTTTGGCGTCCAGCAAGTGCTCTTTACGGGCGTCAACAGCGACCTGGCGCATTATGCCAGTCAGCGAGTTGCGCAATTGCAGCATGGTATTGCTGATTTCTCCTGCTCATCTGCTGCGCTCCCACTGCTGGATCATTCTGGACCTGATGACCAATACGGGCCTATCCCCGTGATGTCCGCCTGCTACAATCAAAATGCCCACCTTATTCTTGATACCGGAACATTTCAGCTTCCTCCCGCCTTTCTCAATAACAACCTCGCGCAGACCGCCTTGCAGAGCGATCATCCAGTAACAGATATTGTGAATACAGGCGGCACAATGGGGCGCATCGAGCGCTATGCCACCGTTACCTACGTCCCCTATCTCAGACAACATCTTGTGGTGCAGGTGGCCGAATCTGTTGAGCCGGAAGAATCGGCGCTGCAAGTGCTGCTGACGCTGCTGCTCATTGGGGCGATTGTGGTGCTGCTGCTGGCTGGTGTCGGCGGCTACTTCCTGGCAAACCGGGCGCTCATTCCAGCGCGGCTGGCGTTTTCGCGGCAGCAGCGGTTTATTGCCGACGCCTCGCATGAACTGCGCACGCCGCTCACCTTGCTGCGAGCCGATGCCGAGGTGCTGCTCTACGACAAAGAGCGGCTAGGGACGGAAGACACGATGCTGCTGGAGAACATCACGACAGAAGCCAACCATATGTCCACTTTGCTCAGCAGCATGCTCACCCTGGCCCGGCTGGACGCTGGCAAGCAGCACCAGGAATACGAAGTGGTGCATCTGGATGAACTGGCGCGTGCTGGCATGCAGCGTGTGTCGGCGTTCGCCAGCCAGTCGGGAATCACCCTGCGCGTAGAAAAGAGCAGCGCGGCAATGGTGATTGGCGACCCGATGCTGCTGGAGCAGGCGCTGCTGGTCGTGCTGGATAACGCGGTCAAGTACAACCGCACTGGCGGAAGCGTGACGCTGCGCACCTCAAGCAGCAACGGCCAGGCACGCCTGGAAATCATGGATACCGGCATTGGCATCCCTGCTGAGCACCTGCCACACCTGGGCGAGCGATTCTATCGTGTGGATAAAGCGCGTTCGCGGGCTGCTGGCGGCAATGGCCTGGGCCTGTCCATCGCCCAGCATGTCCTCTCCCTGCATGGTGGCTCATTGACGCTCGCCAGCACGCCGGGGCAGGGAACGCTGGTAACATTCACGCTGCCCGCCGCAAAGGGAGCGCCAGTCTCACCAGAGGCGCAGGAACAGACGTCTTCTTCTCCTCTTCTTCGTGGTAATTCATAGAGAGAACTAGCAAAGACGGGAAAGTTGGAAGAGTTGGCGTAGTGTGCAGGAAACCGGACCACACGAAGAGGACACCCCGCTTGTAGCCCCGGCGTCCCTGCCGGGCAACCGCCGTGCCCCTGCATTGAGGGGTCGCAACCACGAAGCCTTGTCGTCTGCCGCGATTCCCCGGCACCCCTCAATGCAGGGGCACAGGGGACGCCGGGGCTACGAGCACCTGCCGGGCACCCTAAGACAGAAGGGCACCCCTCAAAGCAGGGGCACGGCGGCGGCAAGCAGCCTCGCCCAAAAGTCCTACGCCCCTTGCTTTTTCGCTCGCCTTGGGGTATGCTGTCTGCAAGTGCTCGCGGGAGAGCGCCCCTGATGCCGCTGGAGGCATCAGCCAAGAACGTGATTGTATCCGCGCCCGCATTCCGGCCAGCGTGGTTGCCTGAATTTGACAACCACGCCGAATTAACCCAACGCTCTGTCAGCAGAGGTCAGGCCGATCACTCATTCTGAAAACCGCATTTTCTCGGCCACCTCTGAAGCGCCCCCGCACCCTGGCAACCCAGGCTGCGCGTGTGGCGTCTGCTCGCAAGAGGTGGCCGTTCTGTTGGCGCCGTCCGCCTGGCCTGCTGC
>DATBGS010000029.1:0-31252 GCA_036557885.1 Ktedonobacterales bacterium
CACCTGGCAGGCGGGAAGACGCAGACGGACGCGCGCTCAGATGTCTATACTGCCGGGGCGCTGCTGTACCATCTGCTGACGGGTCAGGAGCCGATACCAGTAGTGGATCGGCTGAAGCATCGCGCCGGGTTGTTTGGTGGACGCGCGCTGATTCTGCCGCGCGCGCTGAATGCGCAGATTACCCCTGGAATGGAAGCGTGCCTGCTGCGAACGATGGAGCTTGAGCCAGCCGAACGCTACCAGAGCGCCAAGGAACTGCTCTACTCGCTGGAAACAGGCTATGTTCCTCCGCCGCTGCGCTACCCGTCTGGCCCAAATGCTCTGCCACAGCAGACCAAAAGCCGCCCGGTAGACCCACTCGCCACGCTTGGGCTGGCCGACACGCCTGCCAGGACGCCGCCCGCGCCGCCGACGCCCCGGCCCACCAGTGGACCGGGGATTAATCGAGGGGCGCCGACGCCTCCCATCGAGCGCCCGGTGCAATCGCCGCTGCGCCGGACGGGGCAGCCGGGGATGATGCCCGGCCAGATTCCCACAACGAGCGGCCCGCAACCGCAGTTTCCGGCTGAGCAGAAGGGGGCCACAGCGCCGCGCCTGCCGGCTGTCCGCCCGCAAACGGGACCAGCGCCCAGGCATCCTGGCTTTACCAGCAGGCTGAGATTTCCCGACGCGCCTGACGGTGGTCAGCCCACCAGCCGCACTGGTCCACAGCCGGAAGCCCCGACGCCCTCCAAGCCCGATGCCCTTCTGCCATTTCCAGGTGGGCGCAAGTCGCTACCCCGCGCTCCGGCGGCGCCTGGCCCGTTGATCACCCGGCGGCGCCTGTTGATTGGCCTGGCCGGGGTAGCGGTAGCTGCCGCCGGGACGGGCGGGGCGGTGTATTTCATCAACCGTCTGCGCCCGCCCTATACGCCGCTGTTCACGTTTAAGGTGGATGGGGTGCCGGTGAATTGTGTGGCCTGGTCGCCAAACGCGCCGCGCCTGGCGAGCGGCGCCAACAATAATCTGGTGCGTATCTGGGACGCGCAGCATGGCAAGCTGGACCTGACGCTGACCGGACACACCGACTTTGTGGAGGGGGTGGCCTGGGCGCCCAACGGGCAGGTGCTGGCTTCGGCCTCTGCCGATAAAACGATTCGGCTCTGGAACCCGTTCCAGGGCGGCGACCCGGAATTAGTTCTGATGGGCCACACTGATACGGTGTACTCTGTGGCCTGGTCGCCAGATAGCCAGTTTCTGGCCTCGGCCTCCGCCGATCAGACGGTGCGCATCTGGGAGAGCACCGAGGGCAAGCTGCTGCGCACCTTCTCCGGCCATACGGATGCTGTCTATTCCGTTGCCTGGTCGCCGGATGGGTTGCTCGTCGCCAGCGGCTCCAACGATGGCACCGCGAAAATCTGGAACCCCAATCAGGATGGTCTTCCGCTGCATTCACTGGATAACCACAGCGGGCTGGTGCGCGGCGTGGCCTGGTCGCCAGATAGCAAACGGGTGGCAACAGCCACGCACAATAAAATAGTCACGGTCTGGAATGCCAACGTGAGCTTTCCCCCGGCCTATACGCTCAGCGGCCCGACTGACGCGCTCACCTCGGTGAGTTGGTCAAACAATGGCGCGTTGCTGGCGGCAGGGTCCAGTGATCAGCATGTCACGATCTGGGCGGCCCAGCAAGATGCGCCGCCCAAAACGCTGACCGGGCATACAGGCATGGTTTCGATGGTGGCCTGGTCAGCCGACAGCGCCTTGCTTGCCTCTGCTTCCAGCGATAAAACGGTGATTGTCTGGCGGAAGCAGACATAGAGGCGCGCTAGCCCTCGTCATTTTGCCTGGCTGGTGGAGGCCAACCCTGCACCTGTTCCGGGCGGTGTGGTCTAAACGTGGGCGCGGCAGGCGGTCTTTGGGTGCCCTGCGCTGGCGGCGCCATTGTCGGGCCTGTTTCGGCTCCTGGGTTTCTTCTTTGAGGCTCAGTTGACTCAACATAGGGAATCGCTGGCTCGTCCGCTGGTACATAGATGGCGTCTTGTGGCACCACAAAGGTTGCTGGCGCGGTTCTCGACTCGCCTTCCCAGACCTGGCTTTCCTCTTCCTGAGCACGCGGCTCCTGCCGCACTCTCCCAGGCACAGGCAAGAGCGGGGGTGGTCTGTTGGGTGCGTAGTTGGGTCTGGCAGGCGCCCTTCCATAGGCAGGGTATGGCGGGATGCGTTCGGGGTTCGCCTGGCCTTTGGCGCTGTTTTTGCCTTTTTTCGCGGCCCCTTCTGAACGTGTGGTGCGGATCAGGAAGATGCCTCCCCCGATCAACACCGCCAGCACCCCTATGCCTATGGCGGCTGCGACCAGGGCCGCTTTAATTGCCGGGAGGGTATTGTTTGCCGTTGGGGGGGTGCTGCCGGACCCACTCCCCTGGCTGGTGCGCGTGGCAACGCTGGTGGGGCTGATGCCAGGGACGGGGGTTCCCCCCGGCTGGCCCTGACCAGTTACCTGG
Source organism: Ktedonobacterales bacterium (assembly GCA_036557885.1). Lineage (GTDB taxonomy): Bacteria > Chloroflexota > Ktedonobacteria > Ktedonobacterales > DATBGS01 > DATBGS01. The sequence goes on from DATBGS010000029.1 coordinate 2,484, forward strand.
ATGGCTGGCGAGACTGAGGAGAGGGTAGCCTGCCCATTGGCGGCTTGAATGTAGTATGTGCCGCCTGGGGCATTGGCCGAGATGGTCATCTGGAGCGAGAACGAGCCATCCTGGGCGGTGACAACCTGCCCATTGGCAACAGCGGTCTGGGAGCAGAGCGAAGAGCAGGGGAGAATGACCAGGTTCACGGTTTGCGGGCCAGGGAGCCAGTTGCTTCCAGTCACGGTCAGCGCATTGCCCGCGATAGTTGACGAGGGGGTCGCGCTGACGGTTGGCACGCCGCTTGCCAGCACGGTAAAGGTGTTGTGAGAATAGACAATGCCCTTGCCGCTCTGGATGCCGCAGACGTGGTAGTCGTCTAGCCGATTGGCTCCGGCAGGCCAGAGGAAATGGGCCGCGAGTGAGCCATTGGCATCGGTGGGGAATGACCCCAGAGAAACCCCAGACCCACACGAACTAAGCCCTGGCTTGACGTAGAGGTCCACCGAGGAAAACGCGATCCAGCTTGCGCCATGCACAGTGGTTTTGGCCCCCGGTGGGCCACCAATCAGCCCTTTGGTGCTGGGGGCGGTAAATGTGAGCGATGCTGGGACAGCGGGCTGCTGAGGACTTGCCTGGGCCAGCCCTGTCCCCAGAAAGATGCCAAAGCAGACGGCCAGCACCAGGGCCAGCAGGCCCTGCGCCAGGAAAAGAGCGTCAGGCTGTGCCCGAAGGGGCGTCAATCGTTTCTTGTAAGCAAGCCAGGTGGTCATTGGCCCCTCCGGTGAAAAATAGTCTCGACGTAACACGCGAATAGTATATCATTTGCGCTGGCTGCTAAACAGTGCGCTCCACGCTGCCAGCAGCCCACCCAGTAACATCAATACCAGCATGGGCAGCCAGGGCAACGGCAGCCCGGCCCCGCCAAGCGCGCGATGCACCAGAAGAAATGCTGCTGGCACCAGCACTGCCAGCACTAGCCCATACACCACCTGGAGCACTCTGAAGGCGAACTTCAGGGTGGGGTTGGCGCGCGGCCCAAAATAGCACACCCCCAAAATGGCTAGTGGCAGGAGCGGCTCTGCCAGGGTATTGCGCAAGAATTGCAGGGTCGCGCTGTCGCTCTGGCTCAGCACCGCCAGGTTGACATCCTCCAGCACCCGCGCCACCCCCAGGAGCAGCAACCCCAGCCCAAGGACAACCTCGGCGCGCTGAGTCTGCATGAGCGGGCGCGTAGCGCCTGTTATCGGCTGGCGCAGGCCAGGGCGTCTGTACCCTCCCAGCGCGAGCGCCAGGGCACCCAAAATTATCAGCAGGCCAGCCAGCATTTCCTGTGCCATGAACGGTTGGCCGGGTGCTTCGGTAAAACGCCAGGGCCAGTCAATCAGAAACGCTGCCAGGCCATAGCCCGCGTTCAGCAGACCACCCAGCGCCAGCAGCACAGCCCCTATCAGAAACAAGCGCTGGTGGCGCACCCTGATGAGCAGCAGCGCGATGCCCAGGGCAAGCACACTGAGCGCACCCGCGCTCAAGGCGGCGGCGCGGGTGACAGTCTGCCCCTGCGCCAGGCTTTGCGCGACTCCCTCCAGGCTGAGCAGCGGGAGAAGCGGCAGCATCGCCCAGGCTGCCAGGCGCCGACGCCGGTCTTCTGCATCTTTTGGCTGTTCGGTGGTGGGTGCGCCCAGATGAAAAGCGCCGCCAGAACGCGGCAAAGGGAGTGCAGGGTACGTGCTGGCGAGCGGGCGGGCGCGCCAGAGCGCCAGCATCACCAGATGGAGTAGACTGGCCTCAGCTTCCCCGCGCCTTGCTGGAAGCGTGCTGGTTGGCGCGTCGGCTGAGTTTTTCGACTGGAGAGCAGCAAACCAGCCGGTTTCCAGCCGAAAGACGGTTGGCCCGGCGCGCGGGGTGAAGAGGGCCAGCCGGAAAAGCCAGTGATAGCCTGTCGCGGGCAACCGCCCGGTACAAAGGACGTGCAGCGCCAACCAGGGCTGTTGTAACGCGGCACGCGCGGCAAATGGCGAGGGCACCGCGCGGCGCGTGCCGGTGGGGGCGTTCAATTTGCGCCCGTGCCGATAGAGCCGCTGAAGCCGCGCCCATCTCCGCCAGAGGACGGTGCGCAGCCGGGCGCCACGAGTGCGGTCTGGCCTGATGGTTTCTTCATTCAGGCTGAGCATGTGCTCCCAAGGGAGCAGAAACCAGCGGCGTGATTGCCCCGGTAAGAAAAACAGCACCCCCTGGCGGCCAACGGCCAGATGCAAATCGCTCTGGCGGCGCAGCCGCGCTTCGCGCCAGAGCGCGGTGGGCAGCCCACACAGGCTGATCACCGCCAGCAGAGGCCCAACCACGCCCAGCACCCGCAGGAGGACGACCCACCAGAGCTGGCCTTTGATGATTACGAGGTCGCGGGCGAATCTCACCAGCGGTGAGGCATCCCGCTGAAGCGGCAACGCATGCACTTTAGGAAGCAGCCAGAGAGAGCTTAGCGTCAGCCCCACCAGCAGCAGCCAGAGCAGCCAGCGCACGCGGCGGCGATTGAAGGCCAGCAGCGGGGCCAGCCGCGCGCGATCAGGCTCAAAAAGGAGGATGGACCCGCCAGCAGCGCCAGGAGGCAGCACGATGGGCGGCGGAACAGGCGTTGGCAGAGGTAACGTCGGCGGCAGTTCAGACAGGGTGATCGGCTGCGGTGCCTGGGTTTCCTGGATGACCAGGGCGTCTTGAGGGTCGGGGCCAGCAGAATCCATGCGCGCCTCCCATCGTAAGCATGAGCACGGCTGCCAGCCGCGCTTGTAGTCTAGTTGCCAGCCTCTTCTGGCGGCTCGGCGTGAATCAGCACTGCGCCCAGCGGCGGCAGGTCCGCTCTGAGCGCCCGCTCGATCTCTTCGGCCTGGACATGCACCTGCTGGATGGGCGCAGCCCCGGCAAAGGTGCAGTGCAGCACCAGATCATAGAGCGGATGCTCCTGCGAGGGCTGGCCTTCCGCGCCATTCATGACTTGATAGACATGCACCTCGTGGCAACTTCCGTTCCCTGCTACCTGGTCTGCCACCTGCCGGACTCGTTTCACCAGCTTTGGCTGCTGGGCCGAGACATCGCGCCGATGCTCCGGCGACACGTCTGGCGCCTCCAGATGCGTCGTGACACGCCGCACCTGCGGGTACGAGTGATAGATGGCCCGCTCCAGGCGCGTGGCGGAGTCGTGCGCCGCGCGTAAATCTAAATCTGGCTCAACCTCCAGGTGCAGATCAGCCTCCAGCCGGGGATTGCTCACGCGGCGCGGCTGACCTTCCGGCTCCAGAACGCGCACTCGCACATCGTGTGCCCGCAGCCCCAGTTCCAGGGCCAAATAGTGAATGCCCTGCGCCGTCGTTTCCGCTGGAGTGGCCGCAGGCTCCACATGCACCACTACATCTACATCGGCGTTGGGCGTCTCGCGGCAGACCGCTTCGCGGGCCGCGCGCTCCACTGCTTCGGTGACGGCGTGGGCGTGCTCAAAGGTGGCGGTGCGCGGCGCCCCCACGACCAGTTCAGCAAAGAGCTTGTTGCCCGCCCGCCGCAGGCGCACCCGGCGCACATCCACAATGCCTTCCACGCCCTGCGCGGCGGCTTCCAGCGTTTCCCCCAGGCGAGCTGGCGCGCGGTCCAGCAGGGCATCCAGCGTTTGTCTGACCAGCCGGAAGCTGACCCAGAGCACGATGAGCGAGACGCCCAGCGCGGCTACCGCGTCGGCGCGGTCTAGCCAGGGCACGCCCAGCATCTGCCCGACCTTCACCGCCGCCAATCCCACAATGACCACCGCCGAACTCCAGATGTCGGTGCGGAAGTGCAGCGCGTCGGCCTCCAGCGCCTGGCTGCCCTGCGCTTTCGCTACTTTCATTAAGGCGCGCGAGCGGGTCGAATCTATCACAATTGAGATGCCCATCACCAAAAAAGCCCAGAAGCTGGGGTCAATATGCCCCTCGTTATACAGTAACCGCCGCGCGGCCTCGTAAATAATCCAGGCCGCCGTGATGACCAGCAGCCCGCCCTCCAGAAAAGCCGAAAGATTCTCAAATTTGCCATGTCCGTAGGGGTGCGTGGCATCCGCCGGACGATCTGCCACGCGCACGGCGAAAAACGTCATTAGCGCGGCCACCAGATCAAGCCCGGAATGGGCAGCCTCGGCCAGAATGCCCAGGCTGCCGGTGAACAGGCCCACGATGATCTTCAAGGTGGTCAGTCCTATAGCCGCCAGCACAGACGAAAGCGCCACCAGCCGCTTTTCTTTGGCACCGGAAAGCGGGTGTCTGGCTTCTTGCGCAGGGGGCTGGGTGGCCTGCTGGCGCTCCTCTGGCGGCGCTGGCGACATGGGCTGCTCCTCTCTGGGCTGGGATTGGGCAAAATGCAACGGAGTTATTGTAAAGCATGAAGGCGATAGTACGCAAAAGGGAAAGAACAAGACCTCTTTCTGTATGCCTCTATGTGCTATGATGGATAGAGGAGACACATTCCAAAAGCTAGAGGACGATGTTATGTCACGCACCCTGACCGTCTCCGATGAGACATACGAGCGCCTGGAGCAGCTTGCTGAGAACCTGGGCAAGCCGCTGGCTGATGCAGTGGCGTATCTGGCAGATCGGGGAGCAATCCTGCTGATCGAAGCTAAAAGCGATAATCCAATTGTTGCCTCTTTTGATGATGAAGTTGAGTGGATGCGTCACCTTGGGATGAGCGAGGACAGCATTGCGCGCGTGTTGGCAGAGTCGGTAGAGCCTGAGCCAGGAGAAGCGTATCTGGATGCCGACGCATAGTGAGCGCGAGAGCTTTTGGGAGGATTGGCGCCACCTCACCGCAGAGCAGCGCGAGCAATTCCAAAAGGCCCGTCGCAAACTCGTGCATGATTTGAAGCAGGGCCAGGGGATTCGCGCAGGGTTACGAGTCAAGCGGGTACAGAAAGTGTCAGGTGTCTACGAGATTACCTGGGCACCCGATGGCCGAGCCACCTTCGAGTTTGGGGTGAAATCAAAGCTGGCGAACCTCATATGATCTGGCGACACATCGGCAGCCACGATATTCTGGAGAATCCGTGAAGCCCTGGTACTTGCCCCTTCTGATGAAGCAGAAGAGCCAGGATAAAGGGAGCGCGAGGCATTGCCTCGCGCTCCCTTTATCCTGGCTTACTTTTTCTTTTGGCCCTTCTCGATCATCTCCAACACGGCGTTAATCAAAGGCACAACATCATGCGAAAGGCCATCGGTGGCGTCCTTACCGCGCTTCCCATCCAGCACGCGCATCAGTCCGGTGCCAAGCGATTGAATGGGTGGGGGCGCTTCCTGGCTGAGCATGGTGCTGCGAACCATTGCTTTGGTGCGGGTCAGTCCCTCGCCGCCAGTGATGCAGGCAGCCGCGACCATCTTCAGCGCGTCTTCCAGGGAAGAACTGATGGGATCGGACACGGTATGTTCCCTTTCTGTCCTGTTCTGATAATAAACGAGAACGCCTGGCCGCTCCAGCCAGGCGTTCTCGTTTGGATGTCAGCGCATGGTGTGCATGGGCATAATAACATAGGTGTAATCGGTGCCACCCACCGGGCGCACCACGCCGGGCTTCTGGGCTGATTCCATTTCCAGCGCCACCTCTGGCGTGTCAATCACGGCCAGCACATCCGTGAGGTATTTGACGTTGAACATGATGCGCATGCCCTTGCCATCCACCGCCGCGTTGACCAGGCTGGTGTTATCGCCAATCTCTTCAGCGTTGGCCTGGAGCGTGACGGTGCCCGGCTCGGTGCCGTCGCTTTTGCCCTGCTCCACGACAACGGTGACGATGTTGTTGCTGTCCCTGGCAAAGAGCGCGGCAGACTTGGCCGCTGCGCGGAACTCGCCGGTATCCACCACCGCGCGCACATCGTGCTTCTGCGGCATGATGCGCTGGTAGGCTGGGAAGGTGCTATCAATCAGGCGTGAGATCAGGTCCATGCCTTCGGTGTGGAAGAGTACCTGGCTGCGGTTGGGCGTGACCGTCATCTGTACGGTGCCATCGGAGGGCAGGATGCGCGCCAGCTCGGTGAGGGTGCGCGCGGGGATGAGAATATCGCCCACCGGGTGCCCATTGGCGGAAAGACTGGTGGAGCGCACCGCCAGCCGGTAGGAGTCGGCTGAGGCAAAAGTGAGCTTGTCTTCGCCAATCTGCGTAAAGACGCCGGTAAACATGGGCCGGGCGTCGTCGGTGGCAGCGGCAAAAGCCACCTCGCCTATCATCTCTTTGAGCGTGGCGGCGTCCAGCAGCACAGGCGGGTCGTTGGTGTCGGCGCTGGGGATGGTGGGGAACTCGCCTGCATCCATGCCCTTGATGTTGGCGGCGCTGCGGGCGCTTTTCACGGCGAGCGTGTAGCTGCCTTTGGACAGGCTCATCTCCACGACGCCCTGCGGCAGCCCAGTCACAAAATCGGCCAGCAGCCGCGCCGGAACGGTGATGGAGCCTGGTTCGTGTACGTCTGCGGCCACCCAGCAGGTGATGCCAATCTCCAGATTGGTTGCGGAGAGCTTGAGGCGGTTGTCGTCGGTAGACATCAGAATATTGGTGAGCACTGGAAGCGTACTGCGGGTGGCAACGGCGTGGCTCACCACCGAGAGTCCGCGACTCAGATCAGATTGTTTGCAAGAGATTTTCACAGCGTTCTCCCCCAAAATGCGCGTTTCTTCTTTATCTTACTTTTGGCAGTATAGCACACCGCCGCTGACTGAAGAGCAAGAAAAATGCCCGGCCTGCTATTCTTTTAGCAAGGGGCATTTGCGGAAATGGGAGCACAAATGTCCTGTGCTCAACACTGGTTGCAATAGAGCGCGTTGCCTTTGCAGGCGCAGTGCCCTTCGTGGTTCTTGTGCGCGGTGCTCTCAAATTGAATCGTGGTGTGCTCGATGTGATATTTTTGCGTGAGCATCTGCGAAACGCGGTCCAGAATGGGCGCGCTGCCGCTGGGCGGCAGGTCGTCAATCACGGCGTGGCAGGAAAGCGCGCGCACGCCGCTGGAGATGCTCCAGATGTGCAGGTCGTGCACGTCGTCAATGCCGTCCACCGTACACAGATCGCGCACCACCGAGGCCACTGAAACGCCGCGCGGAGTGCCTTCCATCAGAATGCCGGTGGCTTCGCGCACCAGCCGGAAGGCGCCCACTGCAATCAGCAGCGCAATGCCGACTGAAAGGATGGGGTCCACAATCGTCTTGCCGGTCAGCAAGATGACCACCCCGGCCACCACCACGCCCACTGACGCGCCGATGTCGCCAATGACGTGTAGCACCGCACCGCGAATATTCAGGCTGTGCGCATCGGCCTTGTGCAGCCGGATGCCAATAAAGAGGTTGAGCGCGATGCCCACCCCGGCAGAGACAAACATTGCCACCGGCTGAAGCGGCTCTGGATGGGCCAGGCGGCCAGAGGCTTCAAACACGATGAAGCCCGCCACCAGAATCAACAGCAGCGCGTTGGCAAAGGCGGCCAGAATCCCCATGCGCTGATAACCAAAAGTATTGCGCTCGTCCGCAGGCCGCGTGGCCTGGGCGCTGGCAAACCAGGCCAGCCCCAAGGCAAAAACGTCTGTGACGGCATGCCCAGCGTCGCTGAGCAAAGCCAGGCTGTTTGAGACGAGGCCGCCAACCACTTCCACGAGCAAAATGATGGCCGTGAGGATGAACGCCAGCCGTAGCTCGCGCGCTCCCAACGAGGCCGCGTGGTTGTGGGGGCCATGCTCGTGCGCGTGGTCATGCTCTAGATGCTGGGTTGTCTCTCCCGAATGGTTACGCGCTGAGAGGGCCATGCAACGCCTCCTGATCAGCGAGAGATGCGACTGTATGCTCTGGAGCATCGTGCGCGGCGTGCGCCAGGGCTTGCTGGAACAGGGTGAGGACGTGGCTATCTGCCAGGCGATAGTAGGCTACGCGCCCGCGCCGCTCGCATGTGACCAGATGATGATCGCGCAGGACACGCAACTGATGGGAAATGGTGCTGGCATCGCGGCCCAGCGCCCAGGCCAGATCGCTTACACACAGTTCTTCGGCGCTCGCCAGCGCGTGGAGGGTGCGCACGCGGGTGGGGTCGCCAAGCAGGGCAAAAATGCCCGCGACCTTGCCAGCCGCCTGGGGTGAAAGTAACGAGGCGCGCGCCATGCGCGCCGCCGGTCCATGCTGGGCATCGTCCTCAGTAACAGTAGCAGCCCGCCCTGAAAAAGATGACATATGGTTCTAGCCTCATCTCTCCAATTGCTGCACGTTCATGCAGATATTCCTCCATGAGTATACCATGCAGATGCCTTTTTGTCTAGCCTTCTTGACTGCCAGAATGGGTCTTCTTGTGTTTTGCTGCGGACAACCGAATCGCTTTTGGCAGCAGGAATGCGTTCTGGTTGTGTAGTGCAAGCAGAAACCTCAAGCACAAATGAGAGGGGGAGAGATGCACTTCCATCCGAAAGGTCGTCTGTTGTTGGGGATGCTCGGTCTTCTCATCCTGTTCTTTCTGGCGTTTGGAAGCAGCCTTTCACCGATGATTCCCTGGCGGGGGTTCCTCCAGGGCACGGCGCAACCCGGCGCTCCTGCGACTGCTTCAGTGGGCGTGCCCACACCCCAAAGCGGCGATGCGTCTTTTGTGGCGCGCGCGATTGCCCGCACCAATTATTACCGGCAGCAGTTTGGCTGCCCGGCCCTGAAAGAAAATCAAATACTCGATAACGTGGCCTACGCACACAGCAAGGATATGGCGGAGCGCGGGTATTTTGCGCATGATACGCCGGAAGGCGTCACGCCATTTCAGCGTATGACAGCAGCGGGCTATACATGGAGCCAGGCCGCAGAAAACATTGCCGCAGGTGACACGACGCCAGAGCAGGTGATAGATGCGTTTTTCAACGAGACGCCGCCCAACGATGGGCATCGGCGCAATCTCCTGAACTGCGGACTGCGTGATGTGGGCATCGGCTATTTCTATCTGGCTGGGTCGCCTTATGGCAGCTATTGGACGCAGGATTTTGGCACGCCGTGAGCATGTTCTGTGGCTCTCGGCTCACGCGCCTGCCTGGATACGTTCGTTTTCCGCGAGCTTAGCCTTGAGCAGGGCTTGAATGCGCGCCTCCTCAACAAGAAAACGCTCCACGACCCGCGACTCCTCCAGCACCACATCCAGGCATTTCCAGAAGAGTTCGCGCGCCGCAGCTTTCTTCCAGCGGCGCAAGCAGTGGTGATAGACCTGGCCCAATCGCTCCAGCGTGCTCAGGATGGCTTCCCGGCGCAGCGTGTCGTTTTCCCCTAACTTGGGCAGCATGGTCATGCGCATGAGCCGTTCCATGTCAATTTGCAGTAGATAGGCCAGTTCCAGGCTATCGCGCTTGTCCAGCTTGCGCGGCTGATGCTCAACCACCGAGGCAAGGATAAAGCAGGGCGCCGAGGCAGCCCCGCAGTGAAACTGGTAATCAATGCCATTTTTCGCCCGGAAATCGGCGCTGTCAGAGAGCAGCCAGGAAAGTTCTTTGAGCAAATAGAGGGGCAGGATACCTTTGCGGAAGTGTTTCCAGGTTTCGCCAAAAAGGGTGAGGTCTTTAAAGAGGTCGCGGCGCTTTTTGGGGCGAGCAGAGGTAGCCATAGCGGGCACTCCTTTCACAGACAGCAGCGTATATGGGAAGACAGCCTCTTGTCTGCTGCGTGGCGCAGACGCGCACAGGGGCCGCGCCTGGTCAGCGAAACGGCCACCCCGGCATTTTTTGTCTTTGCTCAGGAGGGTGGCCGCTGAAGTGGTCCGCGAAGTGCTGCGTAACATCCGCTAGCCTCGCTCCTGGTAATGACAGGTCTGGGGTCAGCACACGCTGGCTTATTATCTGTCAGCGTGCGTGCCGTTTTCTTCCTGGGAAGCATTGTAGCGTACAAACGGGCTTCTGTCAATCCTCCCTCACAAGTCGCGCTCCTGCCCCAACACCCCACACCCTGAACACCTCCATATGCAAATAGTTGAGTTTGCCACGTTCCTCTTGTGGAGCGGTTCACTCTGTCTCGGTGAAAGCAATAACAGCCCGCTTTGGCCGGGGTCGTGTAGTGTAATGACTCACACCAGCCTGCCTTGACTGGTGATGTATGCTTGGAAGAGAAGCTGAGGTAATGCAGCCTCAGAAAAAGGAAGTGTGAGCTTGGAATGGACCCGCGTTGACATGTTCGACACAAAAGGAGGAGACTGTGGCCCTTCCCCTCGCAAGTAGTAGCAAGCGCCGAAACAACTTTATCAACGTCAAGAGTATCCCAATGGGCATTCTGGCTACCACCGTTGCTGCTTCCTGGGCAGGTATGACTGCTAGTATCATTCTGGGATACCCGCTCTGGGTAACCGGGGTGATCACGTTTCTGCCTTGGGCGCCTGTCCTCTTTACAGAATCCCTCTGGAAGTACAGGCACTATAAGTGGTTTTCGCTCTATGGCATCATGATCGTTACCCAAACCCTCCACTTCATTGAACACATCGCGCAGATCGTTGAGGTGGATGTCATCGGCCTCCCCCGCTCGCAATCGCGTGGCATCATCGGCAACCTGGATGCCGAGTATGTCCATTTCTTCTTCGACACCTCCCTGCTGATCGGGGTGATTATCCTGCTGTTCAAGTTCAGGAAGAGCATCCCCTTGTGGGTGGCGCTGGTGGTAGCCATTTGGCATACGGCTGAACATTGGTACATCACCTACTATTACACGTTTGACCGCGCCAACTACAACCCGCTGCCTGCCCCTGGCTTGCACGCGCACGAAGGGCTGCTGGGGGCAGGTGGGCTGCTCTGGCCGGGTTCTCCCTTTCTGCGCATCGAGTTACACTTTTTCTACAACCTGCTGTTCACCGTCCCGCTGGTCTGGGGCTTCATCCTGATGGTACGTGCTGCCTATGATGAGTATCTCAAAAAGGCGTTCCCACGTCTGACTGAAGCGCAGCTTGCCGGACTGAACAATAGCACCGATATTCTTGTGGCGAATGAAGGGGAGTTCATTCTGCGCCAGGGCGACCCGGCAGATAAGTTCTACATCATTTCCAGGGGCGAAGTAGAGGTCATTCAGTCCACAGGCGGGGCACCAACGGTGGTCAATCGGCTGGCTCAGGGCCAGTTCTTCGGGGAGGTGGGGTTGCTGACCGGCGCACCCAGGAATGCCTCGGTGCGAGCAGTAACGCGCGTTGAACTGCTCGCACTGGACCGCGATACCTTCCGGGCAGTTATGGGCAATTCGGCGCCCACTGCCCAGGACTATGCGCAGGTGCTGGCACAGCGCAACAGTTCGCCTGGGTTTGCGGCTGTGGGTGCCAACCGTCCTCCTGGCGCAGCAGCGGTGGCCGTTGCCAGCGGTCCCTCGTTTCCGCAGATGAGCGGTCCTTCCTACCCACAGATGAGTGGGCCTTCCTACCCGCAGGCCAGCAGTTCTTCCTACCCGCAGGCCAGTGGTCCCTCGTTCCCACAAGCGAGCGGTCCTTCCTACCCGCAGGCGAGCAATCCAGCAGTTCCGCAGGCCAGTGGCCCTTCGTATCCGCAGGCGAGTAATCCGGCAGTTCCGCAGGCCAGCGGCCCTTCATATCCGCAGGCGAGCAGCCCGACGCTTGTGCCGATAAGCAATCCTGGCTTTGCCGGGCCGCCGCCAACGCCAGCGCCGTTTGCTCCTCCTGTGCCAACCAGCGGCGCGACATTCCAAAGTGGGGCGGGCAAACCGATAGACGGGCCAACGCTGCTGCCCTACAACGATCCTGGGGTTACGCTGCCGCCGCTGCCCTCACCTGCGGTTGACCCCAGAGCGCTGAAGACGGCTGAAATTCGCACCCCGGTCTTCCGCGACGCCGCCAATAGCTGGGCCTATGGGTTGATCTTCACCGGCGGCCAACTCCAGGGGCAGGGCGTGGTCTTGAGCACCAACCGCATGCAGATTGGGCGCGATGTGGGCAACGAGATTCGTATCTCGGATGACGCGCAGGTGTCGCGGCGGCATGCCGAATTGCTGCGCATGCCCTCTGGCGAGTTCCAGATACGCGATCTGCGCAGTTCCAACGGGGTCTTTGTCAATAACCAGCGCCTGAGTTCTGACGAAACCAGGCTGCTGCAAGAGAACGATGAGGTCAAGATCGGCAATGCCGTCTTTGCCCTGCGCAAAGTAGGTACCCGCGTCGTCTAGACGGCAGGCGATTAAAATCGCGCCTATGGGCCTGCGGCCATGAAACCCGCCTGCGCGGGTTAGGACGAATCCTGGCCTGGGGTGGGGAGTCCGCGCAGGCGGACTTGGTGGCGTCCGCAGACGCCTCTAGGCGCAGCTTGCCCCTTTGGGGATCTTTAGTCGCCAGCCTGCGTCGCCTACCTCATCGGTAAAACTTCATAAATCGCGCCTGGGGCAGCAGGCCCCAGGCGCGACGGTGCCCCCGTGAAGAACGGGGGTTTTAATCGCCTGCTGCTCTCCTGAAGCATCTGCAAATCCTCTCCGCTGCCACGTTTATCTTTGTGGGGCAGGTCACTTTGCCCCTGTGAACGGGCCACTAGCCGCCTTCTGGCTTTTGTGGTTTAGTTGTAGAAGAGACTTTCTGTTCACTCGCGCAGACCCAAGACAAGGCGTATTCTTGCAGAAGGGCAGGCAATGATGAGCGCTGTGGATGTTCAATGCCCGGCATGTGGAGAACCGCTCCCAGCCGGAGCGCGATTTTGTCGTCGCTGCGGCCACACCCAAACGCCCGCAACTCGCGCTTGTCTCGCGTGTGGCGGCGTCTCACCAGCAGCAGCGCAGTTTTGCGGCGATTGCGGCCAGCCCTTCCAGGCAGACACCCCTACCAGCCTGACGAACTCGCAACTGCTGAATACGCAGACCATCCAGAGCCAGGTCGTCCCAGAGGCCGCCTTTGGCCTGCCGCGCGCCAGCGCTCCTGCCGCGCGGCACAGCTATCTGCTTCAGCCAGCCGACACGCTGGCAACTGAGACGCATGTGCCTGGCATTGCGGTTGATGAGCCTGAAGATGAACACAAAGTGGGCGCTGGCCTGCTGCCATTTCCTACGGGGACCGCGCCCGCCGCGCCAGTGCTGCCCGCTGGCCCGCAAATCGGCGCTCCCAACGTGCCTGGCATTGGCGCGGGTCCGCAAATTGGTGCGCCCAACGTGCCTGGCATCGGGGCAGGCCCACAGGTAGGCGCGCCCAACGTGCCCGGTATTGGGGCTGGTCCGCAGGTGGGCGGCATACCCCATTCCGCCAGCCCAGCCGGTCATCCCTTCTCGCCGCCTGGCTCGCCCGGCGGCCCTGGCGTCGGCACCGCGAACCCGCCCGCGCCGGGCGGAATTGGCGGCGGTGGCGGCGGTGGCGGCGGTGGTTTGGGTGGCAGCGGTGGCGGTAGTGGAACTGGCGGCCCTGGCAGCGGCTTTCCCAATGATGGCCCCACCTTGCCCGGTACGCAGGGCGGGGCGCCGCCCGGCAACCCCTCCCCACCATCGCCGGGCGGTCCGTTTCGCCCGCCCAAGCTGTGGCCTGGACCGAAGGGCTGGGGGCTGCCCAAGTTTCTTCTGCCGATAGTGATCGTGATCGTTATCCTGGTGGGCGGTGTCTCGACGTATCTGATTGTCTTTGCGAATGCCGGTTCGCCGCTCAAGACGTCTACCGCCAATTTCGCGCAGACGTGCAGCGGCACAAACGCCCTGCCCGCGCTCTCCACCAGCGTCCAAAACGTGACCAGCGACCCGCTGACCTGGCAAAGCAAGCTCACCGATGTGGACCCGGCGGGCACCGTGTGGGCCACGCTCTCCCCCGCCAACGGGACGCTTCAGCCGGGCAGCAGCGCCACGCTGACGCTGACCCCTGCCCCGGCGCTCTGCCAGGACATCAGCAAAGCCACCGCGCCGGTCAAGTTCAGGGTGACGCTGAATTTCTTGCAGCAATCCCTGACGCTGACGGATAGCGTGACGCCCGCGCCAACGCTGGCGTTTCTGGCGTCTCCGGCCACGCTGACGCAGATGTGCGCGGATACCCAGGCGCTCGCGCCCGTCACGCTGACGCTGGATAACAGCGGCAGCAATGTGCCGGTCAACTGGCAGGTCAGCATCACCGACACGGACCCGGCGGGGACGGTCTGGGCCACCGCCAGCGCCGACAAGGGCAGCGTGGCCGCCGCAAAAACGGGAACGCTGACGCTGACGCCGGTCCCCACGCTGTGCAACGATCTGAGCAAAGTGCTGGCGCCTGTGGCATACAAGGCGAACTTTACCTATTCGTATAAAAATCAAACGCAGACGACCACCTTTACCGATACCATCGCGCCGCCCATGATCGTGAGCTTCGAGGGGTCGCTGATGACCACCGTGCAGACCTGCAATCAGCTTCAGGCGCTGCCAGCCATCCCGATCACGCTGGATAACAGCAGCAGCAACGTGCCCATCACCTGGACGCTGACCATCAGCGATACCGACCCGGCGGGCGATGTGTGGGCCAGCGTGGATACCGATAACGGCACGATTGACGCCGGAAAACAGGCGACGATCACGCTGACGCCGGTGGCCTCGCTCTGCCTCTCGCTGGTGGGGAAACAGACGACGAGCTTTAGCGCTGTCATCAGCTACACGGGCGCGGACAAGACGCAGCAGATGACGCTGATGGACAGCGTAACACCGCCGCCAGCGGTCAATAACCTCCAGACGACTCCACAGACGGCTAGCCAGGGCTGCAACAGCCGGACATCCAGCCTGCCCGCCATTCAGGTCACGCTGGATAACAGCCAGAGCACCGTGTCGGTGAACTGGCAGGTCAGCATCAGCGATACCGACCCGGCAGGCAATATCTGGGCAGGAGCCAATCCTGGCAATGGGACGGTGGCCGCCGGACAAACGGCAACCGTGACTATCGCGCCGGTTGCCGCGCTGTGCGGGGATATGTTCTTTAGCGCTGGCGCGTTGACCTATCGGGCCAACATCAACGAGACGGCGCTGGGCCAGACCAACACCGTCACGGTGCGCGATACCATTGCGCCGCCGCCCGCTGCCAATAATTTCCGGCTTGGCACCAGCAGCGTTGCTCAGGATTGCAACCAGAGCAACCCGCTCCCGGCGTTCAACGTGACGCTGGATAATACCCAGAGCAATGTCGCGGTGAACTGGAGCATTGGTGGCACCAAATGGGAAACCCCCAGCCCCAGCGCTGGCACCATTCCGGCTGGCAAGACGGCCACGCTGACGATTACGCCGAACGCCCAGCTTTGCGCCACTCTGGGGCCAGGGACTCAGGCAACGACGTTCCAGGCCACCATCAGCGGGACCGGGGCCGGGCAGACGAAAAACCTGACCTTGACGGATAAGGTGACGCCCGTTCGCGCAGTGCTGAACTTCAGCGCCAGCCCGCTCACCGTCAACCAGAACTGCGGTCAGACCTTCCCGGTCCCGGCATTCTCGGTGATACTGAATAACACGCAGAGCAATGTCTCGGTGAACTGGCAGATCAGCATCAGCCAGACCGACCCGCGCGGGAACGTCTGGGCAGCGGTCAGCCAAACAAGCGGAACAGTGAGCGCCGGGGCGCGGGCTGTGCTCACGATTACGCCGTACATGTTGAATGCAAACACGAGTCTGTGTAATGATTTGCCCGCCAACGGGCAAACGTTTGCCTTCACTGCCGTCATCAAGTATACGGCGTCAAGCGGGCAGGGTGGCTCCATCACCATTACCGATAATGTGACCAGTTTCTTCCTCACCTGAGGCGGCAGCCTTGTTTGTAGCCCCGGCGACCCTGCCGGTGCTTCGTTCCCCGGCAGGGTCGCCGGGGCTACACGCGGGGCGCAAACTGCCAGCGCGTGGCGGTGCCGTGAAAGGCCGCGCCGCCATCCAGCCCGTCATCATCGGAGAGCCAGCCAAAGGCGACCTGGGGCCGCATGATCTGGACATCGCCTGGCTCCAGCGTCCAGTGATATTTTTCGTGATAGAGGCACGCTACCTCTTCTAACCCAGGCGCGTTTCGGCCATCTTCGGCCACGCCCTCAAGAATAACGACCTGGCTTCCGCTTTCCAGATGCACCGTGATGGCTGGATTGCTGGCAAGATTCTTCCAGGCCAGCGAGCCGGTGCTAAAGTAAAGCGCGTCGTTATGCCAGACGCCCCACACCGGGCGGCAGTGCGGCTGCCCATTGGGGCGTGTCGTGGCAATCCAGTAGTTGCGGGCCTGGGTTAAGCGCGCAACGGCCCACTTCCAGGGCAATCGTTTTGGCTCCAGATGGCCGCCAAACATGCGCGGCTGGCTGATTTCTGGCTCCATTACAACCCTCCTGCCCCACCCTTATCACCCTTCGCTTGCGAAACCCAGTTGAGCGCCTCGTTCGAGATGCCATGTTGTCCAAGAAAGAGGCTCAGTTGGGCCGTGTGCTCCTGCACGTGGCGCATGCTGTACAACTGGAGTTCGTAAAAGCTCATCAGCTTTCCCTCCGTCCAGGGGGACGTAGCCTGCTCGTCCGACATCCCCTCAATCGTGGTCTGGCACTTCTTGCGCAGATATACCAGATAGGTAAGCAACTCCTCTCTGGTATGAGGCCGCTCAGGAACGGCGCCCGCTGGATCAAGCTCGGCCAGAGTGAAGGGCGCGGGGGGAGCGAATCCTTCTGGGGAGCCGGTGAGATAGAAGTCAAGCCAGAAGAGGGTGTGATGGGCAATAGACCAGAATGCTGTATATTCCGGCGGCGGTGGGTGGTCTGAGTTGTCGTTCCAGAGGCGCCCCCTCCACAGCGAGCCGGGACAGGCGAGCAGAGCGTTTTCGAGCATGTCAATCGTCGCGCCAAACTGCTGCCAGAGGGCGGTCTTCAACAAAGAATCCATCTCTCTATCTCCTTCTCATACTAAAACATTTGTTCAACCGCCATCAGTATACCAGAAAAAAACGGTGAAAATACGCCCGTATTTCTCGAAGTTTGGCTGGAAGGCGCGAGTTTTTGCGGCTGTGCGGTTTTTGGGGGCAAAAAGGCTTGACTTTTGAGCGCCGTCCGGTTATACTTGCAGCAACCGAATACGTCTTCTGGAAGACGGACGCGGCAAGAGTGTTCAACTCCCCGCGCCACGTTCCCCGGAGCCTGCTCAGAGTCAGGCGCGGGGCCGCGCCATTTTAGCGGTCACGCGAAAATAGCGCAATGGCCCCCGCGCCTGACCAGGGTGACGGGGGCTTGCTGCTTGTAGTGTCGCTCGTAGCCCCGGCAGGGACGCCGGGGCTACAAACGAACTGCTCGTAGCCCCGGCGTCCCTGCCGGGGACCGCCCGGCTAGAAGCCGGGGCCGCAAGCGGTGTGGCGTGGGCATTTCGCCAGTCAAGAGGTGCTGCTCAGGTCCACGACGACCACGACCACGACCACGACGACCACGACCACACCCCCGGAGGCGCGACCCACAGGCTTGCTCGCGCTCAAATCGTTCCTGCTGGGCTTTTTGCTCTGGGACGCGCCAGCAGGCACGCCCAGACCCTGGACCTCCTGGGTCTTCCCCCGCGCGCTTTCGTACCTGTTTGTCTCTGAAGGCTACGTGGCAACCGTCCTCTGCAACGTGCTGCCCGGCATCCTGGCAAAGATTGTCGTGCAGCGGCTGCGCGGCAAAGCGGCGTGTGGGGGTTGGAAGCATCCCAACCGCTTCACCAAAGCCGACATAGTGCAGACTCCGGCTGATCTGGCAGTGCTGATGCAGATGAGCAGCGCGGCGCTGTGCGAGCTGCTCTTTGTGGAACTGCGAGCGCTCATCCGACTCATCCGCGAGACCCAGCGCGAATACTGGAAGCAAGAGCCGCGCTGGTGGCTGCGTGAGGCCTGGCAGCAGGCCTGGCGAGCGCGGCATGGAGCACTCTTAGAGGTGCTGCGGCGCATTGTGCACATCTGCGCCCGGCTGCGCGAGCGAGCGAATGTCAAGTTTGCGGAGCAGTGTTTGCGTTGGCAGTTGCGGCTGGTGTGGGAAGACTTGTTTGGGACGAACGTGCCGCAGACGAGCGCGGTGTGTCACTGGATGCAGCCGATAAAGCTGACGCCCAAGCAGGAGCGCTACATCCTGTGGCGGCTGAGGATGGAGCAGGCGCAGGGGCATTCTCCCCCCGACATCTTCGCCTATCTGCTGGAGGCGGGCGACTAGCGCGGAGCCTGGCGTTTGAAAACCCCCAGAGGGGGCAAGCTGCGGCTAGGGGCCTGCGGCCACCACCTAAAGGTGGCACGGCAAAACCCGCCTGCGCGGGTTAGGACGAAGGCTGGCGTACCTGGGGTAGGGAGTCCGCGCAGGCGGACTTGGTGGCGGCACGCCCTTAGGCGCGATCTTTAGTCGCCAGCTTTCGTCCGAATGATGGGAAGAATTTCCGGCTTCTCGCCCAACCTTGAGAATATGACCGTGAAGTTGATTCCCTACATTCTCAAGGAGGAACCCGATGGCAACCCGCAAAGCGAAAACGACTGACACACCCGTTGTAAGCCAACCATTGAGCCAGGAAGAATTATTGCGCCGCTGGGAAGAGCGCGTGCGCCAGGGCACCTTCAGCCCCGCCGTCCGGGGGCTGGGCACGGTGCGCGTGATGGGGCGCGCGGGCGATGCCCCGGTGCGCTATCCGCGCATTGAGTCCCTGGCCGCGCTGGGCACGCTGGCGCCAGATGAGCGCGCCGCCGTTCAGTATGCCGAAGAAGTGGTACAGGCGCATCAGCGCGCCGGGCGCAGCGTTGTCGCGCCGACAGGTGGCGCGGGCACCGCGCTGCCAGGCAGCCAGAAGGTGCGCCAGTTTGACCCAACCTGGCCGGATGTCGTCATCCTGAGCCGCATCGTTGGCGGGTGATGCTCTCACTGTACCGCCGGACTTGCCCCTGCTTTGAGGGGTTTGCAACCGGCGGTACAAAAAATTACAAGGAGGTTTCCCATGCCGCGCAGCCTTGCCAATGGCGATTACCGCCTGCTCATGGCAGTTGAATCATCCTCGCGCCCCAATTCCTGGTATCGCGTGCTGATTGACCCACGCACCAATGCGCTTTCCTGCGATTGCCCGGCCTGGACCTTTGGTCAGCGCGGCGGCACAACGCGCGAGTGCAAACACACTGACCTGGCGCTGTTGTTGATGCAGGCGCAAACGCCCGCGCCCACCCACACGCCTACCACTGCAAACGCCAGGAGACGCCCGGCTCCAGAGCATCCGCTGATTACGGCCACCAAACAGCAATGGGCGGGCTTGAATGGCGTCTGGACGATTGAGGAGCGCGATCAGCGCTTTGGCGGCGCCAATTATCATTTTGTGCTCTTGCAGTTGGTGACGGGCAACGGTATTACCGCCAGCGGCGTGGTCGCTTTTGCCTCGGCGTTCCATCCCACAACGCAAAGCATGGTGGCGGGCGTGGCTGGTTGGGTGGGCTATGCCATTGCCGCTGAGGTTGCGCGTCGGGCAGGCTACGCGCTGGCCGGTCAGCCCCCACAACATTTCAAGACGGAGCGGCGCGCAACCGGACGCGGCGCTGCACGCGGCGAAGATTTGAGCCTGACAGGTATTTTGCGCGTGGGTGATCAGGTGAATCTGGGCGATGGCCTGACGCCCACGCAGCGCGCCGAAAACACGCTGCGCCTCTTCCTGGGCGACCTGTATCCGCAGCTTGAGCGGCAGGGCTTTCTGGATGTGCCCAGCGCCTGCTTCACCATTGAGCAGCGCGTCTATCGCCTGCGCCGCGACCCGCACAAGCAATACGAACGGCGCGTGCGCTGCTTTGAGCGCCAGCGCTATGTGCGAGATTACTGCATCAAGCGCGCGCAGGATGTGCCGGAGGCCGATCACTGGCTGACCGTCTTCCTGGGGCTGATCTCCGATGAGCGCGAAGTGCTGAGCGTCGTTCACCAGTACAATATCTTCCCGCCCAACTCGGACGGCCACGAGCCAGAGCCGATTCCGGCGGTCTGGATGGCGCGGGCGTCATAACCCCTGACAAATACTGTAATTTAACCGTTGGGTTTTGCAAAACCTGCAAAACCAGGCTTCTTTCAGCGCCCATCTCGACGAGCACTGAAAGAAGCCTGCGGCTGTGGATTCCTCCCCCAGTACGCCCCAGAGACAGAAACGTTCATCTGTTGCTCCATTCACCCTGCTTGGGGTTCGGATGGCTGCCAACTGCTCACCAGGTTTGCGCGCAGCATGGCCGGTGGACCTGTCCCCTTTTCTCGCCCTCGCGCGATTGCTCAGGTGCCCCCCTCTCTTTGTAGGGAAAGCGGGCCAGGGAGATATGACGGATTCACCTGGAGCAGTGTACGACACCACCTCTCGCTAAGGAATGCCAATGAAACGCCTGCCCACTTCCAGCAGCCTCTTTCTGGTAGGGGTACTTTTGCTGGCTGGCTG
The DNA here is from genome assembly GCA_036557885.1 of Ktedonobacterales bacterium. Taxonomy (GTDB): domain Bacteria; phylum Chloroflexota; class Ktedonobacteria; order Ktedonobacterales; family DATBGS01; genus DATBGS01. Next base: position 22,775 of record DATBGS010000029.1, read on the forward strand.
CGCCAGTAGCATCTCCTCCACCAGCCAGCCACCAGCCCTCTTTTTCCCCACCGGCATTGCGCGTCCGAGTCCTGCTGGCCCAGCGCAGGGAACCATTCTGGTCACCTATCGTGGGCACCAGGGCCAGGTCAGCGCCATCGCCTGGTCGCCTGATGGAAAGCTGATTGCCTCCGGCGGCCTGGATGGGGTGCAGATCTGGGATGCCACAACCGGGAAGCCGCTCTTGAAGTTTGGCAAGTCAACCGATGCGCTGGCCTGGTCCCCCGATGGCAAACGCCTGGTGACGGCAGGGTTTCCCTTTCTCACACGCACCGGGCCGACTGTAAGCGGCGGCGCGCAGGTCTGGGATACGACCAGCGGCAAGCCCGTGCTGGCATTGAATGACCAGAGCGAGGAAGTGAAGGCAGTGGCCTGGTCGCCCGATGGCAAACGCATTGCCTCAGCCGGGCAGGAGAACCAGGTACAGGTCTGGGATGCCACCACTGGCAAAACCCTGCTCACCTATAAAGAGCATACCAATCTCGTAACTGGCCTGGCGTGGTCGCCCGATAGCACGCGCCTTGCCTCAGCCAGCTTTGACCGCACCGTGCAGGTCTGGGACGCCACCACTGGGAAGACGCTGCTTACCTATACAGGCTATTCGGGGCTGGTGGAGGCGGTGGCCTGGTCTCCTGATGGGAACCACATTGCCTCTGGCGGGGCAGATACCACCGTGCAGGTCTGGGACGCCAACACCGGAACCCTGGTGACGACCTATCACGGGCACACGGGAGATGTTGATGCCCTGGCCTGGTCACCCAATGGACAGCATATCGTCTCTGGCTCCGGCAGTTCGGGTGGTACGCTGGATGAGACGCCGATTCAGGTCTGGGATGCGTTCACGGGCGCCCACGCCTACATCTTCTCCGAGCATTCCGGCAACGCGACAGCCGTAGCCTGGTCGCCCAGTAATATGCGCGTGGCCTCGGCGATCAACCGATTTACCTTTTCCAACCCGGTGCAAATCTGGCTGGCGGGGTAGTCTCAGCGCGACTTCAGTCGCTGGCTAGTCGCGCTTCTCATCCTCGGCCAAATCAAGCGCCAGCACCGTCGCCAGGATGAGCGCGTCGTCTTGCCCCGGCGCAATGTCCACGCCGTAGGTGTCGGTCAGCGCAATCCATTCTTTGGAGACAGTGGCAATCGTCAGGTGGTCGCGCTTGATGGTGAAGCTGTGCTCAAAGATGCTTCCGGTCACAGAAAGATCATCTGGCCCAGGAATATCAATGGTAAAGCGGTCTACGAACGGGCTAATCAGTTTCTTGCGCACTTCGGCAAGTTCCAGCCCTTGCCGGGAGACTTCATAGGTTGGGCGCAGGGAAATCAGGTGCTTTTTCACGGTTGCCACCTCGCGCCCGGCCATATCGCGCATGACAAGCGTGTGGTGCAGGCTAAGCACCTTCCCATCTACCTGGAAGACTGGACGCCCCGCCTCATCGGTGATGGTGGAATCTTCGCCCAGGCGAAAAAACTTCTCTCGAATGATGTAACGCATGGCTGCTCGCTCCTTTCAAGCCTCATCTGTGCAAGGTGTGTCTTATCTCTTCTTGATGCTCATGCACAAATCATACCGCTTGATGGTTGCTTCAGACATTGCATCTGCTGGAGAGCGCGCAAGAAAGCCAGGCTGCTGAGAGACAGTGGAGAGAAGCGGGTGCCCTGGTATCCCATTCCGCAACTGCGCGAGCAGCAGCGGAACGGTGACAAAGCGATAGCCACGCGCGCGCGCCTGCTGAATGATGGTGGGCAACGCCTGGACAGTTTGCGAGCGATCACCGCCGCCGTCGTGCATAAGGATAATCGCCCCATTGTGCAGGTGGCTCAGCACATTATTGACGATGGCGCTGGTGCCTGGGCGCGACCAATCGCGCGGGTCTATATCCCACAGAACCGGCGTCAGGTGCAGCGAACCAGCAACGCTGAGCACGCGGCTGTTATACGAGCCATAGGGCGGGCGAAAGAACGCGGGAGCGACGCCAATGGTTTGTTGAATCACATTGGAGGTATTGGCAAGCTGCTGCTGAATGGCCGATGTGCTCAGGCTTGTTAAGTTGGGATGCGACCAGGAGTGGTTCTCGACGGCGTGGCCGTCTGCCAGAACCGCCTGCGCCAGAGTGGGGTAGCGCTGCACCCATTCCCCAAGCATAAAAAAGGTGGCATGCACTCCATATTTGCGCAAAACGCTCAACACCTGGGTGGTATAGCCGGAAGAAGGCCCATCATCAAAGGTCAGCGCTATTTCTGGCAGGTGCGGATTGCCATGAGAAATCGGGGAAGGGCTGGCCGCCTGAGACGCGAGGGCGTTGGTGGAAAGATCAGCAGCGCTGGTAGCAACCTGGCTGGCAGTTCCAGCGGCGTGTACGGGCTTGCTTGCCGCCGTCAACAGGGGGACAAGCGCCAGAGCGATAACCAGACAAGCGGCTAAGGAAAATACGAGCAAGAGGTGTTTGCGGTAGCTCATAGAATGTTTTGCGCGGCGGATACCCCTCGCATTCATGCGGGGGAGGAGCCGCGCTCTCCTTTCGCGTAACTGTAGCCATCGCGTTGATGAAGCGCCTGACAATACCGGGCAGCAATGCCTTGCACCGTTTTGCTGCTGGTAGTCACATTGAAAGAGCCAGTAGTTCTCACCGCCACTCGTCCCACATAGGTGCCCACCTTAGTGCCTTCCGTGACCACTGCCCGCACGATGTCCCCCGTCCGAAAGCCTCGGACCCGGCTCTGCTGCTTGGGACTGGTGCGAGGAAAGCCATGTTTGTCCATCAGGCACATTTGCCGCCGCTGCCACCCGTTGGCGGTGATCAGCAGGGGAACCACTCCCTTGACATGCAACACCTCTGGCGTGCTGGCGCCAACGTTGGCCGCATCTAGCCAATGGGTTTTGGGAAGCTGGCGCAGGGTGCGGTTCCATTTCGTACGCCCCCGTCCCTGTCTCCACTGGCAACCCCGTCGCTTTGAGCCGCCTAGAGAGCGCCCACCGGGTCGCATTGACCGCCGCTGCATCATGACGGGGGCGTTTGGCCTGCGCTTGCACCGCTGGATGGCCGAACTCACCGGCAGTTTGGGTGCCCTTCTTGGTGTTGCAGGGTTCACACGCCAGCGTGAGATTGCTGACACGCTGGCTGCCACCCCTGGCCCTGGGCACGATGTGTTCAATTTCCAACGGCACGCCCGTCTTGCCGCAGTACGCGCACTTACGCCCCCACTTTTCCAGGAGGTACTCCCGTACCTCGTAGCCGAAGAGCGTGCCTTGCTGGTACTCGATGCCGCTGATCTCAGCGTTCTCCAGCAGTTGCATGTCAAAGCGCACCAGTTCCATCGAGAATGCTTCGATGGGGCAGAGGCGCCGCAGCCTGGCAGCCCACGTGAGCACATTGGCAACCCGGCTTTCCAACGAGGGTGGCAACTGGCCCTCCCTCCCGCGTCGGTTGTTGAAGCGGGGCGTCCGATACCTGGTCTTGCGCTGACGCCTGCTCCGACGCACAGCTTGGCGATCAGCCAGTGCCTTCTTGATGGCCTGCCCCCGATGGGAGAGTTCTGCGGCCCACACCCCCTGTCCAGTGGCATCGTTGACCACTGCCAGTCCGGTTGTTTGACTTCCAGGGTCTATTTTGAGGCGCAACGGCTCACTGGCCCGCTCCGATGGCGTCTCGTTGAGGATAATGGTGAACGGGTAACGCCGAAAGACTGCCGCGTGCCCCTGGTTAAGCCACCGCCTGGCTGTACCAGGATGCACCATTGGCAGTGGGCGCCTGTCGTTGTCTAACACGAAGACTTGTGACATCAGTATTCCTTCACCCCTTGCGGGGTCTCCCCTTTCGGGGGTAACGTGGTCCTCGACAAAGTTCCCAGGCGGTTTAGTGGCCGCAGCACCGTTCTCCCCAATGAGTCCTTTTAACTACGGCCCGCAGAGTTCGGGGCTGGACCGGCTACCCCGAAGTGCCTATTACATTCGCCTGAAACGTAGCAGCCTTGCGGCTACTCAGTCTGGTCAGGATTGGGCAAGCCCACCCTCTTTAGGGGGTTTGGGTTCCTGACGAGAGCACCCTTCCTGCGCGAGCGCGCCAAAAATCTCCTATCAAGGGCTTTCCTATATAGAAAGACGTGGAAACTCAGCAGACTTCACTCGCTTTGGGGGCAATTTTGCCGGGCCACCGCGCAGCACCACAAAATGAGCAGAAACTGGGCATCTTTTGGCCTGTTCTCTGAATCATCCTTCAGGGCATGATGGGGGTAAAGAACTATGAAAGATACACGTTCTTCTCTATTAAGGAGCCAGTTATTATGCCGAATACTTCTTCCCGCCGCGCCATTGTGCTTGGTGGCAGCATCGCCGGATTGCTGGCCGCGCGCGTGCTGGCCGATCACTTTGCAGAGGTCGTTGTTGTTGAGCGCGACAGCTATCCCCAGGAGATTGCGGTGCGCAAGGGCGTGCCCCAGGCGCGCCATGTGCATACCTTGCTGATGCGCGGCCAGCGGATTCTGGAGCAGTTGTTCCCCGGCATCGAGGCTGATCTGGCCGAGGCTGGCGCGCCCGCGCTGGAATGGACCAGCGACGCTCTGGGCTGGTCGGCGTCGGGCTGGCTGCCGCGCTTCCATTCGCACTTGAAGACGCACACATGCAGCCGCGAACTGCTTGAGGGCACCATCCTGCGGCGCATGGCGGCGCATCCCACTATTCGCTTTCTTGAACATACCGATGTGATTGGCCTGCTGCCGGATGCCACCACTACCGGAATCGCCGGGGTGCGCGTGCGGGCGCGGCCCGGCTCCGGGCGCGAAGCGGGCGCGGAAGAAGACCTGCTGGCCGATTTTGTGGTGGATGCCAGCGGGCGCGAGTCGAAATCAGCCGAGTGGCTGGAGGGGTTGGGCTATCCGCGCCCGCAAGACACAACCATCAACGCCTTCCTGGGCTATGCCAGCCGCCTTTACCAGCGCCCGGCCAACCCCAGGGCGGAATGGAAAGCGGTGCTGATTGGCGCCATGCCGCCCAAAACGCTGCGCGGCGGCGTGATCTACCCGATTGAAGGGGACCGCTGGCTGGTCACGCTTTCGGGCCGCTCAAAGCAATACCCGCCTCTGGACGACGCGGGCTTTGTGGAGTTTGCGCGAGACTTTGCCAGCCCGCTGATTTACGAGGCCATCAAAGAGGCCACGCCGCTTTCGCCCGCCGTAGGCTATCGGCGCACCGAAAACCGCCTGCGCCACTACGAGCGGCTGGAGCGCTTCCCAGAGCGTTTTGTGCTGCTGGGCGATGCGGTCTGCGCTTTTAATCCGGTCTATGGGCAGGGCATGACGACGGCAGCGCTGGGCGCCGAAACGCTGGGCAAGCTGCTGCGAGAGCAGCGCCAGCGGCACCCCGATGGCGACCTGACGGGCCTGTCGCGTCGCTTCCAGAAGGCGCTGGCAAAAGTGACGGCGACGCCCTGGCTGATGGCAACGGGCGAAGACCTGCGCTGCCCCGGCGTGGAAGGCGGCGCAGAACTGCGCAAGAGCAGCGCGATTCGCAACTGGCTGCGCGGCTATCTGGAGCGTGTGCGGCTGCTTTCCGCACGCGACGCCGCGACGTTCCAACTCTTCCTGGAAGTGGCACATCTGCTGCGCCCGCCCACCGCCTTCTTCCAGCCGCGTGTGGCTGTAAAAGTGCTGTGGCAGAGCATGCGCCCGCGCAAGAGCGCAGCGGCAGCAGAAGCGGCTCGCTTGTAGCCCCGGCCACTGTGCCGGGGAACGAGAGGACGACCCGGCAGGGACGCCGGGGCTACCAGCCGGGGAGCGATGGGCAGGAAGGGCGTGAGCAGCCTCACGCCCCATAGCTAACCCGATAGACCTGCCCGTCTGCGTCATCGCTCACATAGAGCGCGCCATCTGGCCCAACAGCCAGCCCCACCGGGCGGCCAAGCACGTTGTTTTCTGAGGTGAGCCAGCCCGTCACGAAATCCTGGGGCGCGCCAGCCACGTTGCCCTGCGCATCCAGCGGAACAAAGATGACTTTGTAGCCCGTTGGAGCGCTGCGATTCCATGAGCCATGAAAGGCGACAAACAGCCCGTGAAACTGCTGGGGGAAGGCAGTGGCGTTGTAAAAGGCCAGCCCCAGCGGGGCCGAATGCGCCTGCATCTTCACCAGCGGCGCGATGATACCATCGCAGTCGCCGGGATGCCCTAGATCGGGGTCAATAATCGTTCCGGCGTGACAGCGCGGCCAGCCATATTTGCCGCCGTCCTGAAGGTCATAGACCGTCTCCGGCGGCGTATTGTCTCCCAGCAGGTCGCGCCCGTTGTCTGTGGCCCAGATTTGCTGGTTCCAGGGGTTGATCGCCAGACCCACTGCGTTGCGCAGCCCGCTCGCGTAGAGCCGCCCCTGGCCGCCATTGGCGGGATAGACCCAGACGGCGGCGCGGTGCGGGTCGGACTCCACGCAGTTGTTGCAGGTTGAACCAATCGAGACATAGAGCTGCCCATCCGGCCCAAGCAGCACCGTGCGGGTGATATGGTTGCCGCCGGTTGGCAAATTGGGCACGACGACCTGTTTATTCGTGGCTTTCAGATCAGGCCCCAGGGTGAAGCGGCTCACGCGCGATGCCTCACCCACGTAGAGGCTGCCATCCGGGGCAAAGATCAGGCTGGTGGGGTCGTTGAGTCCATCAGCGACGGTGACAGGCGCGCTGGCAATGCCGGTGTGGTTGGGGTCGGGCAGCGCCAGAATGCGGCCAGTCTCGCGCTCGGCCACAAAGAGCGTGCCATCTGGCCCAAAGGTGATGAAGCGCGGCCCTTTCAGCCCGCTGGCAAAGAGCGTGGCCTGGAAGCCTTGCGGCAGGCGCAGGTAGGGGAGCGAAGCCCCAAGGGTTGCTGGGGGCGTCATAGGTATTGGCTGATTGATAGTGGGAAGGCTACACCCCCTGACGATCAGAAAAACAAGGCCGCCAAGGAGCGCACCTGCAAGTATCTGTAGCCCGGTTCTTCGAGGACTAAAGCCAATGCTGCGAGAAAAGAAACGCTGCTGCATAGGAACCTGCCTGCAATCTAGCAATCTTTGAGTGACATTTATTCGCATATTACATGTTGTCTCATCCACTCTGTCAAGGCAACCAGGCAGCAAGCAGGCCATTTCCAAACCAGCCTCCTTCATGTACACTACAACAAGAAAAGTCTTGCAAGAGAGCACCGGCAGGAAACGCTCTCTCTTGCTGGAGGAGAAGTTTTTTCTGCCAAGCTTCCAAGAAAGCGAGCGCTCCCATGCCAGCAATTCTCCTGGTGGATTATGACCCTGCCTGGCCCCAGCTCTATGAAAAAGAGAAAGCCCTGGTGCTGCGCGTGCTTGGGCACTATGTGAGCGCGATTGAGCATGTGGGCAGCACGTCTGTGCCTGGGCTGGGTGGCAGACCCACCCTTGATTTGCTGGTAGGTTTGCCCCATTTCTCGCTGGCAGAGCGCTGTGTTGAGCCGTTGCAGCGCATCGGCTACGGCTTCCAGGGGGAAAGCGGCATCCCGCAGCGCTACTTTTTCCGCAAGCCCGATACCAGCACCTGGGCAGATCGCACGCATACTGTTCATATGGTGGAAGAGGGCAGCCCGGAATGGCAGCGCATGCTTCGGTTCCGCGATTACCTGCGCACTCACCCGGAAGAAGCGCGAGCGTATTACCAGCTCAAAACGGAACTGGCTGCCGAATATGACACAAACCCGCTGGCGTATCCGTTGGCAAAGATGGAATTTATTAGCAGTATGCTGGCGAAAGCCGAGCTAGAATTGCGCGGGTAAGTTGCCATGAACAACGATGAACTTGAGGCGCGCATGCGCGCCCTGGAATATTTTCACACGCTGCGCGCGCTGCCGGGCGCGTGGGTGGTGATTCGCGTGGATGGGCGCAGCTTTTCGCGCTTCACCGAGTCGCACTTTGCGAAGCCGTTTGATCTGGCGTTTCATAGTTTGATGCTGAAAACAGCCAGCACTTTGCTGGAGGAGCTTGGCGGTATCTACGCCTACACGGAAAGCGACGAGATTTCGCTGCTCTTTCCGCCGGATTGGAAGCTCTTTGACCGCGAGGTGGAAAAGCTCGTCTCTGTCTCGGCGGGCATCGCCAGCGCCACGTTTACGCTGGCCGCGCAGCAGCCCGTTCACTTCGACAGCCGTCTCTGGCTGAGCGCCCATCAAGAAGAGGTGGAGGATTATTTCCGCTGGCGCCAGGCTGATGCCGCGCGCTGCGCCCTGAACGGCTGGTGCTATTGGACGCTGCGCAACGAGGGCAAGAGCGTGGGCCAGGCAACGGGCGCGCTCAAGGGCAAGACGGTGGCCTTCAAAAACGAGCTGCTCTTTCAGCATGGCGTCAACTTCAACGATCTCCCCGCCTGGCAGCGCCGGGGCGTGGGGCTGCTCTGGGAAAACTATGAGAAGGTTGGCTATAACCCCATCGAGCAAAAAGAGGTGATCACGCTGCGCCGCCGC
>DATBGS010000030.1:0-7825 GCA_036557885.1 Ktedonobacterales bacterium
ATCATCGCGGCGCTGCTGGCGGTGCTGGTCATCTCTACGGCGGCCTATGGCTATTTTGCCGGTGGCTGGTTTGGCACGGCGGCTTCTTCCCCAACAACGGTGGCCCAGGGGCCAACTGCCACCACACAGCCAACGGATACAGCAACGGCAACGCTTACGCCCACCGAGACGGCTACCGCCACGCCAACGGATACGGCCACGCCAACCGCGACAGCCGTGCCTGTTTTCAAGGTGACGGGCATCAATGCAACCGCTTCTCCTGGCAGTTGGAACTACTCCTGTAGCGACGCAACTGCCAGCCAGCTATTTACTTTTAACGCGACCATTAGCGTCAATGCTGGCCCGACTGGAAGAACCGTCACCTATCACTGGACCCGCTCGGATGGGGCCTCCTCTCCACCCGTAACGGTTCCTGTTCCCACTTCCAGCACATCCATAGCAGTGACACCTGACACCTGGATGCTGTTCTCAGGGGTTCCAAATGGCACCTTTTGGGAGGCGGTGGTTGTAACTGCCCCTAACAACATTACTTCTAACAAGGCGACATTCACCATTAGTTGCACATAGGCGCAGTGGGCAAAAATTGTTATTTGCTCCGTTCCATTTTATGGGAGAGTGGCATTGGTTAGAATGACAAAGGAGAGGAATCATCGCTGAGCGCTGGTGCTCAGCCAGAAGCGAGGCTTGTATGGCAGGCTTGGTGGGCAGCCGCCTGGGTGCCTACGAATTACTTGAACTGATTGGCGAGGGCGGCATGGCCGAGGTCTACCGCGCCAGGCAGTCCACTGCCTTTGGCCGCGAGGTTGCCATCAAGGTGATCCGCCCGGAAGATAACCAGCAAAGCAGCTTTCGGACACGCTTTCTGCGGGAAGCCGAGGCGATTTCCCGGCTCTCGCATCCCAATATCCTGCCTTTGATTGAGGCGGGCGAAGCACAAGACACGCTCTATCTGGTGATGCCGCTGGTCCGCGAAGGGACGCTGCTTGATCTCATGAAGCAGCACAATGGGCCACTGCCCCTGGAAACGGCGCTGGCGCTGTTCAGTCAGCTTTGCGCGGCGGTGCACTATGCCCATAGCCAGGGCATCATACACCGCGACATCAAGCCGCAAAATGTGCTGCTTCAGCAGGGCACGCATGTGCTGCTGGGCGATTTTGGTATTGCCCGCGATAATACACAAAGCCACATCACCAGCACAGGGGTTGGCATGGGCAGCGCGGCATATATGGCGCCTGATCAGGTAATTGGAGAGGCCACCGCCCGCAGCGACATCTATAGTCTGGGGGTCGTGCTGTACGAGATGATCACGGGTCGGCTCCCCTACGAGGGCGCCACCTCACTTGAGATCATTGTAAAACACTCCTCGGCGCCGATCCCCGACCCGCGCATCATCAACCCACAGGTGCCAGCAGCGCTGGCGCTGCTGATTCAGACGGCCCTGGCAAAAAGCCCGCAAGAACGTTTCCAGAGCGCCATTGCGCTGGGGCGCGCTGTGCAGGAAAGCACAGGCGGCGCCCGCTCGCCCTCTCTCCCCAGTTGGCCGCCAGCCCCGCCTGTGGCGCAGCAAGCCCCGGCGACCACGCCACCCGTTCCAGCAGGCCCAACCTCCGTGCCCATTGCTCCAACAAGCACTGCTGCCATTGATGCCTACAGGACCAGAGTAGACCCAAAAGAGACACAACTAGCCAGTCAACCAACACGGCAAGGGTTTGCCGGGCCACCAACATATATACCGCCAGGCGCGGCAGGGTTCTCACCGATGCCTGCTGGCGCAGCCTCTTTTCCGCCAACCGCAGGCGTCACGCCCGCGCCGCCCAGCGCTGGCCCACGCAGAAAGAAGCGCTCCTGGCTGATTTTCTCCGGTGTCCTGGTCGCTGTGCTTCTTCTGGCCGGAGGAGGCGTGTTTCTGTCGCGCTGGTTCTTTGCGGGCAGCGCAGGCGTTGCGAACACGCCGACAGCGACTCCCTCCAGTTTGCTCTCTTTCACCAATTCAGATCAAACCTTCAAGATCAGCTACCCGCGCGGCTGGACGCAGCAGCCGCCCTCCACCGGAACAGGCGTCGAATTTGACGGGCCAGGAGACGCCTCGTTTACAGTGGCAAATCAGGGGGATATTTTGAGCGATGCGGGGAGCGCGGTTGACCTGTTTTGCACGCTGATTGCTGGCAGCGCGGGCGCGCAGCAATCCATCATGCTCAGCGGACAGCGCTGGGTGCAGGAAACGTGCGGCACTTCCCCCGATGGTTTCCAGGTGGTGGTTGAAGTCGCGGTCTACAAGGGCAGCCTTTTTATGATCGTCTATCAGGCGCGCCCTGGCGACTTCGCCAGCGCTCAAGCAACGTATTTCGCGCCAATGGAGCAGAGCTTCACCTTTCTTAACTGAGTGAAGACATGGCGCAAAATCCCCCTGCCGGGCACAGTCAGCAGGGGGATTTCTTAGAAGTAATTGGACGTGACCCCACCATCCACAACCATCACCGCGCCTGTGGTCCAGCTTGATTCATCTGAAGCCAGGTAGAGCGCCAGATACACGATGTCTTCTGGCGCGCCAAAGCGCCCCAGCGGAATCCGATTCAAGCGCAGGTTGCGCGCGTCCTCGCTGGTCCAAAGCGTGCGCAGGAGCGGCGTCTCAATTGGTCCAGGGCAGATGGCGTTGGCGCGAATGCCTTTTTTGGCGTATTCCACCGCCAGCGATTTGGTCAGCGAGATCATGCCGCCCTTGCTGACGGTATAGGCATCCTGCGGCACGGTGCAGCCCAGCAGCGCCACAAACGAGGCGATATTGATGATGGAGCCGCCGCCCGCCTTGACCATCTCAGGGATGGCATGCTTGCAGCAAAAAAAGGCGCTTTTCAGGTTGACATCCAGTATCTTGTCCCAGGTCTGCTCGGTGATGTCGGTGACGGCGCCGTCATCGCCAGGCATGATGCCCGCGTTGTTATACAGCACATGCACCGCGCCATAGTGCTCAATGGTCTTCTTGACCAGATGCTGCACCTGGGTTTCATCGGCCACATTGACGGGCACAAACAGGGCATCTCCGCCCGCCGCGCGCACGTCCTGTGCCGTCTGCTCACCGGTCTTGTGGTCCACTTCGGCCACGACCACCCTGGCGCCTTCTTTGGCAAAGAGCAGCGAGGCCACGCGGCCCATGCCGCTGCCTCCGCCGGTAATAATCACGACTTTATTGGCTAATCGCATGGCTTCTTTCCTTGTATCAATTCGAAACTCTTCCGCTTGTGGCCTACAGCGCAACGATGCACTTCGAGCCACACCCTGCCCCACCCCTGCGGGCTAGCAGCCCGCGCTACAGGCTAGATCATTTCAAGATAGCGCTCGCGCTGCCACTCATCCACCACGCGGTTGTAGCGGTCCACTTCCCAGCGGCGCATGGCGACATACAGGTCCACAAAGTCTTCGCCAAAGCACTCGCGGGCCAGGTCGCTCTTGTTGAAGCGCTCAATGGCCTGCTCCAGCGTGCGCGGCAAGGGCGGCGCCTCATCTTCCGAAAGCTCGTAGGCGTTGCGGCGCGCCGGGGGCGGCAGTTCCAGCTTGTGCTCCAGCCCATACAGGCCAGCCGCCAGCGACGCAGCCATCGCCAGATAAGGGTTGGTATCCGCGCCGGGCGCGCGGTTTTCCAGGCGGGTGGCCTTGGGCGAGCCAGGCACCACGCGCAGCGCGGTGGTGCGCGTCTCATAGCCCCAGGTGGCGGTGGTGGGCGCCCAGGTGCCGACGATATAGCGCTTGTAGGAGTTGATGTTGGGCGCGTACATCGCCAGGAAATCGGGCAGCAGCTTGAGCACGCCAGCCGCATACTGCTGCATGGCTTCGCTGATGTGATGCGGCGCCGAGGCGTCGTAAAAGATATTGTTGCCCGCTTTGTCCCACAGGCTCTGGTGCAGGTGTCCGCTGCTGCCGTCCTGGTCATGGTTCCATTTTGCCATAAAGCAGGCCGTCATCTCGTGTTGCAGGCACATTTCTTTGATGCCATTGCGGAACAGCATGGCCTGGTCTGCGGCCAGCACGCCCGTCGCGTGGTGCAGGTTCATCTCATACATGCCTGGCCCATGCTCGCGGTTATAGCCCTCAATGGGAATGCCTGCTGCATTCATCTGGCGCATGATGGTGCCCAGCAGGAAATCATCGCCGCTTGCCCGATGGATGCTGTAGCAGCTATTGGTGGGGCTGATGGGCGTCAGGTCACGCCAGTTTTTGGCGCGCAGCGATGCCTGCGTCTCGCGGAAGATGCGGAACTCCAGTTCCAGCGCCAGTTCCACGCGGTAGCCTCTGGCCGCCGCGCGCTCCAGCACGCGCTTCAAGACAGCGCGCGGCGAAATCGGGATGAGTTCGCCATGCTCGCCCACAAAATCGCAGACGACCTGCGCCACGCCGTCTTCCCAGGTCACGGGAGAGAACGTGGAAAGATCGGGCTTCATCCAGACATCAGGATAGCCGGTATCCCAGCCCGTAAACTTCAGGTTGGGGATCAGGTCTTCGGCAATATCCCAGCCAAAAAGGACATCGCATTGGGCAAAGCCGCCTTCCATCCCGTCCAGAAAATTGCTGACTGGCACACGCTTGCCGCGATACACGCCGTCCATATCGGGGATGCCAATTTTCACGGTGTGAATGGTGTGTTCCTTGATGACTCGCTCGACATCGGCCCGTGTTGCCATTGATGGCTCCTCCTCACTTGCGTGTGATGAGTTTATAAGGAGAATCAACCGGTTGACCAGAGGGAAGAAAGCAGAGAAATGCTCCCAAAGACCGGCTTTGGCACTATTTGCATGCTTAGTGCCTGCCAGAGTTTTCGGGGTCCGGGGGAGGTGGAACAGGCGGCATGATTGGTCCCTCCGACCCGCTGTAGGATTTTTTTTGCAGGTTTTTAATGCGCAGGAGCAGCCGCAGCCGCGAACTAAAGAAGCGCTGGTTGGGCGGCTTGACGAGATAGTCATCGGCGCCAGCCTGGAAGCCGGCCACCTTTTCCTGAATGCTCCCACGCGCCGTTAAGATCAGGATGGGCAGCCCGCGCGTGGCGGGATTGGCGCGCAACTGCTCGCATAGCTGCAACCCGTCGGCGTCTGGCAGATCAACCTCAAGCACCAGCAGATCAGGCGCGCGCCGCTCCAGGGCTGCCAGCGCTTCGGCAGCGCTGACGGCGTAACGCACCTCAAATAGCCCCTGGAGCATCGCCCCTATTTGTTCGTGGAGCGCCACCGCCGGATCAACAAATAAGACGGAGGCCAGTGGCTTCGGCGGTAGTTCAAGCGAAGAAACTCGGTGTGGGTCCATGAGATCGCTGGCTCCTTAGCAATTGTCCTGCTCTTCCAGGGCGTGCATGCGTTCAAGGCGCTGCGCGTGGCTCAGGCGCATCACTCGTTCAAGCGCAGCCGACAAAGCCGCTGGCTTAAACGGCTTGGTGATGTATTCATCGGCCCCGGAATACCACCCCTGCAACTGGTCGCTCTCGCGTATCATCGCGCTCAAAATAATGATGGGAACCTCCGCGCTGCTTGGATCACCGCGCAGACAGCGCACCAGTTGATACCCATCCAGGCGTGGCATCTTTACATCTATAATAACGCAGTCAGGGCGCTCTTCGTAAAAACGAGTCAGCCCTTCCTCGCCATCATAGGCCATGATGACTTCATACGCTTGCGATTGATGGGTAATCGAGTGCTTGATCAGTTCAACGATCATGGGGTTATCGTCAACCACAAGCACTTTTTTGCGGGGTGGCCCGTTTGGGAGCGCGTCCACATCTGATGCTGCCATGCAAGCAACCTTCCTCTCAGCCTTAGCGCGAGAGCACATGCGACTCCTATTGTAGCATATGCCCGCAAGCCACCGGCTAGATATTCTCGCCCTTTCCTGTGTTACAATGTTCTGGAGAGTGCCGCCGCTGGCACCCTGGGAGACGTTGTTCAGATGCTTTGCGCGAGGGTCCGTACCCTGCTTTCGAGGCAAGAGAGTTCTTATGCAGCACCAATCAACCGCTTCAGCCAACACTGGCGCCACGTCAGACCGCTACGCGCGCCAGACTCTTTTTGCCGGAATTGGCCGCGAAGGGCAAGAGCGTCTGCTCGCCTCGCGCGTGGCGATTATCGGCTGCGGCGCGCTGGGCACCGTCCTGGCAAACAATCTGGCTCGCGCTGGGGTGGGCCATCTGATTATCGCTGACCGCGACTTTATCGAGGCGAATAACCTGCAACGCCAGGTACTTTTTGATGAAGAGGACATTGCGCGCAACCTGCCCAAGGCGGCAGCAGCAGCGGAGAAAATCCGCCGCGTGAACTCGACCATTACGGTTGAGCCGCTGGTTGAGGACATCAACGCCGAGAATATCGAGAGCATCGTTGCCAGGGTTGATCTGGTGATGGATGGCACCGACAATTTCGAGACACGCTACGTGATTAACGACGCCTGCATCAAGGCGGGGCGCCCCTGGGTGTACAGCGGCGTGATTGCGTCCTATGGCGTGACGATGAATATTTTGCCCGGCGTGACGCCCTGCCTGCGCTGCGTCTTCCCAGAGATGCCGCTGCCAGGGACGACGCCCACCTGCGACACGGCTGGCGTGCTCAACGGCATTGTGGGGACAATTGCTTCGATTGCCTCCAACGAGGCGCTGAAAATCTTGCTGAAGCGCGACGAGAAGATCAACCACGCCATGCTGTGGATGGACGTGTGGGAAAACACGCACGACCAGATTGAACTGCCGCGCATGCCGAATTGCCCGGCCTGCGACCAGGGCCAGTACGAGTTTCTGGAGGCAGAGGAAAGCTCCCAGGGCACGTCGCTCTGTGGGCGCAACGCGGTGCAGGTACGCCCGCCGCGCCACGCCAGCAATGGGGATGGCAATGGTGCCCAACTTGATCTCGCGGGGCTGGCTGCGCGGCTACAGGAAGTGGGCGAGGTGAGCCATAACGAGTTTCTGCTGCGCCTGCGCGTGGATAACTACGAGTTGACGCTTTTCCCCGATGCCCGCGCCATCATCAAAGGCACCGATAACCCGGCGCTGGCGCGCTCGCTGTACGCGCGCTATATTGGGTCATAGGACAGAGGAAAGCAATGGAAGCAGCACAAAATCAGGGCAGACTGAGGCAAACCATTATGGGCACCGCCGAGGCAACGGGCCGCTATGTGAAGCAAACCTGCGGGCCGGGCATCTTTGCGATTGTGCGGCTGCGCGTGGAGCCACTGGCAGGAAGCGATGGGGTTGAGTTTATCAACACGCTAAGTGAGGAGATTCTGCCGAGCGAATTTGTTAAGTTCACCGAGCAGGGTGTACGCCAAACGTTAGCGCAGGGCATTCAGGAAGGCGTGCCAGTCGTGGCGGTGCGCGTGACGCTGGTTGATGGCAGATACCATGAGGTGGATTCGCGCCAGCGTGATTTTGAGGTGGCTGGGGCGCTCGCAGTAAAAGAGGCGGTGCGCCAAGCGCAGCCCATTGTTATAGAGCTAGACAAGTAGGGCTGGGAAGCACCACCGTGTTGAGAGAAACCATTACCAGTATCGCTCAGGCTGAGGGCCGCTATGTCCGGCAATCTGGCGGGCGCGGCCATTATGGGGTGGTCCGGCTGCGAGTTGAGCCGCTGGAGCGAGGCAAGGGCTTCGAGTTTGCCAATACGTTGACCAACGACACGCTTCCAGGCGAATTCATCCAGCCTATTGAGGATGGGGTGCAAGAGTCGTTGAAGCAAGGCATCATTGCAGGCTATCCTATTGTTGATCTGAGGGTCACCTTACTGAGTGCTTCATATCTGACCGTTGATTCCCACGAGTCCGACTTCAAGATCGCAGGCTCAGTCGCCTGCAAAGAGGC
>DATBGS010000031.1:0-23138 GCA_036557885.1 Ktedonobacterales bacterium
CAAGGTCAATCAGCACAACCTCCGAGCCGTCAAAATTTTCGCCCTGGTGGACAAACGAGGCCATTGTGCCAGCAGCGCGCGTGCTGCCGCCGCCGATATAGGCCCATTTAATGCGTGCCATTGTTAAAGCTCCTGTTGGTCGTTGCAGATGGCAATCGCCCTTGCGCGGGAATCTCGCCAAATAGGACGCGAACCGCCGACTCCAGCGCGGGCTGCGTATATTCGTAGGTTGCCAGCACTGTGTGCAGTTCAGTGGCTTCGGCAAGATCGTAGGGGGTCGCCACACTCACGCCAATCATAGGCTTGCCGGTGCGGAGCAGTTGGCGCAGCAGGCTTCGCTGCTGCTCATCCCGATGGGCGTTCATGGTGATGAGAATGGTTACGTCAGAGTCGGCCACCGCTTGCAAAATGCGCCGGGTTTCTTCTGTTGTCCGTCGAGGGTTGAACAGCAGCGAAGTGACCTGGCTGTGGCGCTGCTGGATGCGCTCAGCAAGATAGGTTTCGGGATAGCTCCCGTCTTCGGCCATGCTCAGAGCGGATTTGTGTGGGGCAAGCACCAGGATGCGCGTCTGGGGAGTGATTTTGAGCGGAATCAGCTTGTCTTCGTTTCGGAGCAGCGTTGTGGAGAGCGCGTAAGCCCGGTCACGTAGCTGCTGATGGGCTGCGCTGCCCACGCTGGGGAGAGCGTTGGCACCTGGCAGCGCTTCCCAGGAAAGCCTGCGCTGTTTGAGGCGAATGATGCGCTCTACCGACTGGCTGATGCGCTCGGCTGAGATTTCGCCTTTTTTGACGGCGGCACGCACCAGTTCAATGCTGGCACGCTGGCGGTCTGCGCGGTGCGACACCAGAACTAGATCAACCCAGGCTTGCAAGGCCAGCACTGCGCCCTGGGCAGTGCCAACCGTTTTGGATATGGCGCTCATCTCCAGACAGTCAGAAATAACGACGCCAGCAAAGCCAAGCTGATCGCGCAGCAGGTTTTTTAAAATGGCGGGGGAAATCGTCGCGGGAAGCGGTTCGCCAGGCATAAGTTCTGGCAGGTAGAGATGGGCTGTCATGACGCTTTCGGCGCCTGCCGCAATGCCCGCCTTAAAAGGGACCAACTCCAGGGCGTTCAGACGCTCCATCCCGTAAGGGATGACCGGCAGCGCTTGATGCGAGTCGGTAGAGGTATCTCCATGCCCAGGGAAATGCTTGAGCGTGGCAACGACGCCAGCGGACTGATAGCCACGCACAGCGGCAGCCGTCAGGCGGGCAACAAGCGCCACGTCTTCGCCAAAGGAGCGCACGCCAATAACAGGATTGGCCGGGTTGTTGTTGACATCGGCATCCGGCGCCAGATTCATATTGATACCGAGCGCCAGAAGTTCGCGCCCGGTGGCTTCGGCAACTTCGCGGGTAATTTGCTCCGAGCCAGTGGCGCCCAGCGCCATGTTGCCAGGGAAAAGCGTGGCATCTGGCCCAAGGCGCCGGACCATGCCGTTTTCCTGGTCGGTGGCTATAAGCAGAGGATAGGGCTGTCCGGCTTCCCTGGCAAGCTGCTGCAAACGGGTGGTCAATTCCAGCGTTTGCTTAGCGTCGCGGATATTGCGCGAGAAAAATATCACGCCTCCAACATGCCAGCGCTGAATCAGATCAATCATCTCTCGCGGTGGCTCGTGGCCCTGAAAGCCCACCATGAAAAGCTGGCCGATTTGCTGATCGAGAGTCATGCTGGCGGTGCTGCTGCCCATTGTTCGACGCTCCTTCTGCTGTTGGCTGGTTAATTTATGTTGCAGGAGAGTTTATCTGTTCGCTTTTCGCAAGGAGGGTAATGGCGGCGCGGGCGGCGCTCAAGGCGGGCTGTTCGACGAGTACGCTTTGCACCGGGCGCTGGCGGCGAATGCGGCGAAGCACCTGCCAGCGAAAGCCAACCTCCTGTATCAGCAAGCCTCCACCCAACGCCAGTGGAACCGGCCCATCGGGAAAATCCAGCGCCCGGCAGACGGTGAGCGCAGCCAATGCCAGTTCCTCTGCGGCAAGCTGGATGATCTTACTGGCCGGACGATCACCTGTCTGGGCTGCCGCGAACACCAGCGACGAGAGGCGGGCAATATCAGCTTTTTCGGTTTTTTGATAGACCTGCTCAAAAAGATCATCGGGCCGCTGCAAGCCCCAATGCTGAAGAATGCGCTCAAGCAGCGAAGTCGCTGGCCCCCTGCCATCAGCGGAGCGGGCCGCTGCCTGCAACGCCTGCCGCCCAATTTCATAACCGCTGCCCTCGTCGCCCAGAATGTGTCCCCAGCCCCCGGCGCGGGTAGTTGCGCTATGCCTATCGCGTCCAAGCGCAATCGAGCCGGTGCCCGCGATTAACGCGACGCCTATCGCCCGATCAAACGCGCTGAGCAATAATTCGGCATCATTGGTCAGGCGAATGGTCCCAGCCAGCGTTTGTAGATGGGGGAGTAGCAAAGCGGTATCTTCAGGCCGATCTACACCTGCCATGCCCAGCCAGGCCGCTCCGAAGGGGCGTTGACATTCAGATTGCTTGGTGGCCTGCTCAATCGCCAGATGAAGCTGGGTAAGGGCTTGTCCCAGGCCAACAGCCGCGTAATTGCTGCTGCCAGCCACGCCGCGCCCACACTCCCGTCCCTGGGCATCCACTACGATAGCCAGCGTTTTGCTTGCGCCGCCATCCACACCCAAAAAATACGGGCCAGCCTGGTCTTGTGTTCCCTGGTGAGTCATGGCAGCGCTTCCAATGCAGCACGCAAGATATGATTGTGGCGGGCGAGATGCGCTCTGGCCTGATCTGGCGCAAGATGGCCTTGCGCGCTCAGGATAGCGGTTTTCACTTCTCCATTGGAAGCCGCCAGGATGTGCTCGGCAGCTTCCTGGTTCAGGCCAGTCGCTTGCCGAATGATGGTGAGCGCGCGCTGGTGCAGCTTGCGGTTGGTGGCGCGAACATCCACCATCAGATTGCCATAGGTTTTGCCCAGCAGAATCATCGTGCCGGTGCTGAGCATATTGAGCACCATTTTTTGCGCGGTGCCCGCTTTCAGCCGCGTGGAGCCGCTGATCACCTCTGGCCCAACAACGGGAGCAATGCTGATGTCAACGACCTGCTCTAAGGGCGTCCCTGCATTACAGGCCAGGCCAATTTTCAATGCGCCGCGCTCCTGGGCTAAAGCAAGCGCGCCCAGCACATAGGCGGTACGCCCGCTGGCGGTGATACCGACCACCGCGTCGGCTTCTGTGACGTTCAGGCGCGTCAGGTCTTCCCGGCCAGCTTCGGCGCTGTCTTCCAGGTCTTCAGCCGAGTGCGTCAGTGCAAACGTGCCACCAGCCATACAGCCCACGACCATTTCTGGGGGCAGAGAAAACGTTGGTGGGCATTCGGCGGCGTCCAGCGCGCCCAGCCGCCCGGAGGTGCCCGCCCCAATATAGATGAGCCGCCCCCCGCGCCTTAACCGCGCAGCAATCGCCTCAATTGCCCTGGCAATCTGCGGGAGCGTTTGCCTGATAGCCTCGGCAACTCTGGCATCCTCATCGTTCATCGCCTGAACAATTTCCAGTGGACTCATTCGGTCAATTTCGCGGGTTGCTGGGTTGACCTTCTCGGTTTCTAAAGCGCCGTAAGGCTGCTCCTGGGAAGACGGCGAAACCTGCGGGTCTGCGGGCATGGGCATCCTCCTGTCCCAACCGATGTTATGAGAAAAGTTGGTCGCGCTTCAAATGAGCATAAAAGACATATTTATTGCCGCGATAGATGGATTTGGCATATTCAAGTGGCTGATTGCGGTCTGTGTAGGTGGTCCGACGGATATAGAGCACCGAACTGCCCACCGAAATGTTGAGCAGTTGCGCCTCTTCGTTTCCGGCCAGCCCAGCCTCAAGCTCCTGCTCAGCTTCCATCAAGGGCAGGGCAAACTTCGTCTCCAGCAAGCGATACAGTGAATTATGCTCCAGGTCTTCTTCCAGCAGCCGCTCGCAGCCCTTAAACGTCAGATGAGAAAATTCGATTGCCAACGGCTCACCATCGGCCAGGCGGAGACGCTGAAGGATGACAATCGCCTGCCCCGGCGCGACTCGCAGCCTTTCCGCAACAACCTCATCGGCAGGCCCCAGCCGGGCAGAGAGGACGCGCGTGCCTGGGTGCTGACCCCGCGCGCGCATATCTTCGGTAAATCCCGTCAGGCTCATTAATTGCTGCGTGATCTTGTTGCGGGTGACAAAGGTGCCCTTGCCTTGCTCCCGGTAAAATACGCCTTCATTGACCAGATCAGTGATGGCCTGGCGCGCCGTCATGCGGCTAATTCTATAGTTTTCGCTAAGTTCGCGCTCCGAGGGGACGAGATCGCCAGGCTTGAGTTCCCCGGAGCGGATTTTTTCCCGCAAGATTTCTTTCAGTTGGTGGTAGCGCGGCACAGGGCTGTTTCGGTAAATTGTATTCATATCGGTGGAGTCCGGGCCTTTCTTTGCTGACGATAAAGCATACAGAGATTATATGTGATGTCGCCCTGCACCTGCGACTGGTATTTTTGTTGCGTGGGGGGCTTGATTTCTTGCGCAAGGTATGGTACTTACTATGTAAGTGGTATACTCGATATGATGTATATACCACTAGACATCTTTATGATGCCATAGATTTCCCGTTTTGTCAAGGGGCGTATAGCTTACCCCTGATGACAAGAGGCACGCCAGAAGGAGGAAACGCGCCATTCTCAGGTGAACTAACCAGGCCAGCAATTTTTGCGCGAGGGATAGATTCATGAGGTTGACGTTTCGTGGTGCTCATCTCATTGACGCCACCCAGGAGCTTCAGAGCGGCGACATAACAATTGATGGCACATCCATTCAGGCAGTGGGGCAGCGCTCGGATGCTCCTGGCCGCGTGGTGGATGCGTCTAGGATGATTGTGATGCCTGGGTTTGTTGATGTCCATACACACGGCGGCGGCGGGTGCAATCTGCACACGATGCACGATGAGGAGATACACAACTACGCGCGCTGGGCGCCCAGCACAGGCGTCACGGCGTTTTTAATCGGCGTCGTTGGCACTCCCAACACCCTGCCAGCGGAGCAGTTACGCGCCGCAGTGCTGGCGGTTGATTCCTGGCAGGAAGGGGCCGAGCCATTAGGCATTCACCTGGAAGGCCCCTATATCAATGTGGACCGGCGTGGCGCGCACATGGTTTCCTGGCTGCGCAAACCCAGCGTTATTGAAGCCGAGCACGTACTGCGCCTGACCAATGGACACTTGCGGCTGATTACACTCGCGCCTGAATTGCCAGAAGCTGCCGAAATGATTCAGCGCATGATTACTGCTGGCGTGACGGTCAGCATGGGCCATACCGACGCTACTTATGAGCAGGCGGTAGAGGCCATTCAGCTTGGCATTACACACGCCACCCATTGCTGCAACGCCATGCGCCCACTGCATCATCGCGACCCCGGTCCCCTGAGCGCGATTGCGCAGACCCCACAGGTGTATGGCGAGTTGATTGCTGATGGGGTGCATGTCCACCCGGCGATGCTGCGCGTGATGATCAAGCTGCTGGGGCCAAAGCGCACCGTTGTGATTACCGATGCTCTTTCTGCGGCGGGCAGCGCTGAAGACACCACCTTTTATTTCGCCGGGCAGCCCGCGCAGTTGATTCATGGAGCGGCGCGGCTGGCTGATGGCACCATCACCGGCAGCGTGCTGACGATGGACCAGGCGCTGCGCAATCTGCGCCAGATGACCGATGTCTCTTTGCAAGAGGCGGTGCGCATGCTGACGCTCAACCCGGCGCGGGCTGCGCGGGCCGCCCAGCGCAAGGGGCGGCTGAAAGCGGGCTATGACGCCGATATGCTGCTGTTTGACCAATCCTTGACGCTTCAGGCCACGTTCTGCCAGGGGCGCGTGGCATATGCCACCAAAGCCTGGCGCGAGCGCCTGCCAGAGGACTAGTCTGCGCGGGCTGGCTTGTAGCGCGGGCTGCCAGCCCGCATGGGCGGGGTTGGGTGTGGCTCAAAGGACAACGCTGGCTCTTGCGAGACAAGCGCGGGCTGCTAGCCCGCGCCACAGGAATCAGCGTGTGCGGGTCACTTTCTGAAGGCCGCGCGGGACATCGGGGTCTAGCCCTTTGGCAAGCGTCAGATGCAGCGCCAGCAGTTGGCCGGGAAGAATCGCCGTCAGAGGGCTGAGCCATTCAGGAACGGACTTAACCAGGGGCAAGGGGGTTTTCGCCAGCGTCAATGCCTCTTTCGCGTCAGAGATGACAATCAATTCTGCGCCGCGCTGCTGGAGCGCCCCGGCAAGATCAAGCATGTCATCCAACACGATGCCAGCGGGCATCACCAAAATGACCGGAAAGCCGGTGTCAATCGTGGCAATGGGGCCATGCCGGAAGTCTGCCGAGGAATAGGCAGCGGTGTTCATGTAGGTGAGTTCTTTCAGTTTGAGAGCCAACTCAAACGCCGTCGAGTAGTTGTAGCCGCGCCCCATAATGGCGCAGTGGTCCATATAGCGATAGCGCTCGGCACGTTGAGCGAGCGCATTGGAGCTTTGAAGCGTAGCCGTCATCACATTGGGGAGGTGTTGCAAGTCTGCCAGATGTTGGGAATGGCCGCTCCAGATCGCGGCTAATGACGCAATCACAGCTAACTCAGCGGTGTACGTTTTGGTGGCGGCAACGCTGCGTTCAGTGCCAGCGTGTAGTTCGATCACGTGGTCGGCCATCGCTGCAAGCGGAGAGGAGCCATCGTTCGTTATTGCCAGGGTCGGGCGGCCTTGTTTGCGCGCCTCTTCCAAGACAGTGATGATGTCGGGGGATTGGCCGGACTGTGAGATGCCCACGACGAGCGCGCCCGACATACGCGGGGAAGCATGATAAAGCGTCAAGATCGAAGGCGCGGCCAACGCCACCGGATAGCCAGCCAGGATTTCCCAGGCATATTTGGCATACAGGGCCGCGTGGTCCGAGGAGCCACGCGCAGCAATCAGGACGTAATCAAAAGGCGGAAGGTCTTGAGCAATGTGCTGAAGATGAACTAGCTCTCGCTCCAGCAGATGCGCCACGACAGTAGGTTGGCTCTGGATTTCCTGTTCAAGCAGCGATGCCATGATGTCCCCTTTGCTCTCCAATCAAGAATGAATGTCAAAACATGTTCTCACCAATTTTAACGAAAATCTGGTATAGTGGTCTAGATGTCTTGACAAATATACCAAAGCACGTTATACTACGAGAGAACATGAGCTAAGAACAAGAGAGGGTTATATGGCAGGCCCTCTCACTGACAATTCTCAAGGCAAGTAGGGCGCCGGAAAGGAGGGTCAGCCTCACCGTTCTGCTCATCTCAGGCAACAGGCTATCTGCGATTATCTGATAGTCAATTTCTCCGGCTTAGGAGGGTTTGTATGGCTCACCATTCGTTCTCCTTGCGGTCAATCAGGGAGAGAGTCACCGCTGCCTCAGTTCTGTCGCTCCTTGTGGTTGCCATGCCCATTCTATTAGCGGCATGCGGCACCCCTAGCAGCAACAATTCCACGAACCATGTCCTTACCGCTATCGCCTCGGTTGGCGGCTCCTACACCCAAAACATGAGTCCCTACAGCCCCAACGTGAACAACGGCATCCTGGGTCCGGTCTACGAGAACCTGGAGTATGTCAACGGCGTCACCGGGCAAGAAACTCCCATGCTGGCGACGGGCCATACGTTCAACGCGGATAACACGCAGTTGACCTTCACCATCCGCCAGAATGTGAAGTGGTCGGATGGCAAGCCCTTCAGCGCCGATGATGTCGTGTTCACGTTCAACATGCTCAAGCAATATCCGGGCGCGGACGGGGCCGGATTGTGGGGGCATTTGAGCAGCGTTGCCAAGGGCAGCGACGGCAATTCGGTGGTAATGACGTTCACCGCCGCTGATCCGCCACTGCTGCCATTTATCGAAGGCACTTACATCGTCCCGCAGAACCTCTGGGCCAACGTGGGCGACCCCACCAAATTTACGAACACCAGCCCAGTTGGTACTGGCCCAATGAAGCTCAAGACCTTCACCGCGCAGCAGATCACCTATGTCAAGAATCCTAATTATTGGCAGGCCGACAAGGTGAAGGTGGACGAACTGCGCTACGTCGTAGCAGACAGCAACGACACCGCGCTCTTGAAGATGTCCGGGCACCAGGCCGACTGGACAGGCATCTTTAACTCTGCATTGCAGACGGCTTTTGTAGACAAAGACTCCGCCCACAACCATGTCTACATGGTGCCAGTGGTGCCAGTCCAAATCGTCCCGAACCTGAAGAACCCACTGCTGGGGCAACTGGTCGTGCGCCAGGCAATCAGCGCCGCACTGGATCGCCAGCAGATGTCCACCGCTGGTGAGGCCGGTCTAGAGCAGGTTGCCAGCCCAACCGGATTGATGCCTGGGCAGGAAGCCTATCTGGACGCCAAGTATAATGGAAAGCTGCCAACCTACGGCCCGGCAGACGCAAACGCGGCGGCAAAGCTCCTGACGGACGCCGGCTTTACCAAAGGCTCGGATGGCATCTTTGCCGACGCGAGCGGCAACAAGCTGTCCTTCAAGGTCACGGTCCCTGGCGATTTCTCCGACTATGTGCAGGACTTGCAGATTGCCCAGCAAAACCTCCAGGCGGCTGGCATTGATCTGCAACTGAACAAGACCTCGGACGACGACTGGCGGGCGGCTCGCGCCTCTGGCAACTTCGACCTGATCATGACCGGTGGCTTCTTTGGCCCAACGCCCTACTACTACCTGGAGCCATTGCTGAACAGCGCGCACATTGGCGGCGCCAATGGCACGAACTGGGCGCAGTGGAACGACCCCACCACCGATCAACTGCTGGCGCAATACGCTGGCACTTCTGACACCAATGTTCAGAAGCAAGCGATTCAGAAGCTGACACAGATCATGGCCGATCAGCTTCCTGTCATCACCGTACTGGATGCGATTCAGTTCTTCGAATACACAACGGTGAACTGGACCGGCTGGCCCACGCCCGATAACCCCTATGCCATCGGTTCCGCCTACAACCTGGCTCCTGGGGATAACGAGCAGGTTCTGCTGCACCTGACGCCAGTATCATAGCCTCCTCCTGATCTCCCTCCTTGAATCGAGGGGATGACCTGGCGGTCATCCCCTCACCTTTCAGCAGGGCAGGGCAAAGGGAGTGACAGGGCATGTTATGATGCTGATATACATGGTATCTGCTTGAAGGAACGCTGTATCTCCTCGCGCCTGCTGTGATTGGCGACCACTCTTCCGCAAAGGAGGCGCCTGATGCGCCACTTGATACGTCGGTTGGGTATTTATTTGCTGGCTATCTGGGCAGCAGTATCCATCAACTTTTTCCTGCCCCGCCTGGCGCCTGGGAATCCTGCGGAGGTCGTTTTTTTTCGCCTTTCCCAGCAAGGGTCTGTCTCCCCGGCAACCCTCAAAGCCCTGGAAATCGAGTTCGGAGTCAACACCACAGACCCCCTCTGGGTGCAATATTTCGCGTATCTCAATAACTTACTGCATGGCAATCTTGGTGTTTCCATCCAATATTTTCCAAGCACTGTCACTGAAGTAATCAGTCAGAATATCAGATGGACGCTGATCCTCTTGTCGGTCAGTGTCTTGATGAGCTTTGCGCTTGGCTCGCTGATCGGAGTCTTTCTCGCCTGGAGGCGCGGCTCCGCCTTTGATTCGCTGCTTTCCTCCATGATGATGTTTCTCTATTCCATTCTCTATCCCTGGCTGGCACTGCTGGCGGTCTATTTTATTGGCTTTAAGCTGAACTGGTTTCCCTATGCTGATGGGTATGATACCAACCTGATACCCGACTGGAACTGGGATTTTATCTTGAGCGCGGCGTATCACGCCATCTTGCCCGCGCTGACGATTGTCATTTCCACTATTGCCGGGTGGATGCTGACGATGCGCAACACCATGATTACGACGCTCTCTGAGGATTACATCATGATGGCAAAAGCCAAGGGCCTGACCACCCGGCGCGTGATCTTTGCCTATGCCGCGCGCAATGCCATCTTGCCCAGCATCACCGGCTTTGCCATTGCGCTTGGTTCAGTCGTCGGTGGGTCGCTGCTGGTTGAACGAGTCTTCTCGTATCCTGGCATCGGCAACGCCTTGTTTCTGGGGATTCAAGCCAAAGACTACGCGCTTGCAGATGGCATTCTGCTGCTGGTGATTGTGGCAACGGTGCTGATGAATCTGATCGTTGATCTGCTCTATGCTGTGCTTGACCCGCGAGTCCGCCAGGAAAGGAGTGCCTGACCATGAGCCAGTCACCTTCTTCGCCTTTGCCACCAACAGCCGTTGAAGGGGAACAGGAGCCAGAAGCTGCATCCCTTGAGCCACAGGAAGGCATAACAGAGGCCACGTTCCTTTCGGCCCTCACCACTATAGCGCGTCGTACCTGGGGCGCGGCGACCACGAACCGCAAGGTGGCGATTGGCAGCAGCATCGTCGGGTTCTTTGTCCTGGTGGCAATCTTTGGCCCGCTGCTCATCAATCAAGACCCCCTGCATTACACGCCTGGCATCGGTGTCAAACCGCCGTCCTCTGCGCACTGGCTGGGCACCAATCAGGCCAATCAAGATGTCTTTATCCAGTTGGTCTACGGCACGCGCACGTCGCTTTTCTGGGCGTTTCTGACCGGGCTGCTGGTGCTGATTATTTCTGTGAGCGTTGGCCTGGTGAGCGGATATTTTGGGGGCGTGGTGGATGACATCCTCTCGGTGATCACCAATGTCTTTCTGGTCATCCCCTCCCTGCCACTGGCGATTGTGGCCGTTGAATACTTCTCCCGCACGGTGTTTACGGTGGCGGTGGTAGTTGCCCTCACCAACTGGCCCTGGGGAGCGCGGGTCTTGCGCGCACAAACGCTCTCTATGCGTGGGCGCGAGTTTGTCACCGCCTCGCGCTCCAGCGGGGAGCGGCCCTGGCGTATTATCTTCTTTGAGATTTTCCCCAACGAAATCTCGATTGTGGCGGCCAGCTTTGTCACCACGAGCATTCAAGTGATGCTGGCGGTGGCCGGGCTGGAGTTCCTCGGTTTTGGCAATAGCTCAACGGTAAGCTGGGGCACCATGCTCTACGATGCTTATAACAGCGGCGCGCTTTTGCAGGAGGCATGGTGGTGGTTTGCCCCTCCAGGGCTGTGTATCGCGCTGGTAGGCGCGGGTCTGGCGCTGCTGAACTTTGGCATTGACGAGCTTGCTGATCCACGTTTGCGGCAACTGAAGCGCCGCAAATGGCCGAAAAAGCAAAGGGTGGCAGCAGCATGAACGCATCTATGAAGAGGGAACCCCTCCTTGAAGTGAAGCATCTCAGCGTGGAATATGACGCCCCAAACGGGACGGTCCACGCTGTCACCGATGTCAGTCTGACGCTCCATCGCGGCGAGACATTTGGTTTGGCCGGAGAAAGCGGCAGCGGGAAATCCACCCTGGCCTATGCCGTCGCGCGGCTCTTGAATCCGCCCGCCAGAGTGAGCAGCGGCGAAGCGCTCTATTATCCTCGACCAATGCCCGCCCAGAATGGTGCGCATGCCTCCAGACAAGCGCAATCGGGCGGCGGCGCTGCCTGGCAGCCATTCGACATATTAAGACTTTCGGAAGAGGAACTGCGTTCTTTTCGCTGGAATGATCTGGCGATTGTCTTCCAAAGCGCCATGAATGCCCTCAACCCCGTGATGGACATCGGCACGCAGATCATGGATGTCCTCTGGACGCACCAGTCGTACCTGAGCAAAGAAGAGTGTAAGCAGCGCGCAGTCGAACTGCTACAACTGGTGGGGATTGCGCCAGATCGCCTCAAGAGCTATCCGCATGAGCTAAGCGGTGGCATGCGACAGCGCACCGTGATTGCGATTGCGCTGGCACTTTCGCCCGAAATCATTATTATGGACGAGCCAACAACGGCGCTGGATGTCGTGGTGCAGCGCGACATTTTGGGAGAAATCTTGCGCCTGCAAGCGCAGCTTGGCTTTGCGGTCATCTTTATTACTCACGACCTCTCGCTCTTATTGGAGCTTGCTGACACTGTCGCCATTATGTATGCCGGGCGTCTGGTGGAACAGGGGTCGCAGCGCGCCGTCTATGAACACCCCCGCCACCCGTACAGCTATGGCTTGATCAACTCCTTCCCCAGCCTGCATGGGCCACGCCGCAAAGCCTATGGCATTCCCGGCACGCCACCCGATCTCCGGGCGGTGCCCACTGGCTGCGCCTTTCATCCGCGCTGCCCGCTGGCCTTTAACGCCTGCAAAACCAGGCTGCCGCTGCTCCGCCAGGTTGCTGCAACAGCAGAAGAGGGCGCTCCTGAGCAGGTGGCCTGCCACTTGTACAACCAAGCGTTCCGCGAAGAAGCGCCAACATCCGCCGACATCGCAGCGGCATATGAGGCGAAAGCAGAAAGGGGCGGTGTTCGATGACGACTCAACAGCAGTTATCCGCAGCCGCTAAAGCAGAGATCATCCCCGGCCCCATTCTGGAGGCGCAGCATCTCAAAAAAGCGTTTCCCCTGAGACGGTTCAACCCCCTGGGCGCAGCGCGCGCGGTTCACGCGGTAGAGGATGCTTCCCTGGCGCTCTTTCCTGGGCAGGCGGTTGCCCTTGTGGGCGAAAGCGGCAGCGGCAAAACCACGATAGCGCGGATACTGGCGCGGTTGTATCACCCAACTGCTGGCACGATTCATTTTCTGGGCAAGCCTGTCAAGCTGGCGGGAAGCAGGCAGATTAGCGAGTATCGCAGGAACGTGCAGTTGATCTTTCAAGACCCGTTCTCCTCGTTGAATCCGGTGCACAGCGTGGCCTACCACCTCAGCCGCCCACTGCGGCTGCATGGGCATGCCCGCAACTCGGCGGAGGTCAGGGAGCAATCCCTGGCTTTGCTGCGAAGGGTCAGCCTGACGCCTGCCGAGCAATTTCTCCAGAAGTACCCCCATCAACTCAGCGGTGGGCAGCGCCAGCGCGTCGCCATTGCGCGGGCGCTGGCGGTCAAGCCAAAAGTGCTGCTGGCAGATGAGCCGGTTTCTATGCTGGATGTTTCCATTCGGCTGGATATTCTCAACCTGCTGCTGCGGCTCAAGGAAGAAGAACAGCTTGCGCTGCTCTTTATCACACACGATATTGCCAGCGCGCGCTATTTTGCCGAGGAAACGCTGGTGATGTACGCCGGGCAGATGGTGGAAGGCGGGCCAAGCGAGGAGATCACTCAGCAGCCCAAACACCCCTACACGCAACTGCTGCTTTCAGCCGCGCCCGACCCAGATCGGCTGCGCACCGAGGGGAAGAACCTATCGGTCTTGCCTGCACGCGGCGAGATTCCCAGCCTGGTGAATCCGCCAAGCGGGTGCCGCTTTCATCCGCGCTGCCCGCATGCCATGCCGGTTTGCCGCGAACGCTTTCCCCAAAAGACACAGCTTGGCAATGGGCACTGGACGCACTGCCATCTCTACGGCGATGGGCAGGCTGATAACGTATCAGGATAATCTGCCTGTAGCACCGGCCTCCGTGCCGGTGAGTGGACCGGCGAGACGCCGGTGCTACAGGCAGAACGGCACTGCCCGTCTAACGGTTTTGCGTGGAGGGTTTTTTGCGCCGTCGTGTGGCCCCTTCCGTCTTTCCACTTCGGCGGCGATAGCCAGAGCTATATGTTCCCTGGCTCTGGGGCGTTTCCGCTACTTTCTGCTGCGGAAACTGCTGCTGATACTCCAGGGTGTGCTCTCCCTGCTCTGCCTGGGGCAGTTCTGGCGGCACAGAGGGAAGCAGGCCAGGCAACTTCTGCATGGCGCCCGCCACTTCTTGATAAGTTGCATATGCCCTGGCGCAGCGTTGGCAGCCTGCTACATGCGCTTCAACGGCAGCGCGTTCCCGCGCAGTGAGTTCGCCATGATAGAGCGCAATCAATTGAGCCGCCCATTCCTTATGTGGCCCGAAAGAAGCGTATCTCACCCGGTCCTCCCTCCTTTCCTTGGCGATTCACCAGCAAGCACCAACGAGCGGTTATACGCTTGCTTAAACTTGAGCGTTCCGCGCCAGAGCGCCTGGCTGATAGAACTGGAACTAACCTGGAAAATCCAGCCCATTTCTTTGACAGAGAAGCCCATGATATGACGCAGAAAAAGCACCTCGCGCTCGCGCCGGGCTAATTGCGCGTAGGAGCGGCGTATCAAATCGCGTTCAATGATCTCCTGCTCAGTGTCCAGTCTTCCAGAGGAGATGGGGCGAGCGCTGCCGCTCTCCAGCGGCTCATTGAGCGCTTTCTGGGTGGCTTCTATCGAGCCTTCGCGTTTCCTGGCTTTCAGCAATTTGAAACTATCATTTTTGGCAATTTTGACCAGCCAGGCCGTAAACGGCGCCATCGGACGTATGCGCGGGTACGATGCAACCGCTTTCCACAATGCTTCTTGCGCAATGAAGTGCGCGGCCTCTTCATCATCAATGACGTAAGCGACATAGGCTGTCAGGCGAGTCTCATACTGCGCGCCCAGCGTTTGGAAGGCTTGCCAGGCATCCGCAGTAGGCGTGCCATCTCCCAGGCGAGCCTGGGCACGTTGAAGCACTTCAGCATCTGGCTCTTGCAGATGAAATGGCCCCTCTTGCTGCGTTGACACGCCCCTACTCCTCTGCCCTGGTTTTCCCTCACCGTTTCTTCCCTGATCATACTTCAACTGTCAAGTTTCTCTTCACGTGAAAGAGCTTTCCGGTTTTTGATGCTCAGCCTCCATTACTACACAGAGATGCGAGCAATGTAGAGATTTCACTTGCTCAAAGATAACTTGGATA
This sequence comes from Ktedonobacterales bacterium, assembly GCA_036557885.1. Lineage (GTDB taxonomy): Bacteria > Chloroflexota > Ktedonobacteria > Ktedonobacterales > DATBGS01 > DATBGS01. The sequence continues at coordinate 14,781 of DATBGS010000031.1, forward strand.
GCAGCGGCTGCAAGGCGTTTTGGCCTGATCACCCAACACGCTGATGCAGCGGTCAGCAAAAACAAGAATACCATGCTTACTACCAGGGTATTCCAGTATCACTACGCGCTACGAGCCGCATACATCTGTATAAAGCGCTAGTCAGGAGTCTCCCATGTCTTCTGAGTTGTATCGCATGCCCCCACTCCCAGACAAAAAGGAGTATCTGAAGCACTTGCTCACCGGGCCACATGCCCTTGAATTGTTTCTTGATGGATTCGGGAAACCAGTGGTTGCGGTGATGATCGCAGAACAGGTAAGCGAGCACGAAACCCGCCTGTATCAGCAATTTCTGCACGTTGCCGCGCAAGCCGCGCATGACTTCCTGCCCCAGGCCAACTACCCAATTATTCGAGAGGCTTCGCCTAAGCCTGCGGTCTATCATCTCAAGCCCGATGTCTTGGTTGATCTGACTCACTTTGTGGTTCAGCGCGGCAACGAAGCGATTGCCTTGCGTGCCCGCGAAGCAGTGCTGCTGGACATCTTATTACGGCACCCGCGCTCGTATATTTCAGCAACCACGCTCGCTGAGGCGATTGGGTTCGAGAGCATCGAAGCGCCCGCCCACTGCGTTGAAGAGATCGTCAGCCAGGTTCGCCGCAAGCTGGGCGAAAGGCCCTTCCATCCTACGCTGATCCGCTGCAAGCGTTACGCGGGCTACGGCATCTTTCCAGAGGAAGCGCGTCCCCAGTCGCCAGATACACCACACCGTCAAGCAAAATAAGCAAACCACTCCCACACAAACAAACCTGAACGAAGAAAGAAGAAAGGTCGAACTCCTACCGAACTTCGCTGAAGTTCTGGCTGCACACTTGGAATGAAAGGACAAGCGTTCCTTCATTTCAAGTGTGCAGCCAGTTTTTAAGAAGGGTCGGTATTCTCATGAAGCAACATGTCAGCAAAATGGTTCTGGTGGCAGCGCTCATGCTTTCGCTGGTGGGCGGCTCGATCTTTGGTATTGGCGCGATGATGGCAAAAGCGGCTCCAGCGCATCACTCCCAGGCGTGCGCTACCACGCTTCCGCCATGCTGGTAAGAGCATAGGGCAGAGCCACCTATCAGCGCGAGAAACGTGCTGATAGGTGGCTCTGCCGTGTCATCATGCTCGCTTTGCTGCGACGGAAACGCTCGTGCAGCGCGTGAAGGCTCCCCCTATCTTGGGCGATGGGCTAATCGCATCTGCTCAAATGCCTCCTGAAAGCGTCCTTGCTCTGATAAAAGCTGCGCGTAGCTTTCATACGCCTTGCCAAGTGAAGAGTATTCTTTTCCTTCTTCCAGAATGCGAATCGCATCCTGAAACGCTTGCTCCCTCGCCGCGTGATTGTGTTGCGCCTCATAGATCGAGGCAAGCGTGAGGTACATCTGTCCTTCGATTCGGTGGCTGGGATGTTGCTGCAATAACTGGCGCGCAGTATCAATGAGCGCAAGCGCCTGGGGGAGTTCGCCTCTGACACGATGTAACGAGGCCATATTCACCAGAGTCACCCCATACATGCACATATCTCCCAACGTCTGGGCTTCTTGCATGCCCGGCAGCAGATATTGCTCGGCGCCCTGGTAATCGTCCAACTGGAGCAGCACTTGCCCAAGGTTGATACGAATTTGGAGCAGAGATTTTGGGTTCCCATGCTGCTCCAAAGCATTCAAGGCTTTCAAGCACGCCGTCTTCGCGCGAAATGGTTCGTCACTCTCCTGATACGACGACGCCAGCCCCCAGAGAATCATGCCCAGCAAACGCTGGTCTTTTACAATCTCTGCTTGCTTTAGCGCCTCCTGATAATAGGCGCTGGCCTCCTGGTAATTGCCCAGGGCCAGGGCAGAGCGCCCTAACCCTTTGTAAATCAATGCCTTGAGTTCCGGATCGTGCACCTGATCTTTCCTGATGGCTTCCAGCCCCCGCTGATAATAGTCGAGCGCCTGGTCAATCTTGTCCTGACTACAATACGCATTCCCCAGGAAGCAGTGCAGGTATCCAACCATTTCTTTCAATTGGGGCTGCTCAGCGGTAGGTATGCGCAAGTGTATTTGCTGGGAAAGCTCAAGACCGCGCTCCAGCAACCGAATAGCCTTCTCCTGGTCCCCCAGCAACCCGGCGGCCCATCCAACCAGCCGATACCAGCGCAGCCATTGTAAAAGCAACAAGCCAGTTGGCGGTGTTTCACTTTCTCCGAGCAGAGTCAGAGCTTCCTGCGCCTGATCTTCCCGCAAGAATGCTTCGGCTTTGTCCAGAAGAAGGATGGGATCGTTGGTCGGGGCTGCGCTTATCTGTTCCTCAGAGGAGCGCAACACGGCGCTGCTCTCCTCCAAAGCCACCAGATCAATGTTCTGTTCGCCAAGCAGATAGGCGACAGGAACGGCCAGGCGTTGTGCAAGCACATTGAGCGCCTGGAGGGACGGAATCATCTTCCCACGCTCTACCGCAGAGATGTAGCTTTTAGAGAACAACCCTCCGGCGAGTTCCTGCTGCGTGAGGTTTGCTGACAAGCGGGCGGTGCGAAGGCGATCAGCAATAGCACGGGAGGATGGAAGATTGGCTGTCTTGGATTCTTCTGCAAGGTGTTCAGGTTGTTTTGTCTTCTCACCTGCGACAAACACTGTCTGGTCTTTTTCAATCATGGCATTTTTCTCTTGCATATTGCCAGGTATCCTTTCTAGCTTTTTAAAGCTCGGATTGCTCTTGGGAGGAAACTCATGTGGCACCCCACACTCACTGCGTCTTTGCTTCCGGCCTCCCCTCCCAAGGCACTGGCCTGGCCCAGGGGTATAGAGAGACAGTGTTGCTCCAGCCATTTTCGATTCTAGTTGGATGATTATAGAATACGGCATACGTCAAGTATCTAACCAGAAAGGGGACGTTTTTCTCATGCTAATACGTCCAATTACTTGAGTTGTGCATATGGCAGAGCGCGAATGGTCTGCCCCTTGCACCAATGCTTGCGCAGGTGCATATTGTTTACCCGACCAGTCACCAGCCCACGAGCCAACAACAGCGCCTTCGTTCTGCTGTGGAACTGACCCCAACCGCGCGGGCATAAATCCTGCTGCCCCAGGCTTCCCGCAAGGGAGAACCTATCATTATTACCACAGAAAGGATTGCACACATGTTCGAGATGACACGTTGGGACCCATTTCAGGAGATGATGAGCCTGCGCGAGGCCATGAACCACCTCTTTGAAGAGAGCATGCTCCCCAGCCGAGCCATTGGAAGCGGGCAGGAAACCGGCCAGTTAGCCACGCGAGGTACGCACATGCCTGGCACGCCCGCGCTCGATATTCAAGATCAGGGAGATAATTTCATCGTACGTGCCTCGCTGCCAGGCGTCCGGCCTGATGATGTACGCATCGAAGCGCGCGGCAATCAGGTGATGATCAGCGGGCAAACCAGAGAAGAGCAAGAGGCTGAACGCGGAAATTATTTGTTGCGAGAGCGCAGAATTGGGCAGTTCTTCCGCACGTTTACCCTGCCAACCGAAGTCAAGACGGATTCCGCCGATGCCTCCTTCGAGAATGGCATCTTGATCCTGCGCCTGCCCAAGAGTGAGCAGGGAACTTCGCGCCAGATTCCTATTCGGGGACAACAGCGCCTGGAAAGCGGGCAGGCCCAGATGCCCGGACAGGGGCGAACACAGGGCCAGTCTCAGATGTCGGGGCAAGGCCAGGTGCCGGGGCAACCAAATTGGCAAGGGCAAGGCCAGCAGCCAACTTCGGGGCAGCAAATGCCCGGACAGGGCCAATCTCAGATGCCAGGCCAAAGGCCAACGCAGGGACAACCTCCCATGCAAGGCTAAGCGCAGGCACATTCCCTATCAGCCTTCAAGAGCACCTACCCTGGGCCTGAAGCAGCCGTTAGCTCATGCTTCAGGCGCCAGGGCTTGTGCCGCCAGCACTGCATACACTCCCCCAGTGTTGAGTTGGGTATAGAACCTGCTGCATTCCTGACAACGGACAAGAACAGCACGGCCTTTCTTCTTTCTTCGTAATTCCGCGCATCGAAACCTTCTGATCTCTTGGCAAAGACCCTGGCTGTGCAACAGGGTGGAAAGGAGTACCCAGGTGCAGAAGCCACCAGCAGAGCAGCAGGCACCGCAGCCCCCACAACCAGAGGAACAGTCACAGGAAGAGGCAGCGCCATCCCTTGAGCAGCAGCTTGCAGAAGCCGAGAGCCAGAAACAAGCCTGCCGGGATGCTTTACTTCGCGCACAGGCAGATTTCGTCAATTACAAACGTCGCGCAACCCAGGAACAAAGCGAAGCGCGGGTGTCGGCGCGGGCAGCCCTGCTTGAAACCCTCTTGCCCGTCCTTGATGATCTGGGCCGCGCCCTGGAGTCGGCGCCAGAGGAGTTGGCCGAACAGCCCTGGGTGCAGGGCATCCATCTGGTAGCCAGACGGCTCACGACGACCATCCAACAGTTGGGGATGCGCCAGATTGGTTCCCCAGGCGAGCAGTTTGACCCCCGGCAGCACGAGGCCATTATGACCGAGCCTCATCCCGATATGCCTGAAGGAACCATTGTACATGTGGTCCGGCCTGGCTATGCGCTGGGTGAGCGCGTCATCCGCCCGGCCCAGGTAGTCGTGGCCGCTGCACCAGTGGAGGCAGCGGAAGCGCACTCTGAAAGCTAAATCTGTCCACCAACGCATTTTTCCAAAAGAGCATATGAAGCCCGGTGCTTCCTTGAAGGAGCGATAGCGCGATGGCACACATTTTAGGCATTGATCTGGGGACCACCAACTCAGTGGCAGCGGTCATTGAAGCGGGTGAGCCTACTATTCTGGACAACAGCGAAGGGTCACGGCTGACCCCTTCGGTTGTGGCGATTGGCAAAAATGGAGAGCGGCTCGTCGGCCTGGTGGCGAAGCGACAAGCCGTAACCAACCCTGAAAATACCGTCTATTCGATCAAACGGCTCATTGGGCGCAAGTTTGATGACCCTGAAGTTCAGCGCTCTCTCAAAGAGATTTCCTACAAGATCGTTCGCGCACCCAACGGCGATGCCCATGTGCTGCTGGCCGGCCACGACTACAGCCCGCCCGAAATCTCAGCGATGATTCTGCAAAAGATGCGCACCGATGCTGAGTCCAGGCTGGGCGAGAAGATCACCCAGGCCGTGATTACCGTGCCTGCATACTTCAATGACTCGCAGCGCCAGGCCACCAAAGATGCCGGGCAAATTGCGGGGCTGGAGGTGCTGCGCATCATCAACGAGCCAACCGCCGCGTCGCTCGCTTATGGCCTGGACAAAAAGGCAGACGAGACGATAGCGGTCTACGATCTGGGCGGCGGCACCTTTGATATTTCCATTCTGCAACTGGGTGAGGGTGTCTTTGAGGTACGGGCGACCAATGGAGATACCCATCTGGGCGGAGACGATTTCGACCAGCGCATCGTTGAATGGCTGGCCGAGGAGTTCAAGCGCGACCAGGGGATTGACCTGCGCCGGGACCGTATGGCCTTGCAGCGCTTGAAAGAGGCTGCCGAGCGCGCCAAAATTGAGCTTTCCAGCATGCTGCAAACTGAGATCAATCTGCCCTTTATCACCGCCGATGCCAGCGGCCCCAAACATTTAGTGGTAACGCTGACGCGGGCCAGGCTGGAGCAATTGGTTGGCAATCTGATTGAGAAGACGCGCGGGCCAGTCATGCAAGCCTTGCAAGATGCCGGAGTGAAGGCCAACGAAGTCAATGAGGTCATTCTCGTCGGCGGCCAGACGCGCATGCCCGCCGTGATCGAGATGGTACGCACCCTCTTTGGCAAAGAGCCACACAAGGGCGTCAACCCGGATGAAGTCGTGGCGGTTGGGGCGGCTATTCAGGCAGGCGTGCTGCAAGGAGATGTGAAAGATGTGGTGCTGCTGGATGTGACACCGCTCTCGTTGGGCGTAGAGACGATGGGCGGTGTGATGACCAAGTTGATCGAGCGCAACACCACCATCCCCACGCGCAAAAGCGAAACCTTCAGCACCGCAGAAGACAGCCAGCCAGCGGTAGATATTCACGTGCTGCAAGGCGAGCGCGAACTGGCCCGCGATAACAAGAGCCTGGGGCACTTCCGCCTGGAAGGGCTGGCTCCAGCCCCGCGTGGCATCCCACAAATAGATGTGAGCTTCGATATTGATGCCAATGGCATCCTCAATGTGACGGCGCGCGATAAAGCCACCGGGCGCGAGCAGAAGGTCACGATCACCGCCTCCAGCGGCCTCTCTCAAGAGGAAGTGCAGCGCATGGTCCGCGAAGCGGAACTGCACGCGCAGGAAGACCGCCAGCGCAAGCAAGAGATCGAAATACGCAACCGCGCAGATAGCCTGGCGTATCAGGCCGAGCGAACGCTGCGAGATATGGGCGATAGAATCTCGGCTGGGCTGCGCAGCGACGTAGAAAACAAGACCAAAGCGGTACGCGATGCCCTCGCGCAGCAGGACACGGCGCGTGTCAATACCGCAGCCGACGACCTGGAGCGCACCATGCAACGCATCGGTCAGGAAGTCTACAGCCAGCAGGGAGCAGGAGCCAGCGCAGGAGCAGGAACGACACCCGGTTATGGAACGCAACCGGGCGAGGAGACGGCACCTCCGCCACCTGAGACTGAATCATATGAGGGGGAGTACCGCGAAATATAGTGACGAGAGCGCCTTCTGCGAGCATCTGGCCCCCCGGAAGGCGCTTGTCCCTGGGCCTACACGTGAACTGCAACCAGACCAGGGACATATGCGAAACGCGCCCGGAGAACTGGTGGCATGGCAGCAGACGACAAGGACTACTATCGCGTTCTCGGAGTGAGCGAGAACGCCGATCAAAAAACAATTAGTCAGGCATACCGCAAGCTGGCGCGGAAGCATCATCCTGACGTGAATCCGGGCGATAATGCGGCAGAGGAGCGCTTCAAAGAGATCAATGAAGCCAACGAAGTGCTCTCTGATCCTGAAAAACGCCAGAAATACGACCAGATGCGCCGCTATCGTCAACAGTATGGGCGCTGGCCGGGAGAGGAAAGGCAGGCGGCTGGCGCGGCTGGCCGGGCGGGTGGCTTCAGGGGGGGCAATTACGAATATCGCACCATCAACGAAGAAGACCTGCAAGACCTCTTTGGTGGTCAATCCCCCTTCTCCGATTTCTTCGAGACGTACTTCCATTCGGGTTTTTCCCCAGGCAACGAGCGCCGTTCCCGCGCTGGCGCTGCTGGCGTGGGCGAGCGTCAGCCCAGACATGGGCAGGATGTTGAAGCCACCCTTGAGATCACGCTGGCCGAAGCCTACACAGGGACAACCCGTAGGCTGGAGTTGACCGAGCCTGATGGGTCAGTGCGGCGATTAGAAGTCTCGATTCCGGCAGGGGTGGACACTGGTTCACGCATCCGGCTTTCTGGGCAAGGATCGCCAGGCGCGGCGGGACGTGGCAATTTGTATGTGCGCGTCCATGTGCGGCCAGACCCACGCTTCATTCGTGAAGGAGCAACCCTGCGCACTGCGGTGGAAGTCCCGCTGGCGGATGCGATGCTGGGAGGAGAGTCCCAGGTGCCAACCCCCGATGGGCGGCGTTTGCTGCTGCGCATTCCACCGCTCACCCAAAACGGCAGAGTGTTTCGCCTGCGCGGGCAAGGGATGCCACAGCACATGGGAAAAACCGACCAGCGCGGTGATCTCTACGCTGAGGTGAAAGTGATGCTCCCAACGTCGCTCAGCAACGAGCAGCAGCAACTTTTCGAAGCGTTTGCTCGCTCCATCGGCTACACAGGCCCAGCCACTCCCGCAGGAACAGGAGGCCGCCATGCCTGAACAGCAGGATTATTCTCTTTCCTTCTACACTGAACCAGAGATTGCGGAATACAGCAGACTGGAGGTGCAGGTCATTCGCCAATTGGCTGAAGATGAGGTCATCAACACCCTTGAATTGGCAGGCCAAGAGAGACAGTATGACCGAGCCAACCTCGCGCTGCTCCGCAGGGCGCGCCGTCTGTATCAAGACCTGGGCGTCAATCTGGAAGGGGTCGAGATTATTATGCAGCTTATTTCCCGCATTGAGAGACTTCAACAAGAATTAGCGCTGCACAGAGAGGCAGGTGAACGACCAGCAGAAACGGAAAACCCAGGCGCGTCTTAGCGAGAAGAAGCGCGCACTATCGCTCAGCTTAAGCATCCGCATCTTGTCCGCATATTAGACTTTGGTTTGGCAGGCAGAGTACCACTCTTATTGCTGGGCGAGGGCATGCGTCAAACGCAAGACAATGCGGCAAAAATGCAAGATAGCCGCCGCCGTCGCCAGTTGCCCCTCCTCTTCTGTCTCCCCTTCCTCCAGGTGTGGCTGCGAGCGCACTAACGCCCGC
>DATBGS010000032.1:0-41478 GCA_036557885.1 Ktedonobacterales bacterium
CACGTCCGTTTTTGTCATTTGCGTACAGACTATTTCGAGACCTCATTCACGACTGGGCTTCTCCCTCAAGGAGAGGCGAGGCCCTCCTGTTGAACCACCTGCACCCTTTGCAGTCGCCAGCCGGGAAATGCATCAGAACGATGAGCGATAGCTTGTGGGTCTCCTATGCTGGATGACTTCTAGCTAAACCCGATGTGCATATTGTTTTAAGCACCGAGCCGCGCCAACTGGAGCGGCGGATTACCCAGTTCCAGATTGAACAGGACTGCCAGGGTATGCATCAACACCATCCGCAAGAGCCGATTGCACAGATGCCAGCGATCCCGCGCCCAGACGCGCTTGGCCTGACAGCGATCCACCACTTGTCCAAACACCGTATCAATGCGATAGCGGATGCGTCCAAGCACGGGACTCCAGGAGCCTGGCGGAGCATGCTTGGCGGTTCGAAAGGGCGTCAGCAACAGAATCCCTGCTTGCCGCAAGAGGGCTTTGAGCTTGGGCAGCCAGTAGTTCCGGTCGCCCAAAAGCAGCCCCGTCGTGCCTGGCGTCAAGTCCAGGGCTGCTTCGCCCTCATGGACGTTGGCTGGTACCAGTTCGATCCGGGTGATGACACCCGGCCAGCAGATGCGGGCGTGCAGGCGAAAGCCGTAAAAGGTCTGTCGAATCAGCGTGTCTTTGCCATAGCTGGCCTCGCCCCGGAAGCGTCGACAGCGATAGGCGCGGGCAAATTGGCAGACGGGGAGCGGAAAGCTATCGATAATGCCGACGGTGGGATCATAGGACAGGAGGGCATCACGGATGGCACACCAGAGTTGTTCCTTCACCTTCCACAAATTGGTCGCCTGGCGGACAAACGTGGTACGATGCAGATGTGCCAAGCCTGGAAAGAAGGCGGCCCAATGCCGCCGAAAATAGGCAAAAAGCGCCTTGTCCTGGTTCAGTCCCAAGTACATGCCGATCACTTCCATCGTGATCACCTCGCTATCGGCCAGGGTGGGTGCTGGCCCTCGCTGGCGCAGCCGATCCCCCTCGGTGAGAGTGGGCACCAAATCGTCAAGCAAACAAAACCATGCGATAATCAGATCATCCAGGTTCATCGGGTTCCTCCTCAGCAGATAGCTTGGTCTGAGGAAAGTAGACCCCATGAGCCTGCTTTTGTCTAAAACAATATGCACATCGGGTTAATTAGAAGGAGCTACGCAGTTGAAGGTACTTGTGACGGGAGCCTCTGGCAATATTGGTTTTAGCGCCGTACAGGAACTGCTCAAGCAGGGGCACACGGTGCGCTGTTTCGACCTGCCCACCAAAGCCAACGAGACAAAAGCGCGGCGGCTTGGCGGCAAAGCCGAGGTCGTCTGGGGAGACATCCGGCAGGCCGAGCAGGTGGCAGCGCTGGTGCGCGATCAAGACGTGATTGTGCATCTGGCCGCCATCCTGCCGCCAGATGTGGACGAGCGCCTGGAGGTGGCGGAGGCCGTGAATGTTGGCGGGTTACGCGCGGTGTTGGCGGCAGCAGCGCAGCAGGCCAGCAAACCCAAAATCCTATTTAGTTCCAGCCTGGACGTGTTTGGCTTCACCCAGGACCAGCCCCCGCCGCGCAAAGTCACCGACCCGGTGCAGGCCACCGACGCCTACACCAGGCACAAGCTGCAAGGCGAAGAGATGGTCAAGACCTCTGGCCTGGACTGGGCCATCTACCGCTTTGCCGACGTGCCCCCGCTCGCGGCGCGCAAGCCGCACCCCATTATGTACCGCGTGCCCCTCAACACCCGCTTCGACATGCTGCACACGTCGGATGCCGGGTTAGCCATTGCCAATGGGATTACGAAGCAAGAACTCTGGGGCCGGGTCTGGCTGATTGGCGGCGGGCCGCGCTGCCAGGTCTACTACCGCGATTACCTGGAGCGCATGCTGGACGCAATGGGCATTGGCAAGCTGCCCGAAAAGGCGTTCGGGCACGACCCATATTGCACCGACTGGCTGGACGCCGAGGAGAGCGAGCGCCTGCTGCACTATCAGCGCCATAGCTTTGACGACATCATCAGCGACCTGAAGCGCTATGCCGCGCCCAGCGCCCCCACCCGGCTGCTTATGCCGGTGGTGCGACCTTTTGCGCGGCGGTGGCTGCTCAGCATGTCGCCGTACCTGAAAGCCTCTTCGTAGCGCTCACCCCTCCAAGCAGGGGCAGGTCGGCAGGGACGCCGGTGCTACAAGCAACCCGCTCCAGCACTGCTTGTAGCACCGGCGTCCCTGCCGGTGATGCGGTGGCCCACACCCTGCACATAGCTGGAAGAGAGCAATGCTTTCACTAGATTTGGAGGGCGCATGGCATCTCTTCCGCCTCGCCCCAGGCTGGCAATCGTCAACACAAGCGAAGACCTTATAGAAGTCCTCACCACATTCTTTGAGGAAGAGGGGTACGACGTTGCCAGCGCGATTGTGCGCTCCTTTCGGACGAACGAAAAAGACCTGAAACAGTTTATTGCCGCGCATGATCCCCAGGTGTTGGTGTGGGATATTGCCCTGCCTTACGAGGAGAACTGGAGCTACTTTGAGAGGGTCAGACAGTCGCCGGTGATGAAGGGGCGGCGTTTTGTGCTGACAACGACTAATGAAAAGCGCGTGCGCGAGGTTGCACAGCCTGATGAAGAGCTTACGGAGATCGTGGGGAAACCGTTTGATCTGAGGCAACTGGCTGATGCGGTAAAGCGCGCGCGCAAGGCCCCCTAGTGGCCGGTGTAGCTCTAGTGGCAGGCGGCTTTACCTGACGCCAGCCTGATGAGAAAAGCCGCCTGCCAACACGAAGGGAGCGCTACCAGCAGGGCGGGAACCCCTCTGCGCCGCATGCCAGGAGACGATGCGCGGGGGCTATCTGTACTGCTGAGGCGCGGGCGCTGGCGACAAAGCCACCCGCCAGCGTGAGGACGAGCGCGAGAACGAGCAGTAGCTTTACCAGGGCATGTTTGAGCATACGTTTGCTTCCTTCCATCAGGCGTATCTCGCTCTGGACACGCCAATTCCTGGGAGTGTCGAGGGACCGGTTTCCCTCGTTTCACAACATCTGCCGCCAGTATAACCAATCTGCCTGGTTTTGGCAAGACACAAGACGCGGTTGGTGCGGTTACCTGGCGGGCGCCTGTCGCAGCAGCGACACGCGGTACTGATGCAGTTCCACGCCCATAATGCCACCCTTCACGGCGGGGTCGTTGGCGGCAATCTGGCGCGCGTCCTCCAGCGACCCCGCCTCAAAAATGACAATGCCAAAGGCCCCATCGGTGGCTGGCCCGGCCAGAATCACTTGCCCTTCGGCAAATAACTGCTTGAGATAGACCCAGTGTTCTCCCATGAGTTGTTGTTCCAGGGGCGTCATGGCCTCCGGGGAAAAATCCTGGCGCGTGGCGCGAATCATATAGATATAGGTTTGCTGCTGGCTCATCAGCCCTCCCGATGGCTTGCTAAGCGCGGGTGCCACAAAGATTATTGTACCAAAAACGCCTCAAGCTGGGGCAGGTGGAAGTTGCCGACATGCCCGGTGTAGCTGCCAATGAGCAGTTCGCCCAGCGAACTCTCGCCAAAGGGCGTCCGGGCGCGGCGGGAAAGCATGGCCGGGTCAAGCTGGCGCAGAAAGGCTTTGTTGCTGTCGTAGGCGGCGCGGAAGGCCAGCAGAAACGACTCAAACGGGGCCGTCTCCCACTCCTTCAACCAGTACGGGTCGTGAAGCTGGATGGGCACATCTTTGGCGCCCGCCAGATAGAAGCCAGCGTGGACGGGCACGCGCTGCCAGGCGCCAATAAGATGAGAAAGCAACTGGCGCGGGGTCCAGCCCCCGGCATCTGGCCCGGCGGAAAGCACGGGGCCAATGCGGGCCAGCACACGCTCCAGACGGCTCCAGGTTTCTTCTAAGGACGTCGTGACCGCCTCCAGGGTGATGTGTGTCTCTGCTGCCATGAGTAAACTCCTTTTGGAATGCGCGAGAAAACGCCTGGCTCAGTGCTCCTGCTCGCGGGTCAGGTCTATCAGACGGATGACATTGCCCGATGGGTCCACAAAGGCGCTGTAGCGGCCCGGCGGAATGTTTCTTGGCTCAAACAGAAAGTGCAGCTTGCCTTTGTGCTCCTGATAGAACGCATCCACGCTTTCAATGGTGAAGGTTGGCCCGGCTTTCTCTTCGTTGGAGTCTTCGTCCACCAGCAGTTGCACATCGGTCCCCGGCAGCTTGAATGCAGCGGTGGAATCGCCCTCGCGCCAGGCTTCTTCCAGGCCGAGACGGTCACGGTAGAAGGCCAGCGCGGTCTTCAGGTCTTTCACCGGATGATGGACATAACTCAGTTTCATGAAATCATCCTTTCCTTGGGGGCGTTTAGAACCTCTGTTTAGAACTTTAGTACCAACATCAACAAGAGTATAACGCATTTATGCTCTGGCGTCAAGAGGTTATGGTATAATACAAACATGAGAGAAAAAGATTGGGTTCCTGTTCCAGGGTCGCCCAAGGCGCGGCTGGCAGAACTGGCGCTTCAGGCATTTGGCGAATACGGCTACGAGGGCGTCAATGTGGTGGAGCTGGCGGCGGCGGCGGGCCTGACGACGGGCAGCCTGTATCATCACTTCGAGAGCAAGCTTGGTCTGTATGGGGTCGTGCGCGATGAGATGGAGCGGCGCATCCTTGACCGCATGGAGGGCGCGGCGGAGGGCGTGCTGGCGACTGGCCCAGGCGAGCAGGCCGAGGCTCGGCCAGAGGCGGCGCTGCGCGCCGCGCTGCTGGTTGGCTTCGACGCGGCTTTAAAGCAGCAGGCGGCGCGGCTGCTCTCCGAGCAAGACCCGCGCGGGGGAACTGACCCGATTGCTGCATTGCTGGCGGGGCTGGGGCCTGCGGGGATGCCAGAACTGGCGCTGCTGCTGGCGGCGGCCTGGCGCGCGGCGCTGGCGGCGGCTGCGGCTAAGCCCGACGCTGCGCCCGCGCTGCGCCGCGCCCTGGAGCGGCTGCTTTCGGCAGAACGGCCAGGGTAGCCAGGGCTGCTGAGGAGGTTGCTGCGAACTGATTCGCCCTATAAATAGGGCGAATCAGTTCGCAGCAATTCGGCCAATTTCCAGGTGTTGAGTGTGACGCCGATCTGGTGAACGCGCTCGCCCTGAAAGCGCAAGATGGCCGAGCCGATGAACTTTTCTCGGTTGCCATCTGGCATTGGCATGCTCCACTGGAAGCGCGCGCCCATGTCATGCTTGCCCCGCAAGACATTGAAACCTTCAATCTGGCATCCAGGCACGCGCTCCAGCCATCCCTGCGCAAAAGCAATGACGCGCTCCCGGCCCAGCACCGCTCTGGGGAAGGCGAAATTTCTGGGTCTGAGGAGATAAAACGTCACGTCTTCCGTCAGGAGCAGGTGGAGGGCGGACCAGTCCTTCTGGCTGAACGCGGAAAACAAGCGTTGGATGATTTGCGCCTGCTGCTGTTGGGCCGGGGTCAGCATGGGATGCAGGGAGTTAGCAACCGCATCCAACAGGTCATCAAATTCAAAGGGTTTCTTGAGGAGAAAAGCAAAGCCGTGCCGCGCAATGGCTTCAGGGGAGACATTCCAACTGGTAAACACGCCAACCGGCGTGGGCCGGGCGGCATGAAGCAGCGGCTGGACGCTTTTCCAGGGGTTAGATGAGGATTCGGCAAACAGGTCCGTCAAAATAAACTGAAAAAGGTGGGCGTTCACCTGCGCCAGAGCCTCGGCTGAGGAAGCGGATTGCGAGACGCGATAGCCTTCATCGGCGAGCACATCAGCGACGACTTCTCGGATGTCCTGATCATCTTCTGCAATCAGAAGATGTGGGTGTGGGACCAGCAAGGTGTTCATAGCGCCCCACCTTTCCTTGCAAAGCGACAAATGAAAGATACCCAGTCAGGAAGCCCATCCCCCTTATACCCAGATAACAAAAGAAAAATGATCACGGCGAAAGACCATACGCCATTATAGCATAAGATGGAACCAATCCAACAAGCGGGCTACTTCTGGTGCGCATCGGGCGATGGCCCCAGAAAGCGATGCAGCAGCCCTTCCAGATCATCCAGATCAAACGGTTTGGAGAGAAACGCATCGGCTCCAGCAGTTCGCATGCGTTTGAGTCCAGCAGCCGAAAGCAGAATAATTGGAGGAGGAGCATACCCATCTGTTACGGCATCCTGATGCAACAGGGCGATGAGTTCCACGCCATCCATATAGGGCATCATCATATCCGTAATCACCAGTGATGGGTGGCGCGCACGCGCCAACTCCAGCGCCTGGCGTCCGTTGCTGGCGACCAGGGGGATATAGCCACAATCCTCAACGATCATCGCTAATGCTTCAGCAATCGGTTCTTCATCTTCGGCAATCAGCACCAGGGCTGGCTCTGGTTGGGATGGTGTTGCGTTGTTTTCGTGTTTCTGGTCGCCTTCGGTCCCACTCACGACGCTCCTCCGTGCTACTCTCGCTGGGGTGGTCCTTTATGGGCCTGATGAGATGAATACGCTGGCTTACACTGATAAAGGAGCATTACAGAACCTTGCAATCCCGCACTATCTGCTCACTGGGGTTTTTTTCCAAAGAGATGCTGGTTGCTCTCCTTCAGGCTCAAGATATTGATGCCCTGGGGCATGCTGATCTTGAATTCGCGCAGCAGGGTGGTGTCATGGCTTGAAAAGCTCATCTTTTGCACGGATAGCACATGATGGAGTTTGCCTTGCTGCTCTATCTGACGCAGGAGCAGCATGTTTTCGGCCAGGACCACCGTAGGTTCCTGAGAAAAATCAAGTGGTAGTCCATTTTCCTGAGGAACCTCACGAATGAACAAGGAGGTAATGCCACGCTTATGCAGCGCCTCCACGAGCGCGGCCATATAGTTTTCAACCCGGCGCGGGTCGCCCGTCTCAATGGCCGCGCGTTCCAATTCGGTGATGCTATCCACAATGAGGCGTTTGGCTTGAATACGGTCCAGCGTGCTGATCAGTTGATCAGCAATAATATCGGCGTTCAGTTCCACCGGCGCCCAGCGAATCAGCGTTAGCCCACCACCTGGCGCCAGGGCAGCACGCAGTTCCCGGCCCATTGCAAAGGGCGCGGTTTTGAGCAGCATCTGCCGAAAGCTTTCGCGGAAGCCGAGAAACATGGTTGGCTCGCTGTTCTGCACGCCAGCCAGAGCAAAATGCAGCCCCAGCAAGGTTTTCCCGGTGCCCAGGCTGCCAATGATGAGGGTATTGGTGCTGCGGGTGAGGCCGCCGCCCAGAATGCCATCTAACTCTGGCAAGCCAAAAGAGGCGCGCGCCTCTGGTCCTGTGGGGATTTCGGGGATGTCGTTTGCGCTGACCGGCTCCAACGGGTCGGGCTGCGGGGGCTGCGCCGACCGCGTGACCTGGGTTTCCAGGCGGGGATAGATGGTGATGCCGTCACTGCCCAGCGCCAGGCCGTGCAGCCCAGGCAAGGGCGCCGAGCCACGCACCTTGATGGCTTCCAGCCTGCGCCGATGTTTGACACCCAGCAAGCTGTAGTGCAGGCCGATGATAATATCGGCGGCGGTGGCTTCGGGGAAAAAGGCCGGGTCGCGGGGGTCGGCCTCGCTGGTGATAATCGTGGTGGCGCCAAGCATGCTGAGGGTGGTGCCCACATCGTAGAGAAAGCGACGCGCTGCTTGCAGGTCTACATCTACGCCGCGCATGCCGCGAAAACCATCCAGCACCACAAAGGTGGCGCGTACCCGGCGTACAGCGGCAACCATCTCATCGCCGGTAGTGGTCAGGCCGCCAGCCAGGAACTGCTCCAGGCTGAGAAACTCGATGGTGTCGCCAATCATTTCATCATTGTAAAAGCTGAAGGAGCGCAGGTGGGCAATGAGCTTGCTGGAAGGCTCGGAGAGGGCGGTGAAGACGAGGGCGCGCTGCCCGGCCCGCGCCGCCGCAAACGCCATCTGGTTTGCCATCGTGGTCTTGCCGCTTCCTGGCTGCCCAACAATCAGGACCAACGAGCCGCGTGGCAGGCCCCCACCCAGCACTTGATCAAGATTGGGAATGCCGGTTGGCTCTAGCAGGCGTCGCCCGCCGACAGGCTCATCTGCTGGTGTTTTGTGTCCTCGACTGCTCATCCCCTCTCCTCTTTCTGCTGCCTTCCTTGTTCATCCCTTTGCCCAGAGGCATTGGGTTCAGCCGGATTATGTGGCACGAGGTTAGAGACTACTGTAGCATTCTTTCCATTCAGATTCAAGTAGAGGGGTGGCATCCCGATTCCCCAGCACGTACAATATTTCCAGGCGGTACGTCATAAGAAGTAAGAGGGTGGCATCATTTCTGCTACGTTTTGCCGCCCAACGACAGACACCTGCCGTTGAAAAGCACTTGAATTTCTGGAATTTCTGTATAAGCATGTTATTTCTGATAGATATAGCGTTACTGGATAATATGAAGATGCGAATACTAAGTGGGGCTGTCTAAATAAGGAAGGCGAGCAATGCAAGATCAGAACAGCCGACGTTGCCCAGCGTGCGGGGAAGAGGTGCCCGTACATTCGCGGTTTTGCGGTCAATGTGGCATTCCGCTGGTAGCGCCAGCAGAGGAGACGCCTCAACCAGAAGGCCAGCCCGCTTCTGAGGAACCACCTATTTTTCTGCATACCTCTTCCCGCTCCTATCAGGTGCAGGGAGAAAGCATCACTCCACCCAAAAGCTCCAAAACGCACGCGCTGCCTTTGAGTTGGTTAGAGGAGACGTTGCAATCAGAGCCGACGATGAAATTGAAAGCCTCGCAAACTCGTCCTTTTCCGTTTCCCGCCGAGGAACCACCACCCGAACAGACCCCAGCGTCAGGCAAGGATACACCGCCTCCCCAGCCGCCTGCTCAGCCGCAGAGCCAGACGCCGCTCCCGCCACCGCTGCCCAGAATAGCTCCAACGCCAACCAGCGCGGCCCCAGGCGAGGTGCCGCCCTGGCTGGTTTCTGTGGTCGCCTCTTTGGAGGGGCAGGAAGAACCGCCGGAGGGACGCAAAGCCTGGAAGAAACGCACGCTGCTGATTGTGCTGGGCAGCGTGGTGCTGGTGGTGGTGGCGGCTGTGGTTGTTTTTCTACTGAGTTCGCATATCCTATAGGAGGGCCGTTTGGAGGAGGTTCGCTGGACTGATTTTATCGCGCCAGTCATGGAAACTCTGGCGGCCACCTATCACGGCAAAGGAGCCGTTGAGCTTGGCGATCCTTTTAAGGTGCTGATCGCAACGGTGATCTCGCAGCGCACCCGCGAGGAGCAGACCACCGCTATTTCTCGACGGCTCTTTGCGCGCTACCCCAATGCAGCAGCGCTGGCCGAAGCTCCGGTGGATGAGCTTGAGCGCATGCTGCATGGCTCACTCTATCCAGAGGTGAAGGCGCCACGCATCAAAGAGATTGCCCGCACCCTGCGCGACCAGTATGGCGGGCAGGTGCCCAGGACGATGGAGGCGCTGCTGGAGTTGCCGGGCGTGGGGCGCAAGACGGCCAACTGCGTGCTGCTTTACGCTTTCAACCAACCTGCCATCATCGTGGATGTACACGTCCAGCGTATCAGCCAGCGCCTGGGCTGGGTGCAAACGAAAACCCCCGACCAGACCGAGATCGCGCTAGAGCGCATCTTGCCAGCCCCCTACTGGCTGACCATCAACCGGCTGATGGTGCAGCATGGCCGGGCGATTTGTCTGCCCAGCGTTCCGCAGTGCCAGCGTTGCCCGGTGCGGCAGTGGTGCAGGACGGGGCAAAGCCGCTCTTTATAAGAGGAAAGCAATCTCTTTCTCTTTGTTGGGCGACAGCGAAGACGAAGGGATTGTTTTTTTCAGGCCGATTTTTTGCCCTGATAATGTTGATATTTTTGATCAACTTACAATACAATCTTTTCTGTTGGTTGAAGGGCGGCCCACCATGTTCTGAAGCAGAAAGGATTTGTCATGGCAATTGAATTGAATGAACTGACACAGGCCAACCAGACGTTTGCAGCCGGATTTGACCGGGGCAGCCTGGCAATGCCCCCAGCCCGCAAGCTGGCGGTTGTCACCTGTATGGATGCGCGCCTGGAGCCGCTGGCATTTCTGGGCCTGCACCTGGGCGATGCGCACGTGATTCGCAACGCGGGTGGACGGGCCGACCAGGATGCTCTGCGCTCGCTGGTTATTTCGCAGCAACTCCTGGGGACGGAAGCGGTGCTGGTCATTCATCACACGGATTGCGGCATGCTGACGTTCCAAAATGAGCAGTTGCGTGGAATCCTTCAGGAGCGCCTGGGGGCGGCGGCGCACAAAGCAGCGGCAGAGATTGATTTCCTGCCCTTTGGCGATGTGGCCCAAAGCGTGCGCGATGACGTGGCAACGATCAAAACGTCGCCATTGTTCCCCAGGCACATCCCCGTCTACGGGTTCATCTACGATGTGCGCAGCGGGAAGCTGGAGCGCGTGGAGTAAGCGTTTTTTGCAGGCATAACTTCTGCAATCGGGGTCTGAGAGCAATCCCAGGCCCCGCTTTTCTGACAAAGGAGACGCCCAATGTCTGATGCACATGCTCACCACAACCACGAAGATGCTTCCTGCTGTGGCCCAGGCTATGCCTCGCCGGAAGAGGCGATGAAGGCCGAGCCAGAGAAGGTGCTGTATACCGTCGCGCTGTATGACGGCACCGACATCCAGGCGCCGGGCTATCTGGCGACGGTGGATGTTGACCCGGCTTCCCCGACATATTCGCAGATTATCCACCGCGCGCCCGTCACGAGCGTTGGCGATGAACTGCATCATTTTGGCTGGAATGCGTGCAGTTCGTGCCACACCGACGAGAGCAAATCGCGGCGCTTTTTGATTGTGCCGGGCTTACACTCCGGGCGTATCTATGTGTTGGACACAGAAGATGAGCGCGCGCCCAAACTGCACAAGACGATTGAGCCAGAGGAGATTCTGGCAAAGACCGGCCTGAGCGCCCCACATACGGTGCATTGCCTGGCCGATGGACACGTGATGATCTCGATGCTGGGGGACCGCGAGGGCAACGGGCCGGGCGGCTTCCTGCTGCTGAACGAGGATTTCAGCATCGCGGGGCGCTGGGAGCACAAAGCCGATGGCATGCGCTATAACTATGACTTCTGGTATCAGCCGCGCCATAATGTGATGATCAGCAGTGAGTTTGCCGCGCCCAACACGTACTATCCCGGCTTCAACCTGGATGATGTGGCGGCGGATAAATACGGACATCACCTGTATTTCTGGGACTGGCAGAAGCACGAGATTCAGCAGGCGGTTGATCTGGGCCAGGAAGGGCTGGTGCCGCTGGAGATTCGCTTCCACCACAACCCGGATAGCGCGCACGCCTTCGTGGGCGCGGCGCTCTCCAGCACCATGTGGCACTGCCACAAGCCCAACGGCCACTGGCAGGCGGATAAGATTCTGGCTGAGGAGACGGTCAACCTGGAGGGCTTCCCCATTCCGGTGCCGGGGCTGATTACCGATCTGGTGCTTTCAATGGATGATCGCTTCCTCTACTTCTCCAACTGGCTGCACGGCGACATCCGCCAGTATGACGTGCGCGACCCGGCCAACCCGAAGCTGGCCGGGCAGGTGTGGGTTGGCGGGCTGCTGGGCAAGGGCGGCGAGGTCAAGGGCCACAAGCTCTCTGGCGGGCCGCAGATGCTGCAACTGAGCCTGGATGGGAAGCGGCTGTATGTGACCAATTCGCTGCTGAGTTCCTGGGATAACCAGTTCTACCCGGATATTGCTAGGCGCGGCTCGTCGCTGTTGCAGATTGATTGTGATACAGTGAACGGTGGGCTGAAGATCAACGAGAACTTCTATGTGGATTTCTCGCATGAGCCAAACGGCCCGGCCCGCGCGCATGAGATGCGCTATCCGGGCGGCGATTGCACGTCGGACATCTGGGTCTGAGACTTGCCAAACAAAGGAGGCAGCATGAAAATCAGCGTTGGCTTGCCAGCCTGTATTCCCAATACCCCGGCTGATCTGATTTTGGAGTGGGCCAGACGCGCCGATGCGGGCCAGTACGCCAGCCTGGGGCTGATTGATCGGCTGGTCTATCCCAACTATGAGCCGCTGATTGCGCTGGCTGGCGCGGCAGGCGCGACCAAACGCATTCGGCTGATGACGACGGTGCTGCTGGCGCCGCTGCGCAATCCGGCGATGCTGGCAAAGATGACGGCCACGCTGGACGCGCTTTCGGGCGGGCGGCTGACGCTGGGCGTGGGCATTGGCAGCCGCGACGATGATTACCGCGCCGCGGGAGTGGATTTTACGCGGCGCGGGCGGCTCTTCGAGGCGGAACTCGCGTTGATGAAGCGCGTCTGGGCGGGCGAGGCGCCCGCCGAGGGCGTGAAGCCGATTGGCCCGGCGCCGGTGCAGCAGGGCGGGCCAGAACTGCTGATTGGCGGCTTTTCTCCGGCGGCGATCAAGCGCGTGGGGCGCTTTGGCGATGGCTTTATCAGCGGCGGCGGGGCTGACCCGGACCGGCTGCGCCAGAGCTATCAGCTTGTGGAGGCGTCCTGGCAGGAAGCGGGGCGCGCTGGCAAGCCGCGTCTGGTGGCGTGTCTGTATTACGCCTTTGGGCCAAACGCCGCAGAGCGCGCCTGGAGCTACCTGACCAATTACTACGGGCCGCAGGCCAGGAACTTCATTGCCCTGGTAGATGCGCCAGAAAAACTCAACGACCTGAAACAGCGCTTTGCTGATGTTGGCGTAGATGAACTGCTCTGCTGGCCGACGATTGCCGAACACGAGCAGCTTGACCGGCTGAGCGAAGCAACGGCATAGCAGTGGCTTCAGGAAAGCATCGCCCCTGATCTGGAGCCGGGTGGCAAGGCCGGGAGCAGGTAGTTTCCGCCGAGTTCCTGGCAGAGCGCCTCTAGTAAGCTCCGGCTGGACGCGATACGGATGGGGTGCGCGCGCGTCTTCGCCTCGTGCAGCACCTCAACCAGATGGGCGGCTTCCGTCTGGATGAGCTGAAGCTCATTCTTGATCAGGGTTGCCTGCGATTGCAAAGAGCCGATGAGTTGGTTGGCTTCCAGCTTTGTCTTGCGCAGTTCGGATTCCGCCCGACTCAAGACGTTCAAGCGCGCCAGCAAGTTGTTGAGCGAATAGCCAATTTGCCACAAGACGTGGTCTTCTGCCAGGGGCGCGCGGGCCGAAAAATCTCCATTGGCAATCTGGACATGCGTCTGCAAGATTTGTTCGATGCCTTGCTCCAGTTCGCGCTTTTGCCCCTCAATCGAGTGATGCAGTTCCGTAATCTCCTTGATGGTCTGGTGCAGCCGCCCGGCAGTCGGGCGGAAGATAAACCAGCCTTCCCCAGCCAACACGCTCAAGGTAGTCCCTGCCAGGATAACTTCCAGCACGCGCAAGTTTGAGACACGCCCCTCAGCTTCGCGCTGGTATTGGCTGACGATCTGGTCCATGCCCGTCAGGAAGCCCGGCACCTGGGCCAGAATGGTTTGGACATGAGGGTCCAGATTCGGGAAGGGGCCAGGCTTTTCCCGGTCCTGGTCAGCGATAGAAAGCAGAGAGGTGGTGGCCGACACGATGAATTCATAGTTGGGGGATATTACGTTAAAGAGGCGTTTTACCTCGTCGCTGGGGTGGCCGGGCAAGCCCAGCGAGGCGTCCCCGTTCAGCAATCCCTGCTGCGAACGCTGCCAGAGATCAAGGGATTGCTGCAAGTCCTGAAGTTGCCCCGCTCGCGCGCTGGGGGGCACCGTGTATTCGATCACCAGGGCCGTTTTGCCGATTTTCTGGCTAAGCATGCTCTGGCGTCCGGCAATGCCGATGATCAGCGCGTCATCGTCTTGCTGGTGGATGGCGATCTGGATGATAACTTGACCAATGAGGACCAACAGCGCCACCGAAGTGAGCGCGCAAATATACATGATGGTCAGCCGACGAACGGGAAGAAAGACGTCAACTACTTTGCTCATACCACATGCCCTCGCTGCTGGATGATCTTGACCGCTGGGACAGGCAGTCCTGGGGTAGGGAAGATGTGACCGCCGCGCCAGGCCGGTCCTGGGAGCCAGGATTGGCACGTAGAATAAGCCTTCTCAAGCAAGAAGTCAAGAGGAGGAGAGAAAAGGTTCAGGCATGTACACGCCAGACTATTCCCGCAGCGTCCCCAGGTGGCGCATCTCCGGCCAGATGGCGGCAACCAGCGCCACGACCAGGACCGTGCCGATGCCTCCAATCACCACCGAGCCAACGGGACCAAGCAGTTGCGCGACGACGCCCGACTCAAAACCGCCAAGCTGGTTGGAGGTGCCCACAAAGAGCGAACTGACGGCGCTCACCCGCCCGCGCATTTCATCGGGGGCGCGCACCAGCAGCAGCGTGGAACGCACCACGACGCTGATGTTATCCAGCGCGCCAAGCACCAGCAGCATCAGGAACGAGAGCCAGAACCACTGCGAAAAACCAAAGATGATGGTGGCGACGCCAAACCCGCCCACCGCCAGCAGCAATGCAGGCCCGGCGCGCTTGAAGGGCGGGCGCTGCGAGAGAAAGAGCGCCATGCCAACGGCGCCCAGCGAGGAAGCCGCCTGTAACCAGCCCAGGCCAGACGGCCCAACGTGCAGGATGTCTTTGGCAAAGATGGGCAGCAGCGTCACGGCGCCGCCCAGCAAGACGGCAAACAGGTCAAGGGTGATGGCTGCCAGCAGCACCTGCGTGCGCCCCAGAAAACGCACGCCCTCCACCAGCGCGCCGAGCTTTCTGCCCGCCGCCGCTGGCCCTTTTTGCGGCCCAACTTTGGTGATGAGCAGCAGCACGACGACCACCAGAAAGAAGAGGCCGCTGAGGACGTAGACCCAACCCGCGCCACCAAACAGGCCAATCAACAGGCCGCCCGCCGCTGGCCCCAGGACGGAGGAAAGCTGATTGGCGCTGCTGCGCCAGGTGACAGCATTCTCAAAGACAGCCTCCGGCAGCACCTGCGATACGAGCGACGAACTGGTGGGATAGCGAAAGCAATCGGCAGCGCCCAACAGCACCAGGCACGCATAGATTGCGAGGAGCGGGCCGCGCTCAAACGAGAGCACCGCCAGGCCCAACGTGGCAAGCAACGCGATGGCTTGTGAGGCGGCCAATAAATATTTGCGGTTCAGTTGATCGGCGGCGTATCCGGCGGGCAAGAAGAGGAGCATCAGCGGGATGACCTGCGCCAGGCCAACGCCCCCCAGCACCAGCGCGGACCCGGTGCGGTTGTATAACTCCCAGCCGATGGCAACGGCCAGCATTTGCTCGGAAAAGCCGCTGAGAAAGACGCTGCCCAACAGCAGGCGGAAATTCGGGTAACGCAGGGCGCCCGTCACAGCGCGGCTGGTGTCTTCTGGTTCAGCGGGAAATGAGAGCGAAGGCGGGAAGCTGGCGCCGGGGATTGGCCCGGCGGGTGCGGTTTCAGTGGTTTCGTGTTCCAAGGGAGAACTTTCTAGCGGAGTTTCTGCTGCGCGTGATTATCTCGCGGCAGCAAATCAACGCGACAGCGAGATAGTCTTAGTATAGCATGCGTCAGGCGAGGATTTCCAAAGGGGGGAGGCTGGCGGTTAAAACCGCGCCTAAGGGCGTTCCGCCGCAAAGCCCGCCTGCGCGGGCTAGGACGAGCATCTAAAGCGGGGCGCGGCCTTTTCTGCGGAGCTTGGCATATCGCGTGCGGTCCTCAACCGGAAGGGCCATGCCCTTCTACCGCAGTCCAGACGCGGCAGGCTCAGGCAGGCGCCGCGTCTTTCCCTCAGCCAGAAAAGGATGCAACATGTCCACACCAACAGAAACCCGACCAGGCCAGGCCGAAGCGCAGCGGGGCGCCATCAAAGCATTTCCAGCGCCTCCCCAACTGGCAACCCCCACCGACCTTCGCCCGCAAGAGGTGCAGGCGGTGACTGAGGCACTCAATCCGCTGATTGCGGATGCGTTTGCCCTCTATGTCAAGACGAAGAACTTCCACTGGCACCTGGCGGGATCACACTTCCGCGAGTACCATAAACTTTTCGATCAGCAGGCCGAGCAGATTTTTGCCTCGATAGACCCAATGGCCGAGCGCGTGCGCAAGATTGGCGGCACCACTATCCGCAGCATCGCGCACATCAGCCAGCTAAAGGCTGTTCCAGATGATAACGAGGGCTTTGTGTCTCCAGGCGAGATGGTGCGGCGCCTGATGCAAGATCATCTGCAAAGCGCGAAGCGCCAGCGGGCAGCCATAGAGGTCTGCGAGAAGAACCGCGACATAGTGACAGCCAATATCCTTGAGGATATTCTGGACCAGACCGAGCGGCGCAAATGGTTCCTCTTTGAGGTGACGCAGGGCATGCACAACACCGACTAAGGCCGAAGCGTCCTGGTAGCGCCACACCCCACCCCACCGGGCCGACTAGAAGCCGGCGGTACAAAGGAACGGCCCCGCTTGTAGCGCGGGCTGCCAGCCCGCATGGGCGGGGTGCGGCGCTACCGGGATGCTTTGGCTTGTTCGCGGGCGCGCTGGCGGGCCAGCGCGCCTTCTTGCGATGCCCGCTCCATCACGACAGCGAAAAACGGCGGTGGCACCCTCGCTCCCTGGCGCGCCTCTGGCAGCAGGAAATCGCACGCCTGCTGCCCTTGCTCTTTTGTGAAGGAGTAGCGCAGGTGCTCAAAAAGCGGCAGCGGAATGATCTGCCTGAACAGCCTCACCCACAAGTCCAGCAGCGCGTCTTTCAGGCAGACGAGCATAAACCACTCCCCGGCGGGTTCGCACAGCCGCTCGCAGCACATCTGCACGACCAGCAGCACGCTTGCCAGCGCCCGGTGCTGCTCGCGCAAGCTGTCGCTGCCGCGCACAGCGGAGCGCTGCGCCAGCACTGCAAGGCGCATCGCTTGTTCCAGCCGGGCGTATAATTCGGCGTGGACGGCGCCAGTCGTGGCGTTTTGCAGCCATTCCGCATCCACCTGCGGCGGGGCCAGGTCCAGCCGACCCCCGCGACGGGCGCGGCGGCCACCATTGGCACGCTTTTTCTGGGCGCGGCGTTTCTGGGCGTGCGTGAGGTACTTGGGCAGAATGAAGGCGATAAGCTGCGCGGCGGGGCCGGGGATGGTGAGGCGTTCCAGCTTGAGATCGGCCAGGTGGGAGAGGTCGGGCGGGGCGAGATCGGGCGTGTCTACGCCAATGGTGAGGACGGCGACGAGCAGATCGTAGAGAGTCAGGCCAGGGGCAGCGGGTGACAGGGTGGTGGTCGAAGTGGTCATTGAGCCGGTTCCTTTCTTGCGCCAGATGGCGTGTGATGAAAGACGGCCCGCGCTGCCACAGGAGTCCGCCCGCTCTGCGCGAGCGGGTGGGGTTGGCGATGCAGGACAAACCTGCTAAAATCGCCAACGCCCCGTTCCAGGTATCAACTGGTTCGGGGTGCCTGTGGCGCGGGTCTGTCGGTTTCCGAACAGCCGCGTCAGTCGTTATTCAGTTGTCAAGGTGCAAGCGCTGGCCCGGCACCCTAAGACAGAAGGGCAGGCGGTGGCCGGGGCTACAAGCAATCTGCACCAAGTATACCTGGCAATCGGTAGGAAGTCAAGGGTTGTAAAGAAGCGTATCGCTGAGGGGAACATGGGCGCGTCTCAGGCAGCGGCGAGCGGCAGCGTGAACCAGAAAGTGGACCCGGCCCCTAACGCGCTCTCCAGGCCGACCTGCCCATGATGAGCCTCGACGATGGTGCGGCAGATGTGCAGCCCGACGCCCAACCCAACCCCGGAGCCGCTCTGGGCCTCGCTGCCTTTGATACGATAGAAGCGGCGCCAGATGTGCTGCTGTTCTTCCGGCGCGATGCCCGGCCCGTGATCGCGCACCCAGACACGCGCCTGCTGGCTGTTCACTTCCAGGCCAACCTCAATGGGAGATTCTGCGGGGGAGTATTTGAGGGCATTGGTCAGATAGTTGATGATCACTTGCTTGATGCGTCCGACATCCGCCAGCACTGGCCCAGGGAGCGCCGCCACTTGCAACTGGAGCGAGCGGGCGGGGTCCATCTGGCGCTGCTCATCAACGGCCTCGCTGAGCACAGCCGCCAGGTCTGCCTGGGCCATGCGCAGCTTCAGCATGCCTTGCTCAATGCGCGAGACATCCAGCAAGTCATTGACCATACGGTCCAGCCGCTCTACATCCCGCGCCGTGTAGGTAAGCTGTGGCGCGAAGTTTTCCAGGGTGTCTTTCATCTCTTCAGGAGAGGATGCCTTGCGGCCCACGCGCTTCTGAGCCAACTGCACGCCAAGTTTCAGGCTGGTCAGCGGGGTTTTTAGCTCGTGGCTGGTCATCGCCAGAAAGCTTTCCATCTCGGCCCGCTGCGCTTTCAGCGTGGCCGCCAATTCCTGGGACTCCTCGCGGGCTGCTTCTGCCTGGCGCTTGAGGCGTTCGGCCTGCTGGCGGGAAGACTCGTGCAGGCCCGCCACCACCGCCACCAGTATCCCTACGGCCAGCAAGAGAAAGTCCTCAATGGCTTCTTCCCCGCTCTTGATCACTGAGAAGAGTGGTGGGAGAAAGAAATAATCAACCAGAAGCGTCCCCACCAACGAGCTTAGCAGCGCAGGCCCCACGCCCCAGGTCAGCGCGGTGAACAACACCGCCAGGAGCACGATTTCATCTGCATCGCCAAAGCCAGGATACAGCCAGGTCAAGAACACATCCACGAGAATGGTGAGGCCCAGCAGCAGCAGCGCGCCAAGATAGCTTACGAACGGGCGACGCGCCCACGCAGGGAAGCTGGCTGGGGCGAGGGTGTTGCTCTGGACCCAGTGGACCAGGCCCAGCGCGGGCTTTACTACCAGCCGATGAAAGCGAGAGGGATGCTCAGCAGGGATGTTTGCGCCGGGAAGCGGAGCACCAGCCGCGTTATCATCGGTGGCATGCGCGTTTCTGGACGACATGCTGCCCTCCCCTGCCTGGATAAATAGTTCCCTGGCATCTCTCTAGCGGTTGGAAGCCATTCATGGGGAAATTCTTTTCTGTTGTTAAAAGAGGCTGAACACGCTGCAAGAGCTTTTCGCGTCTCTGAATCAGCATTATAGCCCACAAATGTAGACGGGGCTATCAAGTAAGCGCACGCCCCGCCAGAGAGCTATCCCCCAAATTGAGCGGCGGGCACGTTCTTTTTCTGTGGCAGCAGAGAACAGGTACCGGACAAGAAATGAGGGGAAAGTATGCCTGCGCTTACAATGTTGGTTTTGGGTGATTCGATTTTGTGGGGCCAGGGATTGCTGGAGGGCGATAAGTGCGCTGCGCAGGTACAACAGCAGCTTCAAAACGCGCTCCATCTGGAGGTGCGCCCGCCGGTGATGTTTGCCCATTCGGGCGCGTCCATTATGCTCCCGCCTGGGGCACGAGACGAGGAGCCGCTCTGGGGAGAGATTCCTGCTTACGCGCCTTCGATTACGGCCCAGGTGGATGCTGCCGCGAAGGACTACAGCGCTGCTGATCTGGTCTTGCTAGACGGCGGCTCCAATGACCTGGGCGTGATGCGGCTGATCAACCCGCTGGAGCGGGGCGCGACGATCTACGCCGACGCGCAGAAGTATTGCGGGCAGCCCATGTGCGACCTGCTTGGTGACGTGCTGACGGCCTTCCCGCGCGCCAGGGTGGTGGTCACCGGCTATTATCCTGTGGTGAGCAACCAGAGCGGGCCAGGGGGCATCCGGCATTTGCTGAATGCTTTTGGGCTGGAGGGCATCTGGAAAAAGATTGTTGAGGAAGGGGCGCAAGATATAGAAGCCAGCCTCTTTTTTCAGCTTATTCGGCACAAGCTGGCGAACCTTTCAACGGCCTGGCACGATGGCTCAGCGCAGGCACAGCGCGGGGCCGTTGACGCGATCAACGCTTACGAAGCGGGCCAGGGCCGCCCGCAGCGCGTAGTCTTTGCGCCGATCACCTTCGAGCCAGCGCATTGCATCGAGTGCGAACAGACGTATCTCTGGATTGGGGTAGATGACGACCAGCACCAGAACCGGCTGGCATATCTGGAAGGGCCGCTCCCCGCGTGGCTGGACATGCCAACCAGGTTGGAGATTCCTATCGCGTCCCTGGGGCACCCAAACCGCAACGGCGCGAAGGCGTATGCCGCAGCGGTGATGCAGGCGCTCGCGCCCTGGATACAAGGAGCAGAAGCGCCAACGGCGGCACGGCCCGCCCTGAAGGTGAGCATTGAGGGGGCGCCGCACGTCCCGCCGGGCCAGAAGGTCACGGCGCAGGTAACGGTGCATGCCTGCGCAGAGACAGGCACGCCAGTCAGCGGGTCGGTGGAGATGACCAACCACGACGACGCCCAGGGCACGCATTTTCCGCTCAATCAGCCGTTTACCTGGGAGTTTCACAACCATCTGTTTAAAGTGCCGGACCAGGGCATCGGGCAGACCACCACCAGAATCCGCGTGCTGGCCGAGGGCTACACGCCTGTTTGGGTGCGGTGGTAGTGAGGTGCTTGTAGCCCCGGCACGGTGGCCGGGGAACGTCGGCCCGGCACCCTAAGACAGAAGGGCAGGCGGAGGCCGGAGCTACAAACGACCTCTGTCACCCCTCTACACCGCTTCCCAGACTTGCACGGTGCTGTCTCCGCCGCCAGAGGCGATGCGCTGTCCATCTGGCGACCACGCCAGCGCCAGCACACCAAGATGCGTGCGCGAGGTGGTGGTATCGTGACCCAGGTAGGTATAGAGGTCGCCGCCGGTATGATCGTTCCACACCTGCACGGTTTTGTCGTTGCCGCCAGAGGCGATACGCTTGTCATCGGGCGACCACGCCAGCGTCACAACCCAGTTGGTGTGCCCACGATACACATAGGCATGAGCGCCGGTCAGCGCGTCCCAGACCTGCACCGTGTCATCCGAGCCGCCAGAGGCGATGCGCTTGCCATCCGGCGACCAGGCTACCGTCATCACAGATTTGCTATGGCCGCGATAGATGTAGCGCGGGACGCCGCTCACAGCGTTCCAGACCTGCACGGTGCTATCCAGACTGGCAGAAGCGATGGTTGTGCCATCGGGCGACCACGCCAGCGCGTTGACCAGCAGGTAATGGCCGCGATAGACGGCCTGTGTCTGGCCGCTCAGCGCGTCCCAGACGTGGATGCTGTCGTCTGTGCCCGCGTAACTGCCCCCGCCAGAGGCAATGCGCTTGCCATCCGGCGACCACGCCAGGGCAAAGACCCAATCGGGGTTGCCATAATAGATAGAGCGGAGCTTACCGGTGGCGGCGTCCCAAAGCTGCACGGTTTTATCAAAACCGGCTGAGGCAATCGTTTTGCCATCTGGCGACCACGCCACCGCAATCACCACATCTTTATGTCCGCGATAGGTGACAAGCTTTTTGCCGGTGGCGGCATCCCAGACCTGCACGGTGCCGTCCGCGCCACCAGAGGCGACGCGCTTGCCATCCGGCGACCACGCCACTGCCTCCACCCAATCGCCATGCCCGCGATACGTGACCAGTGTGGACCCCAACGGAGGCGGGGGCAGCGCGCGAGCCACCTGAGGCGCGCGCTGCCCCTTCGGGACATGACGCACCAGCCCGGCCAGCGCGAGGCTACCCCCACCCACCAGGAAGAGGGACACCAGCGCAGCCAGCAGCACCCTGGCGCGGAAACTCTGGATCGGTTGGAGCAGATTCCTCTGAAAAGAGCGCTGCTGTTCCATGAAAGCCCTCCCTGGGCATCTTGCCTGGCTACTAGACACAAACGAGTCACGCAGAGGAACCTGTTGATTTACGATGAGTATACCCCAGGCTGTCTAGGGGTATTATCCTCTGAAACAGCTATAGCACGCAATGGGCCAATGGCACGGGTGGCTCGCTCGCGCTGTGTGACGGCGCGCACACTTCACAGCGGCGGGTAAACGCTGCCGTTTGCCACGCTTGCCCGGCAGGGACGCCGGGGGTACAGGGGACGGCCCGGCAGGGACGCCGGGGCTACGGGCAGACGCTGGTACCCCCGGCGTCCCTGCCGGGGAACGCTCGCCAGCCTCACACCTTGAAGCGCACCGTAAACGCCTCCGGCCAGTCCTCTCCTACCGGCGGACGCGGCGGCGGTGGGTTGCCACACCGCCACTCCGCGACGACCTTCAAGAGCGGGCGCGGCACTTTGGCATGCGGCACCTTGCGCGTCAACTGGCTCAACACCTCAAACGTCTCCACCTCCGCCCACAGCGGCATATCCTGCTCGTCCAGCTTCTCCGGCAATGGCGCCTTCGGCCCAAAGAGCACCTGCCACGCTTCTCCCAACGCCCAGCGCAGGCACAGATACGCTATCCAGGGCGTCGTCTCCTTGCGCAGCCTCAGCCAGACGGTATAGAGCCGAGAGAGCGCAATGCCCGCGTGCTGGTGGTAGAGTTGCCACAAGGGGCTGTGGATGTGCGCGTAGAAGCGTGCTCCGCGTAAGAGGTGAATGACCACCAGCGCTTCTTGCAGCAGCCGCTCGCAGAGGGCAGACGGGCTGGGCGGCAGGTCTTCGAAGCGGACGGGCTTTTGGATGAGATCACGCTTCTGGCTGAAGCGCCGATGCTCCTTGTCGCCCCAGGAGAGCAGGCACTTCTTCTGGCGCTCCTGGGCCGTTTTCAAGATCAGATCGAAGGCGTAGCAGAGCAGTTCCGCGCCAGCGGTGGGTTCCCAGAAGAGGCGCAGGGGCAGATGGTGCAAGCTGTACTTGAGCAGCAGGAGCAAGTCCCAGGGCGAGAGCCAGCCCTCCACCACGCCCATCAGGTAGCAGGCGAGAAAGCGTCCCAGCGGCCATTCGTCGTTTCTGAGCGTCTTGTCCAGGTTGAAGTCATCAAAGGGGTCGTTTGCCATAAGGGGAGCCTCTTTTCGTCAAAGATGGCCCACAGCGCCACAGGACTCCTATCGCCCGGTCCAGAGGGGGAAAGAAAGCAGGGTGGGTGCAAAGCGGGGCGAACCGCTACAATGCACCCGCTTTCCGCCCTGGTGTGCTAGCCAGGCGGGGAGTGCTGTGGCGCGGGGCGAGTTTAATCTCGCCTGCGTCAGCCGTTCCATATTCACTTGTAAGGAAGAACGGAAAACGTTGGCTTGGTGAAAGTATAATCGAAAGGTTGGGAAAAATCAAGAGGTAGAAAGAGACTCTTCTGTGATTATTCTGATCAATGGCTCGTTTGCGTCGGGCAAGACGACAGCAGCCGAGCTACTCAACCAGCGTCTCTATCACAGTATGCTCTATGACCCGGAGATGGTCGGCATTGGCCTGGCCTCCATCGTCAAACACGTCGAGAAGTTCTCCGACTTCCAAGACCTGACCGCCTGGCGTCCGCTGGTCGTGGAGACGGCCCGCGTGCTCAAGCAGGTGTATGGGCGCACGCTGATCATTCCCATGACGCTGTGGCACCGCCCGTACTTTGAGGAGATTACCGACGGCCTGCGGCGCATTGACCCCCACTTGTATCATTTCTGCCTGACGGCGCGGAAAGAAACGCTGCAACAGCGCCTGGCGCAGCGCCAGGAGGAACACACCGCCGAGAATTTAGCCTGGATTCAAGAGCGTTTTGATCGCTGCGTGGCGGCCTTTGCATCCCCCGCCTTTGCCGTGCAGATTCCAACGGACGACAAGAAGCCAGAAGAGATTGTCGAAGTGATGCTGGCCCTGCTCACGCGCTAGCTGCACCTGGCGCTACATAAATCCCTCTTGCTGCCAGGCTGAGCTTATGAGACAATAGAGCCACGAAAGAGCGAGCAGCAGGAGGAGCAAGAGCGTGGACTATCTGGATTTTGACCTGGAGATTGGCATCGGCAGCGGGCGCAGTTATCCTGTCGCGGTTATTCGCTCCCCGGCGGGCGAAGCACACAGCACCATGACCTTTCCCTACGAAGAACAAGAACTCAAGGACTATCTGGAAAAGGTACAGAACGCGCTTGTCGGGTCGGGGGCAGTGCGGCGCCAGGCGGCGCAGGCCGTTGAAGAGTTTGGCACCAGGCTTTTTGAAGAACTCTTTACCCGCGACGTGCGCAGTTGCTACGATGTCAGCCTGCGCGAAGCCGCCCGCCAGGACGTGGGGCTGCGCGTCAAGCTGCGCATCCAGGCGCCCGATCTGGCCGCGCTCCCCTGGGAATTTCTCTATGATCAGCGCCAGGGCAGATACGTCTGTCTGTCGCGCTTGACCCCACTGGTGCGCTATCTGGAATTGCCGCAATCGGTCCAGCCGCTCACCATCAAGCTGCCGCTGCGCATCCTCTGTATGATTGCCAGCCCCAGCGACCAAGACCCGCTGGACATCGCCCGCGAACAGGGGCGCATTCAGGAAGCGCTGAATGGGCTGGTGGAGAAGGGGTTGGTCGAACTCACCTGGCTGCCCGGACAGACCTCACACGACCTCTTGCGCGCCATGCAGAGCGGCCCCTGGCACATCTTCCACTTTATCGGACATGGCGGCTTCGACCCCTCCACCGACGAGGGCTTGCTGGCGCTCGCCAACGACCAGGGCAAGACCTCCCTCCTCTCCGCCAGCCAGCTTGGGACGCTGCTGGCCGATCACCGCTCCTTGCGGCTTGTGCTCCTCAACGCCTGCGAAGGCGCCAGAGGCGATCAGCACGATCTGTTTTCCAGCACCGCCGCTACGCTGGCGCGGAGCGGCATTCCTGCTGTGCTGGCGATGCAGTATGAGATTAGCGACAAGGCCGCCATTGAATGCACGCGGACCTTTTACGAAACCATTGCCAGCGGTATGCCGGTGGACGCCGCCGTTGCCGAGGCGCGCAAGGCCATCAGCCTGGGCGTCTCCAACACGCTGGAATGGGGCACGCCTGTGCTGTATATGCGCTCCTCCAGCGGCGCCCTCTTTGACATGACGCCAGCAGCCGTAGCCCCGGCCACCGTGCCGGGCAAAGCCCCGCCAAAAGCCCACGCGCAGCCAGCCACGCATACAGCGCCAACCGTCAAGCGCGGCACGCTGGTCTGCACCTATCACGGCCACGATGATTGGGTGATGAACCTGGCCTGGTCGCCAGATGGCAGCAAGATTGCTTCTGTGCAGAAGTTTGATCATCTGGTGCATGTCTGGGATACCGAGGTTGGCGGGCATCTCTTCACCTACGAAGGGCACCCCAGCGGCAAAACGGTCTGGGGGCTGGCGTGGTCGCCAGATAGCACGCGCGTGGCCTCGGCTGGCGAAGACGGCACGGTGCAGGTCTGGGAAGCAGAAGACGGCAAGCTGCTGCGCACCTACAGCAAGCACCAGGGCAAAGTCTACGCGGTGGCCTGGTCGCCAGACGGCAGCAAGATTGCCTCTGGCGGCGACGACGAGACGCTGCAAGTCTGGGGCGTCAAGACTGGCGCGCAGATTTTCACTGGCACCCATCCCGCCTCTGTCAGCACGCTTTCCTGGTCGCCGGATGGCAGCCAGATTGTCGTGGGCTGCAACGACGGCACCGTTCGGGTCTGGAACGCCTCCAGCGGCGAGATTGATTTTGAATACGACGGGCAAGAGGATTCCGTCTATGACATCGCCTGGGCGCCAGATGGCAAGCACATCGCCTCCGGCAGCGAAGACGGCCTGGTGCATGTCTGGAGTCCGACGCGAGGCGGGGCGGTCACGATCTACCGCGAGCACCAGACGATGTTCCTGCATCTGGCCTGGTCGCCGGATAGCAAGCATATTGCCTCGGCGGGGGATGAGGTTGTCTACCTCTGGGACGCCAAAACCGGCAAGACCATCTATACCTATCGCGGGCACGCGGATACCGTCCGCACCGTTGGCTGGTCAGCGGATGGCACGCGCATCGCCTCTGGCGGCCACGACACGACTATTCAAGTCTGGCATGTGGGATAGTTGTTTCCATATCCTCAAGCGGATCGTCGTGAAGTATTTCTCCCATCGCGCCAGCCCTGGGATAGTCTACCAGAGCATGCCGAAAAGGTCAATTGATTTTGCGTTAGGAGCACCTCATTGAGCAATGATTGGCAGTATCGCCCGATTGATTGGGGCGAGGGACAAACCAGCGATTCCGGCAACTCGCTTGGGAATCAGCCCACCCAGGTGTCCGCTAACAACAGCAGCGATTATCAGGTCTATCAGACCGGGGAGCCAGGCGCGCCGCCTCCGCCGCCCGACCCGTCGGCGTACCCTTTTGACAACCCGTATTCCAACTATGGCGCCAACACCGAGTTCAGCCAGCCGCCGCCCTTTGGCACGCCTGTACAGGTGGGCACCTGGCGTGCTCAGCCGTTCCCTGGCGCGGCGCCCAGCCGTCCCCGGCGCGTAATCTTCATGCCGCTGTTCATTCTGCTGCTTCTGGTGGCGTGCAGCGGCGGCTTTGCCTTCTTTGCCTATAAAACTTTTACGGGGCACGGCCTCAACATCACCTCTGATGTTGGCGGCAGCGGGGATCAGGCAAATAACGGGGTCAATGGCCCGCTTACCGTTTCAACAGGCGCGCACCCTGCCATCATCATTGATCGCAACGCGGGCGCGCTGCACATCATCGGCATCCAGGGGGCCACGCAAATCGTCGTTCAGGCCAAAGGCACTTCGTACAGCGACGAACCCATCACCTACACCAAGAGCAGCGACGGCCAGAGCTTCACTTTTGACCTGGACGGCGTTGAAGCGTTGGAGGTGGACCTGAACGTGCCCGCGACCAGCGACCTGAATCTCACTACCAACGGCGACGACATCACCGTCGAGAACGTGACGGGGCAGGTGATGCTGGACAGCAACGCGGGCGCGCTCAAAGCCTCGCAGATGTCCCTGACGGGTATCTCCACGCTGAAGACGAACGCGGGCGACATCACCTTTAGCGGCTCACTTGCCACCGATGGCACGTATACATTCGACACCAACGGCGGCAATGTCAGCGTGACGCTGCCCGCTGCGGCGTCCTTCCATGTGGATATGAGCACCAATGGCGGCACGCTGCACTCGGACTTTTCGCAGGTGACGCTTTCCGACAGCGAGGGACACGGCGACGTGGGCCAGGCGCCCTTTGCCAAGGTGACGATGAGCAGCAACGGCGGCAATGTCACGCTGTTGAAGGGCTGATGCTACTCCTGGTCCAGCAGGCTCGCTGCCACGCGATCTACCAGCCAGATGGCTTCGCCATCCGTCGGGCGCACCCCGACGGATGGCCGTTCTTCGATGCTCACCTGCCCGCCCAGCACATCGCGCAGCGGCTCGGCCTTATCCTGCCCGGCCACCAGAAACATCACCTGCCTGGCCGCGTTGATCAGCGGATAGGTGAAGGTCAGGCGGTGGGCGTTCAGCTTGGGAACAAAGTTGGCCGCCACCAGCTTTTGTTTTTCGTGCAGCGCGGGCGTCTCTGGGAAGAGTGACGCCGTGTGCCCATCGTTGCCCATCCCCAGCAAGATCAGATCAAAGCGCAGCAGGACATCCGGCGGCAAGCCAAACACCTGCCGCATCTCCACCTCGTAGTTGGCGGCTGCCGCGTCGTAATCGGTGTACTCGCCGGGCATGCGGTGGATATTTTCGGCAGGCACTTTGATCTGCGAAAGCAGCGTCTCAACGGCCATGCGATAGTTGCTATCGGGGTGATCTGGCGGCACGCAGCGCTCATCGCTCCAGAAAAACTGCACGCGCTCCCAGGGAATCAGATCGTGGTAGTGTTTGACCAGTTGTTGATGAAAGACGCGCGGCGTATTGCCGCCCGAAAGCGCCACCAGAAAACGCCCGCGCTCCGGGTCGGCAATGGCGCGTTCGGCGGCCTCGTAAAAGCGCCGGGCCGCCATATGCGCCAGCGTGTCAATGCTATCCACAAGCTCAAGATGACGTTCCATCGTTCCTCCTCCAAGACGGCTTATCTAGCCGGTCTGTTAGCCACGCCAGCACGATCCTGAGCACACGCGGCGTGACCTCATGTGCCATCTCAAATTCCTGATAGGTGAGCGTCACCGGCAATTTTTGCAGGAGTTCATGCGCCTGGCGCGCGTGACTGACGGGGATTACCGCGTCCTGTGTGCCATGCACCATCAAAATGGGCAATCCAGCCAACTCCTCTTTGGGGGCCATCCAGGGATGCGCCTCTGGCGGGATGCGCCCGCTGAGCGGCACAAGTCCCGCAATGGGCGCCGGAATGGAGAGCGCCGTTGTCAGCGACATAATCGCGCCCTGGCTGAAGCCCAGCAGATAGACGCGCTCCGGGTCCGCGTCATACGCCTGCACCGCCTCGCTAATAAACTGCACGATCTTGTCGCGGCTGGCGCGGAGTTGTTCCGGGTCAATCTTAAAGCCGGCGGGCAAAAACTCGACGTTAAACCAGGCAAAGCTATCTGGCCCGCGCACCAGCGGCGCCCGCAGGCTCAGCACCAGCAAACGCGGGTCCAGCAGTTCCGCAAAACTAAACAGGTCGCGCTCGTTGCTGCCCACGCCATGCAGTTGCAGCAGCAGCGGCGGCTTTCCTTCGATTGGCGCGCGGGGCGCGCGCACCATATGCACCAATGATAGGTCTTTGGGGGTAAAGTCCGACATAGCAAATGCTCTCCTATTTCAATACCCTCTGCGGCATTTCTATATACTATATGCTATACTTGCATCAGGCGGCGCTGGCAGGCTTGGGCAACCCCCTGGTACGACCCGTAGAGGGTATTGAAATAACGAGCGCGAATCACTGGAGACGCTGCGTCGCCGCTATGTGCGCGGCGACATCGGCAGCGACACCTTTAAGCAGGCGCGGGAATACCTGGAAGTGCCCGCCAGGTCCGAAGATGACCGTATCTCGGCAGGGCGTTAAGCAAAGCGCAGAACCTACCCCAACGCTGGCGGCGTCATCTGGGGAATACCAGCCTGCTGCCAGCGCGCGCTTCCATCGCTCAAGCGTAAAGCAAAGAGTGTGCTGTTGCCCATCCCATCGGTCCCAACCAGGTAGAACGTTTCATCCATCACTACCCCTGTGCTAAACCAATGTGATTGATCTGCCCCCAACATGTTGTGCCAGCGCTTGCTTCCATCGCTGGCGCTCAGCGCGTAGGCACCATCCGCGCTCAGGTACACCATCCCATCCAGCACCGCAGAAACAGCATTACCGCTCATGGTGATTGGAAAATGCCAACGCAGTTGGCCGCCTGGCGCGTCAAGCGCTGTGATCCCATCGGTATCACCCAGATAGACCATCCCGCCAGCCGCCACAATGGAGAAACTGCTGGCATGATATTTCCACAGCACCGAGCCAGTGCTGGCGCTGAGGGCTGTCGTTACAGCGGTATCGCTGCCAACCGAATTTTGTTCACCCACATAGACCGTCCCATCCGCAACGGCGGGAAGGCAGGCAATCACGTTTCCTAGTTGATATTTCCAGCGAACGGACCCGTTTGCTGGATTCAGCGCGTAGACCATCGCTTCTGCATAGGCATAGAGTGTCCCATCCACCACAGACGCAAAGGTGGCATCAAGTGACAGCCGCCAGAGCACGCGCCCATTCTGGGCATTGAGCGCGTCCTTGCCAGTATAGAGCACGCCATTGGCAAGAACCGGGGCAGCATAATCGCCAAAAGGGATGGAGCCAGGCCCGCAGTCGGTCTGCTGCATCCAGCGCAATAGACCATTGCTGGTGTTAAAGGCATAGGTAAAACCACCATAGCCAGAGACACAGACATAGACCACTCCATTCGCCACCAGCGGGCGGCCAGGGACAACGGAGGATGGCCCTGGGCAAGACCTGTAGGGGCACCCTTGAGGCGGCTCTTTTGGGGTGAACCGATTACACCAGCGCGTGCTGCCATCATTGGGCGCGAACGCATAGAGATAGCCTTCGAGGTCGTGGGTGCTGACCGCGCCAACATAAGCGCTCATTGGCGCAGAGGGTGGGGCAGCCGTCGCGGTGGGAACTGCCTGCCCATCGCAGCGCGTAAGTATATATCCTTGCTGAAAAGGAGACTGCTGACCTGGCGTTTGATTGGCGCCGCCAGGTCGAGGGCTACAAGAAACAAGCGCCACAAGACTCATCATTCCCAATGTGCAGACTGCGCACAGCATTTTTCTGCGCATACGCTCCCTCCTTGATGCGCGACTATCCCACCGCTCACCCCAGGACCAATTGCGTACCAGAAACCACCAGATTGTCAACTCGCCATTGCTGCTTGCCCGCACTGGTGAGCGTCACCAGCGCCGTTCTCAGCGCCACATACACAACGCCCTTAGCCGCGCCAGGCAAGACGATACTCGTCCCGCTGGAGCGCGGCACAGCTACCACCCCAGGCGCTGATGGAGCCAGGCCGCAATCTGGCCCCAGCCTGCTTCTGGAAGCTGCTCAAGCACCTCCACGCCAAAGGCTGCCGCCAGTTCACGCTCCAGGGCGGGCGCTTGCTGCCCGGTCTGATGCCCCAACGCCTGCATCAGTCCCCGCATCTCGCCCAGATGCTCTGCATTGAGCGGACCGGGCGTTTCCAGCCGGGTAACCCGCGCAGTGAGCGCGCCCATCTGCCCTTCAAGCTGCCTGACCTGAGCAACGAGCGCCTTTAATTCCTTCTTGAACTCGTTCAGCGCCTCGGTGTGCTGGTTGAGTATCTTGGTGTGCTGGTTGAGTACCTCTGCATCCTCCTCAAAATATTGCTGTGCCTGGACCATCCAGGCTTCTGTTCGCTTCTGGAACGCATCCAGCCCTCTGATATGCCGCTCCAGGCCATCGTGCGCCCAGATCATGTATCCCCAGTAGGCGTTCTCGCCCTCTTCCTCTGGCGGCGGGAGCGCGTCATAGTCCGGCTCCTGCCTGGGCGGCGCGGAGCGCTTTGGCTCGTCTTTGGGTGGCGCGGCTTGGGGCTGCGCTTTCGATTCGGGGAAGAAAAACGTCCGCAGCGCATCCACTGCCACGCTACGGATTTCCTCCAGTGTCTCGCGGGCCTCTGGCGCCACTTTGCTTGGGTGGATTCCTTTGAGCCAGAGGGGGATAAACTCCGCGATGATAAAGCGCGCTACTTGCTGCTTTCCAGCAATTTCTACCCGCGCCAAAATCAGGCACCCGCGAAAAGCGGGATCAACTTGCAACTTGCGCAACTGCCCAACGCGGTCTACACCAAGCAGATCGCAGATCATGCGAAGCCCAGCAGCAGTGTTCCCATCTGCCATGCAGATAGCCAGAATATCATACCCTGCAATGCGAACCATCGCTTGCTTAACGGGAACGATAGGTGTTTGGGATATTTTCACAAGTGTACCTCCATTTGGATGTTTCAGCGGTGTCACTGAAAGAGCTTGGGAATGTTTGGTCTGACGGGTCGTCAGAAGTTGTATTCAGATGCTGCCTAAAGTCACCCCTTGAATTTGATGGGGTGAGTTAAAGTCACCCCTTGAATTTCAACCGTTGCCTATAAGTCAACGCAGGTCCAATCTGTTGCATCCCTCCCTTCTTCCCTGCGAAAGTCTTGTGGATAACCT
This sequence comes from Ktedonobacterales bacterium, assembly GCA_036557885.1. Taxonomy (GTDB): domain Bacteria; phylum Chloroflexota; class Ktedonobacteria; order Ktedonobacterales; family DATBGS01; genus DATBGS01. The sequence goes on from DATBGS010000032.1 coordinate 31,329, forward strand.
TCTCCGATTGACCTTTGCAGCCCTTGCTGCGTATACTGAATGCGAGAAGGCAATTGGCAAGCCCTTCGCTTTTACGGAGCCGTCAGGCTCTCGAACTACTGACAGTGGCGGCGCTTTTCATTCCGATTGGCGTCGCCGCGCCATTTTTCTGCATTGCTCACAGACAGGCCAGCGAGCTTTGTTGTGCCCGGCCAGGCTGTTGATACAAGTATAGTGGCTTTGCGCCTCTTTGTCAATGAAAAATGGGACCAATTTCTCAAGCCGCCTGGCCTTCGCTTATACTTGAAGTCAAGTGTTGGCTCGAAGACGCGCCTTTTGAGCAGGCTGGCTCTGTGCGAAGCGCGTTGCAAGCTCTGCGACACAAGCGGTATACTGAAAGCCGGTTCTTCATATTCTCATCGGCAAAGGCAGGTATCTCGTGGACGCACTACTCAAGTTTCTCTCAGAAAACTTGTTCTGGTTTGTCGTGCTGGTGCTTGTTGGGGGAGGCAGCGTGCTTGGGCTGATCCGCTCGATGCACGCAGAAACCCAGAAACGGAAAATTGCGGTGGCCGAGGCGCAGGCGAGAATTGCCGAGGCCAAACGCGATGAGATTCGCGCGCAGGCGGAGGCAAATCGGGCTGCCGCAGATATTGCCCGGCTTCAAGTGGGCCAGCCCTCTCAGCAATTGCCACTGCTGGAAGGGCGCAGCAGCGGGCCGCTGAGCCAGAACTAGGTGGCCTGATAGCCCCTGCCCACTGCTTGTCAGCTATAAGGCTTGAGCTTGGTTTGAAGCTCAGCGGCATGTTTATCTAGGCTGGAAAGTGTGAGATGTACATTCAACGAGGCATGAAATGCTTCGCTGAATGCCGAACGCGGACAAGCAACTTTCCATTTCACTTTACGCTGGTGGACAAATTCCTTGACTTCTTTTGGCACGCTGGAAGCATAAAAATAAGCACCCTCAACTTGTCCTAAATATATCCACTGATCTTTCGCGTTGGAGAGCGCAACTGCATCACCAGTCTGCATCTCATGCACGAAACGGTGATTGGTTGCGGCATTCGCGGCAATCTGCTCCCTGCTATCATCTGAATAAGTATCCCGATAGAACTTCTTGAAAGCCTCAAGATCATCCGAGAGTGCTTCCATAGTGCCTATAGCCCAATCCATCGCAATGACGTTCTGCTGTAAGCAGTAATCCTTTGCGATACCTCCACTCCCCGCGCGCATCAGCCAGTATCTCATTGCTCCCTCCTTCTTAACCAGTTTCCAGCGCTAGACCTGACAGCCGTTGTTATTATACAGCAGGGGGTAAACAAGAAGAGAGCTATCTGCTGTTGGTGAACAGCAGATAGCTCTCTTCAGCAGGCAGGCATGATGCCCGCGCTAATCCCCCGCTGCCCCCACAGCCACCGGCACCGCCGCTTTGACGGGCACAATCTCCACAATCGCGTTGTAGTCTGGCACGCCTGCCGCCACATCGCACACGCGCCGCCGGATGAGCACGTTGCACTCCGGCCAGAACGCCTGCACGTTGCGCGACTTCACGTTGTCTATCCGCACGCGGCACTCCATGCTCTGGCCGTTGTCGCTCTTGACCTGCACGCGATCACCATTCTTGACGCCTAGTGCCGCTGCATCCTCCGCCGACATCAGCAGCCCATCGCGCGGGGCGCCGCTCATGGTGTCCTTTTTGGCGTGGATCAAGCTGTTGAACTGCTTGCCGCGCCGCGTGGAAAGGAGGAAATGGCCTTCGGGCAGGTGCAGTTCCGGCGGCTGAAGCGCGAAGAAGTGCGCCTTGCCGTCGGGCGTCTTAAACTGCCCATCTTTATAGAGGAAGCGCCCGCCATACTGGAACTGATCGCCCTTCTTGCGCAGCCGCTCGATGCCCGCGTAGTTGGGCATCACGCGCGCAATCTCGTCGCGGATAGCCTGGGCGCTCTGGAAGATGATCTTGTCGCGCTTCTCTGGGTGGACCCGCGCCGCCACTTCCTGGAAGATTTCCCACTCGCAGCGCGCCTCGCCCACACGCGGGCCAGGGATTTCCGGCGAAAAGATCACGCGGCGCTCGGTGTTGGTTTCGGTGCCGCCGCCGGGCTGCTCGTAGCGTGTCTGCGCGGGCAGCAGCACAACGGTATCCGCCGGGTCCACCAGCATTTGCGTGGTGACATAGATGTCTTGATGCACGCGCAGCGTCAGCTTCTCCAGCGCCTCGCGCACGTATTCTGGCTCCGGCAGCACCTCCAGGAAGTTGCCGCCGCTGCAATACAGGGCATCCAGGTCGCCATCATAGGCCGCGTCAATCATCGCCACCGCCCGCATGCCTGGCGCCTCCGGCACCTCAAAGCCCCACGCCTGGCTAAACTTCTCTATGTTCTCCGGGTTATTCACCGCCGCGCCGCCCGGAAACGCATCAGGCACCGCGCCGACTTCGGCGCCGCCCTGCACGCCGCTGTGCCCGCGAATCGGCACGACGCCCGCGTGTTCCCTGCCCAGCCAGCCCTGCGAAATGGCGATATTCACCACCGCTTTCACGTTCTGCACGCCAAAGGTATGCTGGGTAATGCCCATGCTCCAGACCAGAATGCCGTTTTTCGCGGCGTGAATCTGCTCGGCAAAGCGGCGCATATCATCGCGGGTCTGCCCGCTGTGGCGCTCCAGCATCTCCCAGCTTTGCTTTGCCAGTTCCGCCTTCACTTCTTCCCAGCCAACCGTGTGCTTGTCAATAAACTCTTGATTGTACCAGCCCTGCTCAATCAGATACTTGAGCGTGCCATTGAAGAAGGCAACATCGCCGCCTGTTGAAATCTGATAGAAGTCATCCATCAGCTTCGTGCCCATCATGGCGCTTTCTGGCACCGAGGGCACCCAGTAGCGTGTCAGCCCCGGCTCTTTATAGGGGCCAACCACGACAATCTTCGTCCCGGCCTTCTTTGCGTAATAGAGATACTTGGTGGACACCGGCTGATTGTTGGCGATGTCGCTGCCCACAAAGACCAGCAAATCGGTCCCGATCCAGTCCTTGTAGGACACCGAGGACGCGCCCACGCCAACCGTCTGCTTCAGGCCAACCGAGCTGGGCGAATGGCAGACCCGTGCCGCGTTATCCACATGGTTGGTCCCCAGGAAACGCGCCGCTTTCTGCGCCACGTAGTAGACCTCGTTGGTCAGCCCGCGTGAAGTCAGGTAGAAGGCCAGGCGGTCTGGCCGCGTGGCGCGGATTTTGTCGGCCACCACGTCCAGCGCCTCATCCCACGAGACGCGCTTAAAGCCAGCGTCTCCCTTGCGCCGCACCATCGGATAGGGCAGGCGCCCCAACTGACGCATTTCTGCGCTGGAAAGTTTCTTCAGTCCTTCCAGATCGTTTTCCAACCGCTGCCAGGGCATGGCACCCATCGTGTTCAGTTCCAGCAGATTCAGCCGGATGGTGCAAAGGTGGATGCCATCCATCGTCCAGTCGTGCATGCCATACGTGCCCAGCGAGCAGCCGTCGCAGCAGCCATCGTTCAGAATGCGCCAGGCATAGAGCGGGTGCTGTTTGTTGTGCCAGGCAGTTTTAAAAATCTCCCAGAAATGATGCGGCTTGGTTTCACCAAGCCCAAACGGTTTCCAGTTGGCCCAGAGTGAAGGGGCCATCAGCTTTGCCATAGAGAGCAACCTCCTGCAAGATGCAAGCGTGCGCCGGGCGGCGGCTCAAGGGGACTGAACGCCGCCGTACCACAGAGACAGCGGCGTTCAGAGTAACTATAGCACAGATTCTCACCAACAGCCCGGCCAGTGTTAGGCGGGCTGCACCTGTCCAGTTATGACCGGAGCCTCTTCCTCCTGCACCTTGGGCGGGCGGATGAGCAGCGGGAGCAGGGTGCTGACGAGCATCACCCCCGCGATGATATACAGTGCGGCGGTGTAGCCGCCGGTCAGGTCTTTCACCCGCGCAATCAGGATTGGCCCGATGATGCCACCTACGCCCCAGGCCGTGAGCATAAAGCCGTAGATCGAGCCTGCCCGCTTGGGGCCAAAGTAGTCAGCCGCAAACGCGGGCATCGTTCCAAAGCCGCCGCCATAGCACAACGCTACCACCACCGCCAGAATGGAGAATAGGATAAAGTTGGAGGTGATAGCCAGCAGCAGGAACAGCGCGATCTGGGCGACAAACATGGTCAGGAAGACCATGCGGCGCCCAATGAAATCCGAGAGCCAGGCCCAGAAGACGCGGCCCAGGAAGTTAAAGATCGAGATGGCGCTGACCAATCCAGCGGCCACAGCAACGGTGGCGCCGGTAATATCCTGCGCCATTGGCGAGGCTTGAGAAATCAACATGATGCCAGCAGAGACGTTGAGCGCCAGAATTCCCCACTGCGCATACCACTGCCAGCGTTTCAGCGCCTCACCAGCGGTAAAATCGCGGGATGCGCGCTGCGCGCTGACTTTGGTGGTTGGCGTCCAGCCCGGCGGGACATAGCCTGCCGGTGGGTTGGCATAAAACTGCGCCGCGACAATCACCATAATCAGGTAGGCAATACCAACATAGAGGAAGGTGTTCCCAACCCCCACGCTTCCAATCAGTGCGGTAGCAATTGGCGAGAGCAGCAGCGCGCCGCCCCCAAAGCCGCAGACGGCCAGGCCCGTCACCAGGCCGCGCTTATCTGGGAACCATTTGACCAGCGTTGCCACTGGCACAATATAGCCCAGGCCCATGCCCAGCCCGCCGAGCACGCCATAGGTGCCGTAGAGCAGGTAGAGGTTATCGCCGGTGAACCCGGCCAGCAGCACCCCCAGGCCGTAGCAGACGCCCGCCGCCGTCCCAATGACACGCGGGCCGTAGCGGTCCAGCAGGAAGCCGCCAATCGTGGCGCCAACGCCTAGCATAAAAATGGCGATGGTAAACGTGAGCGTTACCTGGGTGGCGTCCCAGCCGTGCTTTGCCTCCAATGGCTTGACAAAGACGCTCCAGGCATAAATGGCGCCTAAGGCAATTTGCATGATGATAGCAGCCACCACAATCCCCCAGCGGTTGCGAACCTTGATCTCCGTTGACGCGGTTGCCATGAATCCCATCCTTTCAGATACGATGGTTTGATGACTCTACGAAGAGATAACCGGGCTGCGGTGAAGAGGAAAACAGGGACACATAGGGATGTTTGTGGGTATGGCCTCCTTTCTCGCGTCTGCTGCGCTGTGTGCGCCTTCATCAGGCAAGCACTACGACGAAGGAATATTCACCAGAGAAGGAGAGAGATGGCGCGTAAAGAGGGGAAAATTAAAGAAAAGAATGATCTCTAGTTATTTGGCTCGTGGCACGATAGATATTACCTATAAAGATACCAAACAAAGTGGAAGAAGTCAAGGGGTGCAACTTTTTTGAGAAGCCCTGCCATCAAACGCTTGCTGCTGTGCCCTTCTCTCTTAGGGCACAGCAGCAAGCGGCACGCTCGCCAGTTCTGCGCGGGAGGTTAGTACAGCCGCTCGGCGAACCAGCCAAGCAGACGGTCCCAGGCCGCCTCTGGTATCTGCGTCACATCGGCCACCCCCATCAACGCCGCCAGTTCGTACTCCAGATCAGCAATTGGTTGACCGCTGATGATATGGCACGCGCGCAGGAAGAGGTGCATGGTGCGCTCATGATCGGGGCTGAGCGCCCCAGGAGGCGCGTCGGGATTGACGAGCAGGACCGCCCACAACGCCTCGATCTCCTTCTCGACCCAGAGCAATCGCCGCTGATTTTCGGCCTGCGCCGCCCGCCCTTCCGCCTGCTGCCCCTCTAGCTCCTGCTCCACCCTGGTCAGCCGCGTCTCTCCCCGCTGGTCTTCCTGCTCGATGCGGTTCGCTAGCGCGCGGCGCATCTCGGCCACCGACGGCGGCGGCTCATCTCGTGGGGGCAGCGGCGGGGGAGACTGATGAGCCTTCGCTTGCTCCTGCGGGCGTGCCTGGATGTCAGCTTTATAGAAGTGGCTATTGAAGGCATCAACCGCGTCCGTCTGAAGCAGCATGATCAACTCCCGCTTCTCCTCAGAAAGACGGGTGAGGTCAAAGCCACCCAACCACAACGGCATCGCCCAGGTCACAAGAACATTGACAACTTGCGGTCCTCCAGGCGTTTCAATTTGAGCCAGAAGAAGACTCTTGCTAAGAACAGGATGTGACTGAATACGCCGTGTTTGGCTCCAACGATCAATGTCAAGAGCCTCACACAAGTGCCTGAGAACCACTGCAACACGACCATCGGAAAAGCGCACCACCAGAAATTCATGGCCTGCAAAGGAAATAACCACCTGATCCACTGGAATGATTGGGGACACCTCTGGTTTCATGCAAGTTTCCTCCAACTGCTTTTTACGCTTGAACGAAAAGAATCCGCTTTTTCAGGGGGGCGTCAGGATGACGCCCCCCTTGGAGAAAGGGAGCGTCATCCTGACGCTCCCTCTGATGAGGCCCCTCACGATGAGGCCCCCTCACGATGAGGCCCTTCTTGTGGATAACTTTATAATCATCCCTCCTTCTTGAGAGGGTCGCGCTCAAACTTCGCTCAAGAGAACTGTGTGACACAGCAGGAATCCGCCCTTTCTGCTGCCTGACACAGCAGGGATGAACGATTCGTGCGTCACCACGACGCGGGGAATCCCAAGGGGATTGTCTTACACCATCCATCCTCTTTTGTGGATAACTCACTCCATCCCTTTGCTATCCACTTGTCGCATCACCTCCCTTCATACCTGCGAAAGTCCTGTAAGTTGCCTTCTATGCTTGACGGTTGCTGTCCTTGCTGGTATAATGACTCCTGTTTGACCAGTGCAGCCCTTGCTGCTTATGATGGATGCGAGAAGGCACGCAACAACACCTTCGACACTCCACAGAGCCTTCAGACTCTGCAACTTCTGACGGTGGCGACGCTTTTTCTTAAAGATTGGCGTCGCCGCGCCATTTTCTCTTCGTTGCTCACAGCCAGACCAGCGAGGATTTCCGCGTCTCGTCTAGCTGTTGACACTAGTATAGTTGAAATACCGCGTGCTGTCAAGGAGTTCTGGCACTTCTCTCCCCCAAATGGACACCTCGCTCTTGCTGGTTTGCGCGGCGCCCCTGGTACCCCCGGCTTCCGGCTGGGGACCAGCGCATCAGCGGGGATGCCGGTGGTGCAGGTGAGCTTCTTTGCATGATGATATTGAAATATTTAATTCAAGTATTGACTTTTTCAATATCTTATGTTATATAATTGAAGACCCAGATAAAAAGCACGCTCGCAGACCTGCACACCAAGGAGGACTCTATGACGCCTGCACACATCCCTCTGCCGCATCCCTCGCGCCGCGCAACGGCCCATCGTCCGCGTTACCTCCCCACCAAAGGCTGTTGGACTGAGCCAGAGCCGGTCAGCTTCAGGCGGGGGCTGGTGTTGATCTTCTTAGGTGTGGCCGCAAGCCTCAGCTTTTTCTTCTGGGGAGGCGCGGCAGATGGCTCGAATCCGGCCAGCCTCTTAGTCGTGCTGGGCGGCGCCTTTTGCACCATTGGCACGGCGATGCTTTGCTGCACCGCTGGAGGAAACCTTGCCCGACGCATCACGCGCATTAAGAAGCACTGCGGCTGCTGTCGCTTCTACCAGGCCGCGCCGGGCGACTATGCCCAGGGCCGCTGCCAGGCCGACCCCAGCAGCGCGCTCGTCCGGCGAACCGATGGCTGCCCATCCTTTTGCCATTCGCCCCGCGCGATGGTGCGTGATCGCCTCTCGCAGCACCCGGAGATGCTGGCACAACTGCGCGTCATCCAGCCCAGCGAAAAGCGTAGTTTGTAGCCCCGGCGTCCCGCCGGTCAGGGGCGAGGACGGCCCGCCAGGGTCGGCGGGGCTACGAGCAGAGCCGCGCTTGTAGCCCCGCCGACCCTGGCGGGAAACGCAAGCAGGGCAGGACAAGCCCGGCCATGCCATAATAGACGAGACATGTTATTAGTTTTGCAGGGAGCAAGGACTCATGCAACGCAATCAGTGGAGAAAGGCGCAGCCCCTCCAACCACCCGATACTTCTGATCTGCTGAGAACCAAGCTGGCTCCGCCGCGCCTGCGCGCGGCGCTCGTTGCACGCGACTCCTTGCTGGCGCGGCTGGATGCCGGGCTGGAGCGCCAACTGACGCTGCTCTCGGCCCCGGCGGGTTTTGGCAAAACCACGCTGGTCAGCGCGTGGATGGCAGCACGCGCCGCCCGCCACGATCTGCCGCCGCTGGCCTGGGTTTCGCTGGATGCTGGCGACAACGACCCGGTGCGCTTCTGGCGCTATCTCATCACTGCTTGCCAGGAATTCGATACTGGCATCGGCCAGACGGCCCTGGCGCTGCTGCAATCTCCGCAGCAAATCCCAGTTGAGCGCATCCTGACGGCGTTTCTGAATGAACTGACGCAGCTTCCCGGCACGCATATGCTGGTGCTGGAGGATTATCACGTCATCAGCGAGCCGCAGATTCACGAACAGTTGGCGTTTCTGCTGGACCATCTGCCGGACACGCTGCATGTGCTGCTGATGAGCCGCAGCGACCCGCCGCTGCCGCTGGCCCGCTGGCGCGCACACAACGATCTGAGCGAATTTGACGCAACCGACCTGCGCTTTTCCGCGCAGGAAACACAGGCGTTTCTTCAGCAAACGCTCCAACAGCCGCTTTCGCCGGAAGTGCTGGCGCGTCTGGAGGCGCGCACCGAGGGCTGGGTCGCCGGGTTGCATCTGGTGGCGCTCGCGCTGCAAGGCCGCCAGACGCCGCAGGAGATTGAACAAGTGCTGCTCAACTTTTCCGGCAGCCACCGGCATATTCTGGAATACCTGATGAGCGAGGTGTTCAACGCCCAGCCGGAGCCGGTGCAGCAGTTCTTGCTCCAGACGGCCTCGCTGAGCCGCCTGACGGGTTCGCTCTGCAACGCTGTCACTGGTAGAACGGACAGCCAGCAGATGCTCGATCATCTGGTGCGCGCCAACCTCTTTCTCGTTCCGCTGGATGAATCCGGCCAGTGGTATCGCTATCACGCGCTCTTTGCCGAAGCCTTGCAGCACGAAGCCCGCCGACGCCTGGGAGAAGCAACGCTCAGCGAGATGTCGCGGCAGGCCAGCCGGTGGTATGAGGAGCGCAGCCTGCTGACAGAGGCTATAGAAGCCGCCTTTGCCGCCCAGGATACGCGGCGGGCTGCCGCGCTAGCTGATCAGTTCTGCGCACTGCACCTCTTGTTCAATGAAGTCTACACGCTCCGCCGCTGGGTGGAGCAGCTTCCAGAGGATTTGCTCGCTACGCATCCATCGCTCTGCCTGAACTATGCCGCCATGCTGCTCTACACGTTGGACCGCAGCGCCGCCGAAACGCGGGCGCTGGTCGAGGCGCCGCTTACCCTGGCCGAGCGCTTCTGGCAGGCAGAAGGCAATCAGCAGCGGCTTGGGGGAATACAGGCATTTCGGGCGCAAATCCATTGGTGGCAGGGGGAACACGTACAAGCGTTTGCCGCCACCAGGCAGGCGCTCAAATTGCTGCCAGAAGACGAAAAATACTGGCGTGGTATCTGCTCGCTCCATCTGGGCGTTGAGGAACTGCTGGCTGGAAGGCTCATCGCGGCGCAGCAAGCGGTGCTGGAGGCGCGGGCGTTGTGCCAGGCGACAGGACAGCCCTATGGGGTGCGCGCCGCTATGCACATCCTGGCGGATATTCGGGTGTTGCAGGGCCAACTCCACCAGGCGCCAGCGCTGTATCGCCAGGTGATTGCTGAAGCCGGAGACGACCTGGCCGATTACAGCCAGGCGCTGAGTATGCTGGCCGCGCTTGCACTGGAATGGAACGATCTCGACGCTGCTGAGCAGCAGGTGCAGCAGGCCATTGACACGGCCAACAGCGAGGCTGAACACATTGGCCGACACTATGCCGAAGAACATATTCTGCTGCCCGCCTTGCTGGTGAAGGCGCGCATTCTGCACGCGCGGGGCGCAACGGTTCAGGCCCAGAGCACCCTGGAAGAACTGCTGACGCTGTTGGAGCAGCGCCCCTGGCGGCATATTGAACGCGAGGCGCGCGGCTGGCAAGCCCGGTTCGCGCTGGCTGCTGGCGATCTGGCGGCAGCACAGCGCTGGTATGAGACGACGGCTCAGCATACCGAGGATGCTTCTTTGTTGCAGCAAGAACGCGAATCGCTGATTGTGGCGCGGCTGCTGCT
>DATBGS010000033.1:0-39339 GCA_036557885.1 Ktedonobacterales bacterium
GACGAGCCTCGAGAAATTCAAAGCATTTTATTCTGCCGAGGAGTACCATCAAGACTACCTGCGGAAGAACCCGGGTGGGTATACGTGCCATTACGTGCGCACCGATACGAGCTTGCTCTGAATCTGTCTCAGCTCATAAGCAGTATGACCTTGGTTATTCAGAGATCTTTTGTGTCCGCATAAACTACAGCACTTTTCAAAACGCCGTCCTGTGCGAAAAGTCCATCGCAGCCGCTATCGAGCTATTATGCAGCGTCGCGATAGTAAGCGTGGAGGAGACCTCCCAGAATCTCCCTCCGCTGTACCGCACCAATTCCTGGGTGGTGGTTTGTTGATTCGGGAATCTGCTGCTCAATGCCTTGATGGGGACGGGCATGGTTATAATACCAGCAGTATTCTGTCAGCACATGTCTCAAATGACGTTCGTTGATAATCAACAGGTAGTCCAAACATTCCTCACGCACACTGCGCACCCACCGCTCCGCATACGCATTGGCATTCGGCGCGCGAAAAGGGGTCAAGACCACTTTGATCCCTTCTGACGCAAACACCACATCAAAGCTGGAAGGAAACTTGGCATCCCGATCGTGGAGGAGAAAGCGCATCGTTTTCCCTGCTTCCTGGAGCTTCCACACCAGGTGCCGTGCCTGCTGTGTGACCCGGGCCGCGGTCGGGTGCGCTGTGCAGCCAGCCAGGTGAACTTGACGCGTGCCGATCTCAATGAAGAAGAACACATACAGCGTCTGCAACCGTAATGTTTCCACCGTGAAGAAATCGCAGGCCAGCAGTTGCTGCTGATGCTGGCGCAGGAAAGCACGCCAGGTACTGCTCTGCTTTGTGCGCAGGGGTGATGCCGGAATGTGCTGGCGTTTGAGGACGTCTCGAATGGTCGAGCGCCCGACACGGTAGCCAAGCTTGAGTAGTTCCCCCTCGATTTTGCCATAGCCCCAGCGTGGGTTCTCTTGTGCTAAACGCACGATGAGCGCTTCAAGTTCGGCCGCGATCCGCGGCCTGCCCACAGCAGGCCGGGGTCGAAATGTCCACTTTCGTCGCACCAGCTCACGGTGCCAGCGCAGCACCGTCTCAGGAGTAAACAGAAGCAAACTTTGGCTGAGCCGAGCGCGGGGGTTCGTGGCCCGTTGCACCAGTTTGCTAGCTAGCACGGCCAGCGGCACTTTCTCCCACCAGGAAAGACGAGGAGGACGGGTGCGATTCCGTTGCAAGAGGCGTAATTGCTGGCGTAACAGCAGAATCTCCAAATCTTTCTCGCGTTCCGACCTAGCAAACAAACTGAGGAAATCAAGAAGGGCAGAAAAGAGGTGTGCAACCAAAGTGAAGGCCATATATCCCCCTGCAATAGATAATGATGAGAGGACACTATCATAGCATTGGTAAAGAGGGAAGAGAGGAGGAGGCGAAGTTGATAACCGACAGGGCGGTGATAGATGGGGCGAGGATTCAGCACGCCGGATGCTATTTCCGCATATTACGGGCGGCGAACGCTTCTCTGACCTGGACCTCACCTTCGCCATCGCCGACCAGGTGCCGGTCGCGGACGTGCTCCAGGACTGGACGCGCACACTCATCGATGAACTCGAGGCGGTGCATCTGGTCGACCTGGAGCGCGGTCCGACGACCTACCGCGTGTTCCTGCTGCCGGACGCGCTGCAGTGCGATCTCTCGATGACGCCAGCAGCGCAGTTTCGTCCTGCCGGGTCCCGCTTCCGGCTGCTCTTCGGCCAGACCGCGGCGGGCGAGTCAGCGGTGCCCACGCCAGCCGGCACGGGGTACCTCTCCCTTCCCACGCCGGTGGTCGCTTTTGACCTCTTCGGGTGGGGCGTCATCTACACGCTCCACGCGCGGGCGTGCATTGAGCGTGGGCGGGTCTGGCAGGCCGAGCATTACGTCGGCGCCGTACGCGACCACGCGCTCGCTCTAGCCTGCCTGCGCGAAGGGCGGCTCGCAGTGCAGGCGCGCGGCTACGACGACCTGGCAGCTCCGACCCTCGCACGCTTTGGGGAGACCCACGTGGGGGCGGTCGAGCCGGGGGCGTTGCGCGCCGCCCTGGCAGCCTCCGTGCGCGCTCCTCGGCGAGGGGGAGGAGGCGCGTCTGACGCATGCGCTCGCCGTCGCGCAGCGCCTCACTGACCTGTGCTGACGCGGAGCGGAGAAGACCGTCCGGATCTCTCATCTGGCAGTGGAAGAGCATCCCAACGCAGAAAAAAAGACGCTAGACCTTTGCTAGCGTCCTGTGGGCTTTCTTCGGCCCGGTTGTAACAGATATTTATCTGGCGGCGGAACCGACGGGCGTCTGATTAGTTCCAACGAGAGCGCGTGACACGTTTTCCTCGATTGTGTCAAGAAAAAACTGGTTGGTTTGTTTCGTTTGCCCTCCTGGCTATTTGCTATTTCATGCTCCATTTTCGAGAAGAAGCCCTCTCTCAATGCCTCTATTTTGAACAGATGTCCCAAGTAACCACCATCGCCCTGACAAACCGGTTCATTCCTCCGGATCTGGCAAGCATCCAACACACATGAAAATATTTTCATTCGCCAGGCTATTAATTATCAGTAACACAGGTGTCTATCTTTAAAATTCAAAAAGCGGTAATTGTCGTATACGACAACTTTGAGAGTGGAACCCTTCAGGACGTTCTCTTGCTAAACGTACAGCCAGCGTTTCAAGACCCCGAACAAGCCTCGGTTTTCGAACGGATGTCACAAGCAGCCAGCACAGGGTGTCTCTTCCCAGGCATAGCTCCTCCTGTCCTCGCATCTCCTGCTCCTGCGGACTCGCTCAAAGACGACCCACGCTGCTCCTCTCCGAACAGTAGCTCTCTCATAGCGCACAAGTAAAGAGGCGGTTCTGGCGCATCTGCCGCTCGTTATCCGGCGTTTCGCCGGTGCTTAGCCTGTCAATCTCGCTCTGCCGTATTTTTTCAGTGTACTGGAGCAGCCGCTTGGATTGAGGACTGCCTACTAAGCGGGCGGTATGTCAGGGCTTCTGCCAAGGAGAAGGCTTGGGGTACTCAAAAGCAGAGAACAGGCTTGGCAGGCATGTGTTTCAAGAGCTAGTGGCTCAAGAATAAATGCTGAATGGTCCCCTCTCCCTCACATGAGGCTAGGGGAAGCAAAGTGCTGGGAAAAAGAGCCTATTTGCTGGTGAGAGTGGTGTGGACTGTCCTCCTAGGGAAAGCAACGAGCAGGCGGGCCGATGCCCCAAAGCCATCAGGCCGCCTGCCGAAATGGAAACGAGGCCAGGAGACGAAGGGAGGCTTGGCCAGAACTTCCAGGGGGACAGATCAGGCGAGCGAGGTCGGCCGATGTCACGATGCCGGAAAGGTAGTATTTCTTGATGGGCACTCAACGCACCAGATGATAGGGCACATTGGTCACCACGATGCCAGGCCGGAATAGCAGCGCTGCTTTCAGACGCAACGCCGTCTGATTGTGTAGGATACCTTCCCACCAATGCACGGGAATAAACTCCGGCAACACCACGGTGATGGTCTGGTTGGGATGCTGGCGTCGCACCAGATCAATATAGGACAGCAGTGGGGCCACCAATGCCCGGTAAGGCGACTCAATCAAGATCAGGTGCGGATGGCGGGTTGGGTCCGGTTGCCGCCCTCCTACTGAAGCATGGGTATTTGGCTCAAACTCTTTGGCCCAGTGTTCCCATTTCTCCTGAAGCTCCACCGCTTCTTTCGGGTCGGTGGTGATATGGACCGCCACGACATCAGGCGTGATCGAGCGAGCGTAGGCCAGGCTCTGCAAGGCAGGCTGATTCAGATCAACAATGGGCACGATCATGATGTGACGCACATCTTGCGCAGCGACTGGCGTCAGCGGCGCAATCTGGGCCTGCGCCCGTCCATAGTGGCGATGAATCCCTCGAAACATCAGGAACAATACTGGAATAAGCAGCACCACAATCCAGGCGCCACGATCAAACTTGGTGAGAGTTACGATCACCACGACTACGGTAGTTGCAATGGCTCCTGCCAGGTTAATCACCAGACTCCGCTGCCACCCCTGCCCACGCTGGCGCCACCAGCGCACCACCATGCCGCTCTGGGAGAGTGTGAAGGACATAAAGACGCCAACGGCATAGAGATTAATCAACGCCTCTGTGCTGCCTTTGAAGACGACCAGCAATACTGAGGCAAAGACGCCCAAGACGATGATGCCAGTTGAGAAGGCCAGCCGGTCTCCACGAAAGGCAAACTGGCGCGGCAGGAAGCAATCGCGTGCCAGCAGCGAGGAGAGGCGCGGGAAGTCAGCATAACTCGTGTTAGCCGCTAGCGCCAGGATCAGGGCGGTGGCAAACTGGAAAATGTAGTACATCCAGACAAATGGCCCGGTAAAGGCCAGGCTGGCAATTTGCGAATCCACCGTGGGATTGCTTGCCGGGTTGGGCGCAATGCCAAAGCGCCAGGCGAGATACGTTGTGCCCGCCAAAAATGTCCCTAGAATCACGACCATCCAAACGAGCGTGCGTGCGGCATTGCGCGATTCAGGCGGCTTGAACGCTGGCACGCCGTTGGAGATAGCCTCCACCCCGGTGATCCCTGCACAGCCAGAGGAAAAGGCGGTAAGCAGCAGGAACGGCGTGAGCACTTGGGTGGTGTGAATCGTGGGTGGCGGTGTTGGGTGGAGCAGCCCACCGTGCGTGAATGCACGTGCTACTCCTGCAAGAATCATCAGCAGAAAACTGAAGATAAAGAGATAGGTTGGCGCGGCAAATATGGTGCCCGATTCCCGCACACCACGCAGGTTAATCACCGTAATGAGCACTGTCGCTGCCAGCCCAATCTCGACAGAATACGCATAGAAGGACGGCACCGCCGAGGTAATCGCATCCACCCCGGCAGAGATACTCACCGAAACCGTCAAGACATAATCAATTAACAGCGACGCTGCCGCCACCAGGCCAGGAGTCACCCCCAGATTATCCTTCGCGACGATATAGGAGCCACCACCATTCGGATAGGCAAAGATCGTCTGGCGGTAGGACAACGCCACAATCGCCAGCAGGCTGATAATCACGAGGGCAATACCCAGGTTAACAGCCAGCGCCCCTGCCCCGGCCACGACCAAAATTGCCAGTGACGCCTCAGTGCCATAGGCTGAAGAAGAAATCGCATCGGAAGAAAGCACCGCCAGTCCTTTGAGTTTGTTGAGCCGTTCGTGAATGGAGCGCTCAGTAGAAATGGGCGCCCCAATGAGCAACCGTTTGACGCCTACCAATCGGCGTCGAAACGGGGAGCGCGGCAAGGCAGCCAGTTCGGTTGCTTCAAAGCGCCCAGGACCAAGCCGTTTAAACTCGCGCGCCGGGCTGGCATAAATGCGCACATAATCACTGCCTGGGCGCGAGCCAGCCACCAGTTCTTCTCCTCCCAGACTGGATAAGAGATGGTCGGCAGAACCATTTTTGCCTCGTCCTGGCAACTGCGTGTCCGATTCCAGAGGCGATGTTGGTGCATCCTCAGATGCTTGCTGTGCCATAAATGACGCTCCTCTCCTCAAAGCAGAAACAGGGTATTCCTCGGAATGTTTTCGCTTCTTACGATACGGCAGAGGGTGTAAAGCCCGTATAAAGGAGAAGGGCCAGGAGCATAAGGATGGTATAAAGAATTCGCGCCTGATGGAGGATTAGTTCTCCCCCTGCAGGCGATAGCCGATGCCCGGCTCGGTCAGGAGGTAGTGCGGGCGACTGGGGTCGGGTTCAATCTTACGGCGAAGTTGGCCCACAAAGACACGCAGATAGTGGGCCTCATCTTCATAGTGCGGTCCCCAAACAGCATGGAGCAACGTGCGGTGGGTAATGACTTTACCTGCGTGCATTGCCAGAAACTTCAGCACCTCATACTCAGTCGGCGTCAGGCGTACCTCGTTTCCGTCAACTGTGACCTTGCGGCGCTCAAAATCAATGAGCAGTCCCTCAGTCTGGAACTGGGCGTCAGAACCGCTCCCGAGGCCCCCATGAGCTACATGGCGCAGCGCCACTCGGATGCGCGCTATCAGTTCCCCCATGCTAAAGGGTTTGGTCAAGTAATCATCAGCGCCAAGATTGAGCGCCGTAATTTTATCCTGGACGTTGGAGCGTACCGAGAGCACAATAATGGGCACAGATGACCACTCACGTAACTGACGACACACCTCAATTCCATCCTCATCCGGGAGTGAAAGGTCCAAGATGACGACATCAGGATGCCAGCGGGTCACGAGTTCCAGTCCTTGCTTTCCAGTGGGTGCCCATTCGACGGCGAAGTTTGCTCCACCCAGGCCGGTACGAAGGGCACGGCGGATTTCTGGTTCGTCGTCAATGACCAGGACACGCACTCCTTCAGTGCTGCGCGGAGCGGTGGGCTGCGGCTCATCTTGCGTGGCTTGTTCTTCGTTCATGGGAGGTCAGCCGTTTCTGTAGGTGCTGGAGTCAGTTCTGGTAAGACTATTTCAGGCAGCTTGCCATCTGGATGCGTCAATGGAATAGGCAGCGTCAAGCCAAAGGTGGATCCCTCGCCAGGCTGACTTTCTGCCCAGATGCGCCCTCCATGCGACTGGATGATTTGATCGCAAATGGCCAGCCCAAGCCCGGTTCCTGCTATCAGGCGGCCATTTGCCCAGGGCAGGTTGATCTGACGCCCCCGATAGAACTTGCCAAAAATGGCTCCAAGCTCGTCAGCAGGGATACCGATGCCCTGATCTGAGACGGAGACATACAATTCAGCTGGCTCGTCCCTGGTACGGGCCACGATGCGTATCGTGCTTTCTGGTGGTGAATACTTGAGCGCATTTTCGAGCAGATTGATCAGCACCCGCTCAATTTGTGCGTAATCCAATGGGACCAGGGGGAGCGTTTCTGGCGCTTCAATGTGAATGCGATGGCCCTGGGTCTGTCCTGATCGATCAAGTTGGCTGAGTGCCGTGGCTATCACCTCACTGATCAGGTGCCAATCTTTTACCGGAGTAGCGACGCCAGCCTCCAGCCGCGAAAGATCCAGTAAGTTGCCGACTAAATGACTCAGTCGGTTGGTGCTGGCGTCAATGGCTTCAATGAACTCGCGACAATCCTCAGCACGCCAGGACATCCCAGGCTCGAGTAAACTGCTGGTGGCTGCTTTTATGGAGGCCAGCGGAGTACGCAAATCATGCGTGACCGACCCGAGCAAGACATTCTTCAAGCGATCACTTTCTTGTAGGGCTTCGGTATGAATCGCCTGTTTGCGTAAAGCAGCCCGGTCCAGTGCCAGCGCCATCTGGCGGCAAAATGCCGCAAACAGTTCTGCTTGTGGATCCAGCATTGCTTCGTCTGCCGCGACCGGGCTGCTGGTCGCAGATAATGGAGGCAGTACCTTCATCAATCTCTTGATCTCGGCAGTGCCGACCATGCCCACCACACCAACTACCCGATGGCCGCTCCACAGCGGGAAATACGCCAGGGTATCTGGTTCTTCAGCGCCCGCCAGCTTGATGGGCGAGCTGAGGCTCATCGGTGCTCCCAGTTGAAGCACCCTGGTTGCCGCTGCTGATTGCTCCGGGGAGGCGAGAGAGAGGATATCGCGCACTGGGCTTTCAGCAGGGGCGACTGCCCTCTGCACCAACTGGCGCGCTTCATCTGGCACAAAAAGGGCAGCAGCCTCCAGGCCATTAGTAACAAATGTTTGCACGATCTGCTGGGATACGATCTGAAGGAGGTGATCTTCATCAGCAGTGGAGGCGATCATTTCGGCCAGGGAGTATAGCCTGGTGATACGCTGCTGGCTGAGCAGCGCCTTCTGTGCATGTGCCTGAACGGTTGCCGTCAACTGCCCAATGACCAGCGCGGTGACCAGCAGCACTAACAGCGAAATCCACTCCACAGGATCATCCACGGTGAAACGGTGAAAGGGAGGCACAAAGAAAAAATCGAAGGCCAGGAAGGCCAAAAAAGCCCCGACAATAGCCGACCCACGCCCGAAGACGCAAGCCAGCCAGAGAACGGCCAGCAGATAGACCAGCGACAGGCCCTCAACATGAATAAATGTGGTAGCAATCCCAATGGCGAGCGTCACCAGCGAAACGCTGAGTACAGCTGCACTGTAGGCCACCAGAGCTTGTGCCAGCGGTTCCGGCAGCCCCGAAAAGCGAGCAAGCATTTGCAGTGGCGATTTATTCCCAGCCCTAGAGTGGGAGGAGTTCTCAAATGTACTCATACCCGTATTATATTAGCCCGAAAAAGGCGGTGAGGTCGCACATGCCGGGAATGGGTTTCTTCAATCTTCAAACTCTGGAATAATGCAGAGCTAGCCCTGGCTATCGGGCTGCTCGCGTAAATGGTGGATACTCCCTCACTCGGTGTAGTGTTTTCTGTCCTCTACTCTCCCGGTTTACACAGGTTCCCCCTCCTGGTCCCTTGGTGTAGACTCCAAGCAAGACTCCTACCTCTTGCTTGGAGGTTGCTTGCATGGAAGAGCACCTGGTCGCTGATCGCTCTCACCTCCGCCGTTTGCTCCTAGCCCATCCCGACTGGCCCTATCAAGAATTGGCCGAACAGATCGGGCGCCCACGTGACTGGGTGAAGCGCTGGGTCAAGCGGTTGCGCGCTGCCCCTCCCACTGATGAAGCGGTGTTGTGGAATCGCTCCTCCGCCCGGCACCATCTGCCGCCCCCACTGCCGGAGGCAGTGATCAACCGGATTTTGGAGATCCGTGATCATCCGCCGGAACACTTACAACGCACGCCCGGTCCAAAGGCGATCTTGTACTACCTCCACCGCCAGGAGGATCTACTCGCCAAAGGGCTGCGCCTGCCGCGCTCGCCCCGCACCATCTGGCAGATCCTCACCGCTCATGGCCGCATTGCGTAAAGCCCTCGCCGTACCCATGTGCCCATGGAACGTCCAGGCCCACTCGTCTCCTGGCAATTCGATCTCAAGGATGCGGACAGTGTGCCACCCGACCCGGAAGGGAAGCAGCAACATGTGGTCGAAACGTTTGACATCGTGGATGTGGGCACCTCCCTCGCCCTTTGCGTCAAGCCTGGCGAGGACTACACGGCGGAGACGGTGTTTACCCCCGTGGTGGAGACGCTGCGGGAGTATGGACTGCCCGAGGTGGCCGGCTTTGACCGCGACCCGCGGTTCGTCGGCTCGTCTAGCGGGCGCGATTTCCCCAGTCCGTTTGTGCGCTTCTGGCACTGCCTGGGCGTTGAGCCCTACATCTGTCCACCCAAGCGACCAGATAAGAATGGGGTGGTCGAAAGATTCCATCGTTCGCTGGGAGAAGAGTGCCTGGACAAGCATCAGCCGACTGATCTGGGCCAGGTGCGCGAAGTCACCACCACGTACCACCAACACTACAACTTCGAGCGTCCGAACCAGGCGAAGCCGTGTGGCAACCGCCCGCCGCGCGTGGCCTTCCCTGAGCTGCCAGTGCGACCCGCGCTCCCGCTGTGGGTGGACCCGGATGCCTGGGTGCAGGCGATTCACGGCGAGCACTACGCCCGCAAGGTGGATCCCGAGGGGTGCGTCAAGCTGGGCGACAAACGCTACTACGTCCAGAAAGACCTGGCGGGCACGCATGTGGTGCTGGAAGTGGACGCCCCGGCGCGGGAGGTGGTGGTTTGGCGCCGCAAGGAAGCGGTCAAACGCCTCCCGCTCAAGGGGATCAAGAAGGACCTGCTGGCCTTCGACGACTTTGTCGACCAGTTGCGGCTGGAGGCGCGCCAAGAGTGGGGCCGGACCGAGACAGCGCTACGTGCCCGGCGTCAGCGCAACTGGGCAGGGAGGTGAACCCGCTGCGGGCAGCGACTGGTGTAACCGAGCAGACAGGAGGGGGAACCTGTGTAAACCGGGAGAGTAGAGGACAGAAAACACTACACTCGGTGTGGGATAATTCCCTCCATCCTGCCAAGCATTTGACAAAGTCTGTGGATGCTCGGTACGCTTGGAATCAGATCTTCACCATTATGATTTCAAGCGGTAAATGCTATGTCCTTACACGACGACTTGGTCCTGCTCCTCTGCTTGCCCATTCTGCTCGGAGTCTGGCTGTATCAATACTCCAGGAGCTTCCGCAGTTCCTCCTGTGCTCAGGTGTCGCCCTGCTCTCACCTCCCTCGTCGTCTCAAACCACGCTCCCCGCTCGGTTGCCCTGCGTGCTGTCAGGCGGCTTTGACTGAAACGGTCCAGAAGCCGATATCTGCCAAAGTCGCAGCCCTGGCGCGAGGTCAAAAGCCGCCGGGGAGCACCTAAATTGGTGAACACGGAGGGGGCGGCCTGTCCGAACCGAGCCTGCCCGTATTTTGGCATCAGCGACGCCGAGGTCCATGCCGTGGTGAGTGATGGCAGACATGGGAAAGTCGAGCGCATCCAACGGTGGCGTTGTCAGGCGTGCCAGACGTGTTTTAGCGCGCGGCTCCATACCCCGATGTATCGGCTGAAAACCCCGTCGCGGCAGGTGGCGCTGGTGCTCGGCGCGCTGGCAGAAGGGCTGGATGTGTCTGCCGCCGAACGGATCTTTGGGTTTCGGCATGCGACCATCACCCGGTGGCTCCTCAGTGCCGGAGCGCATGTGCAAACCTTGCAAGAGCGCACCTTCTGCCAGTTGGAGATCGCGCACGTGCAACTGGATGAATTACGCACGCGCTTGCGCAGCCACACGCAGGTGCTGTGGCTCTGGGTGGCCATTGACCCGATTTCCAAATGCATTCCGGTCTGTATGACTTTCCCTCCTCATGACCGGGTGAGTGATCACCTCGTAGCCACTGCCTTCTTGTTGTAGACTCCAGGCAAGCCTTAATCTCTTGCCAGGAGCCATTGCCATGGAAGAAGCCGAACTGGTTGCCAACCGTGCACACCTGCGTCACCTGCTCCGCGAGCATCCCGACTGGCCACGCCAGGAGTATGCTGACCAGATCGGGCGGTCGCTCGGCTGGGTGAAGAAATGGATGAAGCGGCTTCGAGAGGCGCCTCCTACCGACGAAGCCGTCTTGTGGCGCCGCTCCTCTGCCCGCATCCATCCACCACCCAAAACCAGCGCGCTCGCCATCGAACGTATCTTGGACATCCGTGATCATCCGCCCGAAAACCTCCACCGGACGCCGGGCCCAAAAGCTATTTTGTACTACCTTGGTCGTGACCAGGCCCTCCAGTCCTCCGGTGTCCTGGTGCCGCGCTCGACCCATACCATCTGGCAGATTCTCACCCAACACGGCCGCATCGCCCACCCGCCCCGACGCCAACGCGTGCCCATGGAGCGGCCGGGGCCGCTCCAATACTGGCAACGGGATTTCAAAGATGACAGCACGGTTGCGACTGAGCAGATGGGCAAGCGGCAGCATGTCGTCGAGACGCTCAACACCTACGATGTGGGGACCGCGGTCGTGCTCAACGCCCAGGTGCGCGAGGATTTCACGGCCGAGACGGCACTGCTTGCGGTAGTGGAGACCTTCTCCCAGTGGGGGCTGCCAGATTTGGTGAGTGTTGATCGCGATGTCCGGTGGGTGGGATCGGCCAGCGGACGCGATTTCCTCAGTCCGTTTGTGCGCATGCTGCACTGTCTGAAAGTCGGGGTGTACATCTGCCCGCCCCAGCGTCCGGACAAAAATGGAGGGGTGGAGAGATACAATAAAAGTTACAAGTACGAGTGCTTGCTGTTCCATCACCCCACCGATTTGGGCCAGGTGCGGGAGGTCACGGCGCAGTATCACCACCACTACAACCATGAGCGCCCCAACCAGGCCAAGCCCTGTGGCAATCGTCCACCGCGGGTGGCCTTTCCCAACTTGCCAGCACGTCCACCCCTGCCGGACGTCATCGACCCAGATGGGTGGGTGCAAGCCATCCATGGCCAGCGCTTCGCCCGCAAGGTCAAAAGGGATGGCAGTGTGCAACTGGAGAAGCGGCCCTATCACATCAAGCAGGCCCTGGCAGGCACGCACGTGGTCTTGGAGGTGGATGGGCCCGCACAGGAACTGGTGGTGTGGCAACAGAAAGAGGTGATCAAGCGGCTGCCGATCAAGGGGCTGCAAAAGCAGTTGCTCCCCTGGAACCACTTCGTGCTACAACTGCGCGAAGAAGCGCGCACCGAGTGGCGCCTGTATCAGCAGGGGAGACGGGCTAAGCAGGCGAGAGGATGATGGCTACGAGGTGATCACTCACCTGGTCATGAGGAGGGAAAGTCGTACACGGTCTTCCAACTTGGTCCGCGCACGCACGACAGGGCGCACCTGTTGATTCATCATCTGCGAGAGCGTCTGGCTCCGGGGTGTCTTCCGTTGTTCGCCAGCGACGGACTGAATCCCTATTTCTACGCATTGACCGCCTACTTTGGGCAGTGGATCAAAGCCCCTGGCGGTAGGAGCAAGAAGCCACAGTGGCAGGTAGAGGCAGGTTTCCTGTATGGGCAAGTGCGAGATGCGCTATCGCCGACGCAAGCTGGTGGGGGTCAAGCACGTGATGCGGTTGGGAACTGGGGGCGCCTTCAAAGAATCCTTGCAGGCGTTGGGCTTTTCTGGCCAGGTAAACACGGCGTTTATCGAGCGGGTCAACTTGACGATCCGGCGCGGGGTGCGGCGTTGGCGCGCCGCACCTGGGCGACCGCGTGGCACCTTCCCCATTTGGAGGCCCAACTCCAGTGGTGGCTGGCGTACTATCATTTTGTCCGGCCACACGGCTCGCTGCGCGTTGTGATGCAAGGGCAAGCGGGCGCGAACTCCCCGAGGAGACCCTGGTACCGGCAGCGCACCCCGGCCATGGCCGCTGGACGGGCAACCTATCGGTGGAGCACACACTACCTCCTCAGTTGTCCTTTGCCAGCGCCCCTTGGGTAAGGAGGCGCGGAAAGCCGGGAGCCAGGTATACCTGGACACGCGAGGGCTGCTACCCAGGCTAAAAGGTCACTTTAGGCGTACCATCGGCCAGTTTCTCCAGGAAAGGAAGCAAGAATGAGCCAGAAAATGGCTTCGCAGAGGCTGCTCGAATTATCCCACATATTCGGTACTCCTTTTGGATACAGGGGATAATTCAATCAGTCCTTGCGAGAGCGTTTTGGGACTCATTTTTGCTCTCTTCCCTGGAAAAACTGCCCTTTGGAGTACCAAATCGGAGACCTGTTAGCTTGGGCATGAACCCCGTCGTGTGCGGAAAATAGATCCGGACCGCTGAGTGCTGGCGCTATCAGTCACTGACCTTGCCTTATCCTGAATCGCTTCCTCGCTTTTCCTGTCCTGGTGCCCTTCTTCGGAAGGGGCTAAGGAATGACTGCGCGCAAGAGAAACCAATAGGCGAAGGGGGTAGCTTAGCAGGAACTCGACGAAGAGGGAGGAAGAATCGCCCACTCTTGAGGTTCGCATGCGGAACCGAAGGGGTCGAATCCGCGATCTCGAACCATGTCAGGTGTCATTTGGACTCAGGCTCTGGAACGGGGGCAATAGAGCAAGGTGGTCTAATCCATAATCATGGCTGGTGCCTCTTGGGGACTGGGCTGAAAGCAAGCTTGACGGAACCGACGGGAGTCGGATTCGCTGTCGCCACTGAAATGGGTACCTTTGACCGCACTGCTTCTCGCTCCCGTAGAAAGTATACCACCAAAGCATCCGCATGTGAATCCGCCTCCTCCCCCTTTCAAAATTCCGCGTGTCGAATGGCCGAGCGTGGTACAGCGCGTGGCGCAAGGCGAGTCCTTGCGGCAGTTGGCACGCAGCTACCGCGTGTCGTACGAAGCGATCCGGCGCATTCTGGCGGCGGAGCGGAGGAGTCACGCACATTCTGAAGAGGAACCTGAGGGAGAAGAGAGTCGGTGAAAGGAGGGGATGGATTGTTTGTCTTCTACGGGCGTCAGATACACCCCTTGTCGCTCTCGCGCTTCAGTGCTGCCAGCGCCGTCTCAAGATGCTGGGCATAGAGCCGCTCGCCCAGCCGGGTACAGATGGCCAGCGCGGCCTCAAAGCGTTCGCGGGCAAATTGCGTTGCCCCCTGCTGCTGATACAGTATGCCGTATCCATGGTGCACTTTGGCCTCAAGATAGGGCAAGCCTGCCACCGAGGCCAGGGCTTGCTCCAGCAAGGCGGCAGCCTCCGACCACCGGCGCTGCCGGGTCGTAAGCCGCGCGCTCATTCTCAGCGTCTCTCCCTGGGTTATGCGACTTCCTGCGGCGGTTGCCTTCTCCAGGCTCTGCGTCAGGAAGACCTCGGCCTCGTCCAGCTGTCCCAGTTCGAGCGCGGCCCAAGCCAACAGGAGAGGTGATGCAAGCTGGCCCAGACGCTGGTATACTCTGCTGAGGCGCTCGTAGGCCGCAGCTGGCTGGCCTTCCAACAACTCGCGCTCTGCCAGGCAAGAGTGGCCCACTGCCCATCCCTCCAGATCGCCAGTCTGCTCTGCCAGGCGGATTCCTTCGGTCAGATCGCGCCTTGCCTCTTCCCACCGTCCCTCAGCCATGGCGAGCTCGCCGCAGCCGGTCAGCACCGCACCAGTGCCCCGATATTGGCGTACCCGGCCCAGGTGCATCATGGCCTCTTCATAGTCAAGACGCGCCTGGGTCCAGTGACCGGTCAGAAAGGTGGCGTAGGCACGCCGTGCCCGAATAATCGCCATCTGTGCGGGATCTCCTAACCGCTCTGCTGCCTCAACGGCCCCATCGAATGCTCGCTGCTGGTGCTCCAGATGACCTTGCTCCAGATGCCTCTTGCCTGCCCAGCTCAGGGCATGCGACAGAGACCAGAGATCGCCTACCTGCTTTGCCCGGGCGATGAGCTCCTCCAACGGCGGGGAAAGCTCTGCGAAAGACGCCAGGTTCGACAAGGCCAGGCACAAGGCGTGCAACGCCTTCACCAGCAGCGCCTCCTCCCCGACGATCCGTGCGCGCGCCACCGCTCGCTCTGCGACTGCTCGCTCCTCGGTGAATTGCTGGCAGCCATAATACAGGGCGGCACGCGTGGTTTCCATCGTTACCAGCGCCGGAGAGGGCGTATCAGCCTCGATCCTGGCATACAACCTTTCCAGACGTCGCAACCCTTCTGGCGCAGTGCCACGACGCACATGGGATTGCCCAATCTCCGAGAGCGCCCGCCACATCTGGTCCTGATCTCCTAGCGCCTCGGCCAGGTGCACGACGCGCTCACACACCTCGAGAGACTCATCATAGCGCGCCAGGGTATGCAGCACGTTGCCCCAGCGTTCACATATCTCAGCGATCGTTGCAGGGCGCTCCAACCGCTCCAGCAGCGGCACGAGCTCTCGATAATAGCCTTCGGCTTCTGCGGGCGCATGGACCTGCTCAGCTCGCTTTCCTGCCTGCTCAAGATAGAACGCGGCTTTCTCCTCATTTCCAGCCTGCGTAAAGTGGTACGCGAGCTGTTCCACTGGCGCCGCTCCAGAACGGTGCTCCAACGCTTCGGCGATCCGCTGGTGGAGCACCTTGCGCCGCCTGCCCCCCAGGTCGGCCAGCACGACGTCGTGGATCAGGTCGTGGGCAAATTGATAGACATCGGCTTCGACTTCGACCAACAGAGCGCCCTGGCAAGCCGCATCGAGGGCCGCGAGCAAGGTGTGCTCATCTGGCCCACTCAGGGCGGTGAGCAAGGCGCCTGACGCGCGGCGCCCGATGACAGCAGCCGTTTTCAAGACATCCTGTGCCGATTCAGGCAACGCAGATACCCGCTGACGAATACTCTCAGCGACGTTCGACGGGATGGTCAGCACCGCTTGTCCTTCCCTGCTATTGGCTTGTAACGCCTGCGCGCAGCTCATCAGGAAAAAGGGTACCCCCCCCACACGAGAGAGCACTTGTTCCTGGAGAGGGGGATGCAGCTCTTCGTGCTCCAGCAGGGTCCTTAAGAGGCTCTGGGCTTCCTGGGGAGCGAGTGGCCCCACCTGTTCCTGGGCAACCAACCCAGCGAGGGTCAGATCCGTAAGCAGGATCCTCAGTGGATGCTGAGCAATCACCTCTGTGCTGCGGTAGGCGCCCAGGAAGCGGATCGGTTGATCCTGAGTGCTGCGCAGCAAGCTGATCAGGAGATCGAGCGCATCGGCTCCAGCCCATTGGAGATCATCGAGGATCAGCAGAATGCCAGAGGGGCCAGCGCTGTTGGCAAGGTAGCGTGCAACGGCAGCAAACATCAACCGGCGTTCTTGTTCAGGGGAGGCAGTCCAGGATGGTGTTGGAACCAGCACGGTGTCTGCCAACTCCGGCAACAGCCGAACCAGCCAACTACAGCCCTGTAAGTACAGCCGCTTCTGCGCAAGAGGCTGCTGGTGCAGGTGGGACTCCACGGCTTCGAGGAGTGGGGCATAGGGTTCCTGGCTGCTGCGTCGGTGGCACTGACCTTTCAGCACTGTCCAGCCCTGGGCGCTGGCTCGCTGCGCTGCCTCGGCCAGGAGCCGCGACTTGCCAATGCCCGGCTCGCCAGCCAGCAGCAGCAGAGGCGGTCCCTCGCCCGCCAGATGCTGCGCCAACCGCGCCAGTTCGTCTGCCCGCCCGGCCAGCGGCACCCGCGCGGAGGCGGAGAAGATCCCGTGTTCGCGGACAGGGGGGGTAGCGGGGGCAGCGGTTGACCAGCGGTAGGCCGCTTCCAGACGAGCGCGCTCGTCGGCAGAAAGCTGGAGCGCATCGGCGAGCAGACGCAGCGTCTCTTTACGTGGCGCGCGATTGACCCCGCGTTCCAGATCGCTGATGGCGCGGTAGCTCAGTCCTGCACGCTCCCCGAGCGCTTCCTGAGTCAGCCCGCGGGCCAGGCGTGCGCGCTTGAGCAGGGCGCCAAAGGGCAGTGGATGGGTGAGTGCCATGTGGTCAGACCCTCCAGAGACGCTGGCAGCAGCTTCTTTCCCTCCTGAAACAATCTCGTGTCTCTGAGCATAGCATGCTTCGTCTCCGCTGGCAAGAGGGCCTGGTGCCAGGGCCATTTAAAAGTCGGTATATACCAATCATTCGGCGATTAAAATCGCCGCTAAGGGCGTTTCGCCAGGACAAAGGGGACACCAAAGTCCTGGCGAAACGCCCTTAGCGGCCAATTATGAAGTTTTCTTTTGTAGTCAGGGCACGTTTTCGTTCCAGCCCGCCTACGCGGGCTTCGCGTCCCTGTGGGACTCCAGGTGCGCGCTTGAGACGCGATGGGGCGGGGGTGGCCGCGCTATTTGGTAAAATTTCATCATTGGCCGAAAAGGAGAGGGGTGCCGACTTTTAAATGGCCCTGGCCTGGTGCCCAAAGATGTGCGTCATCCTGTGCGTCATCCTGTGTGTGGTTCATGGACATTCCCCATCTGCTCTGGCATGCTAGGCACAGGCGTGAATACGGGACTGGAATTTGGAAGTGGACCGCTGAGCTGTAAGTAAGGCGAGGACTGAGAACAGAAAGGACGTGAGTAGGCATGTGCAAAGCTGACAAGAAGAAGGCTAAGCAAGACACCCAGGCTCCGGTCAGTCCCGCAGGAGTGACTGACCTGGCCGACGAGCAGCTCAAGCAGGTGCAAGGAGGGCTGAGCAGCAGAGAGCAACCCTTGATCAAGCCCCGCAAGTAGAACCATGCTTCTGAAAAACAGACGTTGGAGAGAGGAGCACCAGCGATGTGCTCACGGCAGCCATTCTTTTGTGCCCAGGCGCTTCAGCAGTATGCCCGGGGCCGAGAGAAAGCCGTCTTATCGCGTTTCGTGGCCCCACCCGTCTTGCTGTGCTTCTGGCGCTTGCTCTGCCTCTTGCTGCTCACAACGGTGCTGGCCTGGCAGGTCCAGGTGCCCATCTACGCCAGGGCCTCTGGAGCGCTTCTGGACGCTCTGTCACCAGGCTCCCCAGCAACAAACGGATGGCAGGCCGTCCTCTACACCGAGAGTATGGAGGGAATATGCCATCCCACCTGCGCAAGAGCTCGAGCTGGTGGTGGCGAATGACAACAGGTACCAGTATGTATCGGGTTTGGAGCCATTCCCCTCGATGCTTTTGAAGAAGCCAGCTTTTGTCTCCCAATGCAGGATACTTTGAACCTTTCCTTTGGAAGCTTGAGCCTGGCGGTTCTGAGAGAGAACAAGCAGTTTATGAATGAAGATACGGTCATCCTGTTGCCGCCCGCCTTGCGCGAACACATCTTGTTGCCGCTTGCCTTGCGCGAGCGGTTGCTCGCCACCATAGAGCAACGACTTCCCAAGAAGTCGTTTGGCTATCTCCTCTCTGATGGGGAGGCGCACCGCCCCCTGGATTTCATAGTGTTCGAAGGCAACATCCGGAACGATGCGACGTGGAAAGAGCACTTTGAATCCTTTGGGCAGTATTTTGTTGACCACGAGGACGCTGGGTTCGTCGCGACGCCTGAGGAGTCCTGGCGCGTACACAATGAAATCTGGGCGCGCGGAATGGTGGAGGTGGGGGTCTTTCACAGTCACTTACGTCACCCGGCAAACTTTTCTGGCGTGGACTTCGCCCTCCACCTGGCGCGCTTTGAACACTTGTGGCACATGATTATTTCCATACGGAATCAGGCGATGCCACAAGTACGTGTCTTCTCCGTCTCCCGAACGGGAGTGCGCGAGGTACCCGTGAGAAACCCTGAGATTGCTCCTCCAGACACGTCAGCCAGCCGTTCCTTCTCGATGCGGGGAGCAGCAAACATCACCTCCCTTGCCGAAGCCCGGCTGCTCTTTCAGGCCGATGCCGCAGGCAGACCGAAGTATCTGGGCAACAGAGCGATCATCACGACCCTTGATCGCCTGATACGCACAGGGCAGCGGGAGATCATGGAAGAATTCTACACCCATGGCTTCCTGAGAGACAGTGCCTTTCGCTTCCAGGAGTATATTGCTCCCACGCTGTGTCATCTGGAAGGAGGCCCCTTCCAGATGGGAACGGACCCCCCGGACACCTTGCACTTCTGTGGTGAATCTCCTCGCCACCGGGTCCAGTTGTCTCCATTCAGCCTGATGCGGATACCCGTCACCAATAAGCTCTATGGGCTTTTTGATCAGCAGTGGCTTGATGTTCCCACAGGTGATCGGCAGAAGCCCGCCACTGGCATGACCTGGTTTGATGCGGCTGTCTTTGCCTTGTGGATGGGATGTCGGTTACCTACAGAAGCGGAATGGGAGTTTGCGTGCGGTGGAGGTTCTGAGGGAGAGTGGTGCTGCCCAGAGGAAAGACTGCTCAAGCGGTATGCCTGGTACAGTGAAAACGCTCAAGGAGAGATTCATCCGGTGGGTACCCGGGAGGCGAATGCGTTTGGCTTGTACGATTTGCATGGCAACGTGTGGGAATGGTGCCAGGATACGTACGAGCAAGACTACTATTCCCGCTCACCAGTGGTTGACCCGGTGAACGCTTCTTCCGTTCTTACGAGTCTGATGCCCCAGTTCGTGGAAAAGGTGTGTCGCGGAGGAAGCATGAACATGTTCTCAGAGATGTGCCGCACACGGTATCGACTTCACGAGCCAGCGAGCTTCCTGGCCTATGATCTGGGATTCCGCCTGGCGAAAAGTTGTTGATTGGAGTAACTACAGAAGGAGCACAGCATGGTAAAACTCACCGTTCCAGCCTCGTTAGCAGGCACACTTCCAGGGGAGGAGCAGTCTGGAAGAAGCTCACGTAGATCGGTAACACTCACCCCCGGATCGTGGCAGCAGGTATCTCAAGAAATTCAAGAGCGGTTCCCGCTCTTGGCAGAACGCATCTTTACGGAGACGGCGGGCCTCACCAGAGGCTTCGTGCTCGTGGTGAACGGCCAGGTGATCCAGAGCGAGTATACGTCGCTGGAGTTTGGAAACGAGGATGAGCTCTTCATTCTCCCCGCTCTGGCTGGTGGCTAATCTGGTGAGCAGAAGCGAGCTGCTTCTATTCCCCGAAATCTGGGCTTTTCTGTACCTATGCAGGCAACTGCCCCGTCCAAAGGGGGCCGATTCTCGCCTGAAAAGCAAAATAATGCGTGTTTCTGCTAATCGATCAGGCTGGTCAGCATCGCGCTCGCGAGACGAGCAGGCAGTTTAGAAGGATGCTGAACCATTCCAGGACTCCCAAACAGCGTGACAGTCAAGAACGGAGGGAAAGCACGCTATGACTACCCACGCTGCCTCCATCTGGCAAGCGAATGCCTTCCATGACGCCGGGGATCAAGGCTGCGCCAGAGTCATTTTGGATGCTATCGCAGAGTGTATGCTCCGTCTGGCCCCTCATCAAACACTGGAGATTCGGGCCACCGATCCTTGCCTGGTGATTGATCTGATCGCCTGGTGTCGGCTGACTGGCCATGCCCTGGTCGTGCATACGGGAGACCGCTACCTGATTCGTCACGCTTAGCTAGAGAGAGCGCCCAGGAAGTTCCTCTATTCAGAAGAAAAAGTGGTTCAGGAGATCCCGCTCCTGACCCGGCAGACTCAGAGTACGCTTCTCAATCATGAAATGAGCTACAAAAGGAGGACGAGTTTCATGAATGCCAGTCGTCTCATCTCCCGCCTGAACTGGGCCACAAGACTCATCATCGCAGGAGTCATCCTGTCGTGCATCGGGGCTGGGCTGCTCCCCTCCGTCAACGGCGCGACGGTGACGCCCAAGTCTGCCAAGGGCTGCCTTGAAGACTATACCTTTACCAAAAAAACCTCCGTCCATGAGTTTCAACTCGGCCAATTCGACGATGTGGGCACATGTCGAGATGATCCAAGCCAGAAAGATATTGGCTACCAGGTCTCCTCCACCAGTGTCAGCCCCACCTTCGCGCTGGAGCTCGAGGTGGCCTTCCTGGAGGTGTGGTATACCTCCGACCTGACCTCCGGCACCTGCTCGACTGGGGTCATCCAGGGCACCCGTTCTTGCCAGATTGCTACCCTGGTAGCGCTGCGCACCTATACGACGGATGGCAGCGGCCAGCTGGTGGTTGGCACCCTCTATAAAACATCCAGCTTCAGCATTGGCGCGGGCGACCTGACCCAGCCAGGCTATGACCCAAACAGTGCCTCTTACGTCAACGGAAGCCCGCTGGTGCCGATTGGCCTGCTGGGAGGGGGTGTCCTCGTGCTGGTCGGTGGAATCGTAGTGCTGCTCCTGAGGAGCGTGGCTGGGCGGGGCAAGAGGACGCCGCAGATGCTGACGCCGCCAGGAGCGATACCTGCCCCTGGAGGCTGGCCAGGCTACCCACAACCACTGGGCTATGCACAACCTGCTTTCCCACCACAGCCGGGATCTGGGCCACCAGCAGCCGGGCCGCAGCCCGGCTACTCACCACCATCCTCTCCACAGCAGGTTGGTTATCCGCAACAGGGCTACTATCAGCAGCCGGGCTATCCACAGCAGCCGGGGTACTCGCCGTCCGGGTATCCGCAGCAACCAGGAAGCGGTCAGTGGCCGAATCAGGGGCGCTAGAGGAAGCACACGCCTCTGAGCACCTCAAGCAGGAAAAAAGGGGCAAAACATTCCTGACGCAAACAAACCAGGGCGAACGTGCCTGCAGTGTTATTCCACACTTGAAGAACATGGCGCTGTTGGGGACAGAATAAAGGGCGCACCAGAGACTCCCTGCTCACTGTTCCTCTTGAAGCGCTCGCGCGAGAAAGGCAAGGCTCTCATGCCTTCTGATACGATACAGCCTCCTTCAGGAAATCCTGCTCTGTTCAGCGACCGGAATGGATTGCCCGGCTTTGTGCCTTTGCCGCCGAACAGCACGTTTCTCCGCCAGGAGCAGCGCGACGAGGAACGGGTCTGGACATTCACCGTTGAGCGCACCAGCCCTACCCCGTTGAGCGATTTCTATATGCTGCACCTGCTGGGCCGGGGCTGGACAGACATTCGTGGTATGCGGATGTGGCTGGCCGGCAGTGGGTCGCATGACGACATCACCACGATACGCGCCACCGGCGGCCCCTACCAGTTGTCCTGCCACTGCTCAGCTGTGCCCAACCAGCAGACCGGCTTGCGCCCACCAGCTTACGGCGTCCTGCTTGAGCTGACCTTACGGGGCTATCCACCGGCAGGGCAGGAGGCCGCCGCGCCCCCAAGCGGATTGACCGAGGAGTTTCGCACCGAACCGCTGCTCGATGCACTCCAAGACCCAAGCATTCAGGTACGCGAGATCGCTCTCCGGGCGCTGACGCCACTCAAGGATGCGCGCGCCTTTGGTGGACTGGTACGCGCCTTGCGCGATGAGGATAGGCATGTGCGATGGTTTGCCGCCGACGCGCTGATCGAACTGGGCGACGCCCGCGCCGTTGAGCCGCTGCTGCATGCCCTCTGGGATGACCATCTCGCCTCTCAGATCGCCAAGGCGCTGAAGAAGCTGGCTGGGGAGGACGCCGGCACGCTCCTGACCGACAAGCTGAAGGACGCCGATGGCGCCGTTCGCGCCGGCGCTGCCAGGGCGCTTGGGGATCTGGGAGATGCCCAGGCGGCGCCGCTGTTGGTGGGCCTGCTGCAAGATCAGGATGAGCGCGTGCGCCACCAGGCCGCCGACGCGCTGAGCGCGCTCAAGCATGCCAGCGCCGAGCAGGCGTTGATCGCGCTCCTCCAAGACCCTGACGGGCGCACCCACTGCTCCGCCGCCGACGCTTTAGGCGAGTTGCAAAGCACTGCAGCGGTAGACGCGCTGATCCAGACGATGCTCACCGATGAAGAACAGCATGTGCGCCGGCGAGCAGCCCAGGCGCTCGGCAAGGTGCGCGATGTGCGTGTGCTTCCGGCGCTCTTGAGCGCGCTGCACGATAAAGACAGTTCAGTGCGGATCGAGATCACCGAGGTCTTAGCACGCCTGAAGGACCGGCGGGCCGTCGAGCCGCTGCAACTGGCCCTGACCGATCCACACGGCGGTGTCCGCCTCTCTGCTGCCAAAGCGTTGGGCCGACTGGGGGACAGGTGGGCCGTTGCATCCCTCATCAAGGCGCTCAAGAAGGATGATCTGGCAAACGAAGCCATCATCACGGCGCTAGGTGGGTTAGGCGATCCACGCGCCGTCGAGCCGATCTTGCCCTTCCTTAAGGAACAGAACCGCAGCCTATGTGGCGCCGCGTGCGAGGCGCTGGGCAAGCTTGGAGATCGGCGCGCCGTCGAGCCGATCTTGCACCTCGTCCACGACCAGGACTTATTTCTGCGCAGCCGAGCGATTGAGGCGTTGGGCGTATTGCGCGATGCGCGGGCGTTCGAGTCGCTGCTGAGGGAATTGCATGACAGCGATAAGAACGTTCGGTATGTCGCTGCCGTCGCGCTGGGCCGGCTGAGCGACGCGCGGGCGTTCGAGCCACTGGTGGCCGCCCTTGCGGATAAGGACGCCAGAGGGGGGGTGATACGCGGGCTGGGCGAATTAGGAGATCGGCGGGCGTTCGAGTCGCTGCTGCCCTTCCTTGCCGACAACGCCACCTCGTCGTGCGCTGACGCCGCTGACGCATTAGGTATGCTAGGCGATCCGCGCGCCATTGAGCCGCTGCGCGCCGCGCTGCCAGCTGAAGATACGTTTGTTCGCCGATGGATCTTGGGCGCCCTCAAACGGTTGGGCGCATGAGCTTGTCCGCCTACTCTGGTGGGCGCTTGCATGCCATACTACACTGGTTGAGGAGAGCGGGTTGCGGTCTGCTCACATCAGCCACGAGCGACCCACCACCCTTTTCATCGCCACAGAAAGGAGCCATACTCTATGCCACTTCAGTATCGCCAGGGCGATCTCCACTTTGTTCGGCAGGACAGGCGACCAGCAGAGCAGCTTGTCGTCAGGCCAGGCATGGTGATCGTGGCGGGCGAAGCCACCGGCCATGCCCACCGCCTGCTGGTCGGCACCATCCTCGAAGCTCCCGATGGCACACTCTATCTCGATGTGACTCAGACTACTCAGGTCGTCCATGAAGAGCATGGCCCCATCACCCTGGACCCTGGCTTCTGGGTGGTCATGCGCCAGCGCGAATACGCGCCAGAGGCGATCAGGCAAGTCGGGACGGTAGCAGATTGAGCGAGACCCCTGCGCAACGGCAAGAAGCCTACAAGGCCGAAGCCGAACGCATGGCCGCTGACTGGGTTGCTGCCCAGCTTTCTACCAAACCGGTGGACGAGTCTAAGGTGGAAGCCCGGCTACGCCAGGTCTATCAGGGAGCGGGGATTACGCCGCCGCGCACGATCTGGCTCGATGGTCCGCTGCAACTGGTGCTACTGGTGCTGGCACGCACCCTAGTGAGAGACCCGGAGACGCGTGTATGGGACAGCATCCATATCCAAGCGCCGGAGCAGGGGATAAGCAGGTACATCAGGGACGACGCGGGGGATGACCTCCACGACACCATCCGGGGGCGTGTCTGGAACCGTGTGGGACTCGCCATCCGAGAGTTGGTGTGGGGCAGCGTGCGGGAGCGTGTGGAGGCCAACCAGTGGACCAAGAGCGGCCAGAGCGGGGAGGCAAGCCTGTGGGCAGAGGCGTGGCACGATGTACACGAGTGGTGTGGCGATGAAGACGCGGACGACTGGGAACGACCGAGCAACTGGTATGCTGAGATGGTGCAGGAGCGCGTGGGCAATAGCCTCTGGCTGCATTGTGCGTCTGACCGCTCCACCAACATCCGCTACGCGGTGGAGGAGGGCGTGCGCGCCAGCGTCGCTGCCTATGAGGCGGCGCCCGAACTGGCCGTTGCGCACTTCTACACGCTGACGATGGGGGCGACCCCTCAATGGGAGGCGCTGGCCCAGGTGAACACACAGGTGTCGGGCTACTGGCTGGGCCGCCAGGCCGCCCTCCTGGTACGGCGGCCACGCCAGCTCTCTGTGGATGCTGCGGGGCGCTGGCACAGCGCGACAGGCCCATGCCTGGAGTATCCCGATGGCTGGGGGTTCTACGCCTGGCATGGCGTCCGCGTGCCCAGGCACGTCATTACGGCACCGGAGCGGCTGAGGAGCAGAGACTACCTCAAGGAACCGAATGTGGAAGTCCGGCGCGTCATGCAAGAGCGGATGGGCAAGCGCGTAGTGCAGGAACTGGGTGGGAGAGTCCTGGACCGAGGACCGCGCGGGACGCTCTATCAGGTGTCCCTGTCCGATGACCCGGAACAAGTCGCCCGCTACGTCCTGGTGCAAGATGCCTCCACAGCTCGCCGGTATTTCCTGCGGGTGCCGCCCACGATCCGGACGGCGGCGGAGGCGGTGGCCTGGAGTTTTGGTCTGTCGGTGGAGGAGTATGCGCCAATCCAGGAAACCTGAGGAGGGGGTGATTTGAGGTGGCTTCCAGTGACGGGAGGCCAGTCAGGCTCCAAAGGAACCGCTCCAGCGAGAGGCGTGGTCATGGGGATCTCAACGGGTCGCCTGCTGGCACCCGGAAACTGCTGTGCAAACTGGCTGAACCAACGCGCTGGAGCAGAAGGAGGCAGGACGAGGAGCAGCACCAGCAACGGATGCCGCTCCTTGCTCTCTTCACATGTCTGGAGAGCGTGGGCAGAGGGATACCACTTGGCCGCCAGCGCCCCAGTGGTGACACGGGTGGTTATCAGGTCAGGAGATGTACTATTCAACTTGTGCTGGCCGCTTATCTGGACCACCCGAGCAGAAAGGCCCTTGAGGGTCCATGAACGCCGTGCCTGGTGCAACAGACGGTCAGCGGGGGGAGCGCACAAGCCGCTGCAGCCGTAGATGGTGGAACAGTGTCGACGTGCAACCAGCCCACCGGAGGACAAATCGCTTCGCTGAGGTGGCGCGCGAGCGGAACCGAAGGGGTCGAATCCGCGATCTCCAGCCACGTCAGGTGTCATCTGGGCGCAGGCGCTGTAACGGGGGCAACAGAGCAAAGTGGCCGAATTGGTAATCAAGGCTGGGGCCGCCTGGGGACTGGGCTGAAAGCAAGCGTGACGGAACCGACGGGAGTCGGACGCTCTGTCGCCACTGCGATGGGTTCCCCAGGCCACATTGATGCTCTCAACTGTGGAGAGTGTACCACCCAAGCACCCGCATGTAAACCCACCATCTCCGCCTTTCAAGATACCGCATGCCGAATGGCCGCGTGTGATGCAGCGTGTAGCGCAAGGCGAGTCGTTGCGGCAAGTAGCACGCAGCTATCGAGTGTCGTACGAGGCCATCCGGCGCATTCTGGCGGCAGCACGGAGGAATCACACCCATCGTGCAGAGGAGCCTGATGAATAGGAAAACAGGAAAGAAGTGGATGGAATGCTCGTCTATTCAGGAGGAGCCACCAGTCTTCCTGGTGGCTCCTCCTGAAAGAGTAAGGGTTGCTTGTCCTTGAACCGCTCCTCAAAGCCATCCTGCCAGGGGAAGCGGTCTTTTGTATCCGGCCACACGATTTGGAGCAACAGCCACTCATTCCGACTCTGATGATAGGTTTGGGCGGCTCCCACATAGTCATCATAGTGCTGTCTGGTAACCGTCCTGAAGGCGAGGGCCAGGCCTTTGACGAGGCCCTTCACCTGTTGCCCATCAGCAAACGTCTCGCCCTGTTTCAGCCGAGCCACCACACTGTTGATGATCTGCGCTCCCGTATTGGGGTACAAGCCCAGGATGATCAGTTCGGTGGCGCCGGGCACCGTTGTCGGGATCCCGACCGAATAGGCAAAGGGCACGCCGGGGCGCTCTTGGGTGGGAAAGACGCGCCTCGTTGAAGACGCCATGCCTGGCAATTGTTTCTCGGATATTGAGCTGCAGCAGGGCACGGATTTCCTCAGTGGACAGCTCATCAGCGAGGCTCATGCGTGCTCCTCTTCCAGCGACGGTTTGAAAACAGCATCCCGCTTGTTGTGGTCTCTGGCCACAGTGTACCATTTGGTGAACCCTCTGACCACTCATTGGCCTCTTGCACCGGTGCCACCACCGACCAGCGACCAGCGTCCCTCTGTTGCAGCACAACGACTAGTAAAATCGCCTGTGCAGACAGTGTTGGTAGCCAGCATAGGCCATCTGGCGTATGCAAGCAGCGGCATGGAGAAGCCAAACACGTGCCGAAGAGCAGCCCTAAGGAGAAGAGAGCCGGTTATAGGGGTGGATGGAAATTTCGCACACGTCGTGCTACTTCTCACTCTACTTTTTCGTGATGGGATGCGTCCTTCGAAAAATACCGCTCAAACAACAGCCTTGATTGGGCGGCTCCCTCTTCGGTCAGCGGTACCGACTTGGCTGTATTTTTGGGGTTATTGACCCATCCTTTCGCATGAAGCCGATCAAGGGTGTCCCAGTCAAACCCCTTCCAGGCGCGCGAGCCATCATGCAAGGTGAGGTACAGCAGTGCCAGAACGACCTCATCCACTTGTCCCAATCATAGTGTTCCATACGTCCTCCGCATGGCTTTGACGAACGAATCTGCTCAGCTGATGAAGCGGCTCGAACCGGAACCTCCATCACTCCCAGCTCTCCCTACTCTTCAGAGAGGGTTCTTTCAGGTGCAGGCTTTTCATCCGCACCCGGTCATACAGCTCTTCCATCACGCTGATGAAGGACACGTCTTTTTGCCAGAAGGGGGGATAATCCCCTTGCTTCTTAATGAGCAGCGCCGGGACTGGGGCCGGTGCCGCGGTGACGATCGGTGGAGGTAGCCGCTTGGCGCCTGTCCAGAACGCTTTGAAGCTGGACACCGTTGCCGTCGGTTCCATGGTTGGGCGAGTAAAGTAGGACTCCACCGATTCAACGGGCAACTCAGCGGAGGCGAGGGCCGCAGCTAAAATCTGCCCCAGAGGGGACCGAGCGAGTTCCGCTTGCAGGGCCGTTCTGGCGATGCCGCGCAGCTCGAACATCACCAACGGATCCTGATCAAGTGCCGCCGCCAGCAGGTAATACACCGCCGCAATGTGCTTGCAGGGGTTGGCGTAATCGGGGCAGGAACACGACGTCACCAGGTCGCGCTGGCTGTGCGGTAACAGATGGAGTCCTATCCTGGTAAACGCTTCCTCCATGGTCTCTGGCATCTCGTTCATCAGCAGCTTGGTGACCAGATCGGCCCGCGCGGTGATCTGTTGAATCACTTTGTTCCAATCGCCAGCGGAAATGGCTTTGAAGGAGATGGAGGTCTCGTAGAGCGGTTCTTTGTAGACGCCAAAGTAGGGATTGATAGAACCGCGCACTCTGGCGGTTACGGTACCTTTGGTCAAGGCGTAAGTGAGCACACGACCTCCCCTGGCGTACGACCGTCCACGCCCCAGGCGGGCTGGATCGGTAAACTCCTCGAGGGCGGCCAGAAAGCGCTGGCCCCACCAGGTCCGGCTAAACGCTGGCATGGTCTTCACTCCAAGACGGCACTGCGCCGCAGCGTAATCAACGCTTTAAATGTGTCGTTATCCAGTTCCGTCAGCCAGGACTCATCGGTCTCCACCACCAGCGAAGAGAGGCGTTTCTTGTCCTCAATCATCGCGTCAATGCGTTCTTCCAGCGTGCCCAGGGCCACAAACTTATGCACGAAGACATTGCGGCGTTGGCCGATGCGGAAGGCACGGTCAGTGGCCTGGTCTTCGACGGCAGGGTTCCACCACCGATCAAAATGAAACACGTGATTGGCCTTGGTGAGGTTGAGTCCCACTCCCCCTGCGCGGAGCGAGAGAAGGAATACCGATGGTTCGGTCTCGGGGTCCTGGAATGCCGTGACCATCTGGTCTCGCCGGTTGGCCGGGGTGCCCCCATGCAGGTAGTACGTTGGGTAGTGCAGGTGGCGTGTAAGATGCCGCTCCAACGCCCCACCAATCTCGGTGAATTGGGTGAAAATAAGCGCACTTTCACCGCTGGCAAGTACTTCCTCCAACATCTCCAGAAGCCGCTGGAGTTTCAGGGAGCGCTCGGCGGTGAACGCGCTGCCATCTTGCAAAAATTGCGCCGGGTGGTTGCAGATTTGCTTTAACTTGAGCAGTGTCGAAAGGATCAGGCCCTTGCGTTGGATCCCCTCGGCCTCATTGAGGTGGTCAGTGACCTCCTTGACTACCGCCTCGTACAAGGACGCTTGCTCAGAAGAGAGGGTGCAATAGACCTTCTGCTCCACTTTGTCGGGCAGGTTGTCAATGATCGATTTGTCCGTCTTCACCCGTCGCAAGATGAACGGCTCAACCAGCTTTTTGAGCAGAGCCGACCGAGCCGGGTCGTGGCTGATTGCGAGCGGCACCTCAAACTGGCGTCGGAAGTGTGGTTCTTTGCCCAGGTAGCCGGGGTTCAAGAAGTTGAAGATGGACCAGAGATCGCGCAGGCGGTTCTCGACGGGGGTGCCGGTGAGCGCCAGGCGATGGGTGGCAGCGAGTTTGAGAATGGCGCGCGTCTGGGCAGCCTGGGGATTCTTGATATTCTGGGCTTCATCCACCACCACGCGGTGCCAGGTTAGGCTATGTAATAGCTTGTCATCCAGCCGCGCCAGGGCGAACGAGATGAGCACGACATCGTGCGCCTGGCAGCGCTCGGAAAAGGCGCGAGGGTCTTTGATGCGTGTGCTGCCCTGATGCACCAATACGCGCAGGGTGGGAGCAAAGCGCTCCAGCTCTTTCCGCCAATTGCCCAGCACGGAGGTTGGGGCAATCACCAGGGTTGGTGGGAGGTCGCTGGCTTCTTCACGCTCTTTCAGCAAACAGGCGATCACCTCCAGAGTTTTGCCTAACCCCATATCATCGGCCAGACAGGGGTGCAAGCCGAGTTGTTCCAGAAACACCAGCCAGGCCACGCCGCGCTTCTGGTAGTCGCGCAGCTTCCCTTGCAAAGCCGACGGATCAACAACGGGTGCGAGTGCCTGTTTCTCTCGGAGCCGCGCCAGCACTTCCAGAAGGCTCTGGTCATGCTCCCATTCCAGATCGTCCTCCGTCTCGGTCCCACGTTTGAGCAGATCCTGGAAGGTAAATTCGTGCTGGTCTTGTTGGTGGGCTTGCCAGAACTGAAGGAGTTGCTGCATTTTCTCGCGGTCCAGTTCCATCCATTGCCCCCGGAACTGGACCAGGGGGGTTTTGGCAGTGACGAGCTGGCACCATTCTTCCTCGCTGACCACCTGGCCCCCAATGGATAACTGGTAGTCGTAGGCGATGATAGTTTCCAGGCTGAAATAGTTCTGAGCAGTTGCTGCTGCACCTTGTGGGGCACGCCGTGCTGTTTTGAGGCGCACCTTCGCGCGTCGGCGGCCATCAGGGGTCCACCAGGCTGGAACCATGACCGTGTAGCCCGCGTCTCCCAGCACCCAGGCGTATTCCTTCAAGAACGTGAAGGCTTCTTCCAGCGTAAGACGGCATCCTGCCGGGTGGTCGGTGGTCATCCCTTGCCAGATCGCGGGGTAAATCCGCGCCGCGTATCCTAGAGCTAGCAGCACCTGTGTTTCAAAGTCCTGGCCGAACGGTCGCGCTGCGGCAGCGCGTGCCTGAGGTTTGAGGTGCCAATACTCGTCCAGGCTCAGTTTGAGGGAGGGATCCTGCCGCGAAGTCACGAGGAAGTGCAGATGCCAGGGATCGTTGGGGGTGGGCGCCTCTTCCAAACGGAAGCACAAGGTGAAGGCAGCCTGGGTTTCGGCCCGGGTGAAGTTGGTGCGCCAAGTCTGCCACTGATGGTACTCCTTCAAGGCGTCAGGTTCACTAAGTGTTGAGGCGCTCTGGGAAGGATGCAGACAGCGAGAGAGCAAGGTGTCTGCAATCTGTTGGTCGAATTTGGCCGTGAAGGGCGTGCCCGTCACCACACCATGTAGGAGGCACTCGGCGAAGTGTCGCAGCAACGCGGGCTTGTCAAAGAGGGCTGTTTCTTTTGGGTTGGTCATCCCCGCAGCACACACGTCAGGCATGGCGGCACCGAAGCGCTCGATGGCCGTTTCATAGGTGGCAGAGAGCAGCTCCCATGCCGGATGTATCTCGAAGTGAGGAGAGGCCTTCTCGCGCCTGTTCCTGGGAGGCGGAGTGGGGAGAGCCCGATACTTGAGGGCTGGGATGTACTGATCTTTGGCGATCAGGCCAACGATGGTCTGGGCAAGCTGGTACCAGAACACGAGATCGGCCCCAAGTTGGTAATCCTCGGCGTGCTGCAAGGCAAGCAGGAAGAAGGTATTCAGGCTGGAGAGGAGCGCAGGCACTCGGTAGCACCAGATCTGCCAGGGTGCCAGTACCACGTCTGGTGGCTCCTCTTCCTCCATATACCGCAGCAGTTCGAAGGAGGGAGCGGGCCTGTCCGCAACGGTCGGGAGGAGCAAGGATTTGAGGTGAAAGGTCCGTGCCAGTGTGCCAGGGTAAAGCTCTGGCACCTGCAAGTGCTCGCGGAGAAAGGTCGCCAGGGCCGTCTGCATCAGGTGCCTGGGGTGGAGGTGGCTGTCTCGCCTCCGCGTGGCACCTGAGGGGGTGTCGGTTTCCACCCAGAGGTAGAAGGCACCACGCTGGAGAAAGTCTGAGGTGTCATCGGGGATCCAGGTGCCATGAACAATCTGCATACCGTGCTCCTTGGGAGCGACATCGGCAGCCCGCTTCCAGGGATCCTCAACCGAGAGGAACGCTGCTCCATGCGGAAAGGCTCAAGCGAGAACCGAATGAACCAGAGGCCATCAACTCGCCGCAGCATAGCACATTGACGTGATGGTCGTCGAGCGTTCCTCCAAGCAGTGGGTGCGAATGGGACAGAGAAAAATGTGCCAGCAGGAGGCTTGCCCTTTGGTCATAGCAAACGAGCTGTTGTACTCGTGGAAGGGGTTCGAGAGCGGGACCGAAAGGGTCGAATCCGCGATCTCCAGCCACGTCAGGTGGCATCTGGCATCAAACTCTGCAATGGGGGCAACAGATGAAAGTGGTCAAATTGGCGATTACGGCTGGGGCCCCTTGGGGATTGGCCTGAAAGCAAGCGGGGCGGAACCGACGGGCGTCCAATTATTTCCAACGAGAGCGCGTGACACGTTTTCTTTGTCGGTGTGAAGAAAAAACCGATGGGTTTGGTATCTCTTCATTGGGCTTTTCATCCTGGTTACTTGCTCTACCGTTCTCACTGGGTAAGAAATGACCACTCTTCAAGCCCCTCTTTTGTACCGACGTCCTATGTAGCCAGAACAAGCTATCCAGAAACCTATCTTGCTGAGCGCATCCAACAGCGTCATAATCAAGTCACTTCACTGCAAAACACCCCCGCCGCACTGCAGAAGAAACCAAACATGTTCTTTAAAAACCTTAACCAAACCTCTTGACTTTTGCAGAATTATCCGTATACTTGTTGGTAACGATTCCGGAATCGTTCACGGAATCGATCACATCATAACTTAATGGCACTTCTACCGCAAGGGGCTCTATGCCAAAGAAAGTCACTATTCTTGACGTGGCTCGTCTCGCAGG
This sequence comes from Ktedonobacterales bacterium, assembly GCA_036557885.1. Classification (GTDB taxonomy): domain Bacteria; phylum Chloroflexota; class Ktedonobacteria; order Ktedonobacterales; family DATBGS01; genus DATBGS01. The sequence goes on from DATBGS010000033.1 coordinate 32,162, forward strand.
CGTCTCCCGCACGACAGTTTCGCGTGTGTTGAATCAAAAAGGGGAAGTTGACCCGGCCACACGCGAGCGCGTCCAGCGAATTATTGAGGAGCAGAGCTTTGTCCCCAGCCTGACGGCGGCTGGACTGGCGGGCGGTCATAGCCGCCTAATCGGGATGCTGGTCCCCACGTTTACCTGGACCATGATCCCTGAGCTTTTGCGGGGCATTGCCGATGTCATCAACAACACCCCCTATGAACTCGTGCTTTACAGCTATAACGACGAAGACCTCAGCCGCGATCAGAGCGTCATCATCAAGCGCGTTATGGCAACGCAGCTTACCGCTGGCATCCTCGCCGTCTTCCCAGGCAGGATTTCAGCGCAATTGACGCGCCTCTACCAGCAAGGGTTGCCGGTTGTGGTCATTGACGACCAGTTTGATCAAACCATTCCCTGGGTCCACGCGGATAACGTGACCGGAGCCTATCTAGCTGTGCAGCATCTCATTCAGCTTGGGCATCGGCGCATCGCGCATATCCAGGGGCCGCCTGAGTATCTGGCTTCGCATGACCGTTACAACGGCTACCGGCGCGCCTTGCAGGAGGTTGGCATCACACCCGACCCGGAGCTTGTACTGACCGGCGATTTCCTGCCTCCTTCCGGGCGTGCCTGTGCCGAGCAGCTTTTTGTGCTTCCGCCAGAAAAACGTCCCACCGCCATCTTTGCTGCCACCGATCAGATGGCCTACGGAGTGCTGTCAGCCGCCGAGGAGCATGGCCTGTCTGTTCCAGGCGATGTGGCGCTCGTCGGCTTTGACGATGACACCCCTTCTGCACATGTTCGCCCCCCGCTCACCACCATCCGGCAGCCCTCCTTTGAGATGGGAAAAAGCGGCATTGAACTGGTGCTCTCGCTGGTGGCGGCCAGCGACGAACCGGCTGCCCAGCAGCACTCTCTCTTCAAGAGTACAAAAGACGGCTCGACGCCCGTCCAGCCTCATCCCATAAAACCTGCCCGCATCGAACTCCAGACCAGCCTGATCGTGCGCGCATCCTGTGGATCAAGCTATCACGTTGATTGGCAACACAGTAATTCAAAAATGGGAGGCACTCAGTCATGAATCATCCCCGCTCTTACTCCTTCACCCGGCGGAGACCAGCACTCCTGGCGCTTCTGGCGGCCTTCTCCTTGCTGCTGGTCGCCTGCGGCACCACAGGGAACACCAGCTCAAAACGTAATTATCTAGTCATCGTGGCAAACCAGACCGACACCTGGACCGACAACTTCAACCCGTACTTTGATGCCAGCTCGAATGTGGTTGCCTCGTCGGAAGGCACCATCTACGAAACGCTGCTCTTTTTTAATCGCTTTGATGGCAAGTACACCGGTATGCTTGCCTCGAACTACGCCATCTCCAGCGATGGCTTGCAGATCACCTTCACCATGCGGCCAGGGGTGAAGTGGTCGGATGGACAGCCCTTCACCGCTGATGATGTATTGTTTACGCTCAACATGCTCAAGCAGTATGATGCGCTGGATGTGAACGGCCTGTGGTCGCAGCCCATCATCAGCAACGCGGTGATGGGCAGCGATGGAAACTCGGTGGTCGTCACACTCGCCAGCCCGAATAATGATGCACTGTTTGCCATAGGCGCGCAGACCTGGATTGTCTCTCAGCATATCTGGTCTGCGGTCAGCGACCCCACCAATTATGCCGACACCGAGCCGGTTGGCACTGGGCCATTTAAGGTTGGCTCGTTCACGCCGCAGCTTGTCAGAATGGTCAAAAACCCCAACTACTGGCAGGCGGGTTTGCCAAAGGTGAACGAACTGCGCTTCCCGGCTTACAAAGACAATGCAACCGCAGAACTGGCGATGGACCAGGGCAACGTAGACTGGAACAGCATCTTCGCGCCCAACCTCGATCAGACCTACGTGAAGCGCGACCCGGACCATTACCATTACTGGTTCGCGCCCAGTGATGTGCTCTACCTGCTGGTGAATCTGAAAAAGTCACCGTTCGATCAGGTGGCCGTGCGCAAAGCAATCAGCCTCGCTATTGATCGCGATCAGTGGTCCAAGATTGCCGAAAGTGGCTACGAGCAGCCAGCCAGCCCTACTGGATTGCTGCCGCTTGACGCCAAATACCTTGACTCGGCCTACAAAGACCTCAAGTTCACGGTGGACACTGCCCAGGCAACCCAATTGCTTGAAGGCGCTGGCTTCAAAAAAGGGTCAGATGGCATCTACGCTGATGCCTCTGGCAAGAAGCTGTCGTTCTCGTTTGAATACCCCTCCGGCTACTCCGATTGGGTGGCAGGCGCGCCGGTCATTGCCAGCGACTTGAAGGCCATCGGTATTGAACTCAACCTTGACCCGGTTTCGACGGATGGATTCTACACCGATTTGCAGAACGGCAACTTCGAAGTCATGATGAACGGCACCAACGCCGGACCATCGCCCTACAACCTCTACTCCTCGCTACTGCTCTCCAGCAATTCAGCCGACATTGGGCAGTCAGCCAATGGCGACTACGAGCGCTGGATTGACCCAACGACAGATAACTTGCTGACGCAGTTCATCACCTCGAACGACCCCACTGTGCAGCAGCAGGCCATGTCTGGGATTGAAAAGATCATGGTGGAGCAGGTACCAGCCATTCCCTTGACGAATGAGCCATACTGGTACGAATACAACAGTAAGAACTTTGTTGGCTGGCCCGACGAGCAGCACCAGTACGCGCTGACCTCGCCTTATCAATACCCAGACGACGAGATTGTGCTGCTGCATCTCGAACCCGCTCCGTAACGTCTAGTTGACCAACATTCTACCTGCAAAGGGGGATGGCGCTTCGGTGTCTCCCCCTCCCATTACCTCATCATGCTGAGGAGGTACAGGATGCGCCACCTGCTCCGCCGTCTCATTTTTTATCTGGTCGCGCTCTGGCTTTCGATCACGCTCAATTTTTTCTTGCCCCGCTGGGCGCCGGGGAACCCGGTCCAGGCGCTCATTGGTCGGCTGCACGTGAAGCCCACTCCTCAGACCCTCCACTCGCTGGAGATTTTGCTTGGGGTGAATAACCACGATTCGTTGTGGACGCAGTATCTCCAATACCTGAGCAGTCTGGCGCATGGCAACCTGGGCGTCTCAATCACCTACTTTAAGCCCGTTTCCGCCTTGATTGCCCAAGACCTTCCCTGGACGTTAACGCTGGTGGGTGTAACGCTGATTATCAGTTTTGTCTTTGGCACCTTCCTTGGCATTATCGTTGCCTGGTATCGTGGCTCCAAGCTCGATACGATCTTTCCTCCCATCTTTACATTTCTTTCTGCAATTCCCTATTTCTGGCTGGCACTTATTATTTTCTACGTCTTTGGATTTGTGCTGAAATGGTTTCCGAGCGACCTGCAAGGCTATGACATCTACGAAACGATACCTGGTTGGAATATGCCCTTTATCGAGAGCGCCATTACGCACGCCATTTTGCCCGCTTTCACCATTATTATTGGCTCTATTGCTGGTTGGTTGCTGGGGATGCGTAATATGATGATTACCACGCTCTCTGAGGATTACGTCTTGATGGCGGAAGCCAAAGGCATGCCACAGCGCCGCATCATGTTCACCTACGCGGCGCGCAACGCCATCCTGCCCAACATCACCAGCTTTGCGCTCTCGCTGGGCTTTGTCGTGAGCGGCGCATTGCTGACTGAGCTTGTCTTTAATTATCCAGGCATCGGCTATCGGTTTCTGGAGGCGGTCAATGACAAAGATTACCCGTTGATTCAGGGCCTCTTTTTGATAATTGCCCTGGCGGTGCTAGCGGCAAACTTCTTATCTGATCTGCTGTATGTCGTGCTTGACCCGCGCATCCGCCGATAAGGAGAGAGCATGCAACTACCATCTTTGGTTGGATTCCTACGCGCTTTCTGGCGTCTGGTGACGCTCAACCGCAAGGTTACGATTGGGGCCGTCATTGTTGGGCTCTTTCTCCTGCTGGCGATCTTTGGCCCGCTCTTTGTGCGACAAGACCCCACCCTTCCCAGCCCCGATGCAACAGGTATAGCCGACGCGCCGTCGCTCGCGCACTGGCTGGGGACCACCCCAAGCGGCCAGGATGTGCTGGCGCAGGTTGTGGTGGGCGCGCGGGGGTCTATCGAGCTTGGATTTGTTGCGGGCGGCATCACGACCCTCATCTCGGTGGCGGTTGGCCTCATCTCCGGCTATTACGGCGGCGTCCTCGATGAACTCTTCCAATTAGGGACCAATGTGTTTCTGGTCCTCCCAACCCTGCCGCTGGCGATCTTGCTGGCGGTCTACCTGCCCTTTAGTGGGACGATTACACTGAGCCTGGTAATCATTATTACTGGCTGGTCCTGGGGAGCCAGAGTCTTACGGGCGCAAACGCTCTCCATGCGCAATCGTGATTATGTGGAGGCAGCCCAGGCACGCGGGGAAGGCTCGCTGCGCATCATCTTTTTCGAGATTTTCCCCAACGAGATTGCGCTGGTTGCCGCAGAACTTTTGGGCACGATTATCTACGCTATCCTGGCTGAAACTGGCCTGGAATATATCGGCCTGGGCGATTTCAAGAGCATCAGTTGGGGCACCATGCTGTACTTTTCGCAGAATGGCGACGCGCTGCTGCAAGGCTGGTGGTGGTGGTTCCTGCCGCCAGGGTTGTGCATCGCGCTGCTGGGGGCAGGGTTGGCCTACCTCAATTATGGCATTGACGAGTTAGCCAATCCCCGGCTGAGAAAAGAATCGCGGCCAAAATTGATGCTGCGCAAAGCCATGCAGCGGCTTGGGCTACAGCGCGTGGCAGCAGAGGAGGCAGCGTGATGCAGAATGGTCGTTCAGGCGCGCTCGCATTTGCTCCCGCGCCGCTGCTGGAGGTCAAAAACCTCAGCGTGGATTATCTGGCCGCTAATGGCACCGTCCACGCGCTCACGGATGTTAGCATCTCCCTGGCGCGCGGGCAAATCCTGGGGCTGGCTGGCGAAAGCGGCAGCGGCAAAACAACCCTGGGCTATGCCATCACACGGCTGCTGCGCCCGCCGGCGGTGATTACTGGCGGCACGCTGCTGTATTATCCCGCGACTGGCGAGCCAGTAGACATCCTGCAACTCACGCCACCACAACTGCGCGCTTTCCGCTGGAATACGCTTGCCATCGTCTTCCAGAGCGCGATGAACGCGCTCAACCCGGTGCTTACGCTCGGAACGCAGATTGAAGATGTCTTGCGTTACCATCGGCCAGAGATGAACCGGGAGCAGCGCCGCGCCCGCGTGGTGGAATTGTTGAAGCTGGTGGGCATCGCCCCTGATCGCATTCGCAGCTATCCACACGAACTGAGCGGCGGCATGCGCCAGCGCAGCATTATTGCTATGGCGCTGGCTCTTTCGCCCGAAATTGTGATTATGGATGAGCCAACGACGGCGCTGGATGTAGTCGTGCAGCGCGAAATCCTGACAGAACTCATCCGGCTGCGCGAGCAGTTGAGCTTCTCGATCATCTTCATCACGCATGACCTCTCGCTGCTGCTGGAACTGGCCGATACGATTGCCATCATGTACGCCGGGCGCGTTGTCGAAACGGCCACCTGCCGCCAGCTTCAGAGCCAGCCGCGCCACCCTTATAGCTATGGGATGCTGCATTCGTTCCCATCGCTGCATGGCCCGCGCCAGAGGATGACCGGCATCCCTGGCTCGCCTCCCGATCTGCGCTCAGCCCCATCAGGCTGCGCCTTTCACCTCCGCTGCCCATTTGCCATCTCAGCCTGCTCAGAGGTGCTGCCGACGCTGCAACATCCTACGGAGAGCATGCTCGACCAACTGGTTGCCTGCCATATGTATAACCCAGCGCTCACCGGGCCAGATTTGCCCACCAATGCTGATTTTGCCCAGGGCTATGAGGCCGCATACGCGACCAGAAAGCGGCGATGAGGAGGCATGATGAACATCGAATATTCAGAGGCAAATTCATCCCCTGCCATAGCCCAGCACGTCCAGCCACCGGTTCTGGAGGCGAAACACCTGCGCAAGTATTTTCCCTTGCGGCAGGTCATGCTCTTGGGCGAAAAAAGGGTCGTGCATGCCGTTGAAAATGCTTCGCTGACCCTTTCGGCTGGCCGCGCCCTGGCGCTGGTTGGCGAGAGCGGCAGCGGCAAAAGCACCATAGCGCGCCTGCTGGCCCGGCTGTATGAGCCGACCTCTGGGGTGATTGCTTTCAAAGGGGAGCCGGTGAAGTCGGGTAAATCGGCTCTGCGCGCGTATCGCCGCCACGTGCAGATGGTCTTTCAAGACCCGTTTGCCTCGCTCAACCCGATACATAGCGTGCGCTACCTGCTCAGCCGCCCGTTGCGTCTGCATAAGCTGGCACGTACGAAGAAAGAAGAAACGGAGCAAATTCTGGCGCTGCTAGATCGCGTCAGCCTCAGCCCGGCAGAGCAGTTTATCCAGAAGTACCCGCATCAACTCAGCGGCGGGCAGCGCCAGCGCGTTGCCATCGCGCATGCTCTGGCTGCCCGGCCAGAAGTGCTGCTGGCCGATGAGCCAGTATCTATGCTGGATGTCTCGATTCGCCTGGACATTCTCAACTTGCTGCTGCAACTCAAGGACGAGGAACAACTTGCCCTGCTCTTTATCACGCATGACATCGCCAGCGCCCGCTACTTTGCCGAAGACACGATGGTCATGTATGCCGGTCAAACGGTGGAGGGTGGGCCAAGCGATGAGGTGATTCAACGGCCCAGCCACCCCTACACCAAGCTGCTCATCTCTGCCGCGCCCGACCCGGATACCATGACGGGCGAAGATCGCAGAGCCGTGACGCTCCCGGCGCGCGGCGAGATTCCCAGCCTCATCAGGCCGCCTGGTGGCTGCCGTTTTCATCCCCGCTGCCCGCACGCTATGCCGGTTTGCCGCGAACGTTTCCCAGGGCGCTCTGATCTGGGCGGAGGCCACTGGACACATTGCTTTCTCTATGGGGAGGGCAATCTCGCTGCTGCCGATGCAGCCACGAAAGACAACGCATCGAAGATTACAGTTACCACCCGCGATGACCAACAGGAGCTTTAACAATGGCACGCATTAAATGGGCCTATATCGGCGGCGGCAGCACGCGCGCTGCTGGCACAATGGCCTCGTTTGTCCACCAGGGCGAAAATTTTGACGGCTCGGAGGTTGTGCTGATTGACCTTG
>DATBGS010000034.1:0-39964 GCA_036557885.1 Ktedonobacterales bacterium
ATTCTCTACTGAGGGACAAGACGATGCACAAGACACAACGCACGTTTACGAAAGAGTTCAAACTGGAAGCGGTGCAGTTGGTGAAAAGCAGCCACAAACCGTTAGCCCAAATTGCCCGCGATCTCGGCATTGCCGATAGCACGCTTCATCATTGGCGCCAGCTCTTCGACGATGCCGGAGAACACGCCTTTCCCGGCAGTGGACATCAGACGGCGGAAGTCGAGGAGATCAGGCGCTTGAAGCGCGAGGTGGAGACCCTACGTCAGGAGCGTGACATCCTAAAAAAAGCGCTGGGCATCTTCTCGCGCAGCCAGCTCTGAGCTTTCCCTTCATTGAGGAACACGGCCAGGACTACCCGATCACGCTGCTCTGCAAGACGCTGGAGGTCTCCCAGAGCGGCTATTATGCCTGGAGCCGCCGAGAGCCGAGTCAGCATTGCCGAGAAGATGCCCGCCTGAGTGCTGTGATCCAGCAACTCTTCTTGGAGCACCGTCAGGTGTATGGCAGCCCACGCCTGCATGCCCTGCTGAAAGCGCGCGGCATCCCGTGTTCTCGGAAGCGCGTCGTGCGCTTGATGCAGCAACTGGGTTTGTCAGCTCAGGTGAAGAAGCGGCGCAAGCCCACCACCAGAAGTGCCCCCTTTGCCAGGGTAGCTCCCAATCGTCTCAATCGGGAGTTCACGGCGAACTGGCCCAACCAGAAGTGGGTCACGGATACCAAAGCGGTCGAAACAGCCGAGGGCTGGCTCTACCTGGCGGTGATCCTCGATCTGTTCTCGCGCCTGGTGGTAGGCTGGGCAATGGCTGCCACCGAGGATGAGCACCTGGTGGAGTTGGCGCTCCGCATGGCGCTGGCCACGCGACGTCCACCAGCCGGGTTGTTGCACCATTCCGACCGCGGCAGCGAGTTTACCAGTGAACGCTATCAGGCGGTGCTGCGCGAAGCGGGCATCGAGGTGAGCATGAGTCGCACGGGGGACTGTTATGACAATGCCGCTATGGAAGCCTTCTTTGCCACCCTGACCAAGGAGTGTACCGATCGGGTGCGCTTTCAGACGAGACAGGAGGCCCGCTCTGCCATTTTCGAGTACCTGGAGTGCTTTTATAACTCCGTCCGATTACATTCGACGTTACAGTATGTGAGTCCGGTGGCTTTTGAACAAGCCACCCAGTCATCGATGAGCTAATCTCCAACTTTGGAGTCTCCACTTTTTCGGGTCAATTCCACGCATACCTTGCCGAGGTTTTGACACCTGCCCTGCCCGCGCTCGCGTCTGGCCTGCGCGCAGGCGTTGGACACGATACGGTTCAAAGCGGCTCAGTTATGCAAAGCCTATGTCTTGCCACCTCCCCCCTTCTTCCCGTCTCCGATACCTCTCAAAGATTCTTCGCGTTGCACATCCCCCGTAGTGTGCGAAAATTCAACACTCTTGATCAAATGGGCAAAAGAAAAAGCAATGGATGGATTTTTCACTCTCTTCGCGAGAAGGGAGAGATCGGCGCCGAGACGTTGAGGAGGCTGCAGCAGGGGCTTTCGCGGCGGTTTCCCTCTGCCGCGTATTGTGGGAAAGAGAAGAGGCGCAACCTGGAGTGGTCGCGCCCCTTCCCTTTTGCTGGTTTTGGCAGGGCTTCACCGGCGTTGCTTGACAATGCGGTTGTAAGCTTCGTGGGTGCCGATCCAGTCCCAGACGATCACTTCTCCCGCGCGATACCCAATCACCCGATAGCGGTCGCCAATCTTGGCGCTCCAGGCGTTGGTGCCTGCGGTGAGGACGGGCTTGAATTCGAGGCTAGGATGCTGTGGATTCTGCTTGAAAAGCTGATAGTCGGCGCGCGCCTGACGCTGGACATCGGCTGGGAGGTCATCAAAGAGTTTCCGGAACTGCTTTGTTCTTCTGGAGACCAGCACTATTCCCAACCACCTTCATCGGTTTGCCCTGCCGCTAGCTCCTGCATTACCTCGCGCTCCCGTGCGGCCAGATATGCCTGCGATTCGGGCGTGACCAGCAGGGCACTCCACTCGCGCTCTCGCTCCAGTTGGTCAGCCAGCGCCTGCAACTGCTCGGTGGCGCGGGCTTGTTCTTCGGGGGGGAGTCCTTCAGTCAGTGAAGTAATCCGCTCCAAGGCTTGCTGCAACGCGGTGGTCATGAGATGCCTCCCTCTTGTGGTTTGCTTCTACAGGTATTATGGCACGTTTCAGACCGGAAGGCGAGAGGGTTCAGTCAACATCCTTGAGTTGGCATCTGGTGGTCTTCATCTTGAGTTGGTTCCGGTGATCCGCCAAGCTCTGTGGCACCTATCTTGCCCTCCTCTTTCCCGGCTATTTCCCCGTACTGTGCGAAAACTCCATCCCAGATTTTACGAGCTCTCACGCCGCGTCGCGATAGTAGTCGTGGATGAGGCCTCGAAGACATGTCTCTTCGCTGCACTGGACCTTGCCCTGATTGGGATTTTGCTGATTCGGGGACCTGTTGGCCAATGCCTTGATGAGGGCGAGCCTGGTTATACTAACGTCAGTTGGATACCGTTGGCGAACTAGCAGCCAGGCGATAATTGATATCGCTCACTCAGAAATAGGAGATAATAGCCAGAGCAATACGAGCAAGTACCGAGCAATGGAAGAAACAGAGGCCTATCTGATGAGTCTACTCCGGCAACCGATCCCACCCGTTCCAGCCGTCACCGCCCACGTGGCACGGTTAGCGTTTCCTGCGGGGAACGTGTACATGCAGATGCGCGATGCGTTAGGCAGTATCTATGAGGATGACCTCTTTGCTGATGTTTATGCCGGAGAAGGGCAACCAGCCATACATCCGTGGCAGTTGGCGCTGGTGAGCGTGATGCAATTTGCCGAGAACCTTAGTGACCGACAGGCCGCAGAAGCAGTGAGGGCCAGAATTGACTGGAAATACGTGTTAAGCCTGGACCTCACCGAGAGCGGGTTTCACTACTCGGTCCTGAGCGAATTTCGGACGCGGCTGGTCCAAGGGAGCCTGGAACAGCTACTCTTGGATAAGCTGCTGGAATGCTGTCAACAGCGTGGCTGGCTGAAAGCGCGTGGGAGACAACGGACCGACTCCACCCATGTCGTCGGAGCGGTCAAAGTTCTCAACCAACTCGAACTGGTGGGCGAGACACTACGCCATACGCTCAACGTCCTGGCGACGGTGGTGCCCGAATGGCTCAAGCAAAAGGTTAAGCCTGAATGGTTTGACCGCTATGGGGAACGGGTCGAAGATTACCGCTTGCCTAAAGACAAAACCGAGCGGGAGCACCTCAGTAGAGTGATCGGTGAGGATGGGTATCATCTGCTCGACTGTATCGAGCAAGCACAGGCGTTGGCGTGGCTCAAGCAGCTTCCCGCGGTCCAAGTCTTTGTGCAGGTCTGGGAGCAGCAATACCGACGCGACCAGGGCCACGTTCAGCGTCTCACCCCCAAAGATATGCTCCCAGTGGGGGAATGGATCCGTTCTCCCTACGATTCAGAAGTCCGCTATGGGAAAAAGCGGGATTTTGACTGGGTTGGGTACAAAGTCCATCTCACCGAATGTTGCGATGACAATCTGCCGCATTTGATCACGCAGGTCGAAACGGTTCCTGCCATCGAGCAAGATCACCACGCCCTGGCTCCCATTCAAGCGGATTTAGCAGCCAAAGACCTGCTTCCAACCCAGCAACTCGTGGATGCGGGCTATGTCAGTGCCAAGCGCATCTTGCACAGTCGAGATGTCCATGCGATTGACCTGATCGGGCCAGTCCACAGCGACCCCAGTTGGCAAGCGCGAACGCCAGGCGCAGTAGATGTCGCGCAGTTTCATATTGACTGGGAAGGTCACCAGGCCACCTGCCCGCAAGGCCAGCGGAGTAGTACGTGGCATTTCGGTCAGGATGCCAAGGGCGAATCGATCGTGCAGATTCTCTTTGCCAAACAGACCTGCCAGGCATGTCCGATTCGAGAACTCTGTACCGATGCGCGCACCAGCGGACGGAGTATGACGGTGCGCTATCCACCAGAGCGTCATGAGATGCTGCAAAGGGCTCGGCTGAGGCAACAAACGGAGTCCTTTAAAATCCTCTATCGCGGGCGGGCGGGGATAGAAGGCACCATTTCCCAAGCCACACGTAACACAGGGCTGCGCCGCAGTCGCTATATTGGCCGCCGAAAAACCCACCTCCAACATCTGCTCACAGCGGTGGCTACCAACATCTTACGCTTGGTGCAATGGCGCAGTGGCGTTCCTTTTGCCAAAACCCGGATCTCGCGTTTTGCTGCTCTTGCAGCTTAGTTGCTAGTTCGCCAACGGTATCCCGTTCAGGTTTACTTGTGAGCCTTCATCTTGATGGCGCTCTCATTCTGGCCGGTTCTGAGGTGCAGCTGACGTTTCTCCTGGAAAGATGGCATAGCCCGCGTAGCGTTTGCAGCGGATGAGCCTTGGGTGATAGGGGGTTTCCCCCAATTTGCGCCGCAAGCTCCTGACGATTTCCTCCACCGGATGTTCCGGTGCTGCTTCGCTCATGGATCCAATCGCTTCAGCGAGCGCCTCCGCCCGAATGTAGCGGCGGGGGCGGTGCAGCAAAAGGCGTAACACCTCGGCCTCACGAGCGCGCAAGGGGAGGCACTCTCTCCCGCGTTGCACCTCGTAGCGCTCCAGGTCCACAACCAGATCAGGACGCAGAGCAACTGCTGCCGGAGAAGGTCTGCTTTCCTCAATCACAGCAAGAGCCTCCAGGGCTGGCTGCCCTGATTCGATCTTCGCTACCAGTTGCAAGAACCGGTGATAAACCTCCGCTTCGTGTTCGCTCAGCCGTTCGGCGCTCACAATGAGCGCGAAGACCGGCTTTCCAGAGGCACCTAAGAAGAGTTCAGTGGTATGTTTTTCGGTCAGCAACTGCCGGAGCAAGTCTGATTTCGCTGGGATCGGCGGCATACGGTATAATGCGTGAGACATAAGCACTCCTGCGTAGTGAGTCTCCTCCAATGAAGCTGTAGAAGTGACCCGTGATCACACCAGATGTCGTCGCTCTTCACCCCCGCCACCCGCTGTGTTTCCTTCTCCCTTTGAGAGCGCTTGCCTGGATCAGCTTCACGGGAGGAGTGGTTGGCCTCTGCTTGTGTCTGGCTTGCAGTACCGGTGTGTTGCCCGCCAGAGACGCCTTTCGTGCCTCAGGCGAGAGCGCTCCCTGCCCCTGCCCTGACGCTAAGATGAGTATAGGGTAGGAATGCCCCAAACCTTGTTTAATTCCATGCGAATTTTTTCTGCTCCACATCTGAACTTTCTGAACCTGGCCTGGGAAGCTCAAGTGCACCGGGAAGTGGCGATTGCGCTGCTCAAGAGCGCTTTGCGGGGACCCGGGAGCAAACGAGCATTTGCCCAACGGGTGGGGATAAGCGCTCAATATCTCAGCTATTTACTCGACCCAGACGATGGACGTCTTCCTCATCCCAGGCTTGCGGAGAAAATGGGTGCCAGTTTGCCGCTGGAGGGAGCACTGAGACAAAGTCTGGTAGAGCATTGGCATCTTGCAAGTGAGCGACGGTTGGAGGCGGCGCGAGCTACTCGGCGCCTGATGGAAGAAGCCTCGGTGTCAGTTCAGGTGGAGTATTTAGGGCGCCTTCATCACCTGGCGGGCACAACAACTGACCAGGAGGAGAGCAGGCGCGCTTATTGTGTGGTGCGAGACCTGTCCAAAGTGGCATTACAGCAAGTCCAGCCCCGGCAGACCCCACTCCAGACAGTGGAGCTGTGTTTTCTCCTGCATGATGTGCAGTGTGTCCTCAACCGTCCGGATGACGCCCTGTATCATGCGAAACTGGCGCGACGCATTTTGTATGGTCTGGAGAGCAGCCTGGGGCGGCGAGAGCAAGCGGAGATTGATCGCCTCTTCTTTCAGGCGATTCGCGCGGAGGCGGTGGCCTATCACAATCTGAAGCTCTTCTCGCAGGCGTATGAGGTGTGCCAGGAAGGGGAAGCCAGCCGTTTCCTACGTGAGAGGCCGCTGGCATCGAAGCCGTTTCTCTTTCGTGACAAAATGACGGTGCTGGTGGGAAGATCCCGTTTCACATTAAGTGACGTGGAGATACTGGCTGAGCAAGCCAGAGCAGCGTGTGAGGAACGGGATGATCCCATAGACCCGCTCTGGATGTTTCTGCTGCAAGAATCCCTTGGGCGCGCCTACCTTGCCTATGGCTCCCACAAGAAAGCGGAAAGAGTCTTACAGCAGCAACTGGGGCAGCTAGATCACATACCATATATTGGTCTGCTTCATAAGACGATCTTCTTCCGCACCTATGCCCGGCTGCAATGGAAGCAACAGGATCAGGAGGGATGGGAGTACTTCATCAAACTGGCGCTTCGGACAGCCCTTGGGGCAGGGCTGACTCACCAGGTAAGAGGGATGCTGGAGGAATATGATCCAGCCAGCCAAGCACTGATTGAGAAGGTCGCAGGCAAGGTGCCAGAAACAGTGCTAGAAGCATCTGAAATTCAACCAATCTGGGGGCAAAATCAGCCACTGGGGTAGCCCGTGAGCGGAACCGACGGGGTCGAATCCGCGATCACGAACCATGTCTGGTGCCACCTGGGCTAGGACCCTCCAAGTGGAACAGCGGAGTGCGAGGGTTGAATCCGCGAGAATAGGTGAGCAACGCCTGGAGCCAGGTGGTATCTAGCAGCGTGTTGAAAAATACCTCTTGAAAAGATGCCTGTCTGGTGATAGGCTAGGGAGCAATCTTCGCCTCTGGAGGGTGCTGCCATGATGGGCACCAAAGTGCGAGAGTTTGCTCCTCTTGTCGCCGTCTCGTTGGAAGCGCTGGTTCCCCAGGATCACTTCTATCGCCATCTGCAACGCACGCTCGATCTGTCGTTTGTCCGGGAGTTGGTCCAGGTAACCTATGCACCAAGCGGACGACCATAGGTGGACCCGGAGGTTTTTTTTCGCCTCCAGTTGGTAATGTTTTTTGAAGGGATTCGCTCCGAACGGCTCCTCATGCGCCACGCGGCTGATCGCTTGAGCGTCAGATGGTATGTCGGGTACGATCTGGACGAACCCTTGCCCGATCACTCCAGCCTGACGCGCATCCGCACCCGCTACGGCCTGGCAGTATTTCGCCGCTTCTTCGAGGCGATTGTGGAACAATGTATTCAGGCTAAGCTCGTCTGGGGACGCGAACTCTACTTTGATGCGACCAAAGTCAACGCCAATGCGGATCTAGATTCCCTCGTGCCCCGCTTTGCTGTGGAAGCACGCGAGGCGCTCAAGACTCATTTGGCCGAACTCTTTGCGGATACCCAGGCGCCAGCAGAAGAGGGAATGCCTGAACCAGCCAGCGACACAGGAACGGCGCCACCTGAGGCTGATGCTGCAGCAGCGGTGCCCCCAGAAGTACCGACCTCTTTGCCTATCTCCCTTCCGGCAGCGGTGGCAGAGGAACTTGCGGAGGCCAATGCCGCTCGCCATGACTGGATCGCCCAGGAAGGGCGCCAACAACGCGAGGTGCGTGGCTACTATCAGCGGGTGGCCGATGTCCGCATCAGCACCACCGACCCCGATGCCACGCCGATGCGCATCAAGGGTGGGGGCACCCATCTGGGCTACCAAGTGCATTATGTCGTGGACGGCGGCAAACGACGCATTATTCTGGGGGTACTGGTGGCGCCAGGGGAGGTGATGGAGAACCAACCGATGCTTGACCTCCTCTGGCGGGTCCGCTTCCGCTGGAAGTTGCATCCTCGCCAGGTGACAGGGGACACCGCCTATGGCACCATCGAAAACATCACTGCCATTGAGCAGGCAGATATACGAGCGTACGTGCCGTTGACCAATTGGGAAGAACACCGCGACTATTTTGGCCCAAGCAAGTTCACCTATGATGCCGAACACGACACCTATACTTGCCCTAACGGGCAGACGCTGCATCGCTGCCGCACCAGTTATGTTCAGCAGGTGCGCGAGTATCGCACCTGGTCCCACATCTGCAATGTGTGCCCGCTCAAGGCCCAGTGTGGCCCTAGCGAACAAGGGAAGCGCATTCACCGCCATCTTGCCGAGGAATATCTCGATCGGGTGCGAGCCTACCATCAGACTGCTGCCTACCAGAAGGCGTATCGCAAGCGGCAGGTGTGGGTCGAACCACTCTTCGCCGAGGCTAAAGACTGGCATGGGATGCGGCGCTTCCGACTCCGACGGCTCTGGCGGGTGAACTGTGAAGCGCTTTTGATTGCCTCAGGGCAGAATCTCAAGCGGCTGCTCAGTAAACGGGGCTGGGGACGACGCCCGCTCCCCAGCGGGACAGCTCTCCAGTTCGCTGGTCTCGTTTTGCTTTTTGGGTGTCGTGCATGCGAACAGCCATTTCAACAGTGTCAACTAGGCAGAAGCTTGATGACGGTGCAAGGCTGCTGACAAATGGTCAGTAATTGCCAGGCAAACTTTTTTCAACACGCTGCTAGGTTTAAGCAAGCGATCGTAAATGAACCGATGGGAGTCGGATTCGCTGTCGCCCGTAATGTGCGGAAACTACATCCAGACCGCTGAGTACTGGCGCCATCAAATACCGCCCGACCCCTTCCCTGAAGCGCCTCATCGCTTATCCTGGCTAGGCTCTCTTTCTTGTAAAGTGCAAAAGGACGGCGGCGCGAAAAAGACGCCAAGAGGGCGAGTGGGTAGCTCAGCAGAATCTGGACGAAGAGGAAGGCAGAATTGCCCACCGGGAAGTGCTCCCTCGGATAGGGTAGGAGGCCAGCGAGGTGCTGGTACTGTAACCAGCCCTTTTCTGACCTCCCCCCTCCGAACCGGACGTGCCCGTTTCCGTAGCATCCGGCTCTCCAGTCAGGACCATTTTTCAGGTTCAGCATCTCTGCATTCCGCAAGCTTCCCTGTTCCGCTGGTTCCGACCTGACCCCCTTCGCCATGTACTGGCTTACTGCTTCACCAGCGCGGACTACTATGGGGTCTCTGTAACCCTGAGACTCGCGTCTTGTAGGCCATCCCGCATTTGCGGCGAGTAGACGTTCAGCACGGGTAGGTGTCCTCTGGTCCTTTCACGGGTTCATTACCCGCCGTTCACCGCTCTCGAGCTTTCCCAGGCTGGTCACTGCGCCTGGGTGGGGACTCCCTTCGGTTCCAAGGGAGTCTTAACGGTGATACCGCGCCAGGTAGGCTGCGGCAGGCCACCCCTTCTGCCACGTGGACTCGGATTCAGCGAATCAGCTTCACCCTGCGTGCAGGACTTGCAGGTCGTCGCCTTACCTACCTTCAGGCGTACCCACTTTAGCAGCAGGCTCTTGTCCCTTTTAGGTTTCCCCTCCAGGTAAGCTGTTGTCCTAGAAAGCCTTGCTCTCTGCTTTCTCCTCTCTGGGAGAGGTATCTACTAGACGCCGAAGCGGCGCACAACCGAAGGGGTCGAATCCGCGATCTTACGCCACGTCAGGTGGCATCTGGGCTCAGGCTCTGTAAAGGGGACAACAGAGCAAGGTGGTCGAATCCGCGATCACTGTTGGGGCCGCTTGGGGATTGGTCTGAAAGCAAGCGAGACGGAACCGACGGGAGTCGGATTCGCTGTCGCCCCTGAGGTGGGTGGCTTTGGCGAAACTTCTTCTTTCACCAGTCGAGAGTATACCACCCAAACACCCACATGTGAATCCGCCTCCTCCCCACTTCAAGGTACCACGTTCGGAGTGGCCGCGTGTGGTACAGCGGGTCGCACAGGGCGAATCGTTGCGGCAGGTAGCACGCAGCTACCGGGTGTCGTATGAGGCCATTCGCAGGATACTGGCGGCAGCGCGGCGGAGCCACGCACACGATGATGAAGAGGAGCCTTTGGGATAATGGAGGTCAGTACGAACGCCCAGCAACACGAGTTGTATGAGTGGCTGGGTCCAAATCCCTCTTGATTTCAGACCCCTCTGCAAGCAGGGAAAGCCGAGAAGAAGGTGGTCACAGCACTCTTTTCTCAGCAAGGAGCGAAAGTAGCCACTATGCTAGTGCTGCATTGGGATCTGTCGCATGTACGTTCTACGGGTGCCCGATGATCCCACGATGACCAGGAGGTCAAGGAAATCAAGTAGGAGGACAACAAGACTCAGAGGTAAATCGGTCCTTTCGAGTGACAGCAAGCGCTCCATGTGTTGCTAGCAGGTTCTCTGATCAGAGACCTGCTGTATCATGGCTTCTGCTGAAGCGGCTGTACTATGAGGAAGTTTCCTGGCAAAGCACTTTGCGCGTACGCTTGCGGCGGAAGGCATCAATGGACCAGATGCTGGGCACAATCATCAGATGCACGCAAAGCGCCAGCCAAAGCACATCGCGGGCGATGCTCCCCGCGCTCACTGTTTCGCGCAAGACGCCCACCCCCAGGGCGTTGCCAAAGCAGCCGCAGTCAAGGGTCAGCCCGTGCACGAGTGCCCAGGCCATTGCGCCGATAAAGACGAGAAGCAGCACGCCAGTGGCTGCGGCAGCCCAGCGCTGGGCCAGGCCGATCAAGAGATAGGCAGCCAACAGGATTTCTATCAGGGGCAGCGCCACTGCCAGTGGCTGAACCAGCGCTGCTGGCATGAGCTGATAGGCGCTGATCTCTGCCGCAAAGCGGTGCGTATCCAGCGCTTTGCCGATCCCAGCCAGCAGGAAGACTCCTCCAACCACCGCGCGCGAGAGCAGCGTGGGATAGGGGCCGCGCAGGAAGCCCCAGACCACCCGCCAGGCAGGGCGCGGGGCGGCTGCTGGTGGGGCACTGGATACCTCTTGGGCCGCCCCCTGGGAGCTTTGTACGCGCCGGGCGCTGTTACTGGTTGAGCGCCTGGGTGATTTGCTGCTGGAGACTGGCATAGTTGATCTCTCCGTCGCCTGCATAGGTGATGACACCCTGCGCGTTGATGACATAGATGGTTGGAAATGCCTGAACATGATAGTCGTTGGCGGCATTGAGGCTCGGGTCGAAGAGCGCCGGGTAGTTCAGGCCATAGGTAGTGGAAAACCATTGGATATCGCTCATGGAGATCGGCGTCTGATCGCCCGATTCGTAATTGCGCCCATAGGGTGAAGCGCTCACGCTGAGTACCTGGACGCCCTGGCTGGCGTCATTTTGCTGAATTTGCTTGAGCGTGGCAGTTTCGTCCTGGCAATGTGGGCACCAGGGAGCAAAGAGTTCCAGGACAACAACCTTGCCTTGATATTGCGAGAGGCTATAGGTGTTTCCATCGGCGGCCTTGAGCGAGTTGATGGCCGGGGCAGTCGTCCCTGATGTCAGCAGCGCTTGCGAGGAGCCGGATGGCGTGGTCCCGCTGGAGCGGGTAGAGATCACAGCAAAAACAATAATCCCAACTAGCAACACGCCGGTCACGAGCGCGAGCCAGCTCCCCCCGGAGAGATGGGTGAGCCGCTGCCCCAGCGACTGCCGACGTCGCGGGATTGCATGCTGTCTCTGCGCCGCGGGCTGCTGTTCAGGCAGGCGCTCGCTCTGGCGCGCGTTCGTTTTGGTATGGGCCGACGCTGCCCGGTTTGGAGCAGTTTTGGGATGGGTAGCTGCTACTTTTGGTTGCTTGCTCGTGCTGCTGGCCCGCCGTTTGGCTGAGCCTGGAGGTGTTTTCGTCTTCATAAAAGTGTCCAGTTGTTATGTTAGTGCTGCTTGATACAGCGTTTGTACATCTCGTGCGGAGGAGGCGCATTATCTTCTTACTAGTTTTACGCATCCCCGTGAAATTTGTTCATGAGAGTTTTCTTAAAAGGGCGCACTAAACAGGAAGGTTGCGCTGTTTAACCGCTACCTTGCTTAGTGCAGGATTGACCTCTTCGGTAAACCTAAGCCACGCTTTCGCTTGCACCTGGCTCTGGTCAAGAATGGCATCTCGCGCCGCGTCTGCGCGGTCCAGCAGGGCATGTGCCGCGGCCACGCCGGTCATCAACAGCAGCAGAGTCATGGCACACAGAGAGGCGACCAGCATGCGAGCGCTATGACGAAGGCGTTGCCTGATGGCGTTGCTGGCAGGCAGAGTCTCTATGATGTTCTGTTGCGCGTGCTTCATTGAACACTCCAGCACCTTGCATCTCCCAATAGCAAGCGTACTGCTTTCCTGAGGATATGCTGCTTCTTGCTCTCAGACTCCCTGGTTTTCAATACTTGTTCTTCTGTAGCCAGCTACAAGTGTAGAGTGGGTTGCGCCATGTCTTGCACCCAGAAGCTGAGTTGTTGGCTGGCTTTCTCATATTGGGGCGCCTGAGCTTCCAGCCGCACCCACCAGGGGCCAGGCATGGTGAACGAAAGGCGCAGGGTATAGAGCCCTCGGCCCATACGCCGCGCGATGAAATGCAGTTGCCCCATGTCCATGGTGGTCATATTGGCGGCGGTTTGGAGATCAGCGTTCTCTACCAGGCGTCCATCTGCGTCCGTCAACTGTACCCAGAGGGTCGGCGGACTGGCGAGAGAGACAGTGTTGCCAGGAGGTGTGGCAGGCTCACGATAGATTAGCACGTGCAGCGCGCCTGCCGACTGGCGGAAAGGAGCAAGCGGCAGCAGCGGCAGCAGCAAGGCAAGCAGCACAGCGCAGCCAAATAGGACCCAGAAGCGCCGACGGAGGTGCACCACCGTTCCTCCTTTCCCATGAAGCGAGATTTGCTTCTCCAGCCTGAGATGTCAGGGCGTTTGGATGGTTGTGGCATCAGACGCGCTTGGCGTGCCAGTTGGCCCTCCGCCATTGCCTGAACCCGTGTTGCGCCGTCCCGCCAATACCAGTGTTGCCCCGGCACCCAGGAGCAGCGCCACGATACCGAACAGGATGGTCACCCAGACGGGCGTGCCAGAGGAGGTGGAGGTAGTCGTCGTTGTGGTTGGCGTGGAAGCAGCGCTGCTGGTCCCCAAAACGTTGCCTTTGCCGACCCCAAAGAAGAACACGCCAGAGTCGGGGTCGCCATCATCAGCAGAGACGGTGTGCCAGGCGACGGCATAAATGCCATCCCCATCGCCCTGCATAGTGATGGTCATAGATTTGGGGTCGGAGAGCGGGTACTGCGTGCCGTTGTCGGGGCTGACCTGCTTGGCTTCTTCGTCAAAGCTGCTGAGGTCTTTGGAATCGGTCATGTGATAGACGGCCAGGTTGCTCTGTTTGGGGTCAATATTCTCTTTAAAGAAAACGGCGACCTGGGTAGGCGCAGTGGCGAGCACTGCGCCGGCTGCTGGCGTCGAATGATCATAAGCGGCATGCGCGGAAGCGACCCCGGCCAGAGCAAAACCCATAATCAGCGACATGCTCGCTGCAAGCATGGCTGCAAGCCAAAGGCGGCGCGCACTTCGTGAAATATGTTTCATAAGCACTTCTCCCTTGTGGTAATTCGATGAGTATGCCCGGCGATTCGGCTGAAGACATACCGCAAGATTACTCTAAGGGTTTCCGATTGCTGCCCCAATGACTGAAGGTAACCTTGAGGTTACAGACATACTTCCAGAGCTACTATAGGGGTTTCCTCTGGGCAGATGGAATGGGATAGCTCCCTATTTTTTCTTAAAATGGTCCTTATTTTAGCCCGCAGTGTCCACCAGCCCTCGGCCCACTGCATAGCGCACCAGATGGGTCACGTCGCGCAAACCAAGCTTTTCCATGACATGAGCGCGGTGGGCCTGGACGGTTTTGACGCTGAGCACAAGCTGATCGGCAATCTCCTGGTTGGTGTGTCCTTCAGCCACGAGCTTGAGGATCTCGCGCTCGCGGCTGCTCAGTTGCTCATATGGGTCGGCGGCTTTGGCATCGGCGGGTGCAGTTTCTTCGCGCAGCGTCAGGTAGCTTTGCACCAGGGTGCGCGCTGCGGAGGGAGAGAGGAACGTTTCGCCCTGAGCCACCGCGCGCAGGGCCAGGCGCAGTTCTGCGGCTGCCGCACGCTTGACCAGATAGCCAGAGGCGCCCGCCTCCAATGCCTGGTGCAGATAATCTTCGCGCTCGTGCATGGTGAGGATGAGCACCCGTACCTGGGGCTGGTGGGCGCGAATGCGCCGACAGACCTCCAGGCCATCGAGTTCTGGCATGGAAAGATCAAGCAAGACGACATCGGGCAGCAGGCGCTCGGCCAGTTCCACAGTCTGGCGCCCGGTGCGCGCCTCGCCAACAATCTCCACTTCGCCCTGGATAGTCAGCAATGCTTTTAGACCCTCGCGGAGAATGTCGTGATCATCGGCCAGCAAGACCCGAATGGGGGTATCTGAAAGTGGCGATGGATGCATCATTGCATGTAGCCTTTCTGAGCGTCAGTTGCTCTCAGGGGGATTACAGCGCGAATGGTGGTCCCCTGGCTGGGAGAAGAGGCGACATCAAGCCTGCCGCCCAGGAGCCGCGCTCGCTCTTGCATGCCTGGCAGCCCCAGGCCGGTATGGGTAGTGTTGGTTTTTTGCGTCGCGGCAGAGCTCAAGCCTTTGCCATCATCGCTGATGAGGAGGGTCACCTGCTCCGGCTGGCGCAGCAGCTTGAGATCAACACGGCTGGCCTGGGCATGGCGCGCCACGTTGGTGAGACTTTCCTGGGCGATGCGAAAGAGGGCGGTTTCGACCTCTGCTGGCAGACGTGGCCGGGTGCGAGTGCGCGGTTTTCCTACGTCTTGTTCTTGAGACGCTGCCCCAACTTCTTCCAGGTCCAGGGAGGCGCACAGGTGCAGGCGTTCCCTGGCATTCTCGACGAGCCAGCGCAGGGCGGCTTCCAATCCTAGATCGTCCAGGATGATGGGGCGGAGTTGCTCGCTGACGTGGCGCATTTCATCCATGGCGCGTTCGGCAAGCTGATTGATATGTGACACTTGCTTGCTGAACAGGGCGGCGTCTGGGGCAGTTCGGCTTGCCAGCACTTCGGTTAAGATTTGGGCATGCAGGGTGAGGGCCGTTAAGGTCTGGCTGGATTGATCGTGCAGTTCCAGGGCCAAGTGGCGGCGCTCTTGTTCTTGCGCGATGAAAATCTGGCTGGTGGTGTGCTGACGCTGTGCCTCCAGTCGGTCGAGCATGGCATTCAGCGCCGCTGCAAGCTGCGCGACATCCTTATCATGCGCGGGAATCTGCGCCCGGCGCTCAAATTCACCCGCTTCAATGCTCTGAATGGTGCTGAGCAGTCCAAACAGCGGGCGGAAGGCGGCGCGCAGGACGAAAATGTTGATGGTCAGGCTGAGCGCGGCAGTGATCACCAAAAAAGAAGTATCAATCAGGTAGTGATAGGATTCAAGGGCATGCCGCGTGACCCACCAGGCGCCAGCGGCCTCGGCAAGGATGATGAGCGTATTTGCCACCAGGACTTTTTCAAAGGTAGAGACGGAAGGGATGAATCGGGTCATAGCTGCTTCCTTCAGGCGCGTGAACTCTCGGCTCTCTGTATTGTAGCAGCAGAACCACGGAAGGAACGCCAGACATGTTACGAGCTTCATCCTCAGATCACGCAGCGGCCTTCGCCACCGAGACGTTGCGGAAAGGATGTTTACCACGACAACAGAACGCCCATCCGGTGAGACGGCCACGCCATCTAGCGAGCGCCCGACTGGAACAGTCGCCCCCAGCGTGGGCTGGGTTGGGTCAGCAGCGCTCTCCAACATGGTTAGACTGGCGCTGCTAGTGGGGCCAGAGAGGCGCCAGCCGTCGGGCGAGAGTGCCCGCAGCACGGACTGTTCCCTAGCCTTCCCCTCCAAAACCGGCCTGCGCCGGATGTAGCAGTTTGGTGGCCTCTACGACCAGCATGCGGCCCCATAGCTTCTCTGTGAGGTGCGATGCACCAGCAGCACGGGTGGTGCGTCCCTTCGAGACAAACACATGGCGCCAGTCGCGCTGCCAAAGCCAGGAGAGCCAGGCAGGTTTGCCGTTGAAATACGCGAGAGGAGTCGGTGCAAGTTCGACTCATCCATTGAAGCCTTGCTGAAGCATGCCAACCACGGGAATTCGCACCAACAGGCTCACTGACCCACGCCCCGCTGGTAATAGCGCGCACAAAGAAGCCCAGCGGACTCCGGCACATCTTCAGGCAGCACGCCTTGAAGGGCCTTAACTGAAACCCACCCGCCACGGTGAAGGTCGTTGCGCCGATCAGTCAGGGGTGGCGTGCCAGAGCGGGCCATCCGTTGACGAGCGCGTGAATCCCGGTATCGCCCAGGAAGGAGGCAGTGGCAAAGGCCGTCCACATTGCCGCGTAGACCGCCAGAATCGCGACCCTCGTTCTGTGCGGGTGCGCTTCTTGGCGGCGGGCCCGCCGCCAGCAGCGACACCATCGGCAGGCTGGAGGGCAGCATCATAGGCGCTGTCATCACCTGCCAGCCCGCCAGAAAGAGCAGCAACGTCGCGAGAGGGGGCAGGCTGCTCTTAATAAGCAGGTAGCCGTGGTTGATGAGATACTGCTGATGGGTCCACCAGGCCAGCAGGGCCAGCGTCCAGGCGGCGGCCACCAGAAGCCAGGGCCAGAAGGCTACAGCACGACGCAGCGCCAGAGAAGGCGCTGCCGGGTTTGGGCCGCTGGCTTCTTTGATGGCGCGCAGCGTTGGCTCCCGTGATCTCACGCCGTTCCAAAATGGAACACGCCTTGCAGCGCGTTGCGCCCGCTGAACTCCCAGGTCATGGCCTGCTCTGGCAGGTTGACGCGATGCACTGGCGCTTTGGCCACATAGGCAAACGAGTCGGGGATAGTCGGCAGCCAACTGCCCACCAGGCGCGTCGGTATAGGGTTCCAACTCGGCAGAGCAGCTCGCCCACGTGCAGGCTCCCTTGGCCCTCCTGCACCTGATAAGCAATGGGTCCGGTGTAGACCGCCAATCGCTCGTCAATCAGTCTCGCCTGATCCGCTAGCGGACCGCCGAGCTGGCCACTTAAGGCGTCCATAAGCGCCCGCTGCTGCTCCGGGCTGGCCTGCTCGTCAATGATGAGCACCTGCGGCCAGCGTCCCTCCAGCATCTTGCCAGTGACCTGGGTGATTCCCACTACTGAGAAGCCCGCCACATCCAGGTCACGAACCTGACCTCGCTCGATATGATACGCCAGAGAAGCACTGCTGCTCTGGTCTGTTTGGCGCATCGTTCCAAGATGGTCTGGATTGTCCCTCGCTGCTCATTTATCGCTGGCCGCTTCTGCCACCTGCTCCAGGCGCTCTTGCCGGAGCATCCACTGAAGAAACAAGCCACTGCCGACCACGACGTACAGGAAGACGCCACCCAGCACCCACATCAGTAATCCCCCCAGTTGTTGATCGCTCGCCAGAACTGTCATCGAGGCTTGCGCCTGCGGTCCCTTCGGCATGGTATACACGGGTGAGGAAAAGGTCAGCCCGGCGCCCAGCAGCATCATGGGCATATCACTGAAGAAGAGGTAGGCCAGCTTGCCTCCGAGTGGAAGTGGACCATTCTTCCCTTCCATCGGGCTGACCAGGGGCCACCAGAACAGCAAGCCGGTGACGAGGTACAACAAATTTGCCAGCAGGTGCAGGCCCGGCTGCGCCATCATCAGAAAGATGAGCGCCGGGGCGTGCCAGAGCCAAATCGTGCCATTGAAGAGGGAGGCCGCCACCCAGGGACGAGTGAGCCAGTGCAGCGCGCGGCTGCCCCAGGGATGGCTGAACCAGGCGCGAAAGAACTCGGCAGGCAGCCCGACGATGAGCAAGGGTGGGACGGCCAAGGAAAGCAGCAAGTGCTGGGCCATATGCACCGTAAAGACGTAGTTCATACCCAGGACATCCATAGGAAGGAGGAGCGCCGCTACGGCAAGCCCCAACCCGACCAAAAAGGCGCTCACCCTGCCCGCCGAAAGCGACGCGCCTTCCGCCTCTTGCGCCCGAAACTGCTTCATCTTGGTCAGATACCACATAGGAATCCCGACGACCAACACCGAAAGGCAGAGCCATGACCAGAACGTCCACTCCTCAGGCATCCCTGTGGCACTGCTCATCACCATGATCACTCCTCCTTCGACTCCAAAGCCCCGGTGCTAGCCCGCCAGGAGGGTATGGAGGTCGGCCGCCAGCATCTGAGGGTTCAGGCTGTCGTTCAAGTAGACCCGCTCGCGCCCTTGTTGATCCAGCAGGAACACGCCCACCGAATGCATGAGGGTCGATCCCGTTCCCTGCGCGTTCGGGAGGGACTCCACCGTCTGGAAATAGGCCTTCCAGACCGGCTCCAGTTGCGTGGTGGTTCCCAGCAGAAAATGGAGCCGCCCCTGGAGTTGATGGACGGCCACAAACTGCGTGGCGGAGGCAGGGGTATCCCCGTGCGGATCAAGACTCACCGCCAGCCACTCGACCTGCTGGGCTTGCTTTCCCAGCGTTTGGGAGGCTTTATACAGCTTAGACGCCAGGAGCGGACACGGGCCGGGGCAATGGGTGTACATAAAGGTCAGCACCACCGGATGTCCTTTGAGCTCAGAGAGCTGGATGGTGGCTCCCGTCTGGTCGACGAGTTGAAACGTCGGGGCAGGCAGACTGCCGAGATCGGTGCCTTGCAGCGAGGGAGCGGAAGGAGACGAGCCCAGACAAGAAGACAGCGCGAGCAGCAGCAAGAGCAGCCCCCCTGGAACGAGACGCCGAAGGTGCCAGCGAAGGCCGGTGGTCTTTGGCAGATGGACCGCGTGCATATGGTACTCCTCAAGACCCCTGGGGAGGCAGCGCCTTCGGGATTGGGCCTCTCCCCTGGTGGTCCTCCTCTGCTCTTCCGGCACCTGGGGGGTCGTAGCCTGACCACTTCCACCCTCCAAAACGCGGGCGCGAACACGGCACTCCCCTGTGCGTCAAGCCAAATGGTGCGGCAGAACCGACAGGACATAAGCTGTCTCTTGACCATTATAAGAGCCGCAGTTAAACACCTCCTGAATCGGACGCGGGTCTGGCCGAACAATCCCCTGAATAACGTATGCGGGACACTGCGCACAGTGGGGGAGTGCTGCTCGCGCTCGTTCTGTTCCAGCAAAGAACAGATGACGCGCCCGACTCCTTGCCAGATCAGGCACGAGGCATGGCTGGGGATCTGCGTTTGCTCTCCTGGAGGAGTCGCCTGGTGCGCTGCTCGGCTGATGGAAGTCTGATCCGGCAAGTGTTCCCTTGGTCCGGTGCTGCCAGGAAACGACTAAGGAGGCGTTATCGTGTGGCTCCCAGCAGACCACCAGGGAGCAGCCCTGGATCGCCTGCGGCCAGGATGCCGAGCAGCAAGAGCCCGATGCCCACCCCCAGGGCCAGGTGATGCCCGTAACGCCATCCTTTCTCCAGCAGCACGATCAGGGTGATCAAGAGCATCCAGGCAAGGTTCATGAGGCCGACGATCACCAGGAGCAGCATGAGTCCGCCACAGGCGCCCAGGCAGTCCAGCCCATGCGCGACCCCCGTTCCCACCTCTTGCAGAGAGACTGGGAGCGGCAAGGAGGATGGCCTCCGACACAGGGGCCCGCGACACGATGCCAGGCACGCTGCCTGGAGCGGCGTGAGGTGATAGAGGCCCGCGGCCACCAGGACAAGAGCGCCTCCTTCGAGCGCTAGAGAGGGCGCCAGGCGGATCAGGGACGCTTCCATCAGCGCGAGACCATAGATGGGAAGACCGAAAGCCGCCCAGACGAGGAGATAGCCCAACACAACGGCGCCCACACGAACCGAAAGCCTCCATCCGCGCGTCCGCAGGCACAGGGCCTCCAGATGGAGCGAAACCCGCGGGGCGAGCGTGGGGAGCATCATCGCCGCCATCATCACGGTCCAGAAGCACAAAAAGGATACCAGCGGCATCCCCATCGCCCCCGGTAGGGGCGGCATGCCACGCGCTTGCCCAACGGTCGGAATCCAGGCCAGCCCGGCGAGCAGCCAACACCCGATCCAGGCCACCAGCCGTGTCGCCTGCGGCGCATGTGTCATCTGAGCCATAGCAGCAAGCCCCTCCCTCTGGGACGCAGCTTCTCCTTGCTCATCTTACCACGCGTGAGCAAGAGCGGCTGCTCCGCCCTCTTGCTCGCTCCTGAGCCCCTCTCGCCAGTGGAGGAGATACGCTTCCGTTAACTAGTCGAGTTGTCCACGCACGGCCACCCGCCCATTGAAGGTCCAGACTTGGATCGACGCAGGAGCCTGGCCTTGTACCAGGCGGCTTCGGTCGGGGGAAAAGGTGACGGCGAGGATCGACTGCCCCCGAATCACCTGATAGCGCATCGGGACCAGATACGCCGGGCGCGCTTGGGAGGGATGATCCTGTGGATGGGCCACTGCGCTCCCCTGGTGTTCCTGGAACAGATCAAGCAGCACACGCACTTGATCGGCAGGAGCCCCATCATCAATGAGGATGACCTCGTGCCAATCACGAGACGCTTCATTCGAGGTTTGTGCCAGGTTGAGGAAGGTGCGCGCTGAGACATCGACCCCTTCAATCGTGCCCAGATCAATGTGGTCGCCAACAAAGCGCCAGCGCGGCCCAAGATAGAGATCCGCGCCTTCACAGGGGCAGGTGTCGCCACACGTGCAGGGATCGCCGGTACACGCACCGGCAGGATCACGCATACAGGAACAGGCTTGTGCAGCAAACACCGCTCCCTGAATCTGATGTTTAAGTGGAGCAGGAGCCATGAGGGCCAAAGCATTTCCTTCTTTCTCCTGGTTTTCCCAGAAAGCAGCCGAAAGAGCAGACATCGAGGCAGGGTCAGGCAGATTCACGCTGCCTTGACCAGGCAGCAGCACGAAAGCAGAGGAGACACGAGACGTGGAACCTCTCCACTTTACTTCGCGTCTGTGACTGATCAAGAAGCACGCACCACTCCCCGCGGCAACATCCATGCCAGGGAAACGGAGCGGCAGGCGACCAATCAGATGAGCGGCTATCAGAGGTGAAGGCGGCAGCCGCTCCCCGCAGACAGGAGGTGGCTGGGATCGGCCCAACCGGAGCGGCTTCCCCCGCTTTGAGCGATCCCGGGGAGTCTCTCACCCGTCACAGGCGCCTTACTGCATGAACTCTCCTCGCTCCCAGTCATTGCCAACTCGGCATGGCGGATCGGCGTCAAAGCTCCGCCCGCCGAGGAAGAGCCGCACAAGCTTTGGTGCCGCAGTGCAAGGGGCAAACAAAGGAAGAGGAAAGAGAGGAACTTGCCCAATGGGTATGTTCCAGGATCAACAGTCGGTGCTGGTGTGTGATGTCGCCATTGGTCAGGTGCGCCAGACGCTCAGCCGCGCGTTTGGCGAAGCGGTTCAGTACATGACGGTAAAGGGGCAAGGAACGCTGGTTCAGGCAGCAGCTTGCGTGGCGAGCGAGCAATTTCAAGCGCTGACGCGCGCTGCTATTGACCAGGTCCAGCAGGACAACGCTCCCAACAACGCCACTACGTCAGGCGGCTGATGATGCCTTCTCCCACCAAGCCGAAAGGAAGAGAGAAGCACTGCCAGGCTCTGCGAGCAGGGAGGGGCGAAGCAAGCGCGCTCACTCGCCAGAGAGCTTGACTGATGTGCCCGTGCGGAACCGAAGGGGTCGAATCCGCGATCTCCAGCCACGTCAGGTGTCATCTAGGCTCAGGCGCTGCAACGGGGGCAACAGCGCAACGGGGTCGAATCCGCGATCAAGGCTGGGGCCGCTTGGGGGCTGGGATGAAGGCAAGCTTGACGGAACCGACGGGAGTCGAACCCGCTGTCACCAATTGGTGCAGTCCCCCGCGAGAAGCTGGTCACTGGCAACATCGTTCCCTTTGTCCCACGCAAACCCCAGCGGGTTCCTCCCCCCCTTCCTGCCTTCAAGATTCCTCGCGCTGAATGGCCCCTTGTGTTGCGGCGTGTGGCCCAGGGGGACTCCCTGCGCCAAATCGCCAGAAGCTATGCTACCTCCTACGAGGCCGTTCGTCGGGTGCTGCTGGTTTCCCATCGAGAGATGGAGAGAGAGGAACCATCAGACCTGATGGACGAAAACGCCCAGCAGTAGCTCCCGCACAGGCAAGAAAAAACGGCCAGCAGACCAGCCTGTGGAAGCTCATCTGTGACCGCTCACTTCTTCGCAAGAAAGAGCATACCACAGAGCTCCCTGGGCTTGTCAAGGAACGACACCGGAGGCAGAGCATGTCCGCCACAACACTCCCTTGCGAAGACCAAGATATCCAGACCCTGGTGATGGAAGACCGAACACGCCCGAGTGGGTTCGTGCAACTACCCAAGCTCGTGCTCTACGCGCGCAATCTCTCCCGCGATGCCAAACTGCTCTACACGATCTTACTCGGATACGCTTGGCAGGACCAGCACTGCTTTCCTGGCTACAAGCGGCTGTGTGCTGATATGGAGGCCAGCGAGAACCGAGTGCGTACCTGGATGCGTGAACTCGAGGCAGAGCATTTGATCTCCCAGCGCAGACGGGGGCAAGGGAGAACGAACATCTATCTCCTCCAAGATCCCAGAACCGCACAAATTGAGGTTCAAGAGCACCACAAAACTGCGGTTCTTGAACCTCAAGAAGTTGAGGACAACGAAGAAGCAGTTGAAGAAGAATTAGAACAAGAAGAATCAGGTCTTCGAGATTCGAGGGAAGCATCTTTGCCCAAAGAAGCGCCAAGAAACGAGAAGCTTTTCACTCATTCCTCGGTGTTTTCGACAGCAAAAGACCAGGTGTTGAGAGCCTTAGCTGGGCAAAAGGCGCCGGTATTTCCCGTACAACAGGATCCCTCTCCACCCCAGAGCGATGAGAAGAGCGAAACACTGCCAAGGAAGAGGAGAGAGGGAGCTGCCCAAACTCATCCATTAGGAGGCAAGCGAGTCAAGCAACCATCTTGGCTGTCAGCCTACATCACGGACTTTTCGAGAGAGTTTCATGACGAGACAGCCACTCGCTCCAATCTGACCAGGGCCGCCCACCTCTTTGAGAAAGCAAGATTAGATACTGCGACTTTCATCGAGCGGCTGTATGCCGCACGCCGCATCACACAAGGGCGAGGCAATATCCGCAAACGCAGCCAGGTGGGAGCCAACCGTGCCTGGCCCGCAGGCTACCCCAACCGCATGCCGTATTTCTTCAGTGTGCTGGAGCAACTGCTTGGGCTCAAAGCTGCCCCGTAGCGGGAAACGGGAGGTGGGTTCTGGAGACGAGCTTGGATTGCTTGCATTCCAGAGGAAATTGGCTTCAACTGAGTAAGCCGTGAGCCAAAAGTATGCGGCATTTCTGCTACGAGAGACCGATTAGACTGTCCGGAAAGAGAAAGTAGCCAGCACAGCTCATTTAGAAAGCTGTCTACGATTTCTCTCACTTACCAACCCTTAGAGAGCCTCTTTGCTTCACTACTTGTTCCCACTCCTGCATGGATGGTAGAATAGAAATCCAAGAAAGTGACTCATTCACTGCACCCATCTTTGTTTCGGAGCGCCGGGAAGCCTGGTCGGCAGTCCCGGCGCTCTGTGTCTGCATGGGACTTCTTTCCGCACATCGCTTGCCAGCATTGTTTGATGTGCGAATACCATCGCTCAGGAGGTTCCATGACAACCCAGGAAGATCCGATCACGCTTCCTTCTTTCAATCCCTCCTCTATGCAGGCTGCTCCTTTTCCCTCGCTTGGGAAGGGGCAGCGGCTGCTCTTGCTGCTTGCTTTTGCCTTTACGGTGATGGCCGATCCCATCTCCTCGGTGGCCTATGCCATCGAAGCGGCTTTACGTGCCCTGGATGGGCACCTGGAACTGCTGTTGCCCACGATGGCGCTGGTGATCCTGGTGATTGGTATCGTCACCCTCAATTACCATCAGTTGGTGGCTCGCTTTCCTCAAGGCGGCGGCGCCGCCGCAGCGGCAGGCTTGGCGCTGGGGGAAGCCTGGGCGTTTGTGCCCATGGGGGCCTTGATCGTCGATTTTGTGCTCACCATTGCCATCAGTATCGCTGCCAGTGCCTCCGCCTTGATTGCATTTGTTCCAGTCCTGGCCCCCTTCCGTGTCCTGCTCGCCCTCGGTTTGCTTTTGCTCGTCGGTGGGTTGACCTGGTTTGGACATCACGGCCGCACCATCTTTGCCCTCATGACGCTGGCGTTTGTGGGTGTCGGAGCGACCTTGCTCGCTACCGGATGGTGGCAGGCTCTTCAACCTGGCAGCGGGTCGGCTCTCTCCTCCACTCCGCCTGGCTCAGAGCTGCCTGGTTCTTCATTCCTGGCGGTCCTGTTCGCCTTTCCTGTCGCGATGGCCCTGGCCACTGGGGTGGAAGCCCCCTCGTCGGCCATTGCCCAGCTCGGGCAACTGGACCTGGGAGGACGCCGCTTCTTTGGGCGTGTGACCCTCTGGCTAACCCTGCTCATAGTAGGTGGACTCACCCTGGGCCTGACGGCTCTGGCAGTGCGGCAGGGTATCGGGATTCCCCCTGCCAACAGCACCCAGATCGCCGAAGTGGCGCGGGCCGTCAGCAGTCCCTGGCTCTTTGCTGCCTTTCAAGGTGCCACCGCCTTGCTGCTCTTATCTGCGGCTAGTTCTTCCTTCCAGGCCGGACCTGGTCTCCTCAAGGCGCTGGCCCAGACAGCTGGGAGGGATGGGAACATGCAAGGGTTGTTGCCAGCAGGACTGGGACGCACGAATGTGCATCACACCCCAGTCGTTGGCCTGGGGGTGTATCTGCTGATCGCGGCGGGGGTGTTG
The DNA here is from genome assembly GCA_036557885.1 of Ktedonobacterales bacterium. Taxonomy (GTDB): domain Bacteria; phylum Chloroflexota; class Ktedonobacteria; order Ktedonobacterales; family DATBGS01; genus DATBGS01. Next base: position 24,527 of record DATBGS010000034.1, read on the forward strand.
CTGCTCTCAGGCGCGCAAGATCAGGTGTTGGTGCTTTTCTACGCGGTGGCCGTCTTCTTGAGCTTCCTGATGGGTCTGCTGGCAATGGCCCGGCTGACCCGTGGAAGCGGCTTTGCGCGCGGTCTCAATCTACTTGGTGCAGGGGTGGTTGGCTTCACCTTGGTGATGAATCTGGCTCGTGGCTGGCCGGTGCTTTCGCTGGTCGTGGCGTTGGCGATTGCGTTGGGCCTCTACTTGCTCTGGGTACGGGCAGGTCGCCCGCGTGGCATCTCGGCCACTGTCCAGCATGCCGAAGAAGAGGAGGCGCTTCCCACCCACGAGGTGCCGGTGAAGAAAGCTTGACCTTGAGTGAGCATACGGTAGAGGTGACACTCCGCTCGATGCTCTCAGGCAAGTGAAGGCACTGGAGGAAGCAGTCCTGCAACCATCTCTCATCCGTCTTCCCTGAAGAGGTGGTATCAAGAGGGACCGCTCCTTCAGGGAAAGAGAAACCATACCTGCCCATGAATATACCACTGACGCGGACTTGAGAACGAAAGGAGCCTCATGCTCGACATCGCCCTGCTTATCCGCGACCTTGTATTTTTGCTCTTGCTGGCTTTGCTGGTCATTCTGGTCACTCGCCGCCTAGCAATTCCCTATACCCTGGGTCTGGTGATGGTTGGCATAGGTCTCAGCCTTCTAGGGGTGTTGCCAGAGGTCCAGTTGACCCCGCCGCTGGTCCTGCTGGTGTTCTTGCCCGCGCTGCTCTTTGAAGGAGCCTGGGCACTTTCCCTGAAACATTTTCGTGAAAACTGGAGAGCCATTGTCTATTTGGCTGGGCCAGCGGTGCTGCTCTCTGTTGCGATGATAGGCGGGCTAGTGCACCTGGTGACTGGCATTGCTTGGGCCACTGCTTTGCTGCTCGGTGCTCTCCTTTCGCCTACAGATCCAGTGGCAGTATTAGGGTTATTTCGCCAACTGCGCGTTCAATCACGCCTGGCAATTATTATTGAAGGGGAAAGCCTGTTTAATGATGGTGTTGCTGGCTCTCTCTACCAGACATTACTTGCTGTTGTTCTGCTCTCGCTGCATGGCCAGGCGTCTACTGGTCTTTTAGACTGGCTTCATGGAGCATTTTTGTTTGTGGTTGAAGCAGGTGGTGGCATTCTCTTGGGAGTGATCTGCGGGTGGGTCATTAGCCTAGTAGTGCAACGAGTTGAAGATGCACTGGTCGAAACCACCATCACCATTGTCATTGCATACGGGGTGTATCTTCTGGCTGACACCCTCACGATCTCGCCGCTTATGGCCGTGATCGGTGCTGGTCTGGTGTTGGGCAACTATGGCCGCTATATTGGCATGTCTGAGCGTACCCGGATGGTGGTGGATAATTTCTGGAGTACTCTGGCCTTTGTTGCGAACGCGCTGATTTTTCTGCTGGTGGGAGTGCAGCTGAATCCTTCGGCCTTCTTTTCTGCATCCTTTCTCAACCGGGGTATTCCCTGGACTGCGCTGCTGGTGGTAGTGGTCGTTTTGCTTGCGCGTGGGGTGGTGGTCCTCCTTCTGGGGATTCTTTCGCGCAGCCGACGCCTGGCGACCCCGCTGCCCCGCTCCTGGCAGATCGTTATTTTCTGGAGCGGCTTACGGGGCGCCCTTTCGCTGGCACTGGTGCTCGCGTTGCCGACAGATGTTCCCTCCCGCGATGTGCTGCTGGCCTCCACTGCGGCGGTAGTGCTGTTTACCTTGCTGGTGCAGGGCATAAGCCTGCGCTGGGTGCTGATGCGCTTTCCAGCAGTGATGCAATCCAGCGGCCAGGAAGCACAGGAACTGACGGAAGAGACCCCCCTGGAAACCATCGCTGAGGAGCCTGCTCCCGGCGAAATTACAGGTATGCCGGGCGCGTGAATCGAAGTAGCGTAGCCCTCTATGTTCTTCACACGTATCTCTGATGAGAGCTTCTACCCCTCACCCAGCCCGGCTTCGCGCGCACGCAGAACTGCCTGTGCGCGATCAGCCACCTGGAGCTTGCTGAAGATATTCGAGGCATGGTTTCGTACCGTCTTGAGTGTCAGCCCCAACTGGTCGGCAATCTCCTGATTGCTATTGCCCTGCGTCATCAGGGCCAGCAGTTCAGTTTCACGGTCACTGAGTTCCAGGAAAACGCGAGGGAGCGCTGGCTTGGATGTGGCAAAAAAGCGTAGCAACCGTTTGGCAATGATCGGCCCGAAAATGACCTCACCGCTCGCTACTGCGCGAATCGCCAGCAATATCTCGGACTGATTCGCCCCTTTGAGGATGTAGCCTTTTGCCCCGGCGCGCATGGCGGCAAAGACCGATTCATCGTCTTCCAGCATCGTCACCATCAGAATAGCAATGTGCGGGCTGACCGCCAGAATCTCGCGGGTGGCAGCGATGCCATTCGTGCCCGGCATTTTGATGTCCATCAGAATTACATCGGGCTGCAAGATGTCCGCCTGGCTGATCACCTCTTCTCCGCTGGTTGCCTCCCCAACCACTTCGGTATCCGGCACCGAGTCTAATAATCCGTGCATGCCATCTCGAAACAGCGGATGATCATCGGCAATGAGAATGCGTATCGTGTTCATCATCCTTGTTCTCCTAGCGATGTCAGGAGTGGTTTAGGCTCAGCAGCAGAGCGTGAGGAGAGCGAACAGGGCAGGCGAGCGCGGATACAGATTCCTCCGCTGGGGAGGGACTCAATCCCCCATGTCCCGCCGAGTTCTTCCGCGCGCTCACGCATAGAAGTAAGGCCCACGCCCGTGCCCCGTATCAGCGGAAGCCCGCGCCCATTATCCCTGATCTCCAGATTTAGCATCTGCTCGCGCTCATCTTCAGACAAAGAAATACTACACCGGCTCGCCTGGGAGTGTCGGATGACGTTGGTGAGCGCTTCCTGCGCGATACGAAAGATCGCCACCTCCACCGCCGCAGGCAAAAGCGGCAGAGCATTGGGCGTCTCCAGGCTCATGTGAATCGCGTGGTTTCCCTGGTCGCTATATTGAAGGAGCTGCTCATGTAGTGCCGGGAGCAGCCCCAGGGCGTCCAGCGCAGGTGGCCGCAACGCGTGTACCAGGCGACGGACATCAGCCACCGCCTCCTGGGTGCGCGTAATCAGGTCAGAGAGCAAGGTGTCGGCCAGATGGTCATGCCCCAGACGATTGCGGGCAGTCTCCAGCTTGAGCGTCAAACTGGCGAGTTGAGGCCCCAGGCCATCATGCAGGTCGCGGCGCAGGCGCCGACGCTCTTCCTCGCGGGCCAACACCAATTGCTCGCGCGACTGCTGCAAGTCGCGGGTCAACCGTTGCAGATCAGCCGTCAGGCGCACCGCGTGGACGGCTACGCTCACCTGCTGCGCCAGCGCGTGTAGCAAACGCTGGTCATCCTCCGCCAAGGGTTCGCCGGGCAAACGCGGCGCCAGCACGATTTCTCCCACTGGCTTCTGCTGGTACACAAGCGGGACACGCACGTACTCTGCATCTGCTCTCGCGTCGCCATAGGAGGCGGCAATTAGCGACCCAGCAACATCGCGCTGCGGCCACGTGATGGCGACATAGGAGAGCTTGAGCGCCTGGGCCACCGTCTCTACAATGGTTGGCAGGACAGACACGCCTGCCAGCGTGGTTTCCAGGTGCTGTCCCAGGCGCATAATGAGGCGATAGGGGTCATCACGCTCCCCAAACATGAGACGGTTGACGGCGCGTTGGAGCCGCTCGCGGAGCGGGTGAAAGAGCACCGCAATGATACCGGTTGCCAGGAGGGAAAAGAAAAGATTGCCCAGCGTTGAAAGCAGCGTCCCCAACCCCACAACTACCAGCAGATAGAGGGCTACAACACTGGCCGTAAGCAACCCATACACGAGTGTGCGATTGATGACCAGATCAACATCCCATAACCGATAGCGCAGCATGGCAAAACAAATGCTCAAGGGGATGAGCAATAACACGCTGGGAAACGTCACCTCACTCAGCAAGACATAGAAGGTGTGAGCAGGCCCAGCCTGGCGCAATGCTGGAAAGAAAATCGCTGGCAAGATATTGGCGGCATCCATTGGCACCACGACGATCATGCCAAACAGTACCCATTTGGTCTGCTGCCGCTGCACCGCGCTAGATACCCGGTGATAGCGGTAGAGTTGAGCGGGCAACAGCACGATGACCGTTACCATAAACGGCCCAGCAATGATCACCGGGGACCACTGCCAGTCAGAAAACTCCCATGATAAGGGGATGCTCAAGGGAAGCTGGGCAGCCAGGCACAGCGGGAGCACCCAGTGCATTCTGCGAGGAACAAAGCGGCCATCAGGGAAAAGTGCAAAGAAGCCCCCAAAGGACGCACAAGCAAGTGCTTGTATGCACGTGATTAGGATGCCCCAGAATGACGTAGAGCCGAGCACAATTGCCATCAGAGAAGTAACGGGAGAGAAATTGGGCCCCAGAAGGATGAGCGACAACGCGACAAGCAGCGCCATCCAGTCGTCAGATCGCTTCCAAAAGATCACCACACCCGTAGCAATCCAGACGAGCGCTAGCACATTGATCAAAGCTACGTTGAAAGCCGAATACTCATCAACCAAAGGGGTATACTGCAAGACAATCGCAGCATAGCCGCTTATCTCGCCATGCGTGCGGAGCAGGTCTCCAGGCACAATGACGCCATGCAAGGTCAGGTAGTAAATAAAGAGAGCGGCGATAAACACCCCAACCGCGAGAAGCACCAGCGTCACCCAGACCACTCTGGCAATGACTAGCCTGGTTCCGTGCAGCCGGGTATCGCCCACCTGGAAAGGCGCTTCAGGCGCTGCGATTGCTCCCGACCGTGAGAGGTGCTTCATGAGTTCCTCCTTGCTCTGGTTTCCTGCTGCTGTGCGCCTGGTTCAGTAGTTGGTTGGACCCGTCCGAGGGCGGAGCGCGACGACTGGCAGCGATGTCTGCACAATCTCCTCCAGTTCCTCTGGTGTCTTGTCATACAGTTTCATTCCCATCAACCGACTTAACTCGCGTGCCGCAAGGGGATGTTTTCGGCGATAGTCCAGAACGATGCGCGTCCCTTCTGCCGGGGAGAGCGTCTCCGCGCACACGTTCAGCCGACGCTTGCCGACTTGAATAGCAATGTTCGGTGCAGCGAGCAGGTTTTGATACCAGTTCGCTTTCTTGCCCCATCCTGAAACAATATAGTAAGTATCGCTGGCCTTTTCATGCCCAACCACTTCAACCACCGTTTTGCGCACCGCTCCTGACTTGCGACCAATGTGTTCCAGGAGTACAAACCGTCCGCCAAGCAGCCACCCCAATTTCAGCCGATACATGGCAATCGGCAGACGGAGCAGCACGCGCAGCGAACTAGATTGCGGCTTCGCAACCAGTGATTTTTGTGCTGACATACAGCTCTTCTCCTTTACAACAAGCCCACTTTCACTCCAACACGTGGGAAATAGTGATCACGCCTCCGGCTCCTCTGTCGGGCGGAACCGCACTCCTCGAAAAAAGGTTTCTACTCGCGCGCGCAGGACCGATTCAGGGGCAGTGGAATCAATCCCCAGGAGTCGCCCGGCGAAACGGACCTCTCGCGGATGCTGGCGAAACAGCGTCAGAATCACCTGCGTGGTTTCCTCCGGCGAGAGAAACTCCTGGATTGGCCGGTAATGCACCCGGCCAATCCTCACATCCAGCGCAGGCTCGTGCTGGATGTTGCGATACCAATCTGTTTTGCCTTCCCATCCAGACACCACCAGCACTTCCTGCGTCCGGTGGTCGTAGCGCAAGACTTCCATCACCGTCCGACGGACCGCACCGCTCTTGCGACCTCGATGGGTCAACTGCATCACTCGCTTTCCGAGCAGCCAGCCCAGACCCAGCCGATAGAACCAGCGGGGAGCATTTGCCAGCCACCGATACACACCATAGGGACGACGCTGTGCCAGTGCCATGCCTCCACCTCACTAACGTGAACCGGCTTCCTGGGACAAGCCTACAAGATGGGCCGAGCCTCCAGGCGGAACAAGTGGCAATGCCCGCACGCTCCGGGCGCGTGTTCGCCACCAGAAGATGAGTAGACCCAGCATGGCAAAGCCTCCCCACCAGGCCAGCGACAGCCAGAGATCGCCCCAGGGAACTGCTGTGGTAAAGCCGCCCGCCACATCCAACTGCATCGCGCCAAAAGAAGGAAATGCTTTCAGAGAGGGCTGGTTGCCAACAGGATTGCCAAGGGGGTTTTGAAGCCCTGTATCAATCAGACTGAGCATAATGACCAGGAAAAAGCCGGCTAGTTCATTGGTGAGGAGCACCCCCAGCAGCACCCCAAAGCTGCCATAGATCAGCGCAGCTGCCCAGAAGCCGAGCCAGATCAAGGGCAAGGAGATGGGGTGCCCAGGATGCCAGAACAGCCACAGAACCAGGCTGGCATACAGCGAGATCAGGGCCGTAACACTCCCCAATGCCAGAAGTTTTGCCAGGATGAGGATGGTTTGGGGATAGCCGCTCAGCACCAGCCGACGATCAAACAAGATCCCTGTGTGCGTCGAGGCAAAAAACATAAAGCCAACGATCAGGGTCATGGCATTGAGTCCCGCAGTGATATAGGTGAGATCTTGGCCGTTCACCTGGAGCAGGGTACCCGTAGCCCAGAACTTGAAGGCCAGTGAGTCACTCGGCACGATCAAGCCGAAGAGATAATACCAGACCGGGACAAAAGCGACCAACAACCCAAGAGCAAACCGATTGCGAGCTTGCTCAAAGAGCGCGTAGCGCGTCGCAGTCAGCAGCCGCAAAGAAAACGCCTTTCTCATCTCACAACTCCTTCGCGCTCTGCCGCCGCTTGTGGCAACGCTAACCGACCATGCTCCAGGTGATACAACACATCAAAGCGCTTCTGCTCAAAAAAGAGGTGTGAGATGATCACGACGGCGCATCCCTGCTCGCGCAGTTCGCTGGTCAAGTCCCAGAAGCGCAGGTAGGTTTCCCAGTCAAAGCCTTGATAGGGTTCATCCAGAAGCAGCACGGTGGGTTGGTGCATCAGCGCCAGGGTTAGGTTCAACTTCTGCTGCGTCCCGCCGCTGAGCGTGCTGACCACCGCAGCGCGATACTGCTGATAGTTTAACCGCTCAATCAACGCCTCCGCATAGCGCAAGTCTGGCTGGTCATAGGCAGCGCGGAAGTAGTCCAGATGTTGATTGACTGTTAAGGCGGTGTTTAAGACCACCTGCTGAGGGCAATAGCCCAACGCGCCACGCCGGAAGATTTGCCCCCGGCTGGGACGCAGTTCGCCCGCGAGAATCTTGAGCAGCGTGGATTTGCCCGCGCCATTTTCGCCGACCACCCCGACTAGGGTACCGGGTGACACGGAGAAGTCCACTCCCCGAAGCACTTTGTGACGCCCAAACGCTTTATGAATATCCTGGACGCGCAAGACAGGTTCTCCCATTGAAAAATTGCTCCTTTCTTTTTAGCACCCACGCTTGCTGCTGAATCACCAATTTCTTCAGAGCCGCCTGGAGAATGGGCTGCGAGTCAACTTCAGCAGCACCGTGTATCTTCAGTATAGCGAGCAAGATGTTCCCAAGTCATGAGCCAGATTCCCAAATGGGCGGGAAGTTCTACGGCGCGTGTTGGGATTGACCACTTGCTTGTAATGGTGCCAGTGCCTTGTTGAGCGACTTGCGCAACAATAGAAATCCGCCCTCTTCTGGTTGGAACAAGGGAGACGCCAGGCATACACTCCGCAAGCAGGGGTTAATCGTTGCAACAACGCATCTCCCCTTGCACCTCCTGGCACAATATCAGGCCACGATCCGAGAGACGTTTGAGCGCGCAGGTAGCCGCCTCAACCTCCTTTTGCCCAATCATTTGATCAGTCAGAGCAAAGCGACAAGCAACATCAGTCGGGGTGAAAATGAGCATTTTTTCGGGTTGCTGCTGAAGGAGGCATTGCACGGCTTGCTCATACCGATCTGACAGTCTGTCAGAATTGAATGAAGCAGGCAGACGAGTTAGCAGCACACGACAGAGAGCAAGCTGTAAAATGCGGTGCGAGATACTGCCAAACAATACGCGATGAAGGAAGCGGAGGTGGGAAGGTGGATGGCTTCCCAGCACCAGAAGATCCACGTGGTGCTCTCGTGCAACAAGGTCCAATTCTTCGGCGGGTGCCCCTGCACGGAGAAGTAGTTCAATGGAGACAGGTGGAATGCCGCGTTGCACGAGAAAGGCGTGTGCGCGCAGCAGCACCTGACGCGCCTGCCGAATTTGCTCGTGGGTCGGAGGGACATACGACCGATCTCTCAACGACTTGCCCCACCTGAGGGTAGGGTCAAGAGGAACGGGAATGACGTGAAGCAGGAGCAGTTGGGATGCAGCCTGGACCTGTGCTATGTGTTGACACACGACTTCGAGGGCATACTGAGTAGGCAAGGAAAGTGTCGCATCGACGCCCACCAGAATAGACTGTTGCATTGCTGGCAGTCCTCCTCTTTGCAGACTGCTCATCTACTCAGACCGAGCAAGCTGTGCCATTGGTGGAAATCAAACGTGTCTGGTCGACTGGTCTTTCCACTGCGCTATTGAGCTTGCCTGTATCAACGATGAGTTGACCGTTCTCGAAGCTCAAGGCAAATCGGTCCAGACTCCGGGGGGCTGGACCGTCCAGATACTCCCCATCAATGTTGTAGTGCGAGCCGTGACAGGGACACTTGAAGCTATGGCAGTCATTGCGAAAGGGAACCTTGCATCCAAGATGGACACAACGTTGATAGAGTGCCAGCCAATAGGTCCCGTCGGTATCTTTGACCCAGGTTTCGGCATTGAACAGATCGAGCAGCAGCGAGCCTGTCAGGAGAAACGAGGTAGCGGAGGTCAGATGGACAATGTACGCTTTGGCTTTGGCGACATAAAATACCCCTTGTGCATCCAGCTCAGCTTCGTGTGGGAGCGACGCTTTAAACTGGCTCTTTGGGCCAACATTGATAGGGGAACCAAATTGTCCAGCCAGGTTGGGATAAAACATCGCCAGAGAGCCAGCGATAGCCTCTGCTCCCACGAGGCCTAGAAACGCCCCTAATCCCCGTCTCAGCACTTGCCGTCTGGTGAGTCCACGGTGGGCTAGTTCAGCAGCGGCAGCGCCACCGCCCGTCTGTTCCTCATATTCCTGTGGAGAGAGCAGCGCGCTGGGTTTTTCGTTACTCATAACAGGTTGCACCTCTCGCCAGCAATACAAGCATTCAACACTTCTCTCCCTTGCAAGTCCTCCCTGTCTCGCGCTCTGCTGGGAGCGAAGGCTAGGAAGATGTGACCATAACAATCAGGTTCATAGTTGTGGGATGTACAGTACAGGTGACATGATAGGTGCCGGGTGTCTGCCAGGGCGGTGAAGTCCAGCTTTGGCCTGGCTGGAACGTGATGCCCGTGCTCCCTTTGAAATCTGGCGCGCCTTCCTCGGGTTGTGAACTGCCCTGTGTTCCAATTACCAGAATATGCAGCGAACCGGTAGAGGGATCATCAACGAAAGTGATCGTTGCTCCTTTCTTAATAGTGATGCTCGATTGCTCAAAATTGTTTGGCCCCATCCGTATCGTAGTGCCTGAGGATTTCTTTGGCTGACTTTGCACCACGCATCCGGTCAGAAGAATCGACAGGATGACCACTAGGACAACTGGAGTAAGACCCTTCATAGGCGTACCCTCAAGCGGCGCTCATTCATTGTTCAGTGGTTGTTACCAATAAAATTAGGAACTGGTCCCTAGAAGAGCCATTCACCGGTGAACTGATACCACCAGGCAAACAAATGATTTTCTTCAAGCAAGACGTGCTCTTCCGGTGGTTGATGGTCCTACTCAATACGCACATCAAACCTCAGGCCATGTATCGTGAGTGCCAGCGAGCACGAGTGCTCCTGTATGACGACCCCGCCTGTGGAGTCCGCCCGCAGCGCCTCAACCGCTGTTTGAGGGTGACCATCCTCACCTTCCATCTTTCCCCAAAGTTTTTTTATTCACACTACTCATTCGGTGTCCTCAAGAAGGTAGCCAGTGACACGCGGTGAGCATCAGGGCTTGCTCTTTTTATAGGCTTATCTGCCTGTTGAAGTAGTGGCCGCTGATTATTGGATTGGTAGTGGCTGATGCACTTGTCAGCAAGGACATAGCTTTTCTATTTATATGAGTGGGTACCCACTCATATAAATATGCTAACAGGCTCATGTCAATTTTTCAAGAGGCAGGCACTAATTACAGATTTCAAGCCAAGAGTAGAGCGGATTGATGCACCCCATCGTTATCAGCAGAAATCTCAAGACACAGGCGCAGAATGAGCGCGCAACCTAATGCGGCCAGCCTCATTATGAAGCTGACAGTGTACGTCGGGTCTGTTGGATTGCAGTCTGACAGGGGAGGGAGCGACGATGATGCAGATTACTACACACCATCGTCGGAAGGCAGCGGGGAAATTTGATGCTGTTCTGGATGATCTAATCCGGGCAGGATAAAATCGGCGATTGCTGACGACATCTCCGCTAATCTTTGCTCGCTGTAGCCGAGCACTCGCGCAGTCAACACGAGTGATTCAGTCGCTGAGAGGACAAAGAGGGCAGCGGCGTCCAAATCTCCCCGACCTCTCGCATGAGGGGAGAGCATGTCCGAGAGGGTTTCACGCAGAAGCGAAATATATTCACGAAGCAGCCCCAACGCCTCATTTTGGAAAGCGCGATTGACGCCATAGAGCGCACTCATATAGACATGAAAGCCGTCAGCATCTTCCGTTGCCAGACGGAGAAAGGCTAACAATAGCGCCTTCAGCCGTTCCTGAAGGGTGCTGCCCTCACCGAGGGCAGCTTGTGCGGCTGCCAACTGCCGCTCGGCAATCGCTTGCAACATCGCTATGAAGACGTCTCGCTTGCTTTCGAAATACAGATAGATGGTGCCTCTGCCGATCCCAGCATGATCGGCAATGTAGTTGATATTGGCCTGGTCAAATCCCAATTGGGCAAAGTCTTTGGCGGCTTGGCGCAAGATCCGCTCACGGGTTGCCTGGCGGGTCGCTTCGTCCACAATGCGTGGCATGCACAAACTCCTTGATTTTTTGCCTGCTCGCTGTCTTTCTCGTTTCTGCCTTCTTCTCCAAGGAACCCAAGGGAAAGTCACGACAGATGAACATGCTGTGTAAAGAGTATCGCACTTTGGCGGCGAACGGCAAACACCTCTCCACTTCCTTCAATGCATTTTTGATGCAAGGTTTGCCACAAAGCTTGGACCCAACGTGGTCAACCATGATCAGGACAACTTCCCGAAATAAAAATAATTGCCTGTTTCTGTCAACCACCGGGCTGATCCAGAAGAGGGCCTCAGTCCTCCCTTCTGTTTGCGTATCTTTCTTCTTTCTGTTATCATTATAAATGAGTGGATGCCCACTCATAAAATGGAAAGCAAAGACGTACTTATTACCGGGTGGTAGTAGAGCCTCAAACATCACCTGAAAGATGGAAAACTACTTATTGATCCTGTGGGGTTCTGGAAGCGGTCTTGACGGTACAAAGGGATGGTATGCACAAGAGATCTGGCCTGTGGGAAACGATACAAGTGCATCTTGGGCGCGTTCGCCCAAAGGTTCGCAATCTGAAAGATGCCTCGTACTTGACAAAGTGGTTGGTGGTGAGTTCGCTGATTGGAGCAGTCGCGGGAGTCGGGGCAATTGCCTTCACCCTGGCTATCACCTGGGCCACTCACTTATTTCTGGGAATCCTCGTCGACTATCAGCCACCAAACCCACAGGGAGAAGGGGGTGGAGGCAATCTCGCACCACTGTTAGATGTTGGGGAGCACCCGTTATTTTTGCTGCTGCCTCTGGTGGTTGGGCTAGGCGGTCTGCTGAGCGGTCTCCTTGTCTTTACGTTTGCTCCAGAAGCAGAAGGGCACGGCACGGATGCAGCTATCGCCGCTTTTCACTACGAGGAAGGGCGTGTGCGGGCGCGTATACCCTTCATCAAACTGGTCGCTTCAGCGCTGACCATTGGTTCTGGAGGGAGTGGAGGGCGTGAGGGGCCAACTGCCCAGATCTCTGCCGGATTTGGTTCACTGCTCGCCCGTTGGATGGGTCTTTCTGTAGCTGATCGCCGTATTGCCTTAGCCGCTGGCATTGGGGCAGGCATCGGAGCGATCTTCCGTGCTCCCCTTGGAGGAGCATTGATTGGTGCGGAAATTCTCTACGCCCAGGATCTCGAAATTGAGGCGATCATTCCTGCTCTTATCGCCTCCATTATAGGCTACGCGATCTATGGGACCTGGGCGGGCTGGGGGCCTATCTTTGGGAACCAGGCACAGGATACCTTTAACAGTCCTGTGCAATTGATCTATTATGCGTTGCTTGGTGTTCTGTGTGGTGGAATTGGCATTCTCTATGCGCGTACCTTCCACGGCACCGCCAAGCTGTTTCATCGTCTCAAGCTCGCCCGACACTGGCTGTGGATCAAACCGACACTGGGAGGCATCCTGGTCGGTCTGATGGGGCTAGCCATCCCCGAAGCACTGGGTATGGGGTATGGGTGGGTCCAGGCAGGCATGGGACCAATGCTCCTCACACTTCCGCTCTGGTTGGTGCTGGCGCTGCCCTTTGCCAAAATCCTTTCCACCTCACTCAGCATCGGTTCTGGGGGCAGTGGTGGCATTTTTGGGCCTGGCATGGTGATTGGCTGTATGGTTGGAGCCAGCGTTTGGCGAGTAAGCTTCCAACACCTCCCCGCTATTCCAGATACTCCCGCGCCCTTTGTGATCGTGGCCATGATGGCCTTGTTTGGGGGCATTGCGCATGCACCGCTGGCAGTGATGCTGATGGTGGCCGAAATGACCGGCAATCTCTCTCTCCTGGCGCCCGCGATGGTTGCCGTTGGGCTGGCAAGTATTGTGGTGGGGAGGCATACGATTTACACCAGCCAACTGGAGACGCGCGCCAATTCCCCTGCGCATCGGCTCCGCTTGAGTTTCCCGCTCCTTTCGACGCTGGTGGCGCGGGAAGCACTTCTGCCCCTGGCGAGCCAGCCGATCACTCCAGAGACCCCTGTCGAGCAGGTTGAAGCGAAGATCACGGCTGAGCATCATGGGGGTGTGATTGTGCGGAAGCCTGATAACACGCTGGCGGGGGTGGCCACCCTGACTGATGTGGGACGTGTCCCTGATCCGCTGCGTCCCCACACGGCCATTAACACCGTTATGACGAGGGACCCGGTGACGATCCATGCCGACGAGCCGCTAGATGAGGTGCTCGCACACTTGACGAAGGCTGGCATTCGGTGGGCGCCTGTGCTGGAAGAAGGAACGCATGGCGCTCCTCCTCGGCCTCTTGGGAGTGTTTCAGTGGCGAGCATCATGGACACCTATCAACGGGCGGTGGCGCAGGGAACCCGCCGGATGCGCAGCCTGGTTGAAGGCACGGTACTGGTCGAGGTGACGGTGACTCCTGAGTCTTTGCTTGCTGGCAAGACGCTCAAGCAACTCCGCTTTCCCACCCAAACACTCGTCGTGGCGATCCGGCGTGGAGGGGCGCTGATCTTCCCGCATGGTGAGACGGAACTGCACTCAGGGGATGCTGTCACTTTCTTAACGAATCCGGCAGTGGAGCCACAGCTCCGTGCGTATCTGGCAGGGCCAGAGGCCGCTCATGTAATTGCTAGCTCTCAAGCGGTTTCAGATGGGGAGTCGGGCGAGAATGATACGCAAACGCCCTCAGTGTCACCGAGGCACCGTCGCTGGCATCCATTGCTCTCTTCTCTTCGTCGCCAGCGAATTTCTCCCCATGCTGATAAGACGGCTCGTTCGAATGGGACACACCCACTGGCTCAGGAACAGCACCTCTCTTCGGAAGAGCAGGAGGAGAACGTAGCAGAACACCAAAGGCAACGTCCAGGAACATTCAGCCAGTAGCTTATGGTTCTGTGGCATCAGGGCTACTCTGAAGGAGGATGTGAGATAAAAAAGTACGAAACGGAGTGATGTATGCGAGAAACGTCTACAAATGCCACTCAGCTACTCCAGGCGTATGCGCAGGGGCAGCGTCAGTTTTGTCACTGGAATCTCGCGCATGCCGATCTCGAAGGAGCTGACCTGCGTGATAGTGACTTGCGAGGCGCATGCCTGCGCGCTGCCAATCTGCGTGGAGCCATCTTGGACCGGGCCATCTGTACATGTGCAGATTTTCGCCAGGCAGATCTCATGCAGGCCAGTTTGTCAGATGCAGTGCTGGCTTATGCCTTGTTCGAGGGAGACTTGCTCGAAGAAGCGCTGCTCAGATCTGCTGATCTAACGGGAGCCCGCCTCACGTCCACGAATCTTCGCTGGGCATTTCTCCCCAATGCCATTCTTGTCGGTGCTGATCTCACAGATGCCCAGTTGGAGGGAGCGGACCTGCTCGAAGTGGTGCTGGGTGAATCCGACCGGGAGCAGAGGTGCTTTCAAATTTCACTGCCTGCTCTTGAAGGTCTTGCAGAACCACTTGCCATGTCTGAGAAGGGCAAACAGCGCTTTGCAACCGTCGTGGGAATCGAGCATCTGCCTGGAGTGTGGGTAGCCGAGTTAAAGAAGAAAGACTTCCATTGAACCAGAATGAGCAACCATTCAATGAATTACACATCACAAGATCAGCCCCCTTGTGAAGAGCCTCTGGCTCCCGGCACCCACGTCTTTGATGTCAACGGGGCCAAGGTGGGGCAGGTGCGCCTATCCGCCTTGAGTAAGGGGTATTTCATCGTCGAGCAGGGCTGGCTTGTCTCTCACGAATTATTCCTCCCTGCCACGTCTATCTCCCGGCGAGACACACGTGGAGTGAGCTTGAATCTCTCGAAACAGGAGCTTAGACAGCAGCGGTGGAGAGTGCCCCCTGATGAATGGCTGGTTGGAGAGCCAATGCACTCCCCAGCCCCGACCTCAGCAGAAGGCGAACCGCCTCTGAGCACTGACTGAATCCAGGTCCAACGGGTCAATCAACAAGAAGGGTGAGGAGGATGCTCAGGCCAGCGCGTTGCCTCGTTTTGAGAATGCTTGACTCGCCTTCGAAGCCAAGACACTCGAAGGCAAGTCAGTACAACGCCCAGCGGATGCCACATGTTCGGGAGGGTCCATGATGCCTCAGGTGTTGGTGATGGCGGCGGATGATAGGCTGCGTGATCTGCTCTTTGAATTCCTGATGGAAGAAGGGTATCAAGTCAATTTGGCAGAGCATTGCAAGCAGGCGATTGAGGTCATGGAGCGCGAACACGGTTTGCTCGTGGTGTTTGATCTTCTCCCATCTGGTAGTGAGGGAGAAAACCTCATTCGCTGGTTAAAAGATTCGCAGCGGTTTGATCATCAGGTTGTGGCGCTGAGGGAAGGACCACCACTCGGGCCAGAGAGACGATGGTTGGCAACAGGTGCCATCAAGGCGGTGGTCCACAAAACTGTCAATATTGATCGATTGCTCTCAA
>DATBGS010000035.1:0-16661 GCA_036557885.1 Ktedonobacterales bacterium
GCGTGCTCCGCGTAAGAGGTGAATGACCACCAGCGCTTCTTGCAGCAGCCGCTCGCAGAGCGCAGACGGGCTGGGCGGCAGGTCTTCGAAGCGGACGGGTTTCTGGATGAGATCACGCTTCTGGCTGAAGCGCCGATGCTCTGTGTCTCCCCAGGAGAGCAGGCACTTCTTCTGGCGTTCCTGGGCCGTTTTCAAGATCAGATCGAAGGCGTAGCAGAGCAGTTCCGCGCCAGCGGTGGGTTCCCAAAACAGGCGCAGGGGCAGGTGGTGCAAGCTGTACTTGAGCAGCAGGAGCAAGTCCCAGGGCGAGAGCCAGCCCTCCACGAAGCCAAGCAAATAGTACGCGAGGAAGCGAGCCAGCGGCCATTCGTCGTTTCTGAGCGTTTTGTCCAGGTTGAAATCATCGAAGGGGTCTTGTGACATAGGAGCCAGCCTCGTTTCTTGAGATGGCCCACAGCGCCACAGGACTCCTATCGCCCGGTCCAGAGGGGGAAAGAAAGCAACGTGGGTGCAAAGCGGGGCGAACCGCTACAATGCACCCGCTTTCCGCTCTGGGTCAGTTGCCGGAGCAGGGAGTGCTGTGGCGCGGGGCGAGTATTTACTCGCCTGCGTCAGTCGTTCTTCAGTTGTACCAGAGGGAAAATAGAGAAACTGCCAGAACAAGAGAACGTTGGCTTGATGAAAGTATAACCGAGAGGTTAAAGAAAGTCAAGCATTTATGGGACTTACACCCAGGTGACACTGACCGTCGCCAGCGCCATGCCGTTTGTGTTGAGCGTTTTGAAGGGCGTCCCTGTCTGGCTGATCTGCGGGTCAAGTGCCTGGGTCAGCGCCAGAGAGCCTGCTCCAGCCGAAAAAGCGCTGGTATCTACCGTCGCCTGCCCTGGACCCGGCGTATCAAGCTGGGCAATCGCTTTGTTGTCTGGCCCCAGGGCCACAATACCCAGAAGTTGCCCACCTTGTGCCTCGTAAGTGATGAGCGTCTTTGCAGCGCGGTGGACCTGCGCCTGGTCGTGTGGCGAAAGAATCGCTGGCGCGTGGGGAATAGTCAGCGTAAGAGTCGCGGAAGCCCCGCCAGCGCTGTAGGTGCAGCGAATCGTCTGGCCTTCCAGCGTGCTACTTGGCGCATTCGCAATCTCAAAGGCGGCGTATGGGGCATGTACTGCCAACTCAGTCCCATTGCAGATCAGATGCTCGTTGCCGGTAAACTGAACCAGATTCCGGTCAGATTGAAACCCCAGACTGACCGTCGTCATGTCGCGGCTCGTGGAGTCATAGCCGCCTATTGAGACGTTCAGATACACGTCTAGCTGGCTGGGAGATGGATTGCTCAAAAGTACCGGGGTCGCCGCAGCATCGCTGCTGGAGGATGAGCTTGTTACCGTCGTAGGGCTTGACCCCGCAAGAGCCTTGTCGCCTGTCTGCGAGCCTCCGGGTTGGCGGGCGCCACAACCCGCCAACTGGCTTCCAACGATTAGAAAGAGCAGCGCCAGAATGGGGAGCAGCGAGCGTTGAAGCCGCATGTGTGCCTCCTGTACGCATCAAAGAAGGTTGAAGCATCTGCTCTTTATAACGCTCACTCGCCTCACATTGTTCCTGCTGGCTCGCGCATGGCCCGCTGATGCCAGCAATGCACCACGCGCCACACCCATCCCTACCCCGGCGGGCTGCCGCCGTGCCCTTCTGTCTTAGGGTGCCCCTGCTTTGAGGGGGCAGCCCGCGCTACAAGCAGGCGGGCCGGAAGCGCTTTCCTTATGGGGCGAGGAGGATGATTGCCATCGCTCCAAGCAAGAGCGCCGCGCCAAGCAAGCCAAACAGACCCAGTTCCTCGTGAAAGCAGAGCCAGGCCAGCAGCGCTGCCGTCAACGGCTCGCACATGGTGATGATGCTGGCTATCGTCGCGGAAAGCGAGCGTATGCCCACCTGAAACAGCCCATAGCCCAGCGCCGTTGGGATACAGCCCAGGTAGAGCAAGATCAGCCAGCCCCAGGCGGGATACGTCAATACCAGGCTGGTTGATGCCGCGCAGACGAGCAGCAGCAGCGCGCCTGTGCCAAAGGCGAGCGCATTGATCTGCGCCGGGTGATATTTCGTGGTGAGCAGACGCCCGCAGAGGATGAATCCGGCATAGCCGCATGCCGAAAGCAACGCGAGCACAATCCCCTGCACGGAGACGCTGCCGACGCCCGCGTGCGGGCGCGCGGCCACGAGGAGGACCGTCCCAGCAAGCGCTGTGACCAGGGCAATGAGCGTGTTGCGCGTCAGGCGCTCGCGCGTGACGAGCGCCGAAAAGACGGCGATGATCACCGGAGCGGCGCAAATGGCGATGAGGGTAGAGGCCGCCACGCCCGCCGAGGCAATGGCGGCAACGTACAACGCCTGCGAGAGCGCGATCATGCTGCCCATCAGCATCATCACGCCCAGATCACGCGGCTTGATGTGAAACAGGCTGCGACCCAGATTCAGCCAGCTAGCGAGAAAAAACAGCGGGGTGGCAATCGCCAGGCGCAAACACGCCAGCGAGAGCGCGTTAGTGGGTCCAACGGCATACAGGGCTTGGTTGGCAACGCCCACCGTGCCCCAGGACACCGAGGCACACACAACAAACAAGAAGTCGCGCCGAGACGCGCGCTGAGCAAACATGTCTTTCCCTTCCTCGAAGTGCACAGGTGAAATGAAGAAACCACGCAGCGAGGGCAGGAAGAGGACACGCGAGGCGCACACACCTTGAGTTGGTGTGTGTGTTATCGAGGGAATGAACCCGTTCTACCTGCCCTTAATGGGAGGCGACGGGAGGGGGAGGGGAACAGTACGCGCCAGAATACGCCACAGTTACTACGTCCTTTTTCTGGAATAGCTCAAGATGCTTTGCTGCCCTATTGTAGCAAATAAAATGGGCCTCTTGCCAACCGATGGCGGTTAAAACCGCGCCTATGGGCGGCCAGAGGCCGCCGCGAAACCCGCCTGCGCGGGTTAGGACGAAGACTGGCGTACTTGGGGTGGGGAGTCCCTGTAGAGGGACTTGCCGCCGTGCCCTTCTGTCTTAGGGTGCCCTTCTGTCTTAGGGGTGGCCGCAGGCCCTTAGGCGCGGTTTTAACCGCCAGCCTTCGCTGCATGAACCGCCCGCACTGGACAAAAGCCAGGCGCGCCAATATGATACACTACGCAATGTGCCAAACACTCACACCACAGCCTTCGCTCTGCACGTGGGCGCCAGCGAGTGGTTCACGTTTTCGATGCAGCAGACATGCGCGCCAATGGAGGCGTATCGCTTATGACCGACACAACACATTCCGCCGCTTCGCTCAAACGAACGCCGCTGTTTGAGCAGCACCGCGCCCTGGGCGGGAAGATGGTCGAGTTTGGCGGCTGGGAGATGCCCGTTCAGTACAGCGGCATTCTGGAGGAGCACCGCGCCGTGCGCACGCGCGCCGGGCTGTTTGATGTGAGCCATATGGGTGAGTTTCGCATCGAAGGGCCGGGCGCGATGGATTTTCTGCAATATCTGGTGCCCAACAATGTCGCCCGTCTGGAGGTCAACCAGACGCTCTATACCCAACTCTGCCGACCCAACGGCGGCACGATTGACGATTGCACCCTGTATCGGCTGGATGAGCAGCGCTATCTGCTGGTGGTGAATGCCTCCACAACTGACAAAGACTGGGACTGGGTGAGCCAGCATCACAAGCGCTTTCACCTGACCCGCTTTGAGAACGCCAGCCTGGAGTACGGGCTGTTTGCGTTGCAGGGGCCGCTGGCCGAGGAGGTGCTGCAAACGCTCACCGCCACCGATCTGAGCAGCGTCGCCTATTACCACTGCAAGCCGGGGCAGGTCGCGGGCATCGAAGCGGTTATCTCGCGCACCGGCTACACGGGCGAGGATGGCTTTGAGGTGTACCATCCCTGGGATGATGCGCCCAACCTCTGGCAGGCCATTCTGGACGCGGGCACGCCCAAAGGCTTGCTGCCCATTGGGTTAGGCGCGCGCGACACGCTGCGGCTGGAGGCGGGCTTTTGCCTGTATGGGCATGAACTGACCGACGACATCACGCCGCTGGAAGCCGGGCTGGGCTGGAGCGTCAAGCTGGATAAGGGCGTGGACTTCATTGGGCGCGAGGCGCTGACCCTTCAGAAGCAAGAGGGGCTGAAGCGCAAGCGCGTGGGCATTGAGATGCAAGAGCGCGCCGTGCCACGCGCCGACTATCGTCTGCTGGCGCAAGGGCAGCCGGTGGGCGTGCTGACGAGTGGCACCTTTGGGCCATCGGTCAATAAAATGATCGGGCTGGGCTACGCCTCCATAGACTACACGAAGACAGGCACAGCCCTGGATGTCGAGATACGCGGCAAAGGCGCCCCGGCAACTGTCGTGGGCGTTCCATTCTATAAACGCACCAAATAAACGAGGAGTGTTGCGCGCCATGAGCAAGTTACAGCATCCAGACAATTTACGCTACGCGGAAACCCACGAGTGGGTGCGCGTGGACGGGGACCAGGCCACGATTGGCATTTCGGACTATGCCCAGGATTCGCTGGGCGATGTCGTCTATCTGGATTACGCCAGTAAAGCGGGCCAGCAGGTCAGGCAGGGTGGCAAGTTTGGCGATATTGAATCGGTGAAGGCCACGTCTGAACTGTTCAGCCCGGTCAGCGGCGAGGTCGTCAGCGTGAACACCGCCCTGGCCGAAAGCTCTGAAGACATTAACAGCGACCCCTATGACAAGGGCTGGATGCTGGTGGTCAAGCTGAGCAACCCCAAAGAGGTTGAAAAGCTGATGACCGCCGAGCAGTACGAAGAGTTCTTAAAGAATCAATAGCACTTATTTGGCGAATAAATTCGCCGCTAAGGGCCAGCGGCCAGAAAACCCGCCTGCGCGGGTTGAAACGATTCGTCCCAGTTCGGGGAGGGGAGTCCGCGCAGGCGGACTTGGCGGCGGACGCCCTTAGCCGCGAATTTATTCGCCAGGCACGGAGTCATCCCTATGAATACCTATGTTCCCTCTACCGCCGCCGAGCAGCAGGAGATGCTGCGCAGCCTTGGCGCGGAATCAATCGAAGACCTGTTACAAAGCGTGCCCAAACACCTGCGGCTGAACCGCGCCTTGAATCTGCCACCGGGCGCCTCTGAAGTTGAACTGCGGCGCGCGCTGGGCAAGATGGCCGCGAAAAACGCCAACCTGGATGAGCATCTGTGCTTCCTGGGCGCGGGCGTGTATGAGCACTATATTCCGGCGGTGGTGCCGCATCTGGTCAAGCGCTCCGAGTTTTACACCGCCTACACGCCCTATCAGCCGGAGATGAGCCAGGGCATGCTCCAGGCCATTTACGAGTTTCAGACGCTGATGTGCCAGTTGACGGGGCTGGATATTGCCAACGCCTCGCTCTACGACGGCTCAACCGCTGTGGCTGAGGCCGCGCTGCTGGCCGTTGGCCCGACGAATGGCCGGGGCACAATTGTCACCACGCGCGCCATGGACCCGCAGTATCGCCAGGTCTTGCACACCTACGCCCACGCGCGCGGCTTTGACGTGCAAGAGGCCGCGCTGGATGTGCGCACGGGCACAACTGATCTGGAGAGCCTGAACAGCCTGATGGACGACGACACCGCCGCCGTGATCATCCAGCAGCCCAACTTCTTTGGCGCGCTGGAGGATGTCCACACGATTGAGAAGATCGTGCACAGGGAGGATGCGCTCTACGTCGTTGCTATCAGCGAGCCGTTTTCGCTGGGCGTGCTGGAGCCGCCGGGGGCATATGGCGCTGATCTGGCGGTGGGCGAGGGCATGGCGCTGGGCAACCCGGTGAGCTATGGCGGGCCAGGCGTGGGCTTTTTTGCCGCGAAGAAAGACTACATACGCCGCATGCCGGGGCGACTGGCGGGCAAAACCGTTGATAATCGCGGGCAGACCGGCTACGTGCTCACACTCCAGACGCGCGAACAGCATATCCGCCGCGAGCGCGCCACGTCCAATATCTGCACGAATCAGGCGCTGGTGGCGCTGGCCGCGACGGTCTATCTGGCGTCGGTGGGCAAAGAGGGCTTCCGCGACGCCAGCGCGCAATCGCTTCAGAAGGCGCACTACGCCCAGCAGCATATCAGCCGTATTCCAGGGTTCCACACCGCGTTTAGCGGGCATTTCTTCAACGAGTTTGCCATCACCTGCCCGATGCCCATCTACGACTTGAACCTCTGGCTGGCCGAGCATGGTTTTATTGGCGGCTATGATCTGGCGCGCAGCTATCCCGAATTGGAGAACACGGTCCTCTTCTGCGTGACCGAAACGCGCTCCAAAGACGAGATTGATGCGTTTGTCTCGGCGCTGGCCGACATTTCCCAGACGGTGGGAGCACATTCATGAGCACAGAATCTTTAATTTTTGAGAAAGGCGCCCCAGGGCGGCGCGGCGCGACACTGCCCGCGCTGGACGTGCCAGAGCAAGCGCTGGATGCGTTGATTCCGGCGGCGCTGCAACGCAAAACGCCCGCGTCGCTGCCAGAGGTCAGCGAGATTGAACTGGTGCGGCATTACACGCACCTCTCGCAGCGCAACTTTAGCGTGGACACCGGCTTTTATCCACTGGGGTCGTGCACGATGAAATACAACCCCAAGATCAACGAAGAAATTCAGGCGCTGCCAGGCTTTGCGCGTATCCACCCATTGCAGGAGGAGTCCACCGCGCAGGGCGCCATCCAGATGCTCTACGAACTGGAGCAGTATCTCTGCGAGATCGCGGGGATGCAGCGCTTTACGCTCCAGCCCGCAGCCGGGGCGCACGGCGAGATTACCGGCCTGATGGTCATCAAGGCATATCACGAGAGCCGGGGCGAGGGCTATCGCAACGTCATCATTATCCCCGATAACGCGCACGGCACCAACCCCGCCAGCGCCACCCTTGCCGACTATCAAATTGAGCAGGTGCGCTCGGACGCGCGCGGCAATATGGATGTGGAGGCGCTGAAAGCGGTGCTCAACGACCACGTGGCGGGCATTATGATGACCAACCCCAACACGCTTGGCGTCTTTGACGAGAATATCGAGACGATTGCGCGGCTGGTGCACGAGGCGGGCGGCCAGTTGTATTACGACGGCGCCAACGCCAACGCCATTCTGGGCATCACGCGGCCCGGCGATATGGGCTTTGACGTGGTGCATCTCAATCTGCACAAGACGTGCAGCGTGCCGCACGGCGGCGGCGGTCCCGGCGCCGGACCCATCGGCGTCAAAGAGCATCTGGTGCCCTTCCTGCCCGGCCCGCTGCCCGCTAAGAACGAGAACGGCTACTTCTGGGAAGACGTGGGCGAGCAATCTATCGGGCGGGTGCGCGCCAACTATGGCAACTTCCTGGCCCTGGTGCGCGCCTATACGTATATTCGTTTTCATGGGCCAGATGGCATGCGCCATATCAGCGACAGCGCCATCCTCAACGCCAACTACATCATGCACGCGCTCAAGGACGCCTACGAACTGCCCTATGATCGCACGTGCATGCACGAAAGCGTCTTTTCGGCCAACTGGCAGAAGGAGCACGGCATCCACGCGACGGACGTTGCCAAGCGGCTGATTGACTTTAACATCCACCCACCGACGATCTACTTCCCGCTGATCGTGCCGGAGGCGCTGATGATTGAGCCAACCGAGACTGAGACAAAGGAGACGCTGGATAACTTTATCGCCGTCATGCACCAGATCGCGGAGGAAGCCAAAACCAACCCCAACGTGCTGCTGGAAGCGCCGCACTTCACCCCCGTTGGGCGGCTGGACCAGGCATTGGCCGCTCGCAAGCCTGATCTGTGCTGGGTGGGCGCGTAGAGGCGTAACCGGCTAGCCTCCGTGCTGGCGGATGCTGCGCCCCAGGGCAAAAGCCCTGGGGCGCTTTTTTGTCAGTTTTTCATCCACAAAAAGCCGCTCTCATTCCGTTTTTTCTACATACCGACAAGCGCAAGCGAGAAGGATTTTCGTTCTCCTTGAGAATTGAACGAGAGTGCTCTTGAGGAGTTTCACACTGGAAAGCTGGGGTGTCTTCTTTCAAACCTAAGACAAAGGGAGGCGCACTGATGCTGGTTTTCCTTTCCATTGATGAAAAACTGAGCGACGCCATCAACATCTTTGCCATTGTGGTAAGCATTGCTGGATTTCTTTTCCTCTCCTATGAGTTCTTTCCCAAGGGGATCAGGGATAAGAAGCAGAAGAGAGGTATCGTAGAATGGATACTCCGTATCTCTCTCCCTGTGCTGGTTGGTATTTTCATCCTTGCGCCTGTAGGCTGGCTCAGGTACTTCTACGCGCATGATATGCGCGCCCTGGCTGGTGCTCTGGCCTATGGGCTGGTGGGAGCTATCATCGGGGCTTTTAACGGTATCTTTGTGGAGTGGCCGCTTTCCGAAACGTCGCCAACACCCGCATTTCGTCGGCGGGATGCCCTTGTCGGCTTTTTCATTTCTTCGCCTACCTGGGCTGTCGTTGGGTATATCTTCCGGCCATCTGCAAGCATCGCCCAATTACTCTTCATTGGGGGCAGCATTGGGGCGGTGAGCGCGGTGTTCGCAGGGTTCTGGAGTTCCTTGAGTTGGGAACCACCATCCCTCATAGGAACGAGCCAGCACCCTGCACAACGCTCTTTTGCGCCTGTATTTTCTTGGGGACTGGCATTGCTCGGCCTGGTTTGCGGGTTTTTGCTTGCTTTCGCTCCTGGGGTTATTCTTGGTGCCCCGCAAGATGGAGCCATTATCGGAGCCGTTTTGGGCGCGCTCGGCGGGTGCATTGGGGGATTTTGGCCGGGGCTTGGTCGAGAGCCGTTCGTGCCTGGTACTGGTTTTTCCTGGTTCCAATTTAACCCGAGGCGCGGATTGTTCGGACTGGTTTCAGGATTGGGTATTCCTTTTGTCGTGAGCTTTTTCTTTGGCGCCCCCCTCATGGGGGCTTTCTGGGGAACTATTCTGGCTCCGGCGGCGTCCACAGTGGCAGGGTTTTGGGATGTGCGCTGCCCAGCCCCACAGCAACGACGGTGTTTCTCATGGCGAGCATTCCGTTGGAAACGTGGGTTCCTGAGGCTGCTTTTGCGAGGAGTCATCGAACAACCACGCTTCTCATGGCGAGCATTCTGTTGGAAACGTGGGCTCCTGGGGCTGCTTTTGGGAGGAGTCATCGGAGGAATCCTGGCCTACGCCCAGGGGATCACCCTGACAGGGGGGCTGATTCCAGGCGAGTGCCTGGCAGTGACAGGATTCTTACTCCTTGGACTCTGGCCGACTCCAGCTTCAGCAGGGCAGAGTCAGCTAGCGGCACCCCCTTCTGGTTTGGCGACTTCCCCTCCCTTATTTTCAGCAGGAGGACTGTTCCTGGGATTGGTCACTGCGCTCCTGTTTGGATGCCTGCTGATTTCCGTGACGGAACTCGTCTTTGGGCATACTTGGAGGTTTGCGCTGGGAGCAGCCTTTGAAAATTTCCTGTTCATCGGGCTAGCTGGCGCGCTCATTGGCGCTTTCTCCCGCTATTTCTTCTCCTGGGCCGCTAGTTACGACCGAGACAAGAGCCTCGGCATTGGTACCGTCATCACACTGTTTGGTTTTTGCTTGCAATTGATCCCGCTCGTGTTCAATTTGTTCTAACCCCGGACTGCTCACACCTGGCTCCAGGTGTGGAACAACGCTTCAGAGTGCGCAGGCTGCGCACAGAAGGACGGACCTGATGAACACCAAGACATTTCGTTCACACACGCTGTCTTTATTCATAGCCAGTCTACTTGCAACGATCACCCTGTCCACCTGCCAGGGGTGCGACACTATGTCTGGTACTGGCGGCCAATCTACACCGATTATCACCATCACCTCTACTATCTCGCCTACTTCCACACCTTCCTGCGATGTGTATTGTTTCACTCTCAAACAGCCCGGCATAGCGGTTATTGGCAGGGTGAATCAGACCTTCGACTTTGCAAGAAGCCGGGTGTCAGGTGGTCCTCCCACTGTCGTGCTGGGCCTGCCGATGTTTAGCTCCTTTGCGACGCAGGATATGCTCACGGTGGTGGTTCAGAATCCACCTTTTCCCATCCAGGTTGGCGACTATCTCAACGTCATCGTCACGCCGACCACTCCCCCTTCTAACGCGCTTCTGGCGCTCAGGGTAGATCGCGCAACCCTCACCCAGTTTGAGAATCAGAACATCGAATACCAGGGGATAGAGGATCAGCCAGTTATCTGCCCTTGCAACAGCAACACGCTTGTGTACTTTTTCGTGAATAACCAGGCATACCAATTCAGGCTCACTGACCAGACGATGGTGCGTGGATTCGGAAGCCCAGGAATGATTCCGGTAGGCAGCAAAATTGATGTGCTTGTCCATTTCCAGTTTCTCTCTAACGCAGATCAGTCCTGGAGTTACACTGTCCTCCAGGTTGCAAACCCTGACGCCCAATAGGTGTATCGTTCCCAGACGCCATTATTCCAGATGATTAGCCCGCGCATAGAGGTTGGCCTCGCTGATGATGTGGCGGAGAAACTCCAGCGTGGCCTGGAAATCTGCGGGGTCGGCGGGCTGGCGCGAAGTCAGCTCTGGCCGGGGGCGGCCAGCCCAGGTGCGATCAATCAGCCCATGCCAGCGTGGGTCCAGATTGGCTTTGGCCCAGTTCGCGCCAGCTAATTTGGAGCCAGGGAAGCCGTTATGCAGGTCGTGCAGCATGCGGCAATAATTCAGGACAAGATAGGTCTGGTACCAGCGATTGTTATAGTGCTCAGGATGGGTCAAGATATACTGGCCCCAGTCGCGCATCGTGGCGTAGATTTCGCGGCGCAAAGCTGTTACCGTTATGGGTTCAACCAGCGTGGCGGGCGGCGGCCCGGCCAGCGTCACGCCCTGTTCGCGGACCACCCAGCGCACCAGCAGCGTATTGCAATGATCGGATTGGATGAGTTCGCGGCTGCCATGATCGAGATACCAGAGGCGTTGGCCTTCAGGCGGCTGGTGCAAGAGGCTCCTGGGAAAGTAGGAGCCTTCCAGGTGCTGCGCCCAGGCGCTTTCCAGCGCGTACACGTCGGCATGCGTGACTTGCAGCGCCTCCACCTGCGCGCCAGAGAGCTTCTCTTCTATCACGACGATAAAATCCACGTCGCTGTGCGCGTCGAAATCGCCAACGGCAAATGAGCCTTGCAGGTACGCGCCCACAAAGCTAGCGCCCAGGACGGCCTGCACGCGCTCTATCAGGCTTTGCAGCACGTGATTCAGATCAGGGTATGGCGTGGGGTGGAATCCAGGTTGCATACTCGCCTCGTCTAGGTGTATGCCGACTGTTTGTAGCCCCGGCGTCCCTGCCGGGCCATCGTGCCCAGAGATGAGCGTTCGCGCCTGCCGCGATTCCCCGGCAGGGACGCCGGGGCTACAAGCGGTTACGAATTGAAAAACAGGTCGTCTAACACGCGCGCCGTGTCAACGGAATTGCCCGGCCCAAACTGCACCTTGAACCAGTGCAATCCCTCCTGCTTGCTCTGGTCGCTGCCCTCTTCTTCTAACACCTGCGCTGCAAAAGCGCCGATGTCCTGCACCGCCCATTCATAGCGATAATACGCCAGCGTGAGAGCGTCTACTTCAGCCTCGCCATAACCCTGAAAAAAGCATGCTGTTGTGCGGGAGTCGCCAACCACATCATCAATAACAAACATCAGGTCGCGCTCTTTGGGGGCAAAGATGGGCTGGTCCCAATCCACAATAAAAAGCTGCCCATCCTCGGTCAGCAGCGTATTGGCCGTGTGAATATCGGCGTGGCAGAGTACCATCTCTGGCCCGCTCGCGTGCAGCCGACGCCCCAACGCTTCGGCCCGCGCCAGCACCTGGCCGATTACCTCGCGCTTTTCCTGCCAGAAGGCAAAGAGCGCCTGTTCGCTGGGATGGTTCGACGCGCGCTGGTGAATGGTGGCCTGAAGCTGGCAGATGACAGCAGCCGAAGACGGATTGGGCACAAAGTCTTCGACGCGCACCTGCGCCGCCAGATCAGGCGGCAGGCGCGCGGCATGCAGCTTGCTCAGCACTGTGCCAAACTCGGTCCACTGGCGATGAGACAGGCCAGTTTCCATGCCAGATTTCCCCGCAATGAAGGGATAGAGCACCAGCGTAAACTGCTCTAGCTGCTGCCAGAGCCTCCCCGCTGGCATAGCGAGCGGCGCCACGACCTGCGCGATACCCTGATCTTTGAGGGCGTACGCGACGCGCAGGGCGGATTCTGCGACGGGGCCACGCCGGACTTTCAGAAAATACGGCTGCCCGTCTGCTGCCTGCACGCGATAGACCCCAACGGCGGAGTCAAAGCCCAATGGCAGGAACGTGAGTTCTGTTACTGAGAGGCCGTACTGCTCGCGCAGGCAGGCGCAAATCTTGTCGTCCTGAAGATTGGGTTTTTCGCGCATACCACCTCATTGCATCAGGTCAGGAACTTAAAGCTCTGCTCCATCGCGGAATAATAGGCGCTGAAGTCCGTCTGGAAGTTCGCCGTCGAGGAGGCGTAGTCTATTTGATAGACGGCCCCTTTGTAAATCACCACCTCCACCACCAGTTCTGTCGGGGATTGCGTTCCCTCGTCGCAATCGCCTTTCGTCCAGGTCTGCCCGGCCAGAGAAACGGTGGTCGTCTGCACAGGGTTGGCGGCCTGGCCCGGTTGAATGGCCTGGCAATAGCCGTTGACGAGATCGGCGGGGTCACTTCCCGCGATGCCCGCATTATCGCTCACCTCAAACGTCTGGTTATCCGGCCCGGTGAATGCTGATTTGCCAGGGTTGCCATCGGCAGTTTGCTGCTGCCAGCCGGTGGGATATGAAATCTGGTAGGTGTTGGTGGGGCTGGTATAGACGGTGACGCTGGCGGCTGGCGTATTCGTCGCGGTGGGCTGCGGCGCGGTGGTGGCTGTGGGAGCGGACGAAGGATTCGAGGCGCTGCCGCACGCGGCCAACGCCAGCAAGCACGCAAACAAGGGGACGAACCCTGCACGGTGACGCATGAAGAAACCTCCTAAAGCAACAAACCCTATTCCCCAGAAAGAGCGCGCTGCCCGCAAGTGTCTCAGCAAGGCAGCGCTGCGAGAGCAAGCCTATCATACGCTCTTTCTGGGGCTATGGCAAGAAGAGGTTTCCGCCTGCCAGGGACGCCAGCGCTACAAGCAACAGCCGTCGTCGCAGCAGGCAGCGCCCTCCAGTACGACAGGCGTCAACCGCTGGAGCGGCGCCTTTTTGGACGCGGCGACGCTGGGCTTGCTGGCGCGGATAAACGCGCTGGCAAGCTTGCCGTCGCCTGCCTCCCAGCCAGCGGGCAGGGTGGCCGGGTCCAGGCCCGCTTCGGCAGCGGTGTAGCGGCGGGTAATCTCGATGCTGATCTCTTCAAAACCAGCCTCGGTCAGCAAGCGCTGATACTCGGCAACCTCTAGCGCACCGGCCAGGCAGCCTACCCAGGCTTCCATGTTGCGGCGCAGTTCCGGCGGAACCGAGCCATCCGCCACGACATCCGAGACGGCAAAGCGGCCCCCAGGCGTCAGGACGCGGAAGGCTTCGCGCAAGACCTGGCCCTTATCTGCTGCCAGATTAATCACACAGTTACTGATGACGACGTTGACGGCATTGGCGGGCAGGGGTATCGCCTCGATCTGCCCCTTGAGGAAAGTGACATTGTTGACGCCCGCCTTCGCTTTGTTTTCCTGCGCCAGTGCCAGCATCTCATCGGTCATATCCACGCCGTAGACAAAGCCCGTCGGCCCCACGCGCCGCGCAGAAAGCAGCACGTCTATGCCGCCGCCAGAGCCAAGATCAAGCACGGTTTCGCCTTCGCGCAGGCCAATCAGCGCGGTGGGATTGCCGCAGCCCAGCGAGGCCAGCACCGCCTCTTCCGGCAGGCCCGCGACCTCCTCGGAGGCGTAGAGGTTGCCGGTAACGGCATCACAGCAGGTAGATGCGCAACCGCAGCCACCGCCGCCCGCGCGCACGTTCTCGGCGGCTTTTGCATAGCGCTCGCGAACACGCTCAGTAATGGTTTCGGCTGCCTCGGTGGGCAGCGAAGATGAAGGGGTAGACATGGTGTGTGCTCCTTTTTAACTATCGTGCTACCTCATCAGAGGTATCCGTCTAAGATGATACTACAACTTTTTTTGAAGTGTCAAGAGATAGAACAACTTTTTTTGAACTTTCCCGAAAATTGTGCTACATTACCAGGGAGGTGATACTTATGGAACAACTGCATCAGGTGGCGCTGGCGCTCTCCGATCCGATTCGGCTCCAGATTCTGGAACTGCTGGTGGCCGGGCGCGAAAACGCCTGCTGCTCCCCGGAAAACCCGCAGGCGCCCAACGGCGTCTGCGCCTGCGATCTGCTGCTTCAGCTTGATCTGGCGCCCTCCAAGCTCTCCTACCATATGCGGGAACTGCGCGAGGCCGGGCTGACGCAGGAGCAGAAGCGCGGGCGCTGGATTTACTATACGCTCAACCAGGAGGCGCTGGCGGCGTTTCTCCAGGCGGTGCAGAAGCGCTACCTCAAGGCAGCCAGCGCGCCAGCATAGCGCAGCACACTCCGCCACAACGCATCTGTGTTATACTATACGTCTGCCTTCAAGAACAATCTATCGGACAGGCGTTGCACAGCCAATCAGGAAGGACCAATCCCCGTGAACGAAGCAGAGATCAGCCGGTTCATCACTGAGACGTTTGAGGGAGTGGATGTGGTGGTCGCTTCGGATGCCAGCTTCTTCTTCTACAACCCTGATAGTAACCTGCCGCCAGATCACAAGTTTCCGTTTGTGACGCTGGTGACAAGCGATGCCTTTGACCAGTTCTCTGACCTCAACCGCCCGGAGGTCTTTCGCTTGAACATCGGCCTCAGCAAAGAGACGTTTCGCTCGCTCTTTGGCGACCCCGCGCGCTTTTCCGGCTGGTACAACCCGGCTGAAAGCGGCGAAACCCCTGGCGGCTATGACTTCACCGCGCTGAACCAGTTGATGCCTCACCCGGTCTATGCTGGGATGTGCTGGGTGTGCGTGCTCAACCCCGGCGACGAGACATTTGCAACGCGGGTGCGGCCACTGCTGGCCGAGGCATACGAACGGGCGGCGGACAGGTACAAAAGAAAGGAAGCCCGCAGGTAAGCCCTAATCTCCCATTCGAGAGCCGCACCTGCCAAGCGCTTCAGTTGTGGAAAAGTTGTGCCCTCGACACATCCTGTTTGGAAGTGAAGAGAGGGTATTGACTTTTCCGCAAATATGCTCTATACTAAGAGCAACCATTCGGAAGCGCTTCGATGGGATTGGCTGGCCGATGCGCCAGCAGTGCAGGGCGTGGACCCTGTGTAGTACCTTGACAACTGAAGTATGTGAAGAGTGACCCGGAGCGAGCACTAAGCTCCCCCGCGCCACGTTCACCCCAAGCCTGAAGTCTCCAGGCGCGGGGCCGTTGTGTGATTGTAGCGGCGCCGCTAGAGTTGCGCAAGTGGCCCCCGCGCCTGGACCCAGGCAGCGGGGGTTTGTGTTTGTCGCAGCGTTGCCCGGCACGGTGGCCGGGGCTACAGGCGGTCTGCTCGTAGCCCCGGCGTCCCTGCCGGGGAGCAGCAGACACAGAACAGAACGCGGGGCAGTTCTTCCTCCGCTCCGGGGGAGAAAGAGGCCCATGTATGACGACAGAAACTCCCGTTCAACCCGTCCAGGTTTCCGCTGCGCCCCCGCCTTGGGGGGTGCCGAACCCGCTCAAATACCCGTTGAAGGCGCTCAAGATGATCTTGCGCTTGTACCTGCTGCTGGGCGGCCCCGCGCATCTGCGCCTGCCCGCTGGTTTCATCCCGCTGAAGTACGTCTGGTTTGCGATAGAGTATTTCCATTCCGAAGGCTATGTCTCCACGCTGCTGTGCTACTTGATTCCTGGCTTTCTGGGCATGGCTGACCGGCAAAATGCGCGCAAAAAAGCCAGCGGCGGTGGCTGGGCGCATCCCAACCACTTCAGCAAAGCTGATCTGGAGCAGGAACCGGCCAAACGCGACGCGCTGGAGCAGATGAGCACCGACAGCCTCTATCATCGCTTTGGCGACGAATTACGCCTGCTCGTTCGGCTGCTGCGGGCGGCGCAGTTAGCCTATCGGCGCCACGACGACTTGTGGGAATCGTGCCATAAAGCAGCCTCCATTGTGCTGCTGCGCATCGCGCAGATCAGCGCCGTGCTGCGCAAGCGCGGCAGCCGCTTTCTGGCGGAAGAGTGTCTGCGCTGGCAGGCGCGCATCGTCTGGGATGAGCTATTTCATGGTGCGCCGCCCCCGGCGGGGCCGCTGCCCAGGCGACTCTGCCCGATGGAGATGAAACCCTGGGGGCCGTTCCAGATCACGCTGCATCTGCTGGAGGAGCAGCAGAAGAACCGCCCGATTCCAGCGCCATTTGTCGAGCACTTTCCCATCTGGGCGGAGCAACTGCGCGCCGGGGAGCGCGTCGGGTAAGGCTGCGCGGGCGCGCAGCTACGTAAGATAACGTATTGATGTGTTACTCACCTGCGCTCGTTTTTCTCAAGATACGTAATCGAATTGCGATGTTTATAGGATGCTCGCGGGCTGGGTGACAGGTACACTCTCTCCATCAACACAAAAAACCAGTGACGGAGGGAATGTCCCATGCGCACCGAACACGACAGTCTGACCACCATTCAACTGGCAGAACGCAGCGA
>DATBGS010000036.1:0-2500 GCA_036557885.1 Ktedonobacterales bacterium
AAGGCGATAGGCGAACTGACGCGCTCACGCGCCAGGCTGCTCAGCCTGGAGTTGCTGGCCGAGCCAGCCTACGCCTCCAACACCGTCACCGCCATCAGAGCACCGGCTGGCATCGAAGTGAAAGCCCTGCGCAAAGCCTTGCGCGAGCAGGAGCAGGTGATCATTGGGGGCGGGCAAGAGCAACTGGAAGGCAAAATCGTGCGCATCGGGCATCTTGGCTATGTTCATCAGCCCGACATCATCGCCACAATGGAGGCATTGGAGCGGCAACTGGTGGCTCTGGGCTATCAGATTCCCTCACCAGCCAGGCAATAACGCGGAGTAAACAACGCATGCAAGCACAGGAACCACAAGCACCAGCGCCGCTTAATCCGCGCGTCCTGGTAGCTGATCGCATTGCTCAGGAAGGGGTGGACTATCTGCGCCGCTCGATGCAGGTAGACGAACGTATCGGGCTGCCACCAGAGCAGTTGGCAGCTATCCTGGGCGAATATACCGCCCTGATTGTGCGCAGCGAAACCAAAGTCACAGCGCCAATCATCGCGGCGGGCACCAACCTGCGCGTCATTGCGCGCGCAGGCGTCGGGGTAGATAACATTGATCTGGATGCCGCCACCCGCGCGGGCATCCTGGTCGTCAATTCGCCCACCGGCAATATCGTCGCCGCCGCCGAGCACGCCGTTGCCTTGCTGCTGGCGCTGGCGCGGCATATCCCGGCAGCCAATGCGTCGCTGAAAGAGGGGCGCTGGGACCGCAACAAGTACCTGGGCGTGGAGGTGCGCCACAAAACGCTGGGCATTGTGGGTCTGGGCAAGGTGGGCGCTGAAGTGGCCCGCCGGGCAAAGGGGCTGGAGATGCAAATCATTGCCACCGACCCCTTTGCCTCGCCCGATCTGGCCCGCTCGCTGGGCGTTGATCTGACCTCCCTGGAGGAAGTGCTCAGCAAAGCCGACTTCCTCACCATCCATACCTCGCTGAGTCCCACCACCAAAGGACTGATTGGCGAGCGCGAACTGGCCCTGATGAAGCCGCATGCCCGCATCATCAACTGCGCGCGCGGGGGCATCGTGGAGGAAGCGGCGCTGCTGGCGGCGCTCAAGGAAGACCGCCTGGCCGGGGCTGCCCTGGATGTCTTCA
The DNA here is from genome assembly GCA_036557885.1 of Ktedonobacterales bacterium. Taxonomy (GTDB): domain Bacteria; phylum Chloroflexota; class Ktedonobacteria; order Ktedonobacterales; family DATBGS01; genus DATBGS01. The sequence goes on from DATBGS010000036.1 coordinate 1,138, forward strand.
GCACCGAGCCGCCCAGCAAAGACCCGCTCCTGACCGAACTGGTCGCGCATCCGCGCGTCGTCGTCACGCCCCATCTGGGCGCCTCCACCGAAGAAGCGCAGGTGATGGTCGCGTTGGATGTGGCCGAGCAGGTCGTCTCCGTCCTGAACGACGGCCCGGCGCGGGGCGCCGTCAACGCTCCGCTCATCCTGCCTGAAACCATGAAAGCCTTGCAGCCCTATCTGGGGCTGATCGAGAAGATGGGCAAGCTCTACACCCAACTGCACCCTGGCCCACTGAGCGCGGTGGAGCTTTCTTGCAGCGGCGAAATCGCCTCGCTCGACCAACGCCCGCTCAAAGTAGCCCTGATCAAAGGGCTGCTGGAATCCATCTCCGACTCTCACGTCAACATGGTCAACGCCTCGACAATTGCCAAACAGCGGGGGTTGGAGGTCATTGAGCGCACCAGCACCGCTCCCGAACATTACGCCAACCTGGTCACGTTGCGGGTACGCGCCGATGGAGAGGAGCATCTGCTGGCAGGCACCATCACATGGGGCGGGGAGCGCATTGTGCGCGTGGACCGCTACTCCACCGACTTTGCGCCCTATGGCTATATCCTGCTCTGCCACAACATGGACCGCCCCGGCATGATTGGCCGCGTGGGGACGATTCTGGGCAATGCCGGCGTCAATATCCGCGATATGGACGTGGGGCCGCAGGATGCCGCCCGCGATCTGCGTCGCCCGCGCGGGCAGGCGTTAATGGTGCTTTCTCTGGACGACGCGGTACCAGAGGAGGCGCTGGAGCAAATTCGCCAGACATCAGATATTTTCGATCTGAGGCAGGCAAAGCTCTAATAGCAAATCCGCCTAAACAGTGCTTGTAGCCCCGGCCTCCGTGCCGGGGCATTTCCCAGCAATAGCAATTCTTCAAACAGAGTTTGGTATCTAGTGGGGAACCATCAGCGACGGTGGCTAATCCTGCGGCCAAACCACCAGGAAAGCGGTAAAATCAGCAGCAAGGGCACACCCAGCGAAAAGACCAGCGTCATCTGATCATCAAAATTCATACGTGCCGAAAGCGCGTGCAGTGGAAACCAGCACAGCGCCGCCAGCATCGGATACCCCAGCAGCCCAACCGCCAGCAGCCCCTCTGCCAGATCATGCACCCCATCCAGCAGCGTATCAGAAAGCGGGCGACGATACACCGCCGCTGGCACTCTGGGCAAGGGCCTGGTGGCAGACTTCACCGCAGGCCAGCCGCCGGTAGAAGTTTTACGAACTGGCGCTCGCCTGAGCGCCTGGCGCGCCTCGGCCCGCCGCGTCGCGCTCCTCACGGCTGGTGACTCTGGGTCGGTAGGCGTTTCTTCGCGCGCTTTTCT
>DATBGS010000037.1:0-7698 GCA_036557885.1 Ktedonobacterales bacterium
TGCTCGCGCTGGGGGCGGCAGCGTCAGGAGCGCTGCCCTCAGATACGCTCGACATCGGTAACGGTCCTTTCGTTCTGCACATTGCCTGTGTTCAGCACCGTCTTTGGCTCCAGCAAGACGACGTGCGTCTCTTCTTCAGCCACCGGGCAATGCTCAACACCTTTAGGCACGACAAAGAATTCGCCCGGCCCCAGCACCACCTCGCCATCGCGCAGCTTGATCTGCAATTTGCCCTTCATCACCAGAAAGAACTCGTCATCCGCCTCGTGCTGGTGCCAGACAAACTCGCCCTGCACCTTGACCAGCTTGATGTACGAGTCGTTCAGTTCGCCCGCAATCCTGGGATTCCAGTGATCGTGAAAAAGCCCGAACTTCTGGGCCAGATTGACCTTTTCCATTGGCGGCTCCTCATTTCGATTTTCCAGCAGTTCCCTGAGAATACTACGTTGATCGCCTCTGGTCTTATTGCTGAGCATACTCACCAGTCATTTTATGACTGGTGAGTATGCTCAGCAGTTACAGCGTGACCCCAAGAGCGCTGGCAACGGTGCCCATGTCTTTATCGCCCCGACCCGACAGGTTAATCAGCATCAGATCGCCCGCGTGCAACTGCTGCTCCTCGGCCATCTGGAGCGCGTAGGCGACGGCGTGCGCCGATTCCAGCGCGGGAATGATGCCCTCCGTCTGGCAGAGCACCTGAAGCGCCGCCAGCGCCGCCGCGTCATCCACCGCAGCATACGTGGCGCGGCCCGTCTCCTTCAGGTAGCTGTGTTCTGGCCCCACACCCGGATAATCCAGCCCGGCAGAGATGCTGTGCGTTGTCGCCACCTGCCCGTTGGCATCCTGCAAAAGATAGCTCATCGCGCCATGCAGCACGCCAATATTGCCCGCTGTCAGCGTGGCCGAATGCTCGCCCAGAGCGCTGCCCTTGCCGCCCGCCTCCACACCAATCAAGCGCACCTCCTGGTCGCCCGCAAAGGGATAAAACATGCCAATGGCGTTGCTGCCGCCGCCCACGCAGGCCAGCACATAGCTGGGCAGGCGCTTCTCAACGGCCAGCAGTTGCTCGCGTGCCTCGCGGCCAATCACCGCCTGGAAGTCGCGCACCATGCGCGGATAGGGGTGCGGGCCAACCGCCGAGCCAATCAGGTAATGTGTCGTCTCCACGTTCGTCACCCAATCGCGGATGGCCTCGTTGATGGCATCTTTGAGCGTTTGGCTGCCGGAGGTGACGCTGCGCACCTCGGCGCCCAGCAGCTTCATCCGAAAGACGTTGAGCGACTGGCGATGAATATCCTCTTCGCCCATATAGACGATGCACTCCAGCCCCAGCATGGCGCAGACTGTTGCAGTAGCAACGCCATGCTGCCCGGCTCCTGTCTCGGCAATGATGCGACGCTTGCCCATGCGCGCGGCGAGCAACCCCTGGCCCAGCGCGTTATTGATCTTGTGCGCGCCCGTGTGGGCCAGGTCTTCACGCTTGAGGTAAGTGGGAATGCCCAGCTTCTCCGAGAGGCGCTCGGCCAGGTACAGAGGCGTGGGCCGCCCCACAAACGTCTTCATCAGCGCGGCAAACTGCTCGTGAAAGCGCTGATCGGCCTGCATCGCAGCGTAGGCGGCCTCTAGCTCTGCCAGCGCAGCCATCAGGCTCTCCGGCACATAACGCCCACCAAACAGCCCAAAGCGCCCGCGCTCATCAGGGAAAACGCCATGTTGGTACGCGCTCGCTTGCGCCGCCTGCTCAGGATTGATCGTTTGCATGGCCGTGTGCCTCCTTGTAAATAGTGGGGAATGCGCGCTCCATCAGCCGCTCGGCGGTGGTGGCGCGCTTAAAGCCGACTTTCTCATACAGCCCGTGCGCGTCGCGGGTAAAGAGCGTCCAGCGCCGCAAGCCTTGCAGGTCAGGGTGGGCCACAATACATTCCATTAGCCAGACCGACAACCCCTGGCCGCGATACGCCTCCAAAATAAAGACATCGCCCAGATAGGCAAACGTGGCAAGGTCGCTGATGATGCGCGCAAACCCAACCTGCTCCGCGCCCTTATAGACGCCAAAGACCAGCGAATGCTCGATGGAGCGCTGCACAATCTCGCGCGGAATGCCCTCACACCAGTAAGCGCTGCTGAGATAGCTATGCACCACATCCAGATCAACGCGCTGCTTGTCGGTGCTGACCGTGTATTCGCCCCGCCGCCACTCTTGAATCATTGAAAACCTCCTGAAACGATGCCTGGCGTTTGAAAACGCGGCTAGGGGCGTTCCGCCGCCAAGTCCGCCTGCGCGGACTCCCCAGCCCCACCCATACCACGTTGCAGCCAAGCTCAATCATTTTTGCGCAGTGGAAGAATTACTGGAACCGACCTGGAATGGCCGCCGGGTGCATTCGCAAACAGCGCCGACCTGAACGTCCCTCCCGCGTATTGCTTCAGCAGCGCCAGCAGATCGCTCTGTGCGTCCCCAACATCGGCGCGGCCCTCGGCATGGTGGGCCTCAACGGTAATCAGCGCGTTGGTGGTTGCGGGCTTCGCGGCGCTTTCTTCGCTCTGCCGCCAGCACCAGCGGCGCGCAATCACCAGATCGCGCTCATCGGCAAAGATCACCTCGCCCGGTTCTGGATGCTCCGCCTCCGCTTCGCCCAGCGGCGTGAAGCGCTCCGCTCCTCTGGCAAAGCGCACCGTGACGGCGCCCTGCAAGGCGCGCGTATCAAAGACCGCCACCGGCAGCGCGTAGCGAATGCTGACCAGATTGCCCAGGTCAACCAGCATGTTGATGTTGGGAATATCGCCCTTTTTGGTCAGGCGGCGCAAGAGCGCTTCCGCCGCGCTGCGATATTGCGTCGGGTCCAGCCCAAAGCCACGAAAGGCGCCGCGCCACGCCGCCAGCGAGGGTAGCTGGCTGAGGGGCGTTTCGCCAATGCGCCGCAGTGTGGCCTGCTGCTCCTCCTGGTATGCCGCCAGCAGCGCTTCTGGTGTGGGGCTGTTGGTCATGCCCTCCGCCAGAATCACGCCGCCAACGATGGTGGGGTAACGCGCCAGAACGTCAGCGTGGTAGATGAATGCTGTCACTGTCGTTTTCCTATCACTATGACTTATCCCAAAGGGAAGGTGATCTTCTCGGCTGTGTCCCAATCCAGCCAGAAAAGCTGCTTGCCATCCAGCCAATCTTCCAGCCATTGATGCAACGATGGGGCTTCAATAGCAAATGTGCGAAAGCTGATGTTGTTATCGTTCCTCAGCACTGGGCACGCCTCTTTGGTGCAATCAAGACAGGAATAGATGTTGCAACCCCAGTCAGCAATCTTCATGAGCTTTTCTGGGCAGACCATCGGCCTGTCCTCCTCTTCATCTCCCCACCACTCATCAAGATATTGCTGGGTGGCCGAACGGTATTCAACGTACCAGGAAACCAGGGAGGGAGGATAACTCTGGCGATGAGATGAAGGATCATCGTTCAGCCTGAGTAGGCCCGGCCCGAAGTCACCATTGCTCACTTCCAGATACAAACGTCGCAGCAATGGAGGCAACGTAAAACCAAGCGCCGCTTCCGCCTGGCGCATTTCTTCTTCGCTGACTGGTGGAGCGCTAGGTCGCTTGCGGCGAGCGCCTGATGGATGCACATCGCTATGAACAAACACCTTTAGCCATTCAATCAGTGTATCCTCATACAGCCTCATAGTTCCGTCTCCGAGAAACACTGCTGAAGCGCATCGCGCAAGCGCGCAACCATCTGGCTAAAAGCGCTCCAATCATCAGGCCCATCGCCCCACCATTCCAGGCGGGCGCTGAGAAAGCCCGATTCGCAGTTCTCAAAGCCAAACCTTTCTCCATCCAGCCCCCATCGCGCTTCAATTCCCGCTACAGGCACAGGCGCTTCCGCCAACGCAGCCAGCAACGGAGATAAATCGCTGGCTGGCATCCTGGCATCACGCACTTCAATTGTGGGCAGCACTCGAAAGCCCTGTTTGATCCTCTCCAAAGGATCAAGAAAGTAAGGCAGATCATGCTTTCTCACCCAATTCACCTCACGAATAACCAGCGGCGCCTCGTTTATGTTCCTTCTGGCAGGTTTGAAAACGGTCCAGCTTCTGTGGTCAAAGAATGCAGGATAGTGCCAGAGCCGCAAGATGGGGCGAAAATCACTCACGACCTCGCGCGGCTCAAGCTGCTCCGCATGCTCCAGCGCGTGATGCGCGCGAGCTTCCAATTCAGCAAGTTCTTCTGGACGGTTTTCAGTCATGGACTATCTTTTCTGTCTCAAGGGCTATCCTCACCTCTGGCTTACTCTTATCCGCCACCGCCCACGCCGTCTCTGCCCCACACTGCTCCTTGAGGAGCGCGCATAACTCATGCACTGCCTCATCCACCAGCGCGGCGGTTGGCTCAAGCGCCTGGACGGTGAGGACGGCGCGGGTTGTGGTGGCGCCGATGGCGCTGCGCGCGTCCTGGTACCAGTTCCAGCGGCGGCAGAGGCACTTTTCCGCGTCGGCATAGACGACCTCGCCTGGCGCGGGCGGGTCGGGCGAGGTCGTCTCGTCGCCCAACGCAATGAACGTATCGCTGGGGCGAGCGTAGCGAAAGCCCATCGGCTGCACCAGCGTATCCAGGTCATCGGCGCCCACCGGCACGCGATAGCGCACCGAGATCACGTTGTAGCTATCCACCAGGCTGTTCACATGCGGCAGCCCGGCGCCCTGCTGGATGCGCTTGAGCAGCCGTTCGATGGAACTGCGGTAGCTCGTTTTCTTCACGCCAAAGGCTTTGTACGCCTCGCGCCAGCAGCGCAGTTCGGGCACCTCAGCCAGCGGCGTTTCGCCCAGCGCGGCAGCTACCTGTGCCTGCGTCTCGCGGACAAGCTTCTCTAGCACTGGGGAGCGCTCCGGCTGAATCGCCAGGTGTTCTGCGACCACCACGCCCATACGCAAGGTGGGGAAGCGCTCAACCACTTCAGCTATTGAAAACGTGACCATGCATTACTCCTCGTGCCCACTCCCTTTTTCCAAGACATATATCAACCGGCCTGATACACCTTATCATCAAGGGAGGGCGCGCGAATCATCAGGCTCTCTACAGGAGGGAACACCTCAACCACCCGATGATACATTCCCACAGGAAAGCAGCAAAACTCACCAGCGTTCACAGTGAAGCGTTGCCCCTCCACCTCAACCAGCAAACTCCCGCGCAGCACGATAAAACACTCATCGCTGCTCTGATGCGCGTGGGGTTGCTCATCGCGCCACGCTGCTTCTGTGTTGTTGTACCAAATCTGAAGCCGCTCGGACTGAAAGCCAACTTCATCTTGTGGCGTGTGGCCGGACAGCAGTGTAGAATAGGCGGGCAATTTGCGGTGATGAAACTCAGGCATCTGGCCTCCTGTGGTAGCGCTTATCGCTCTGTGCTTCGCGCGGCAGCCAGAAACGCCTGAATCTTGGCGGTGTCTTTGCTGCCATTCGTTTCTACGCCGCTGCTCACATCCACGCCCCAGGGCTGCACAGCCTCGATAGCGGCGCCCACGTTTTCGGGCGTCAGGCCGCCCGCCAACAGGATTGGATGGCGCCGCGCCAGTTCGCAAGCCAGCGACCAATCGCCCACCGCGCCAGTGCCGCCCCACATGCCTGATACAGGCGTATCCAGCAGAAACGCCTGCACACCAGGGCGATACGCCGCCAGATGCTCCAGATCATCCAGAATACGCGGACGCACCGCTTTGATCACAGGAATCGCAATAGCCCGGCATATTTCTGGCGATTCATCGCCGCTTAGCTGTGCCAGGTCCAGGCTGCATGCTTGGGCCAGCGCGTTGATCTTTTCTGATGGCTCGTTGACAAAGACGCCAACAGTTTTAGGTGCATGCTTGCCAGAATTGCGGCGATTGCGCAGAGTTTGAGTAATTTCTGCGGCCTGTTCGGGCGTGACCAGACGGCTGCTGGGTGGATAGAAGATCAGGCCGATATAGTCCGCGCCTGCCTCGGCTGCCGCCAATGCCTGCTCTGGCGTGCGCACGCCGCAGATTTTGACACGCAACGGGGAGAGTTCGCGCACCTTCGCCGCCCTATCGCTGGCAGTCACTATCGCTTCGCCCACCAGCAGCGCTTGCACCTGCCATTCGCGCAGGGTCGTCACGTCAGCGGCGGTGTGCAGGCCGCTTTCGCTGACCACCACGCGATCTTCAGGAATCAAGGCGCGTAATCGTTGGGTGGTTTTGATGTCTACATGAAAGTCGCGCAGGTCGCGGTTGTTGATACCAATGATGCGCGCGCCACTGGCAACAGCGCGGTCTGTCTCCTCTTCGTCATGCACCTCCACCAGGCAGCGCATGCCCAGTTCATGTGCCAGATGCAGCAGGGTGTGAAGCTGCGCGTCATCCAGTTGCGAGCAGATCAGCAGGATGGCATCGGCCCCAGCCGCGCGCGCCTGATAGACCTGATAGGGGTCTACAATGAAATCCTTGCGCAGCACAGGCACCGCCACTGCTGCGCGCACTGCCGAAAGATGCTCCAGCGACCCCTGGAAAAAATGCGGCTCGGTCAGCACCGAGATGGCCGAGGCGCCGTTGGCTTCGTAGGTGCGCGCCAGGGCCAGCGGGTCAAAATCCGGGCAGAGCAGCCCTTTGGAGGGCGAGGCTTTCTTCACCTCGGCAATCAGCTTTACCCCGGCGGGCGATGGCTGGAGCGCGGCCAGAAAGTCGCGCGGCGGCGGCGCGGCGGCGGCGCGGCGGCGCATCTCCTCCAGCGGGATGCGTGCCCGCAACTCCTCCAGGTCGACGCGCGTGCGCGCCACGATGGTATCAACAATGGTGGTCATGGGTGCTCCTGCGTGAGAGAGTCAGGCAGCCTGGCTCAAAAATGCAACCGCTTCAAGCGTCTGTGTGGCGCGGCCAGAGCGCAGCGTTTCGTGTGCCAGTTTGACGCCCTCGGCCAGCGTGCCCACGCGCTCGCTCGCCAGCAGCGCCGCGCCCGCGTTCAGGCTGACCATATCGGCATAGGCATCGCTGCGCGTGCCCGCCAGCGTCTCGCGCAAGAGACTGGCGTTAAAAGCGGCGTCTCCGCCGCGCACGGCCTCGCGGCTCTGGCGCGACATGCCCATATCTTCTGGCGTGATGCGATATTCGCGCAGGTCGCCCTGGCCGCCCAGCACCTCGCAAATGATCGTGGGCGCACCCAGTGAAATCTCGTCCATGCCATCTTCACCAAAGACGACCAGCGCGCGCTTGCAGCCCAGGCGCAGCAGCGCCTCGCCCATCTTGCGCACCAGACTGGCATCGGGCACGCCCAGCACCTGATACGCCGCGCCAGCCGGATTGGTCAGTGGACCCAGGATATTAAAGACGGTGCGAATGCCGATTTCGCGGCGGGTTGGGCCGACATGCTTCATAGCCGGATGATAGGCGGGCGCAAACATAAAGCCAAAGTGGGCATCCTGCACACAGCGCGCGACCTGCTCCGGCTTGAGTTCAATCTTGACGCCCAGCGCCTCCAGCACATCGGCGCTGCCACAGCGACTCGTGGCGGCGCGATTGCCATGTTTGGCAACGGGCTGCCCGCAGGCCGCCACGACCAGCCCGGCAGCGGTAGAGACGTTAAACGTACCAGAGCCATCACCGCCGGTGCCGCAGGTATCCAGCGGCGTCAGGTCATGGGGCAAAGAGACATGCAGGGCCTTCTCGCGCATCACCCGCGCCAGCCCGGTAATCTCTTCTAC
>DATBGS010000038.1:0-25448 GCA_036557885.1 Ktedonobacterales bacterium
TGTACTGTTTTCGTAGCTCAACACTGGGCGGGGTACCTGTGAGCGTACCTGCTCCGCTCGCCTGACCTTCCTGTTTTGCTGCCTGTCACCTCCCCTCAGCTGGCCCATAAGCTCAATTGGTGCAGCCGCCGCTGATGTTGCAGCCACCGGCGGTACTCAGATCTTGCTTCCTCCAGCATCCGGGCAGCATACTCCTCGAACGGCAGTGCCTGCCCGACCAAGCCTTTGATGGCGACCGATTTGATCACCTCCCGGCCCAGCAGGACCGAAAACGCTTGCTCCGGCGCATTCACCACCAGCACCACTTTCTGCCCAGCCAATGCTTGCTTGATATAGTAGTGGTGCCCTTCTGCGGCCACACTCCCATTGGGCTGGACCGTGCGGGCAAACGCCTGCCCGTGGATGGAAATCAGCCAGCGGTCGGGGTCCACCACCTCTGGCAAGGGTGGGCGTGTGGGCAGCGTGGGGAAGGCTACTAGCGGCGGGCGGTTCCCCATGCCGCGCCCCTGATGCGGGCGCTCCGCATGGTAGTGCCGCAGAAATGCCTCCGTCACCTCGTTGGCCGCCTCTTCGGTTTCGGGGTGTTCCAGCAGTATACACTCCGTTTGGTAGGTTTTAATCAAGCGCTCGACGTAGCCTTTTTTATCCGGCCTCCGAGGCGGGCAAACGTTCGGCGTGATCCCCACGCAGAGCAGGAACCGCATCAGCGCGCTGGGAAAATCTCGCCCGCTCGGCGACCCCACCCAGCGCGGATCCCGGTCGAACGTCAGCGTACCGATCAGACCAGTGCGCCGGAGGCAGGCAATAACTGCCGCCAGCGCTGTCTCCGCATGAAAGTCCGCGTTGATCTCCGCATACGGCACTTGGCGGCTGCCCACATCCTCAAAGAAGCAGGCTTCGACTCCATGCTGCCGCTTTCCACCCGGTTCGGCGGGGATACTGCCAATGTCGGTGAAGTCCGCTTGCAGTTCGGCCAGCGGTTCGGGCGGCTCCAGCGGCTGATGGTGTGGTGGCAGCTCGGTGGCGATGCGCCAGTGCGCGCGCAGCACCTTCCAGATGGTGCGGGTCGAACGCGGCAAGGGCACACCCAGGGCCAGAGCTTCAGCATCTTGCTGGAGAAAATACAGAATGGTGCGGGGACCGGGGACACGGCGGAGATGATCGGGTGGGTCGTCCCGAATGGACAGAATCCGCTCCACCACTGGCGGAGATGTAGACGGGGGTGGCGTGTGGCGCGCGTGGGAGCGGGACTGGAACAGGGTGAGATCGGAGGTAGTGGCGTGTTTGAAGCGAGATAACCATTTTTTGACCCAGCTTTCGGAGCGACCCACGGCAGCGGCCAGGTCAGGATAGGTCCAATCTGCATGCTGGCGGGCCAGGCAGAATAAGGCTGCACGTTGGGCAACCAGGTCGGCTTCCATGACACAGACGTCTCCCTTCAGGCAAGTTGGTGCCAGTGTAGCCCAGGCGCGACCTAGAGGAAAGAGGAGACGTTCTGGAGGGGGCGAACCGCTGATAACGGCGACCGAAACACGTTCGCGTCACATCTACCAAGCGGTAAATTATCATGGAAGCGGGCGGAGCCGGTACGCTCAGGAGTACCCCGCCCAGTGTTGAGCTACGAAAACAGTACAGACTGCGTCGGCGATCTCATTGTGCGTGACACGGCGCACTTATCCCCCATATCTGATAGAAGCACCCGCGGCACGGCGCGGATATACGCTAGGTCAAGACTGTCGAGCAGTAGGTCGTGTTCGGCCCGAAAGGGCCGGGGCATTGCTCAGTTTGCTGGAATTGATCCGCCTGATGGAAATCCTTCGAGGTGCCAGGATAATCCCCGCCGTAGGTATAGCCATGAAGGCTTTTGTTCAGCGCGTACCAGGGATACCAGCAGAACGGGGTGCCATAGCTGGCCGCCCCACAATTTTGGTTCACCTCGGCCTTGCCGCCAAAATCGCTCACGACCGAATAGCTTTTCGCCGTGCTCCCATCCCCAAAGGTGACATCGGTGATCACCAGCGGATTGAACCCGGTCCAGGTGGGCACGTTGTACGAATAGCAGGGCGGTTTCGTGGCGCTGCCCGGCAGACAGAATTGCCCGGCAGGCTGGGTGAAATTGCTGGTATGCCCAATTTCCCAGACCAGACTGTTAGGCGCATCATCCACCAGACCCCAGCCCAGCGCATTCCCGAGCTGCTGAACACTGTAAGCGGGCATCAAGGGACCATCCACTTTGCTATTCAAGATAATCGTCCCGCTGTGGCCAGTCGTCACGTCAGTCACGGTGATATGCATCCCGTCGGCAGCGGAGGTGATGTATTGGTGGTCCGTCACCAGATCGCCCGCGTGCAATTCCAGCGGGCCTCCGGTTGTGCTGTCAGTAAGCATGGCATTGAACGCGGCTGATTCCGAATTCCCCTTCGGACTCACTTCCCAGACCGGGGAGCATGCGGTATAGATGCCTGGCGCGGGCTTCACGTTATAGCCGCCCCCCGCCGCACAATTGGTGACCAGGCTGTTGGGATAGAATTGTAACTCTAAGAAGGCTTGTTGAAACAAGCTGTGGGGATCGGTGACGACCCCGCCGATCCAAAAGGTCGGGCCGACCGAATCAACTGTGGTGGTGCCATCACTGGGCAAGAGCAGATGCCAGGTCAGGTCTTGCGCTGAACCGGGTTTGGAGGAAAGGGGATCAATCTCTGGCTCGTCGTGGCCGGTGCAACTGGAGGTATACCAGATGTACTCCTGGGGATGATGGCCGATGCAGAGCGATTGTCCACCAGCGGAAGTAGGGTGCGTTCCGGCGTTGCTTGCCGCACTCACGCGAGGCTGAAGCCCGATCCCCAGAGCGGTTGCCGCCACAAGCGCCAGGGCAGCCCCACTGATCGAAAGCGTACGAAACAAGCGCATACAAAAAGCCCTCCGTCATGAGGCCGGTGCGGGAGTGGGCGCCGGTGCCTTCTCCGACCAGTTGGAGGCATTGTACCTGAGCCTTTCCAAAACATGCAACCGGACGTGACCAATGGGGGTATCCCAACTTGGGACAGAGAGGCGAGCTGCATCAGTAAGACATACAGGTAGGCCAGAATTTTGGGGGGAACGTCACACACGCACCATGCAACAGCATCTTCAACCACTGAGGCTTCGATGCGCTTGAAACCATTTCACCGAGCCAACGCTTGAGGCGCTCACACGTGCAGTGGTCCTGCTCCTTTGGCAGGATCAACCATCTTACGTTACATGGCCATGCTAACCGCGATGACGGCGCGGCCGTCAGGCCCACCAGATGAAAATGGCGCTCGACGCTGGCGCAGCGTTGGAGTAGACTGGTGGTGTGCCTGGCCGAGCGGCGGCAACTTGTTTAGTGCTGCGAGCCTGCATGCTAACCTGCCTGGGCGCTGAGAGGTAGGCCTACCTGTCGCCCCCGTCTGACGGGGAGCACGTATATCAAACTCTCCATCCAATCAGTGCCTGACCAGGTGCACGTGCTTCGTCCGACCTTTGCCCCAGGAGGTGTACGTATGCAAACGGTTTTTACGAACTGCGCCGGAATTGATGTTCATAAGAAGTTTCTGGTGGCATGCTGCTTGAGCGTCAATTCGCAGGGGCAGCCCCACAAAGAGATCCGGACGTTTGGAACGATGACGGGAGAACTGGAAGAGTTGGCTGGGTGGTTGGCTGGCTTAGGCTGTACTCACATCGTCATCGAGAGCACGGGCGTGTTTTGGCAACCTATCTTTAATATCCTAGAAGACCGCTTTCAGGTTTGGCTGGTCAACCCGCAGCATGTCAAGCATGTGCCTGGCCGCAAGACTGATGTGCAGGATGCCGAGTGGTTAGCCCAGCTTATGCAGCATGGTTTGCGTCATCCGCCAGTTTCATTCCACCTCGGGAACAACGGGATCTGCGTGACCTGGTCCGGCATCGACAGACGCTGGTGGAGGAACGCAACCGCATCACCAACCGGCTCCAGAAGCTGCTGGAAGATGCCAATCTGAAGTTATCCTCGGTTGCGAGCGACCTCCAAGGAGTGACGGCACAGGCGATCTTACATGCTTTACTCGCTGGAGAACAGGACCCCCAGGTATTGGCGGGGCTGGCGCGGGGCAGATTGCGCACAAAGCGTGCGGAGCTAGAACGGGCCCTCAAAGGCGGACTGCGGGAGCAGCAGCGCTTTCTGCTGACGCAGTTGTTGACTCATTGGACTTCCTGGATGAGGAGATTGCCTTGGTGCTGGAGCAGATTGAGCACCTGGTAGACCACCTGCCCGCTTTCCGGCAAACCATCGCCCGCTGGAGTACGATTCCCGGGATCAAAGAGCAGACCGCTTTATTAATGGTCAGCGAAGTGGGGGTCGACATGGGTCGCTTTCCCTCGGATCGGCACCTGACCTCGTGGGCAGGCTTGGTGCCGGGGAATAACGAGAGCGGAGGCAAACGCCGCCCAGCACGAGCGCGCAAGGGGAATCTCTACCTGAGACGTGGATTGGTCCAAGCGGCACGAGCAGCCGCCAGGACAAAAGGAACCTATCTCCATGCGCTCTACCAGCGGGTAGCGGCCCGGCGGGGAGCGAGTCGGGCCGCCATTGCTGTCGCCCGGACGCTCTTACAGATTGCCTACTCGTCTCGCAGGTGCGTGGAGAGGTCTACCAGGACCTGGGGGCCGAATATCTCGATCAGCTTGATCGGGCGTGCACGGCCAAACGGCTGGTGCGCCGCCTCGAACACTTGGGGTTTACCGTCCAGATCGCCGAGCCAGAACTCACTCAAGCTGGGTGAGTTCTGGCTATTTTCATATCAACTGGCCCGGAACGACCAGCTTATAACGCGTATGGCGGCGACCAGGTTCATGAACTGCAGAGTTTCTTGCTGATTGGCTCTGATGAAAAGAAGCCAGTTCTTACTGGAGATGGGGATGAATGCCAGAAACTCGTCCAGGTCAAATGGGCGGGGGATGTCCTGGCTACATTCCTCATTCGGCCGAAACAGGCGATATTGAGTACGATGGAACCAGTGATTTGTGGCCGATGAAGGAAGTAGCCAGGACAGGTCCGCAATGATCCTTCTGGCGCGTGATAGGGCGCTTTTCGCTTGCTCATGCCAGGCAGTCTATCTCACTCTGCTCAGCATGAAAAGACCCTACATCCGGAGGAGACCCGGCTTGCTCTGCTGGACAGCAGGTGCTATGATGGGCGCCAACAAGGGGAGAATGCGAGGCGCTTGTATCACAGATGGCACCCAACAAAGCTGATTCAGCATCCGCGCTGACCCGTCGCCAGTTCCTCACCATCTGCGCGCTTGGAGCGCTCCCAGGGGTGCTCGCAGCCTGCCAGGGCGGGCCACCCCAGGTGAGCCAGGTGACATCGCTCCCCAGCCCAACACTCAGCCCATCTCCACCCCCCTTTGCCACAGAAGCCGACTGGATGGCCTTTGCCAGCAGCCTGCAAGGCACCCTTCTCCGACAGGACAGTCCACAGTACCCCATCGCACGTCAACTCTTTGATCCGCGCTTCGATGGCATCCAGCCGACAGCCATTGCCTACTGCGCCTCTTCGTCGGACATTCAGCGTTCCCTTGCATTTGCGCGCCAGTTTGGTTTGCCACTTGCGCCTCGCGCTGGAGGCCACTCCTTTGCTGGCTATTCGACCACCACCGGCTTGGTGGTGGATGTCACCCAGATGAACACGGTAAAGATAGATGCGCTGGCAGGCAGGGCTGTTATCGGGGCAGGAGCCCGCCTCATTGACGTGTACGCGACGCTGGCACAGGTGGGAGTGGCACTCCCCGCTGGCTCTTGCCCAACGGTTGGGATCGCTGGTCTGACGCTGGGCGGAGGCGTTGGCGTCCTTGGCCGCAAGTTTGGCTTGACCTGCGACAATCTCCTGGCTGCCGAGGTCGTCCTGGCCGATGGTCGCGTGCTCACCTGTGACGCCACCCACGACCCCGATCTCTTTTGGGCCTTGCGCGGCGGGGGCGGAGGCAACTTTGGGGTGGTTACCTCGTTCAGCTTCCAGGTCCATCCAGTCAACACGTTGGTGGTGTTCACCTTGAACTGGGCGTGGAGCAGCGCCATGGATGTCGTAGATGCCTGGCAGCATTGGGCGCCCCAGGCGCCAGACGAATTGTGGTCCAACTGCTTGCTGCTGGCCTCCAGCAATCAGCACGCCAATCCCATTGCACGGGTCAATGGGGTCTATGTGGGAGGCGTCGCCCCGCTGGAGACCCTGCTGGACCACCTGGTCGGCCAGATTGGGGTAGCGCCCACAAGCCGCTATGTGTTTGAGGACAGCCTGCTCGACACGATGCTGGTGGAGGCCGGCTGTTACGGCCATCCCGTCAGTGAGTGCCATTTACCCAGCCAGAATGCGCAGGGTCAGGTGCCGCGAGTGACCGCTGGTGCCCGGTCCGACTACTTTACCAACCTCTTGCCCAGACAAGGTATCAGCGCCCTGGTCAGCGCCATTTCCCAGCGCCAGACCTCCTCCACGCTTGGAGACGGCGGCATTGGGCTGGATGCCTATGGTGGCTCCATCAATCGTGTAGCAGCAGACGCCACTGCCTTTGTCCACCGCAGCGCGCTGTTCTCGGCCCAGTATTCCGCCAACTTTAGCGTGAGCGACCCGGAGAACGTCATTGCCGCCAATCACACCTGGCTGAACGATATCTGGCAGGCCATGCGACCCTATGCCAGCGGTGCCTCCTATCAGAACTACATTGACCCAGAACTGTCTGACTGGCAGCAAGCCTATTATGGCGCGAATCTGGCGCGGTTGCGGCGGGTTAAGGCCACCTATGACCCCGGCGCCCTCTTCCATTTCGCGCAGAGCATCCCGCCAGCCAGCGTCTGAACAGGGCAAAGTGAAAGTGATGGGGCGTCGCCGGCCAAAAGATTGAGACGCGGTTTGCGTTGTTGAAGCAAGATGCTGAAGTGTTGAGGACGGTGTCAGCGGGTGAGAAGCCTGTCCTGGCTAATTTTCGTCGTCCGGGCGAAAAAGAGGATGTTGAGCACGATGGGACCAGAGAGTTGTGGCCGATGAAGAAAGTAGCCAGGACAGCTGGTGGCCACGCACAATTTCACGAAGCTCTCGTCACGGCTGAACAGGCGGCAGCGTACGCAGGTCTCGTCCCCTATCCACGCCGGGCATCGTACCAGTGTACGCGGGCGCGTGGGCATTGGGCAGACAGGCAATGCTCGGCTGCGTCGAGCCCTCTATTTGGCGTGCCTCTCGTGCGGCTCAGCATAATCCGGTCATGAAGACTTTCTACGAGCGGCTCCGTGCGGCAGGCAAGCCGATGAAAGTACCGCGCTGTGTGGCAGCGCGTAAGCTCTTACATCTGTGTCCTGGCTACTTGCTCTTCCGTATGATCTAAATACGGAAGTAAAAACAGGCCCTCCTCGCGATAGGCGAACAGGCACTGTTCTACGAAGGGGGCTTTCTTTGAGTGTAACAAAAAGCTGAGTGAACTCCTCTGCTCATTTCCTACCTGGAGTGTGGTTGCCTGTATCAAACCAGACGAGAGATTTGTGCAACTCTGTAACAGTTCCAATGACTATTATGGCTGGTGAACGAATCTCTGCCGCAGCAACCTGAGCCGCAATATGCTCCAGCGGGCCGGTCACCATGCGCTGGGCGGGCAGTGTCCCTTGTTCAATGACTGCCACTGGTGTCAACGACGGCATGCCGAAGGCTATGAGACGGCAAGAGATCCTGGCAAGGTTGGACAAACCCATCAGTATTACCAAGGTACCCCCCAACTTTGCCAGTGCTTTCCAGTTGACCGAAGCCGCTTGCTGATCAGAAATACTTTCATGTCCAGTTACGATTGTTACCTGCGCAGCATAATCGCGGTGGGTAATGGGGATTCCTGCGTAAGCTGGTGCAGCGATTGCTGAAGTGACTCCTGGCACTATCTCGTATGGAATGCCTGCCTCAGCGAGTGCCTCTGCTTCTTCGCCTCCTCGCCCAAAAAGAAAGGGATCGCCACCTTTCAGGCGCACCACTGTGGAGCCATTGCGCGCATGAGCGATCAACAGATCATTAATCTTCTCCTGAGCAAGGGCGTGGCAGCCTGATGCCTTCCCGACAAATATTCTTTTAACTTCTGGAGGCGCTGCTTTAAGTAAGGCCGGACTGATAAGGCGATCATAGATGATGACATCTGCTACTCGCAGGCAGCGCAGCCCTTTCAGGGTAATTAATTCAGGGTCACCCGGCCCCGCCCCAACCAGATAGACCCGACCATTCTTCTGTCTCATTGTTGTATGCCTCTTTCTCAAGTGCTGAGGCTTTTGTCTCAACCCCATAAGGTTGTAGCAGAGCCTGGGTGACAGCTGCCGCTGTAGTAATATCGCCCACCTCAAGCCTGGCAAGCACTTCTGAAGCGAAGTAGTCGCCAAAGAAATCGTCGCGCAGCTTATAGCTGACATTATTTGCCCGCAGTCTGGTGCGTGCTGCGCTGGCGAGCCGGAGGTACGGTTCGTAGGCCGGGGAGAAGAGTTTTGCAAGCTGCTGCCGAATCCGTTTGGCGAGACCAGGGCTGGCCCCCTCGGTAGAGACTGCAATGGTGAGCTGACCGCGTCGTAAAATAGATGGGAGGATAAACGAGCAGTGTCGGGGCATATCAACTACATTGATCGGCTGTCCATGTTCCTGGGCCTCGCTCGCGACTGCCTCAGCCAGTTGTGGGTCGGAGGTCGCTACTATCACGATAAAGGCCCCTGCCAGGTCACCCTTTTGATACGATTTATGGCATAACGTGATAGTATGTTGTTGAGCCAGCAACAGCAGTGTATAGCAGAATGTCGGACTGAGAACCCGAACCTGTGCGCCGCAGGCGACCAGTCCTGCAACCTTCTCGGCAGCTAGCTGGTTGCCACCGATCACGATGGCAACCTTATGGCGTATATCAAGCATTATTGGATAGTAGCCGGGCATACCTTCTGCTCACCTCCTGCTACCTGATAGATCAGCCTTCTTCCTGGAGAAGGAGGATTCTTATAGCCAACCACCGGGAAACGCTTTAAACATAAAAAATGAGAGCGTATCTTCGGCAGGAAGCAACACCCCGCGCAGAATAGTCTTGCGCAATTTAGCGCCTCTCAACTGAGCCATCCTGAGATCGGCCCAGCTGAGATTTGCGCCGTTCAGGAAAGCCCATTGAAGATTGGCTCCATAGAGGTCTGCCGTCGTCAGGTCGGAGTTTATCAGCGTGGCTCGTCGCAGATCCGCATTTCTCAAGCTTGCCCCTTTCAGGATGCTCTTGCTCAGGTTGGCTCCGCTCAAGTTCGCGCCGTTCAACATTGTCCCCACAAGAAATGCTTGCTCCAGATTTGCTCCACTCATGTCTGCTCCAGACATATCCAGACCAGACAGGTTTGTACCCTGCAAATTCTGGCCGCGTAAATCGAGCCCGGACGCTGGTTCCGCTTTCAGAAGCAAGAGTTCAATATCTGTCCGCGTCAGCCCAGGGCTGTTTCTGAAGGTGATCAGAAGGGATTCTTGTCGCATAGAAAGGTATCCTTGTTGTGGCGTTAATTTGATATTTGCATAGCCTCGATGAGAATACGCGCCACCTCAGGCCGAGAGAATTCAGGCGGAGGCAGCGTCCCAGCACGCAACATCGCCCGTACGGCTGTACCACTTAACTCCACCCACTGATCGCGAGCATGGGGACAAGTTTTCTCTGAAGCCATGCTGCCACACTGACGGCAATAAAAGCTGTTTTCAAACTTCAACGGAGTAATTCCTAACGCACCTGGCAGGAATTGATCGAAGATTTTTTGCGCGTCGTAGGTTCCATAGTACGAACCGACGCCAGCGTGATCGCGGCCAACAATAAAATGGGTGCAACCATAATTCTTGCGAACCAACGCGTGAAAAATTGCCTCACGCGGACCAGCATAGCGCATGGCTGCCGGAAGGATGTTGAGCAGCACGCGGTTCTGGGGATAGTAATTTGCCAGCAAAACTTCATAGCATCGCATGCGCACATCGGCGGGAATATCGTCAGATTTCGTCTCGCCGACCAGCGGGTGCAGCAAGAGGCCATCAACGATCTCCAGTGCGCACTTTTGAATGTATTCATGTGCGCGATGTACCGGATTGCGCGTCTGGAAGCCAACAACGGTATGCCAGCCGCGCCGGGCAAATTCAATACGAGTCTCCGCTGGAGAAAGCTCATACGGGGCGCGCTCCCTCACATCGGGCAAAACGGTGACTGGACCGCTCACCAGAGTATCGCCCTGAGCATAGATGGCGGCCACGCCTGGATGGGCTTCTTCGTCGGTGCGGTAGACTTCGCGGGCTTCAGCCTGCTTATCATAGTGATAAAGCTCCTCGACCTGAAGGATGCCCCAGAGCGTTCCCTGCAGGTCGTAGAGAGCCACCTCTGTGCCCTCAGCTGGGGCATTGCTGGAGTCAACCGCCAGAACAATGGGAATGCTCCAAGGTAGGCCATTTGCCAGGGACATCTGCTTGACAACCTGCTGATAATCTGCCCGCCCCAGAAAGCTGGTCAGCGGACTAAGTGCGCCATTAGCAATCAATGCCAGGTCGCTGATCTGCCGCGCGCTTAGTTGCAGGGCGGGCAGGTCAGGCGCTCGCAGGCGTATCTCTTCTGCTTCCCTGTCTTGTGCCATGCGATCAACCAAAACTCCGCCATGCGGGATACTGGTCTGATAGATACTCTGCTGAACAACAGGTTCAACGGTCACGCTGGTGTCCTCTCTTGATTCTCAAGCTCTTCATCTTGCTCAAAGAACGATCTGCCTGTAATACCTGACTCAATCTGCTGCTGTAAGCTTGCTGGCAGCTTGAATATACCCACGCTGCTCCAATACGGCCAGGATTTTCGCTACGCTTTCTTCCACGCTTTCGAGGTTAGTATCAACAATGACTTCAGGGTTCACTGGAGGTTCGTAGGGGTCAGAGACTCCTGTAAAGTTGGTGATCTCTCCGCGCAGCGCCTTCTCGTAGAGGCCCTTCACGTCGCGCCGCACCAATTCCTCAAGTGGGCAGCGCACATAAACCTCGATGAAATTGACAATCTGCTCACGCGCTTGCTGCCGGGTTGCGATGTATGGCGAGATGGCAGCGGTGATGACCGCCGCGCCATGCCGCACCAGCAGAAAAGAAACAAACGCGATGCGGAGAATATTGGTGTCGCGGTCCTCGCGCGAGAAACCAAGCCCTTTTGAAAGGTGCGTGCGAACCACATCGCCGTCAAGCACCTCGACCAGACGATCGCGCTGCTCCAGTTCGCGTGCCAGACGCTGCGCAATGGTCGTTTTCCCTGCTCCCGAAAGCCCCGTTAACCATACTGTGAAACCAACTGACATGGCAGTTTTAACCTTTTCTTTCAAGTTTCAAGCTGCTTATCTTTCTCTAGTCTGCTCAGATACACTATTCCATCTCAAAAGTCACGCAGGCTGAAGGCCCCAGCGATCTCTCACGCGCCGCTCAAACGGTGCGAAGATCAAACTATTGATTGCCACACCAATGGCAATGATGACAAACATCACGGCAACGACCTGCCCGGCGTCGTTGAGGTCGCGCCCGGTTTCCAGCAGATTGCCCAGGCTCAAGGTAAAAAAGAGGAGCTCGCCAGCCATCAAGGAGCGCCAGGCAAATGACCAGCCTTGCTTCAACCCGGTGAGAATCGCAGGCAGCGCAGCAGGCATAACGACCTGAAACGAGAGCGCCAGCCCACGCGCGCCCAGATTGCGAGCAGCCTTGAGATAGATTGGGGGCGTATTTTTTACGCCAGCATCTACGCCAAGGGTGATGGAGAAAAGCGCACCCATCACCACTACAAAGATAATGGCTTGTTCGGTTAGCCCCAGCCAGAGCACAGCCAGTGGCAACCAGCAGACGCTGGGCAAGGCTTGTAGCCCCAGCACCATCGAGCCAAAGGTTTCATTAAACAGGCGAATGCGCCCCATCAGCAGCCCCAGCACGACTCCAATGACTAGTGAGATAGCATAGCCAATTGCCAGGCGTTGCAGGCTGACCAGCGCCGCCTGAAGATATTGCCCACTGCCCTGGAAGCCGTTGACCAGATCACTGAACACCTCGCCAGGTGTGGGAAATAAATAATCAGGCCAGATGCCGAGGCTGGCAATTACTTGCCAAAGTGCCAGCAAGGTGAGATAGAAAAGCATCCGTCGCAGCCAAGGGCCAGGCGCGGGCAGATGGAGCCTGCGTGCGGGACGGGACGTTTCAGTAGCTGGCCGGGCCACTTCAGTGACTTTTTCCATAGACTGCCTTCTGCGTTTCTGAGTCCATGACTCCCTGAAGCACTGCAAGTATCTCCCTTGCCTGGTCAACCAGCGCGTGATCTTCGAGCGAGCGTGGGCGCGCCAGATCAATACGAAACTCGCGCACAATGTGCCCTGGTCGTGGCGAAAAGACCAGCACGCGGTCGCCAAGCGCCACCGCCTCGCGGACGTTGTGGGTGACAAACAGCACCGTTTTGCGCGTGGCGGCCCAGATTGTCTCCAGTTCGGCATGCAGCCTGTCGCGGGTCAGGGCATCCAGCGCGCCAAAGGGTTCATCCATGAGTAACATCGCTGGATTGATAGCCAGGCTGCGCGCGATGGCAACGCGCTGGCGCATGCCACCAGAGAGTTGATGGATGTAGCTGCGCTCAAACCCCTGCAAATGGACCAGTTCGAGGAAATGGCGCGCCAGAGCAGCCCGCTCCTTGCGAGGGGTGCCAATCTGACGTAGACCGAATTCAACATTGCGCTGCGCATCCAGCCAGGGGAAGAGAGCCGCCTCCTGGAAGAGCAGCACACGATCAGGGCCAGGGCCGTGCACTTTTTGCCCAGCGGCCAAGACGGCGCCGGTTGTTGCCGACTCCAGTCCGGCGATGATGCTGAGCAAGGTTGATTTGCCGCACCCGCTGGGGCCGAGCAGGCAGACGAACTCGCCTGGGACGACATCTATATCCACCTGAAGCAATGCTTCAACCGCTCCAGAGCGCCCATTGTAGGTTTTGCTCACTCCTTCAATTTTGAGTGGGATGCCGCCCTGGGCTGATTGAGCGCTGGCTGAAGCTGGTTCTGCGTCTTGCGCCGCGCTTGCTATTGCCTGAAAAAACATTTCTTCTGTCCTCTCTGCTGGATCGAGATGTCCTTTCGCGCTTTCAACGCCTGGTTCATCATCCAGATACGGTTGTCAGCCCTTCGGACCTCAAGACTTCGTTGAGCGTTCCAACCGAATTGATGCCGCTCAGATCAGGCTTGCTGGAACCCAGGAAACCGAGCGCGTACTCCCGATCAGCCGATTCCTGTAGGGTGCTGGCAAGCGGGTCATAGGTGATGGCAAAGTTGGCCCATGCCTGGCTCAGTTCCTGGGTCGTCAGCGGCTTGCTGGTGAGGCGTTTTAGCTCGTTGTTAACAATGGTTTTGGCCGCGTCGGGGTTGCTCAAGATGTACTGCACAGTCTCAACATGCGCCTGGAGGAACTTCTTCACCAGGTCGGGATGAGCATTGAGGAACTTAGTATTCACAATGATGTCGGTGGTTACAAATTTTCCATCAGGCCAGAGCGTGCGCTCATCTACAAATACCTGGCCGCCCGCTTCGTCAATCAGGCGAGTAGCCCAGGGTTCAGGTACCCAGGCACCATCAATCTTCCCTTGTTTGAACTCGGTCAAAATGGTTGCATTATCGGTGGGGACAATCCTCACGGTTCCGCCTTTATCGGCTGGCTGAAGACGATGCTGCTGAAGGTAATAGCGCAGCGCCACGTCTTGTGTGCCGCCTAGCTGTGGATCAGCAAGCGTTTTGCCGCTCAGATCAGCCGGGTTGTGGATGTTGGCCCCAGGTCGCACAATAAAGAAGGCGCCGCCGCTCGCGGCGCCGGCGATGATGCGCAGCGCCTGCCCATGACTCTGCACATAGCCGGTAATGCTCGGATTTGGGCCGATGTAGCCAATATCAATCTGATCGGCAAAGAGCGCGGTGATCTCTGCCGGTCCAGCATTAAAAATCACCGACTTGAGCTTCACATTCAAACCTAGAGCTTGCTGGAAGGTGCCGCGCTCAACCCCAACCAGCGCTGCTGCGTGCGTCAGGTTGGGAAAATAGCCCAGGCGCACAGTCTTTCCATCATCCGACGAACCCTGGCCGCAGCCAGTCAGCGCCAGGAAAAGCGTGGAAAAAAGGACAACGGTTGCGATGCGCCCGTGGGACGCCAAGGGATTCTTCACGAAGCTCTCCCAACAATCTGTATGCTCGCTGTCATGCTCTTTGAGGATGCTCTTGCTCAAGCCTCTGACGCTTTATCTTGGTACAACTTGCAGAGGGGATTGAAGAACCCTGTGGCAGAAATCGCCAAAAGCTTCTCCAGGCAGGCGCTCCTCACGCCAGGTTTGCAGAAGCGGCCTGACCGTCTTTGCCAGATCATCAAACTGCACATCGGCAGCATAGAGGGTATTCATGCGGGTGTTCACCTGGTCGCCTCCCACGTAGACGTTGTAGAGGTTCTTTGAGCGGCCCACGAAACCTATGTCGCCCATATAGGGACGGGCACAGCCATTGGGGCAGCCCGTCATTCGAATACTCACCGGTTCCTCAGCCAACCCCAGGGCGAACATGTCTGCTTCAATCTGGCGCACCACTGCTGGCAAGGCACGTTCGGCTTCTGCCAGCGCCAGCCCGCAGGTTGGAAGCGCCGGGCACGCCAGGGAATGCCGACGTACCCCAAGTGCCGCCGGGTCGGTCGTAATGCCGTACTCAGCCAGCAGCGCGGTTAATGGCCCTCGCTGCTCCTCTGCCATATCGGTCAGGAGGATATTTTGCTGGGGAGTCAGGCGGATGCCTGGCCTGAACTGTTCAATCGCGCGGCGTAAGCCACTGCGCAGGCGCGTCGTCTCATCATCTTTAATGCGCCCGCTCTCAATATACAAGCCAAGGAACCAGCGCCCATCACCTTGCTCATGCCAGCCCAGATGGTCTCCTGCCGACTGCCACGGGATGGGGCCTGGATCGGTGACAGAATAGCCCAGGCGCTGTTCTAATTCGGCACGAAACCAGGCGATGCCTTGCTCCTCCACCAGATACTTCATGCGCGCGTGTTTACGGTTCTGCCGGTCGCCGTAGTCGCGCTGAATGGTGATGATGGTTTCAACGACCTGAAGTACCTGGCCTGGGGAAGCAAAACACAGCGGCGTGCTCAATCGTGGGTAGGTGGTTGTTTTCCCATGAGTCATGCCCATGCCCCCGCCCACCAGCACTGTAAAGCCAGCCAGGTGCTCGCCTTCCAACTGCGCCACCAGACCCAGGTCTTGCGTATAGACATCAATACAGTTGTCGCCAGGGAAGGCCACTCCAATCTTAAACTTACGTGGCAGATAGGTTGGGCCGTAGATGGGTTCTATGGCTTCTTCGGGTGGCGATTCAACAGTATCAACTTGCTCACCATCGAGCCAGAGTTCGTGATAGGCATGGCTGTGCGGGGCCAGGTGCATGGCAATATCATGAGCAATCTTTTCGATTTCGGCGTGAATCCGACTGCAATGGGGCGCAGGACAGGCCATCACATTGCGATTGACATCTCCGCAGGCCGCCAGCGTTGAAAGGAGGGCTGTGTTGATGGCCCTGAGTGTTGCCTGGACGTCCCCTTTCAGCACCCCATGCAACTGAAAGCCCTGGCGGGTGGTCACACGCAACGTGTTGTTGCCATAGGCTGTAGCAAGATCATCCTCAACGAGATACTGCTCGACAGTCAAGACGCCGCCAGGAATGCGCGAGCGCACCATAAATTGATAGGCTTTCTCTTCGTGCGCAGCTTTCCGTGCCTGCCGTGTGTCCCGGTCCTCTTGTTGATACATCCCGTGAAATTTGAGCAGTTGCACCTGTGGGTCGGAAAAATGGATTGTGGGCTGGGCAAGTTCCTCGGCGATCTGCCCGCGCAGGTAGTTGCTGTTCGCTTTGATCTGCTCGACCTTGCTGCCGCCGCCTGGTCCGAGGCCCTTTAAATGTTTAGCCTGCTCCTGTGGCTCCTGTTCTTCAAGCTCGTCTATCATCGCTGTCTGCTCCATTTCACGAGTTGGTATGCAATCCGCATTCTGTCTTGGTAAATCCGCTCCAACGCCCGGCTCGCAGGTCTTCACCAGCAACAACTGGCCGCGTACAGTTCGTGCAGCCGATGCTTGGATAGCCCTGGTCATGGAGCTTGTTGTAGGGCACATCGTGCTCGTAGATGTATCGCCAGACGGCACGTTCATCCCAGCGTGCCAACGGAGCAATCTTGACCAGCCCAAACTTGTGATCCCATGCAATCACTGGGGTGGCTTTGCGGGTCGAAGCCTGATCACGTCGCAGACCCGTAATCCAGGCATCAAAGCTCTGTAATGCCTGATGCTGGGGAATTACCTTGCGCAGATCGCAACAGCGATCTGGGTCACGCTCCCATAATGCCTCGCCATATTTAGTGGCTTGCTGAGCTACAGACAGTTGCGGTTGCACCGCTTGTGGACTGATGCCATACTTACGCTCTGCTTCAGCGATAAGCTGATGTGTTTCAGGGAAGAGAAAGCCTGTATCCAGGTAAAAGACGGGCGTGGCAGGTGCTGCTTGCATAACCATATCCAGCAGCACCATCCCTGAGGGGCCACCGAAAGAGCAAGCCAGTGTGATGCGTGGACTGTAGGTGTCCAACGCCCATGCCAGGATCTCCTGGGGTGAGCGTTCTTCGAGTTCCCGCGCAAGCGGTTCGAGATTGTCTGAATGTGACTGAGCCATTTCCATAATGATGAATCCTGGCCTTTTCCCTGAAATCAACAAGAAACCAACAAGATGAAAGAGGCCCGAAGAGGAATATGTTCCTCTTCGGGCCTCCAGTTTTCTGGTCAGCCTATGGAATGATCCTAAAAAGCTTGTTTCCCAACATGATTAGTAGAACAACATGAGCACTCTCAACCCATTATTTGCGCTGAGTTCGGTGCTTGATGCGTAGCTTCTCGACAGTATCAATCTGGATGACGCGATTATCCTGCACAATCACCTGGACCGAACCATGTTGAAGCCGACGCAGAATAGGGATCAAGGTAGCTACGACCTCTTCTTCCTCGGTCGTCAGACCCAGCCTCTGTGCCGAAGGGTCCATGCCACACGCTATCCTCTCGCTGCTGAACAACGACGCTCCTCTTCCTCACGCCGCGCCATGAAGTTGAGTATATATATCAACTTTATCAACTACAGGCTATGCAAAGATATATACCATTATCAAAGCTCAGATGTCAATGCCTGGCATAGGATGGCAGGGCTTTTCAGTTCTGTTCAAGACTTGTTAGCCAGTCTAAGACCGCCTGAGGGTGGGCGCTGGCAAAGCGCCTGTGCTGGCTACTTTCATCATCGGACACAAACAACTGGTACAATTGTGCTCAACCCCTCTTTTTTCGCCCGGATGAAGGATGTAGACAGGCATGCCAAAGTGCCAACTCAAGACCCAGGTTGAGCGAACAGCTGGTGGGCGGCGAAAATGTCCGCCAGTCTTGCTGCTTCTTTGGTGTACGCGCGAGCGGAACCGAAGGGGTCGAATCCGCGATCTCAGGGAAAGCCTGCTGGCATCTGGGTTCAGGCCCTGCATAGGGGGCAATAGAGCATGGTGGTCGAATCCGCGATCACTGATGGGGCCGCTTTGGGGCTGGGTTGAAAGCAAGCGGGACGGAACCGACGGGCATCAACCCCGTTATCAGATAATTTATTGTTACAAGCGGGCTATTGTGCTTTAGTTGCTCTCCTCTGGTACTTGTGCGTTTATTTTACCACTTTTGCCCAGCTTTTGCTCGCACTTCTGCCCTGCTCGTTCCTGCCTCTTCACCCAAGAGGGAGTAACAGAGCAGCGATCAATGGCGCCTGTTCTCAACGCTCCGGACGCAATTTCCGCCCATTATGGGTCCAGTGTAGGTGATCGGGTGACGCGAAGAGCAGGGCAAAGGAGTGCTCAGCCGGGCCGTTGGACTCAATCGTCCCGATGGCTGGGGTAAAGACATGGACCCCGATAGCTCAGGCCAGGACGCCTCCAAACCGGCGGAGGCCCAGGAGGGCGCGAATTTGCGCCAGGGTATCTATCTGCTAAACACCCTCCAGAAAGTCCAGCACAACCGTATTGAAGCGTTCTGGCTCTTCCATATTCACCATATGGGCCACGCCGGGGAAGATCACCTGCTGCGCGCCGCTGATCCCCTGCACCAGCGTCTTCATCGCCGTCACCGTACCTGAGTAATCCAGATCGCCCCAGAGCACTAACGTAGGCACGCTCACTTCGCCCAGCCTGCTCACAGCGGGCGGCTCCAGCACACGCGGCTGAATTTCCTCGTGATGTATCTGGTAGTTATTGGCAATCATCTCGCGCAGCCGCTCGCGCACCGAAGCAGCGATGCGCCCCTCCGGCTGGCCCGGCCCATCGCCCCAAACGCGCACCCCAAAGTCAGTCAGCGCCTCATAGTCCTTTTGCTCCTCCAGTCGCTCGTATTCCGTGAAAATCGGCAGTTCGGCCTCCGTTGGCTGATCTTCATAGCCGCTCACCGCCCCCGCTACCGGAATCAACGCCCGCACCATCTCAGGATGCTCCAACGTAAAATCCAGCGCGATCTGCCCACCGCGTGACAGGCCTAGGACGGCCGTGCGTTCCACGCCTACGTGCCGGAGCAGATCAACAATATCCTGGCGGTTGGAGAACGAGACGTTTTCCGAGGTCGTCTTGCCAAAGCCCCGCGCATCATAGCGAATGACGTGGAAGCGCTCCGCAAAGACCTCGAATTGGTCATCCCACATCCGGCAATCTGCCACGCCAGCATGCACCAGCACCAGGGATGGCCCCGTCCCTGCCACCTCGTAATAGAGCCGCCCACCTTCGACCGCGACAAAGCCGGTCTCTGGTACGCTGCTTTTGCTCATCGAACGCTTTCCTTTCTCGTCTCGTAAGCATCAGTGCTGCCCTTGTTCCCCCTCTTCTTCGCAGGGCGGTTACAGCAAAGGTGGACCATCCATCTTGCATTCCTCAATTCTCTCTGCTTCATGTAGCGGCCTCTGGTTTGCGTCGGCTGAAGAGTTGGCCTATGACGCCGGCCACGATGCCTAGATGGTCGAGCCGTTCTGGGACATAGGTGGCTGCTTGAGACAGGGGAGCACCTCCATGAGTCTTCCCTTATACTCACCCAAAAGACGCTCCCCTTCGTCAGACGCGGCCCGAGTCGCATCTGCACACCGGATGCTGAGTCGATGCTGTCCGCTAACCGAGCCATGGCGGCTCGCGGATGCTTCCCTGGACAACACGCCCCTGGTGGTTGGTGGAGCCTTCCAACGTGTGTTGTCACCACCGCTCATTTTACTAAGTCTCCAGAGCCGCCTGCAAGCTCCTGAGATGTTCCTGCGCGTGGTTGATGAGAATCGCCTCGATGATGTGGCGCAGACTCACCGGACCGCTCCCAGATGAAGTGGGGGCCGTTCTCTCCAGGTCTTCGTCCTCGAGGCCCTCGATCAGCCCTAAGACGGCGGCCTCGTTGTGCCGCAGCAACGCCAGCGTCTCCTCCTGGGCAAAAGTGGCAAAGTGGTGCGCATACCACTCGGTCAAATCCTGCCCCGCAGGAACGTCTTCCTGCTGGGGAGGCAGTCTTTGCCCAGCAAGGATCGCGGCAATGACGGCTGCGACCCAGCCATCTTGATCGTAGCCGTTGGCGATATGGTGGATGGTGACGCCGACCGACCACTCCCCAACAACGCAGGGGGTTTGCCACTGCGTGGTCGTACAGGGTTCCACCAAGCTCCTGATGGCGTCGTTCACCTCAGCGAACCGAGAGGCCAAGTCCTGAACTCGCTGCTGCATGCGCTCTTGCGCTCCTTCCTGGACTGGTCACTATGAGAGGAGTAGGCCATGCTGTGTCGGTCCTGGAAACGTTGCCACCTGTTGCGGCGTGACGGTGCGCAAGACCGGCTCGTAGCCTTCCGTGCCGATGATGCTCCTGGCTTCATCCACTCCGTTCTCAAAGAGCGCGCCCAGCGACTGCCCCTGGCGAAAAAGCCGCGATTTCTTGCCGCACAGGAGCAGGAAGCGAATAGCGGGGTTCGCCGTAACGTTGAGGATGATATGTTTGATGCCCAGGTTCGCTGTCTGCACTTCGCCGGCAATGGCGACCCCAGAGAAGCCGGCGATTGGAGCGAGCAGTTCATCGCTGGTCAAGGCGCAAACGGCCACCGGCACTGTGGGGTCGCCGACGCGATAACTGCTCTCGATGATCGGCCAGGAAGCCTGGACCTGGCGTGGTTCTTCCTCGTTGGGGGGAGTGGGTTGCATACACACTCTTCCTTTCGGTATGATGAATCGGGACATCGTCCTCTCGTCAACTATACCGCGAGCATGAGCTATAGACCAACGAACATCCGTAATAACACTCGGAAGAATACCCGGAACTTCTTGCCTGGTGGTTGATAATGACAAACTAGCGGCGAATTTATTCGCCGCTACTGCTGCTTGAGAACGATCTGAAGGGAACCACCCGATGCCAGAAGAACAGGGAATAGGGGGCTTGAGCAAAAGGCTGGATAGATAGTATGCGCTCTCTGTTGGCGTGATGAAGGAGGGAGGTATCGACATCACGGAAGCTTATGACTCTCAGATCGTGGGGAGCAGGAAGGCAGAGAATATACCTCTCACCTGGATATTCCGCAGCGTATGCGAGG
Source organism: Ktedonobacterales bacterium (assembly GCA_036557885.1). Classification (GTDB taxonomy): domain Bacteria; phylum Chloroflexota; class Ktedonobacteria; order Ktedonobacterales; family DATBGS01; genus DATBGS01. Next base: position 20,692 of record DATBGS010000038.1, read on the forward strand.
ACCTTCCTGGCCCGCCTGGCACGGGAGGGGCATCGTGATCTGCCCTTGGCCCATACCGACAAGCAGCAGGGTCTTGTGGCGCTCTTCAGGCAGTGAGTGGAACAGGGCGTCCTGGCTTCAAGAGAGAGTGCCACCGTCAGACTGAATCTTGAGACGCTCATCTCCTGGCTAGAGCAAGAGCAGATCCTCTATGAAAAGAGCACTTGGTCTTGGTAAATGCCCTCTTATAAGGGCTGGCAGAGGAGGATGGTGATGAACACGCTACCTGCTCCCTCATTTGGCGTGCTACTGCGACGCGCCCGCCGCGATGCGGGGTTGACCCAGGCAGAACTGGCCGCCCGCGCGCGCATCAGTGTGGATACGATCAGTCTGCTGGAACGTGAGCTGACCCGCGCTCCACAGCATGAGACCTTGGCCCTGCTGGCGGAGGCGCTTCGACTGGCCCCAGCGGAGCAGGAGCAGTGGGAGCAGGTCACACGTGGGACTCGGCTGCCTAGTATCATGCCAGAACCGCCGGGCAATGTAAGCCAGGCGTTTGTCTGCCCACTGCCTGGTATCAAGCGCCAGCTCCCTCTACCAGCGACCCCCCTGATCGGGCGAGCGCAGGAGGTCCAAGCGATCTGCGCGCTGCTTCAACGTTCTGAAGTACGCTTGCTCACTGTGACCGGAAGCGCGGGGGTGGGCAAAACCCGCCTGGCGCTCCAGGTGGCGGCGGACCTCGCTGGTGCATTTGCAGATGGCGTGCTGGCTATCTGCCTGGGCGTACTCAATGACCCGGAGTTGGTGCTGCCCACGCTCGCGCAGGCGCTGGGACTGCGCGAATCGGGCGCCCAGCCGGTCCTCGCCCTCCTGACAACTGCACTGCGCGAGCAGCAGATATTGCTCGTGTTGGACAACTTTGAGCAAATCATCGCAGTGGCTCCTAACCTAGCAGCGCTGTTAGAAGGCTGCCCTGGAGTGAAACTGCTGGTCACCAGCCGCGAGGTGCTGCATCTACGCGCTGAGCAGCAGTTTGTCGTGTCGCCACTCGCGCTACCCGCGCTGCCCTTACGCGCTGTGCTCCAGCAGATAGACAGCAACGCGCTCGAAGAGAACCCCGCCGTGCAACTCTTCCTACAACGAGCGCGGGCCGTGCAGCCGGACGTGCATCTCACTCCAGACAACGCCGCCACCATCGCCGAGATCTGTCACCGCCTGGAGGGCATTCCGCTCGCCATCGAACTGGCTGCCCCACGTCTCAAACTGCTCTCCCCAGCGGCTCTGCTGGCGCGCCTGGAGGGGCGCTTGCAGGTGCTCAGGGGAGGCGCCCGTGATCTCCCAGAGCGGCAGCGCACCATGCGCGCCACCCTTGCCTGGAGCTACGAACTGCTCCCGCCTGCCGAGCAGACGCTCTTTCGACGGCTGGCGGTCTTTATGGGCGACTGGACGCTCGAAGCAGCGGAACAGGTCTGCCGAGGGGCTGGAATGCTAGAACTGGATATGCTGGAAGGGCTGAGTTCCCTGCTGGACAAGAGCCTGGTGAGCCAGGAGCGTGACAACAGTGGGGAGGCGCGCTTCCAGATGTTGTCTGTGCTGCGCGAGTTTGGGCTGGAGCAGTTGGACGCCGAGGGGGAAGGCACGGCTACGCGCGAGGCGCATGCGGCGTACTACCTCGGCTGGTAGAGGAGGCTGGCGGCACTTTGCCCCCGTAATGTGCGAAAACTCCATCCCAGAATCGTAACTATTCAGGTGCCCCTGGCAATGGGAAGAGGGTGCCCACGAAAGACAGCCACGATGGCAGCCAGCATGGTATGCCCCTGCTTGTGTATGGTGGAGAGATAGCTGCGAATACGGCAGAAGGCTGTCAGTCCTCGCTCACTCCGAAAGGTACCTGAGATCTTCTGCTGCGCTTTGACCATCCGCAGATCACGTTCCGCTTGATTGTTGGTGAAGGGGATCGTCAGGTCGTCCAGAAACGCCAGGACCTGCTCAGCGCGTCGCACCAACTCATCAAGGAGATTTTTGGCCGCACTTTGTTTGCCTCGCCCCCGCCGTTGAGTGGCCTGGGGTGGGGGCGGCTGGGCAGCAAACCCACGAGCCAGGATGTCAAAATACTGACCCACCCACTCCTCCCGCTCGTGCGCAGGCAGTCGCCTCGCACCTTGCTCCCGCCACTCACGAGCCGCCTTATACATGCCCAGTAGCGCCTCTTTGAGGTCGCCTGCCCAGTCCTGGTGTTGTTCCTGGACATGGGTGAGATCACGGAGCAAGTGGGCACCGCAGATACTATGTGTACAGGTGTACCGGTCATAACTGGCCCATCGGTCGTGCATGGCCCGTCCCCGAAAGCGGGGCCAGATACCAATCGCCTCAAGCGCTTCATGACCGCGCTTGCGATGCCAGGCCAGGTGCGTGAGCCAGCGCGTGCTATTCACATGGAGCCAGTGGAGGTGCCCCTGGACCCGCACGCCAGTCTCATCCCCGTGCTGTACAGGGCTGGAGAAAATACTCTCGGCAATCTGAAGCTGGATGGGTTCCAATACAACCGCGGCTTGCTGTACCCAGCGCGCCAGCGTGCCGGCTGACAGTGAACACCCGCATAATTCAGCGAGCGCCTCACAGGTCCGCTGAGCAGGCACGAATTGGGCCTGGTTCAGATACACGGCCAGCGCTCGCACGTGCACGCCGTACTGCGCTGGGCTACTTACCTCGGCGGGAAAGGTCCCACGATTCAGCTGCTGGCAGGCTGGACAGCACACCTGCTCTACCTGATGTTCGCTGACAACCATCCTCCACGGGGGCAGGTCTTGGACCTGACGGCGTTCGATCACCTCGCCCGCCACGCCCGCTAACGGATGTTGACAAGCAGCACAGCGATCTGGCCGATGCCGGAGCACCTTGTCCGGATGCTCGACCAACGACAAGGTGACGCCAGGGTGACCCCGCTGACCTCCGATCTTCCGCTCGCTTGGGATGCGCTGGCTGCGCGTCTTGCGGGTCGGGCCGTCGGTGGAAGGAGGCTTACTGCTGTTCTGGCTGTCTTTCCTCAGATGTCGGTTCCGTTTGGGCTGCCGAGCCTGGACCAGCGCCAACTGCTTGCGCAGCGCTGTTACTTCCGCTCGCAATGCGGCGTTTTCGGCCTTCAGATGGGCGATGCATGCTTCCCCTGTCATGCCTCTATTCTACCGGCCTGTGCAATCCCCTCTGAATAGTTACTATGGGCGTTAGACCGTTCTGGCGTCGCCCTGCGGCGAGTCTTCCCACCCCAAGGGGATTTGAACGATGACGGCCTGCCTCACTCGTCTGCGACGTGGGGTATAGGGAGGGCAAGCGATGATGACCTCCCACTTCACCTCGCCTGGCTCCCACAGCTGCACCGGATCTACGACTCCACAGCTTGCCTGTTTTCTTCGCTGCCGCTTTCCTCATCAGTCGTCTGGAACTGGAAGAAGGGAGCATCGACCACCTGAGCCCACTCGCCCTCGTGTTTTTCGTAGATGGAAACCCAGGTGCACCGGCACGAGTAGTCCCGTTCCTCCTCATGAGCCACCTCCTGAGAAGCCTGCACGCGTATTTCCGCAATCACCCATGCCATGCTAGCATCTGTGGAGAGATGGATGATGGGGGGAGTAATCTCGCTGATGTCAGCAAAGTGCGTTCGCCGCAAATACTCATCGATGACAGGCAGTTCTTCCTCTTTGGTGACAAGCCGGATTCCTGCAGCGCGGACATCATACCACTCTGAGCCATACGGCGCCAGATAGGCCAGAGCATCCTTCTCCAAGTGGGCTTGCAAAGCGGTTCTGTGCAGTTGCAAGAGCCTGGCTTTTTCTTGCTCGCTATTCATACGATCTCCTCTTCGCTCGTTTTCTCCGCCAGGAAGATCTCTCTTCCCCGGATGAGTGAGGGATGTGCTTGTTGAGAATCAGTATCTCACAAACAGCAAACGAGGAGCACCTTGTCACCCTATTGCACGGCACCGCCACACGGACGATCCATTTCCTTGACCAATCTATAGATCAGCTTATCCCCAAAGCTGTGTCAGAGCCACATTATGAGAGAAGCCGACTCGTCTCGCGCCGCTTGGCAGCGTGGCAAGTTATTTGGAAAACCCGCGCAGGATATACGATAAATGACCCCCCTCCGTGGCAGAGGATCGCTCCTCTTTGGTGGGAAACGGTGCTCACATCAGGATTCTGCCAGGAAGGTGGGGACGCTGCCAGATGCAGAACGGACACAGAGCATCACGAACCAGCCATTCCCCACGAAATGCGCAACGAGATGGTGCGCCGCATCAGCGGCAGAAAGTGAGTGTACCAGAAGGTATCAGGGTTGTTGGAGAACCCTGTGCATACCCAACTCATCCCTGCCATTTGGCTCGAATTCCGAAAGGAAGGGGGGAGTGTAGCATGTTGGGGTCAAAGGCCACGTAAGAGGAAGCCATCACTCCCCTGGGTGGTCAATGCAAAGCGTGTATGGTCAAGCCTAGACTGGTTGAATTCTAGCCCCTCTGGCCTTGTTGCGGACGCCAGCGAAAGATGGCTGAAACGCTGGACCAGAAGATAGACCAGGATTGCATCTCTCCTGCTCTATCCAACTCTTCTGGCAGACTCTCTTTACGAGAGCATAGGGACGAACGGAAGACCTGGAGCACGCTGCATCTCATTTCTGCTGAAAATGCGGGATGACCTAAACAGGGAGCAATCCCTGCATGGTTACGGACCTTCCATATTACTCAAGGTGGGCCTGTAATGGGTTCCGCAGATCGCCAACCAAGG
>DATBGS010000039.1:0-11952 GCA_036557885.1 Ktedonobacterales bacterium
CCCAGTTTTGGGCAGCGGCCAGCAATGCTGGAATGGGAAACGTCGTCTGGTGCTGTACCAGCACGTAATTGGGGTTGTTCAGCGCGTACAGCACGATATAGCCGTATTCCTGCTGGCCGCAGGCAAACAGAAATGCCTCCAGCAAAAACCCACTGAAAAGTAAGAGCGCTACATTCCCAAACAGACTGCGCGTCTTGCCCTGGCACTGGCGATACAGGCCAAGCAGCACACCAAAAATCGCTAGTTCGGTGCCAGCAAAGAGGATCAGATGGGTGGGACTCCAGGTAGTCAGGTCAAGCCCAAAGATATAGTGCCAGGCTTGATCGGCAGGCGCGTCCACCAGAAAGAGCACTGTGCCAAAGGTGGCAATCCAGAGCGACCCCATGTCCATATAGCGCTCGCGCCCAAATCGCTCCATCAGAATCCATTTGCGACAGAATGCTTCTTTCGCTGGCGAGAGTCGCGACACCCAACGCTCGGCCAGATCAGTCCCTCCCCAATGATAGAGCAGCAAAAAGAGGGCGAGAAAAAGCCCCGTCATATTGACGTTGTGGGGTGGAGAGAAGCTATCGAAGAAATATTTAAAATGCCAGGAGGTGTCCCACCCGGACCCAAAGAGCTTGAGGCTGAAGGCCAGTAACCAGAGGCCATAGACTTTTTTCATGGGTTATTCCCTTCTTGTGTGATGCTCTGGCCCGGTCACAAGCGAACGAACCGAATGGGCTGCCTGACACCTGCCTGGTAGCTGGTATTCAGGCAGCATCTTACTCCTCCTGGCCCAACAATGCAAGCGTTGCGTCCTGGCCTCTCTTCTTGCTGGCGTGTCCTCACCTCCCTACGCTTGGGATTGGGCAAAAGTTGGAGTATGCGAGAAAAAAAATGCCTTATCAGATGAGGGCTGCCATTTGCATAGACAAAGATTGCGTAATATCCGACAATGAAAGCCAAGTGAAAAAACGAGTGATAGCCCAAGGAGGACACATACATATGAGTCACGGCGAGAAGAAATATGGGATAGGCGTTGATCTGGGCGGCACAAAAATTATGGTGGGCGTAGTGGACCTGGAGAGCGGAAAGGTGCTGGCCTCAGCGCGCAAAAAGACGCATGCCGAGCGCGGGGAAAAGGCTATCGTTGAGCGCGTCAATAAAATGATCCATGAAGCACTAGAAACGGCGAATCTTCCGCCAGATGAGGCTGTGACTGGTATTGGCGTTGGTGTGGCCGGGCAGCTTGATCGAAAAAAGGGAGTGATACTTTCTTCTCCGAATATCCCTTTTGACCATTTCCCCCTGGCTGAACAGATACAAGACGAGTTTCATTTGCCGGTGACGCTGGCAAATGATGTCGAGGCGGCAGCCTATGGCGAGCTATTTCATGGCGCTGGCAAGGGCAACCCGCTCTTTGTGTGCGTCTTCGTTGGGACGGGCATTGGCGGCGGCATTGTTCAGGATGGCAAGCTCTATCGCGGCGCCTCTGGGACTGGCGGCGAATTGGGACATATGACGGTGGTTGCTGGCGGGCGCATCTGTGGCTGTGGCTCGCGGGGCTGCCTGGAGGCATATTCTTCGCGCACGGCCATGACGCATGTGATCGCGGCAGAGATCAAACGCGGGCGACACTCAGCGGTCAAGCAGGAGTTGGAAGCGGATGGTGGCGTGCTGCGTTCGGGCATGATTGCCGAGGCAATCCAGGCGGGCGATGAATTGGTCATTGAGGTAGCGCGAGAAGCGGCGGAATATCTGGGCTATGGGCTAGCCAGCATCATCAACTTTTATAACCCGCAAAAGATTATCCTGGGCGGCGGAGTGATTGAGGCGCTCGATCTGATTTACGAGCACGCTACGCGCCGCGCGCGTGAAATTGCCTTGCCACCGCCCGCGCAGGTGGTCGAGTTCTCGCGCACCGAGCTTGGTGATGATGCAGGGACGGTGGGCGCTGCGACGCTGGCGTCTGCTGCAAGGTAAGGGCGCGTTCAGAAATTGTGCCCAAAATCGCTGCTCATCATATATTCGGTGTCGCTCCAGGGCTGCTTCCAGCTTCCATCAAGAAAGCGGCTAAAGCGAAAGGGTGTCAGGTCTACGGTTGAGGCGCGGCCTGCGGTGATGAGTTCGGCCATGCACTGCCCAATCGCCAAGCCCTTCTTGAAGCCAGCCCCGCTAAAGCCCAGCATCAGGTACAGGCCGTCCAGCCCTGGGGCGCGGTCCAGAATTGGATGAGTGTCGAGGGTCATGTCGTAGAGTCCGGCATGGCCGTACAGATAGGTGGATTCTCGCATAGGCGGCATGCGCCGACTGAGGTACTCTCTGGCGAGCGCCGGGAAGCCTGGGTCGTTGCCCTGGTGGTAATGATCAGGGTCTTCAACGGTATCGTGAAATTCCCCGCCGCCTACCCCAACCATTGTGCGGTTTGGCCCCCAGGTCCGGCAAAAGATGCCCGCCGCTGTATCCACATAGGCCATGTGGCCGGTAGGGGGCATAGAGAGCGGGTGGTTCAAGATGGCTACCTGCACCCGTATGGCCTCGATGGGCGCCTCGATCCCCACCGCTTTCAACAGCGGCACAGACCAGGCACCCGCCGCGCAGACGACCACGCGCGCTGCTATCGGCCCGGCGCTTGTCTCCACCCCAACCACGCGCTCACCTGACTGGCGAATGCTGGTGACTTCGACTCCTTCCAGAAGGCGCGCGCCGCCAGTGATAGCGGCCCTGGCAAGGGAATGCGTTGTGGCAACGGCATCAACGAAACCGCTTTCAGCTTCGTAGGCGGCAACGGTGAGATCAGCAAAGTTGCCAAAGGGCTGAAGCTCATGCAGTTCTGCCGCCGTCACCACCTGCGTTTTGATGCCCACGCGCTGCTGCATTGCCACGTTGCGCCGGAGCAGATCGGCGTTGGCTTCGTAGCCGGGGCCAGTCGCAACAGTGGCGATCAACCCGCAGCCATCGTAGCCGCAATCGCCCCCAACCATATCACCCCAATGGCGGAAGGTTTGCAGGCTGAGATGCGCCAGCGTTGCCTCTGGGACGTTGGTGTAATGCTGGCGCAGCAGGGCACCCGTTTTGCCGGAAGCACCTGCTGCCACCGTGTGTTTTTCCAGCACCAACACGTCGCGCACGCCGCGTTTCGTCAGGTGAAACGCCAGGCTGACACCCATGATGCCGCCGCCAATGATGACAACCTCAGCCGACTTCGCCATGCCATGCCCCTCAGCGGTTTAGAGCTTGACAAACTCCCAAATCCAGACGGTGCCGCTGCCATAGCTGGCCGCAACCGCCTGTCCATCTGGCGACCAGGCAACACTTTGCACAAACTGCCCGTTGCTGCCAACTCTGGGGACCAGGGTGATGATGGCTTCTCCGCCCTTTTGTGCGTCCCAGATTTTGACCGAGCCATCATACGAGCCAGAGAGCAGAGATTTACCATCCGGCGACCAGGCGACCCCGCTGACCGCTGCCGTGTGGCCGGTGAGCGTCAGCAAGGACTTGCCGCCCTTGACGGCATCCCACACTTTGAGAGTATGATCGTCGGAGCCGGTCAACAACTGCGCGCCATCCTTTGACCAGGCAACGGAGCGCACGCGATCAGTATGCTCGCTCAGGGTTTGCAGCGCATTGCCGCCCTTGATGGCATCCCAGATTTTAGCAGTGTTATCGCTGCACCCGGAAGCGACTTGTTTGCTGTTTGGCGACCAGGCGACGGAAAGCTGCCCGCTGGTGTCCTGAAGCGTCACCAGCGCCTTACCGCCTTTGGCTGCATCCCAGATCGTGACTGTCTTATCTTCTGAGGCAGCAGCGATGAATTTGGCATCCGGCGACCAGGCAACGGAGTTGATGCGATCTTGCGGCCCGCCAAGCGCGTTTGTGGGCGCGCTGTTGTCCTTGCTGGCATCCCAAAGGCCCACAATCCCCTGGGCTGTGCCCGCAGCCACCTGCTTGCCATTGGGGGAATAGGTGACAGCAATGACCGCCTCGGTTACGCCTGTCAGGGTCGTTTTCACTGTACCGCTGTCCACAGCATCCCAGATGCGCACCATTTGATCGAGCGAAGCTGTTGCCATGTTGGTGCTATCGGGCGAGAAGGCAATCCCATCAGCGGGGCCAGAGTTGTTCAGGGCGGTGCGAACAATCATGGTGGGTGCGCCCGCCTGGGGCGCAGGCACCTTGGTTGGCGTGGGGCTGGGGACAGCCGTGACTGGTCCTTGGATGTTCCCGCAGGCGATAAGCCCAACGCCCGCCACCGCGCTGAGCGAAACAATCCCCAGCCCGCGCAGCACCTGGCGGCGATTGAGTAATATTTCTTCAGGTGATTCCACTGTAGTGATCTCCTCTGCTCCGGGCGGCCAACCCACCCAGAGGGTGGCCTGGATTGTGAGTATTGATAAAAGAGAGATAGTTGGAACAGGCCGCATACTGTAATTCAGCGAAGTTGAGTATAGGCGGCAATCTGGGTGCTGTCAAGTTTGATGGGATGGTGGGGGCATTGTCTCTGCTCTCCGCGCCACCAGAAATGCGATATTATAGGTGCCACGAAAAAAGAGAGAAGGAGAGGGCTGTCAATGGAGACGTATACGCAAATATCCCTGGCCCAGCGCGACGCAAAAGATCCCCTGAGGCGTTTTCGTGATTGCTTCACGCTTCCAGATGGGGTGGTCTATCTGGATGGCAATTCGTTAGGCGCGCTGCTCAAGAACATCCCCGCTCGCATTCAGGAGGTCTTGCAGCGAGAATGGGGTGAGCGCCTGATTCGCAGTTGGTTGCAATCGGGCTGGATGGAGATGCCATCGCGCATTGGCGATAAGATTGCGCGGCTGATTGGCGCGGGGCCAGGCGAAGTCATTGTGGCCGATTCCACCTCTATCAATGTCTTTAAGACGCTCTCTGCCGCGCTCGCGCTGCGCCCTGACCGTCGCGTCATCCTTTCCACCCCCGATAACTTCCCAACGGACCTGTATATGGCGCAGGGGTTAATTCAGCAGCTTGGCGGCAGGCACGAGCTGCGTCTGGTGGATGGCGAGGAGATTGGCAGCCACCTCAACGATGACGTGGCCGTGATGACCCTGACACACACCAACTACAAGACTGGCCGCATCTACGATATGCCCGCTCTCACGCGGCGCGCGCATGAGCATGGCGCGCTGACCATGTGGGACTTAGCCCACTCAGCCGGGGCGCTGCCTGTGGCTCTGAACGCTGCTGATGCTGATTTTGCGGTTGGCTGTGGCTATAAATACCTGAACGGCGGACCAGGCGCGCCTGCCTTTCTGTTTGTGGCCTCGCGCCATCAACCCCACTTTCGCCAGCCGCTTTCGGGGTGGTTGGGCCACGCGCAGCCCTTTGCGTTTTCTTCTCAGTATGAGCCAGCAGAAGGCATTGCGCGCTATCTGTGTGGGACGCCGCCGGTGCTCAGCATGACGGCGCTGGAATGTGGCGTAGATGTCCTGCTGGAAGCAGACATGGCGTTAATTCGCGAAAAGTCGCTGGCGCTGAGCACCTGCTTTATTAATCTGGTTGAGGCTCGTTGCGATGCCTACGGGCTGGAATTGGTGACGCCACGCGACCCCGCTATGCGCGGCAGCCAGGTGAGCTTCCGCCACCCGGACAGCTACGCGATTATGCAGGCGCTGATTGCGCAGGGCGTGATTGGCGATTTCCGCGCCCCCGATATTATGCGCTTTGGCTTCACCCCTTTGTATCTGCGCTTTGTGGATGTCTGGGACGCTGTGGACAAACTCCATACCATCCTGGCAACGCGCAGTTGGGACCGCCCGGAGTGGAAAGTGTTGCAAAGCGTGACCTAACAACGCGCCTACATTCGTGCTACTATCTTGCTCACATGAACGGTTTGTAGCAGAGTTTTCTGGAGGAAATATCTCATGGACACATCAGAAGTGCGCGTTGGGGTGATCGGCTTTGGGCTGGCTGGCTCGGCGTTTCACGCGCCCTTGATTGATGTCACGCCTGGCCTTGAGGTTTCAGCCATTGTCACCCGCGATGTGGAGCGGCGCGCGCAGGCCAAACGGGACTATCCCTCGGTGACGTTGCTGGATACAGCCGAGGCGCTTTTTGCTAATAAGCAGATTGATATAGTGGTGATTGCCACGCCCAACAGCACGCATGTGCCTTTTGCGCAGGCGGCGCTTCAGGCGGGTAAGCATGTGGCCATTGATAAGCCCGCCGCGCCGACCTCTGCGGATATGGAAAGGCTGATTAAGCTGGCCCAGCAGCACAAACGTATTTTGACCATCTATCAAAACCGCCGCTGGGATGGTGACTTTTTGACCGTCAAGCAACTCATCCAGCAAGGGCTGCTTGGCGATGTCTTCAGCTATGAATCGCATTTTGACCGCTACCGCGCCACAGCCAACAGGGACGCCTGGCGCGAGCGGGCCAGCGAAGCGGGCGGGCTGCTCTATGACCTGGGGGCGCACCTGATAGATCAGGCGCTGCAACTCTTTGGCCCGGCTGAGCGGGTGTATGCTGAAGTGGAGCGCCGTCGGCCAGGGGTCACGGTGGACGATGTGGCATTTGTCAATCTGACGCATAAAAATGGCGTGCGTTCGCGGCTATACGCGACGGTGCTGGCGCGCATTCTGGGGCCGCGCTTTCATGTGCGCGGCATGCTGGGCGCCTATGAAAAATATGGGCTGGACCCACAGGAAGATGCCTTGCGCGCAGGGCATCTTCCTGTATCGCCAACCTGGGGCACGGAGCCGCGTTCAGCCTGGGGGCATCTCTCCACGACTGCTGGCGGGCTGCATATAGACGGCCCAGTGGAAACCCTCCCCGGATGCTACCAGTGCTTCTATGAACTGCTGCGCGATGCCATCACGCTTGGCGGGCCGCCACCAGTAGACCCGGCGGATGCCGTTGCCAGCCTGCGCGTCATTGAAGCCGCCTTCCAGAGTTCAGAAACCGGTGAAGTCGTTCGCTTAGGGTGAGGTGGTGGCAGCAGCAGGGCTATCTGTAGCCCTGCTGCCAGGTGCGCCATTCTGTCACGATGGTTCTTCCTCAAAGCGCACCCCATAGTATCCGCTCAGATAGTCGTACATCTTATCGCTGAAGTGGTGGGGGTTGGCAAAGCCCCGGTTCTCCTGCTTGATCTCGGAAAGCTGAATCATCAGCCGGGTGTCTCCGTTGCGATAATGGCAGTACAGCGACCAGCGTTCGTTGCGCTCCAGCAGAATGAAGTCCGAAGACACCGTGCCTGGAGCGCCCGCGCCGCGCTCGGCCTCGCGCTGCTCTGCGTAGCGCAGCAGGTGATGGTAGGCGGCATCCAGGTTATCCACCACAAAGCCGATGTGGTGCCAGCGGCTGGGCAAGCCATCGGAGAGCGGGGCTTTCTCGGTGCCAAAGCAAAAAATGGCGGTATTGCCGGTGGTAAGCACCGTCTGGTGCCGATCATCGCGCACCACCGTCATGCCCAATCCCTCGCTAAAAAATCTCCGAGCATCCTCGCGGTCTGCAACGGTGATCGCCAGATGATCAAAGCCCAGATTCGTCCAGGTGCCTGTTTGCGCATTGGCCGTGACCTCTGCCAGCGGCTTTGCTTCAATGTGGAAGGTGTTGGTGTGGAAGTGCGCCGCCGTCTCGCCAATGAACATATCGGGGAAGATTTCGTCCCCGGCGGGGGTGCTGATGCGTATGCGATGCCCTTTGAGCGTCCCCGGCGGGAGGGCCGACTCCATGATTTCGTGAAAGATGGCCTGGGCTTCCGCCTCAGTCTGATAGGCTTTCCCATTCACGACCAGTGTTAATGGCACCATGTTCTGCTTGCCGGAGGCGTGGGCTGTTTGCGAGTCAGTCTCGATACTCATAGCAAAGCGCGTCCTTTCTTCATCAGCCAGGAGTGCTGAAGTCTGTTTGCATCTGTCCTTCTCTAAGAGCGTGTTTGGCAGTGCATTGTCACTTCCTCTCTTGCAAAACCCGCTTGAGACAACACGCTCCGCTTGAGCGAGGGGTTGGGGAGGGTAGACAATCCTCGTCAACAAATGAGCTAGATGCCTCTTCATCTTCCTCCTCCCGACGTTTCGCGGCTCTGTAATCATGCCTACAGAGCGCGGGGTGAGCTTCAGGCATGCTCTGGGTGAGCGCCAGTCCGGCCCTATTTCCTTGCCGCGGCTCGTCGGGCGGCGAGGCAGCTTCCACGCGCACCAGCGACGGAGGCGCTTGGCTCCGGGCCGGGTCCTGGCCCAAACTATGCAGAGCATTCATCCGAGCAAGGGCAAGCATTTCTGGTTGGTCATCCGCAGAAAGCCCCGTGCTCAGGCGACTGTACGCGAACACCGAGGAGGGAACGACATGGACATGCTACAGCTCCAGCGGCCAGGATTGACGGATGGCGTCCGGACGGAGTTCACGATCCTGGCGAAGGTCAAGCCAGGCCACGAACAGGCCGTGCGTGAGACGATTGAGCGGGGCCAGCACGATCCCAGCCGGGTAGAAACCGCGAAAGCGCTGGGCACCTTGCACGAGGCCCGGTGGGTGATCTTGGACCAGGGCACGCGGGTCCTGTTCGCCAGCAGCTTCGACGGCACCTGGGATTCGTACATCGATGACTTCGGAAGTCCGGCTGCCAAAACGGTCTTCGACGCGGTCTTGTCCCACTGCGAGGGCTATCCTGGCATCACCCATCCTACCATCCGGGAGTGGCTCGTCGCGCATCAGATACAAGCGAGTTCGTTTGGTAGCGCCTATCCACAAGCCACCGTCAAGCAGATTTTGAAAGCGCTGGCGGTGTATCAGGCTTTCCAGCAGGTCCTCGACAACCCCGACGCTGAACAGGCGCTGGAGGCCCCTGCGTTGCAGCCGCTGCTCGACCAGGCGGCGACGTAATCGGGAGGCGACGCTTCACCGGGCAGGCGGATCATCTCGCCAGCATGCGTCTTGCGACGCGCTTGTCTTCGCCTGCCTGATCTGCCTCCGTTTTGCAGGCAGGGATGATCGCGTGAGTCTCTTCGGGTGGCAACGGACCCTTTGGTGTGGGGAGGCGCGCTGCGTAGTCTGCACAGGATGGCTGCTGCTGTGGCGCTCGGCAGCTATTCCCACCGGCACCCGGTCCTATCGTGACCGTACCAGGTGGCGTTCTCTGTGTGAGCGCCACGCCATGAGGACGGGAGAGCATCAGTATGACACAGACTTTTGTGCGCTATACCCCCGAGGTGGAGCGCCCTGAACCACTGTTTGACGAGCATCTACATACTATCCTCGACACGACCGTGCGCTATATCGAAGCATCGGTCCAGGCTGAGGGCATCGGCCAGGCGGTGCGTGACGCGCATGCCAAGGGCTATGGGCTGGCTCGGGCCGAGGTCGAGATTCTCGCAGGGACGCCTTCTGAATATGCTCAGGGCATCTACGCCACGCCGGGGCGGCATGAGGCGGTGGTCCGGTTCTCGAATGGCAGTCCGCATAGCGCAGCGGATGCGCTGCTGGGCACCGCGCTCGGCATGGGGCTAAAGCTCTTCGGAATCGAGGGCCCGACCCTGCTAGAGGATGAGCCAGACAGCGGCACCTTCGACTATGCGCTGATCAACCACCCGGTCTTCTTCTCCAACACCGTCGAACACTATCTGCTCATCCAACCGATCTTCCTGCGGCCTCGCCCGGCCCCTTCCAGCCAGGGGTCCGCCGACCTGGCGCGGGCGCGTCTCCATCAGACCCTGTATGACTTCCTCACCGGGTGTGGCAAACTTCCCCCCGAGCGGTGGGCCTGGGAGCCGTTGTTCGTCCTCCTGGGGGCACGGGGCAAACCCATCGTCAACCTGTTGCTCAACACCTACTGGACGATGGGCGCTGTCCGGCATGGCGACTACCTCGCCAAAGTGCGGGTCGCGCCGACCCCGGCGTCTGCCGCTGGCGTGGTGCGGCGCACGCTTGACCCGGCGTCTGGGGAGGAAGTCTTCCGCCCCGCTTTGGTGGCAGAGTTACGCGAGCACCTCGCCGAGTTCGATATCCAGGTCCAGCTCTGTGTCGATCTGGCCCGGATGCCAGTCGAGGAGCCATCGGAGCTGTGGTCGGAGGCGCTCTCGCCGTTTGTGACCGTCGCCAGGCTGCGCCTCCCGCAGCAGGACATCGGTGGAGAGGACAACCTCGCGCTCCAGGATGCCACATCGATCACCCCCTGGCGCTGTACCGAGGCGCACCGTCCACTTGGGAATATCATGCGCGCGCGCAAGGAGGTCTACCGCCAGTCCTCCATCCTACGCCACCGCCTGAACGGCCAGGTGCGCCAGGAACCACGAAATCTCGAGGAACTCTTCGGCGTAGCGGGGCGCCGATGAGACACAGGAGGAGGAGGCACACTATGGCACAGGTTGTGAGAGAGAATGTAACCAACATGCTTGATCTCGGCGATATTCAGCGCGGCGTCCTCGGCCCTCGTCCGTCGCCGTATGCTGGGGCGTATCTGCTGCTGCGCATCAACGATCCCGTCGCTGGACGCGCGGCGCTCCGGCGGCTCACACCCCTGATTGCCTCGGTCGCCGATCAGACCAGCCCCGTAGGCGATGCCTGGCTCGCGGTAGCGCTGACCTATCAGGGCCTCAAAGCGTTAGGGGTGCCCCAGGAGTCGCTTACCAGTTTCTCCCCGGAATTCCAACAGGGGATGCGGGCGCGGGCCGCCGAGCTAGGCGATATGGGGGCAAACGACCCGACACATTGGGAGCCGCCGTTCGGGACACCGGAGATCCATCTCGCGCTGGCGGTCCTTGCGCCAGACCCACCGCGCCGAGAGCGAGTGCTAGAGCGGGTACATCAGGCGCTCGAGGCGATGCCGGGCTTGACGATGCTCTATCGCCAGGATGGCGCGTCCCTGCCCACCGGACGCGAACACTTCGGCTTCCAGGATGGCATCAGTCAACCGGCCATCGAGGGGACCGGGATGTTGCCAAGCAATCCGGGGGAAGCGCCACTGAAGGCCGGGGAATTTGTCCTGGGCTATCTCGACGAGTGGGAGCGCCAGGCGCCCTTGCCGCAGCCCGAAGTGCTGGGCCGGAGTGGCGCCTATGTGGCCTTGCGCAAGCTCCATCAAGATGTGGCCGCCTTCCGCCGGTTCCTGGAGCAGCATGCCACCAACGAGGCAGAAGAGGAACTGCTGGCGGCCAAGATCGTGGGCCGCTGGCGGAGCGGCGCGCCGCTCGCCCTCGCGCCCGAACATGATGACCCCGCGCTGGCCGCGGACCCGGACCGCCGCAATGCGTTTCTGTACTACGAGGACGATCCCAAGGGCCTTAAATGCCCGCTGGGCGCCCATATTCGGCGCATGAACCCGCGCGACCACTTCAAGGATGAAGTCGTCCAGGTCAATCGCCATCGTGTGTTTCGTCGGGGCCAGGCCTACGGCCCGATCCTCCCAGCAGGGGTGATGGAAGACGACGGCGCAGAGCGGGGTATGGTCTTTCTGTTTGTCGGAGCCGACTTGAAACGACAATTTGAGTTCGTCCAGCGCGAGTGGATTAATCAAGGCACCTTCATTGGCGCGCCCGCCGAAAAGGATCCACTCATCGGGCCGAGCGAGGGGACAGGCGTCTTTACCATCCCGAAGCAGCCCATCCGCCGACGCCTCCAGGGCTTGCCGCAGTTCGTGACGGTGCGCGGCGGCGAGTATTTCTTCATGCCGGGGCTGAAAGCGTTGCACTGGCTCGCCGATCTCGACACGTAACGTCCGCTGGTTGAAGAGGGCGCAATCCGCCGTTCGTCGGTGCCGATGGCTCGCGTCTGCCCCTCATCGTCCACACGGCGTGAGGGGAGGGGATAGAGAGGGGGAAGGCTATGGCTTTCCTACACCTGATCAACAGTGTGTTCCTGGTCCTCATGCTGTGGGCGACCTCGCTCGGCCTGGGCATGCAATTCACGCTCCAAGAGATCTTGGCTCCCTTGAAACGCGTGCGCCTGATGGGCCTGGCTGTCCTGCTCAACGTGGTGGTGGTCCCGCTCATCGCCTGGGGCTTAACCAGG
>DATBGS010000040.1:0-4414 GCA_036557885.1 Ktedonobacterales bacterium
ATGCCCGCGCCGGTTTCTTTGGCGATGACCGGCAGGCCAAGCTCGCTGGTCAGCGCGCGCAGGGCAGCGCGACAGCCAATGGCGCGGCGGTCGCCCTCTGGTTGAACCGCTTCCTGGGCGAAGTTGAGATGCAGCGCCAGCGCGTTAGCGCTGATCATCTCTACGGCGCGGCGCGGCTCCTCCAGGGTGAAGGCCGGATGGCGCGGCTGCGCAATCAGTTGGGGGGCACCAATGTTGGCAATAAGAAAAGCGTTGGGCGCTTTTTCGCGGGCGATACCATACGTTTCTGCCAGATTTGCGGCCACGATGCCCGCGCGCTGGCTGCCGACGCCCATCGCCAGCCCAAACTCTTCGGCTGCCTGGGCAAGCCGGGCGTTAATGGTGGCAACGTCAGGATGGCCGCCAGTCATCGAGGAGATGACAATGGGCGCCCGCAGCGTGTAACCCAGAAAGTTCACGGAGGTATCAACGGCGTCCAGGTCCACTTCGGGCAGGGCTTGATGGATGAGGCGAATATCCTGCCAGGAAGATGCCTGCGGCACCGCCACATCGTGCTGAAGCGCAACCGTCACATGCTCGGCTTTGCGCTGCTTCACTTCTTCAGACATAAGGTCATGCTCTTTTCTCTCTGGTACAGCACCAGGGAAGGAGGGCGCTGCATCTTTATGAGCAAGCAATTTGTGCATAAACTATGCCGGGTGCACTCAGCATGTTGGGAGTTTTACGAAGCTGTATCGCTCACCGAGGCTTCAGCAGCGGGAAGCATGATCTGCGGCTGAAGCGCGGCGCGGCTGCGCTGGCGGGCGCGCTGGCGCTGCCAGAGCAAATAGCCCAGCGCCGGGCCAAAGGCCAGCAGCGAACGCAGGCCATAGACGGGCGAGGCGGTGAGCGGGTCCATCGCGTAAATGACCAGCACGCCACCAGCCAGGAGTTCGGTGGCGATGAGCAGCTTGTTAGTTGGGCGCAGGGCCGCCAGCACGAGCAGCCAGGTGACATACCAGGGCAAAAACCAGCCGCTGGCAATCACCAGATAGAACCAGACAGCCCACCACCAGGCTTCCAGCAGCGTGCGCCGGGTGCGTATCTTTGGGAAGAGGCGCAGCCAGAGCAGCAGAAAGAGCAGGCCAGTCAGCACTTTTAAGGGCACGCTGGCGAGCGTGCCGCTGTCTTCTGCCGAGAGGCCAAAGAGCCAGGCCAGGCCCCAGCGCACCGGCCAGGAGATAGCTTCTACCAGCGAGTTTTCCAGTTCTTGCGTGGGGGGCGCGTAGAGGATGGAGCCAAGGGTGCGCGGCCCGGCCCAATAGGGCAGATAGAGCACTGCGCAGGCGCCAAACAACACGCCCAGCCGCCAGAGCGCGGCGCGCGCCTGTGCTCTCCAGCCCGGCTGCGCGCGCAAAATAAACCAGAAATACAAGGGCAGCAGAATCAAGAAGACGTATTTGGTATCAATGGAGGCGGCAAAGGCCAGCAGCGCCAGCACTTCGTGCCCCTGCACTAGCAAGAGCACACCCAGCAAGAAGAAAAAAAGCATCACGGCGTCGTTATGGCCGCTCCCCGCAAACTCCAGCAAGGCCAGCGGATTCCAGGCATAGAGGATGGTGCCCGCCAACTGCTGGCGCGGCGCAATGCGCCCCAGGATGGCCCAGAGAAGCAGGATATTGCCCAGATGCGCCAGGAACGCGACGAATTTGAAAAGCAAGACCGAGACAGCCAGGCTGCCTCCCCAGGCCTGGGCCAGGTGCGTCAGGCCATCCGAGAGGCCCAGCCAGACGGGGCCATAGACCGAGCGGGTATCTTGCCAGAAGACGTAAGGCAGCACCGGGTCGTGGGGAAACTGGCTGGGGATGGCCGTCAAGGGATTGGCGTGATAGAGCACGCTGATGCGGCCATAGATGATGTAGCTGAAGATGTCCTGCGAGGGAAATGCGGGGATGAGCAGCAGCGTCACGCCAAAGACGACGGCGCCCGCCATGACCAGCAGCAGATGTTTCCGCGTGGGCGGCCCCAGGCGCCGCGCCAGATAGACGGCTGCGCCTGCCGTTGCCGCCGCCCCATAGAAGATCAAGGTCAGCAGCACCAACTGCGGCCAGTCCACCGCCGGGTCGTATGCGCCCTGAAGCCAGACAGTAGGAAAGAGCCAGCGCGCGGGCGCCAGCAAGACCGGCCAGCGCGCGGCCAGCGGCGAAGGCGTGAACTCCAGCACCAGCAGCGGAGCGACACTAAAGAGGGCCAGCAGCCAGCACTCCAGCAGACCACCCACCAGGAGAAGATGTGCCAGCCGGGAACGGGGGATGGAGCGCGCGGGGCGTTCTGGTGCTTGCGTCTCAAGAGGAGTGCTGTCTTGAATGGTCACGTTGGCGATTCTTTCTCCGCTGCTTCTGCTCTGCGCCGCCCGCTTTGTCTCCCAGTTGCGCGTGGGTGGCTAGACGCCGCGCCATCAAAGAGTATAGCACACGGGAGGGGTCTTCAGGTCCGGCTGAGCACCTCCGCCTGAGCATACTCTTCTCTCAGCACGCGGCCTCTTTTGTAGAGTGCCGTAGCTCACATTTTTCAGGCGGGACGCATGGTATAATCGCGCCAAAGAAGCCCCAGGCTCCGCACATGAGAAAGGACCACACGCTCTTGCAGAAATTGTTGAAATTGATTATGCCCTTTATCTCCTGGAAGGTGCTGGCAGGATTGCTCTCTGGAGGGGTGATTGGCGCGTGCATTATGGTGCTGGGGCTGGCGCTGCTGGCACCCACCACCAACGTGCCCCCACCGCACCGCGATGATACTCCTGGCGACCTCACCGTCCGACTCTCGCAGCCTCTGTTGAGTTCGCTGGCGGCGCAAAACGTACACGAAGTGCCGCTGGGCATCGGCTCGCTGCCTTTTAACAACGTGCGCGCGCAGCCAGAGCCAGGGGACCAGTTATTTGTGATTGGCGAAGTGACCCCGCTGGGACTGGATACGCGCCGCATTCAGGTCAGCCTGCGGCCCTGTGTGGCAAACGGCAAGCTGGCGTTCAAAGTCACGAACGTTGACGCGGGTGGGCTGCCAGCAACGGACCTGACCAGCCAGTCTATCCAGAACAGCGTCAATAATGCCACCAATGCCTTGAAGCCACCTATCCCCAGCGTGCATCTGGCGCGGGTAGCCACCACTGCCGATGCCATGATTCTGATTTACAGCACCAGCGGCTCTGGCGGTCAGCCAGCTTGTTAAAGCGCGTGGGTTTCGCTAGAATTAGAGGGGTGTGAGTCAACAATCTTCTGGAAGCAGGGCACAGGGCTGGCAATGGAACCGAAACTTATTCTGGTGGATGGCTATAATGTGATTAAAAATACGGCTGCGTTTCAGGCGGCCCAGCGCCTGAGTCTTGGCGCCGCCCGCGACGCGCTGGTGAAACAACTGGTCAACAGGTATCGCCATACCCCGCATCAGGTCATTGTGGTTTTTGATGGGCAAGGACCGCGCGAAACAGAAGAACACGCGCAGCGCGTCCGGCTGATCTTTACCTGCTCTGGTGTCACTGCCGATAGCGTCATCTCCAGGCTGGCGCGCGAAGCAACGCATCAGGGGAAAACGGTGGTGGTCGCCAGCAACGATTGGGAAGTGCGCGAGAATGCACAGGAGGCTGGCGGCCAGGCCGGGCGCAGCCATGAACTGACCGCGCACCTGAACCGCGCGCCGCACCTGCTTCAGCAGCGCGCCCAGCATCGGCAAGAGGTGCAGCGGAGGTTGCAAACGGCTGAGGAGGAAGACCACCCGCACCATACCAAGGGCAACCCACGTCGGGCAAAACGTTCAGCCAACAAGCCGAAACCCCCTTCCCCTTTTTTCTAACTCCCCCTCATCTTTCTTCTTTCTTCGTTCTTTTGTGAGCGTAGATGCCCCTACGCTGGCCCGATTTCCGCGCTGTGAGCTGCCTCACCCTGGCACTGTGAGGTCTGCTACAGCACCAGCCCCTGCTGGCACACTATGCTATGGAGAAAAGCGGCGCGGCTTCTCCCTGCAAGCAGCGTCCCCATTTTGACACACAGAAGGAGCTGGTTATGGTGCTTGAGTTGGTGCTGATCTGGCTGGCGTGTCATTTTATTGGCGATTTTGCCTTTCAGTCTTCCTGGATGTCGGCAAATAAAGGAAAAAGTTGGGAGATCAATGCCTACCATGCCGCGACCTATACCGCCGTGTTTGTGCTCTTTGCCAGAGCAACGCCGCTGGATATTGGGCTGATCTTTGGCACTCATTTCATTATTGACCCACTCAAGACACGCTACAACGTCATCAAGCCTATCTGGGTAGATCAGGCGCTGCACTTCATCGTGATATTTGCTCTGCTCGCGGCGCATTTCGCGTTTCCAGGCTCAGTATTTTAGAGACAGCAGAGGACCGGCTCCAGGCACAGCATGCTGCGCCTGGAGCCGGTCCT
>DATBGS010000041.1:0-3231 GCA_036557885.1 Ktedonobacterales bacterium
GGCTTCTTTGCCTTCTGGTGGCTGATGGGCACCGGCATCTATCGCAGTGGGCGCCTCGTGCGGGCGCTCAGCCTGGCGGGTGACTATCGTGCCCGCGCTATTCTGGCGGCGGCGGCCTGCCTCATCGTGATGCAGATTACCGTCTCCTATGTTGACCTGGGCCTGACGGATGATCGCGCCATGCTGTTATTTGGCGTGATGTTTGGCGTCATCGGCCACCTGCCCGGCATCCTGCGCCGCTCCACCAATACCGATGAGGCTGAGGACCGCTACCGGGACGAGAGCTTCAACATTCTGGAGGCCCAGGAACCAGAGGTGCAGGTAGGGATTCTGGCGCATGTGCTGGTGAAGCCGGAACAAGAACGGCGACAGCAGGGCCGCCGCTCTCCCTATCAGCGTCCGCCCATGCGTCCGCGTGTCTCCACGCCCATCCCCACGCCTACGCGCGCTGAGGAGCAATCGCGCTGGGGCCAGACCTGGGCTGAGCCTGAAGAGTCTGCTACCTCCACCAGTGGACCTGGCTGGCATGCCAGCGAACCTGGCTGGCGCGCGGGCGGGCAACGCGCATCAACACTCCCCAGGAGCGATCCTGATGAACCGCTCCCCTGGTCAAAATAAACGAATCTTTGAGGGCGAAAAGGAGGCAGTAGGGTATGGGTACAGGGAAGCGCAACATAGCAAAATCAATGGGATTATTCGACCTCTTTGCCGAGGATTTGCGCGTCTGGAAGCTGCTCGGCTTTTTGGGGTCTGGACCCGCTCAGCAAAAGCCAGTAACGCTCCTGGAAGGACTCAAGCTCTACTGGAATTATGTCGGCGTGCGCGCCACCTGGCTGTATCGCCTGGGCAACTGGTGCCATCGCAGGCGGCTCCCGCTGCTGCCAGGCATTCTCTGGCGCAGGAATATCCGCCGCTTTGGGTTGGATATTGTCCCCAGCGTGCCGATTGGCCCCGGTCTGTACATTGCCCATCCAGTGGGCATTGTGATCATGGCGCGCGGGCTGGGGCGCAATGTCAGCCTGATTAGCGCGATCACCATCGGCATGCGCAATGATCATCAGTTTCCGCTCATCGGCAATAACGTGACGATTGGCGCGGGAGCGCGGGTGCTGGGCGGGATTGTGGTGGGCGACGGCGCCAAAATCGGGGCGAACGCGGTGGTGATTGATGATGTGATTCCCGGCTCCACGATGGTTGGCGTTCCAGCCAGCCCGGTGAGCCGCAAAGTTTCCAGCTATATTCAACAAGCAGAGGATATTCTGCATGGCTCGTGACCAGCTTGAAGAGGTGGCGACACCCTCTCCCACCCCAGCGGGCAAGCTGCCCGCGCTACAAGCGGGGGCGGGCAGGCTGCAACTGCTGGCGAAAGCGCTGCGCGAGCCTCTGCGCGCCTGGCCGCTGCTGTGCGCAAAGTGGGCGCTGCGCCGCTGCGACCAGGTTGGCCCCTGGCCGCGACTCTTTGGCCGGGTGATGGTCAAGAATCATGGACGCATCACGATTGGCGAGCGCCTGCTGCTCTATGGCACGACAGTGCGCGGCGAACTGGTCACTGGCCCCGGCGGTATTCTGGAGATAGGCAGCCGGGTATTTATCAACTACGGCGTCTCCATCTCCGCCCACAATCATGTGAAGATCGGCAGCCGCTGTCAGATCGGGAATTATTCGCTGATTATGGATAATGATTATCATCAGGCTGGCGATAAAACCATGTTGGGGCAGTCGAAGCCGATTATCCTTGAGGATGATGTCTGGCTGGGCGCGCGGGTGATCGTCTTGAAGGGCGTCACCATCGGCCAGGGCGCCGTGATTGGCGCGGGAAGCGTTGTCACGCGCGACATCCCGCCGCACTCTGTGGCCGTTGGGCAGCCCGCGCGGGTGGTGAAAACGTTTTGAGTAATGAAGCCACTGCTGCCCCGACACTTGCAGCGAGCCTGGTGATCCCCACGCATAACCGCCGCGAATCGCTGCGTATGGTGCTAAGCACGCTGGCCTATCAGACCACCCCTCCCGGCGAATTCGAGGTGGTGCTGATCTGCGATGGCTGCACCGATGGCAGTGTCGAGATGGCACGCTCGCTGCGCGTGCCCTACTGCCTGCGCGTGCTGGAGCAAACCCCGAACCAGGGACCAGCCGCCGCGCGCAACCTGGGCGTGCAAGAAGCCAGGGCCACGCTCATCGTCTTTATTGACGATGATGTCGTGCCGGAATCCACGCTGCTTGCCGAGCACCTGCGCCTGCACCAGCAGGATGAGCGCGCCGTCGTGGTTGGGCCGCTGCTGGCGCCGCCAGGCTTTGCGCTCAACCCCTGGACGCGCTGGGAAGAGGCCATGCTGGTCAAGCAATACCGCGATATGCAGGCGGGCAAATGGCAGCCGACGCCGCGCCAGTTTTATACCGGCAACGCCTCGGTGCATCGGGAGCACATCCTGGCGGCGGGCGGGTTCAACGCGCAATTTTTGCGCGCGGAAGATGTCGAACTGGCCTATCGCCTGCAAGACCTGGGGCTGCGCTTCTATTTTAACGAGGAAGCCAAAGGCTGGCACCACGCCCTGCGCTCGCTCGGCGCCTGGCTCAACATCGCTACGGCGTATGGCAAGGCCGATGTCGCTATGTATCGCAGTGGCCGACTCATGACGCTGCAAAGCATGGCGCGCGAGTTCCACTGGCGCCAGCCCTACCTCCAACGGCTGGCGCGGGTGTGCATCGGGCATCCCTGGCGTGTTAGCATAACGGCAAATAGCCTGCTGGCTCTGGCGCGCGTGGCGGGCTGGCTGAGGCAGCAAAAGCTGGCCCACGCCGCCTTTAGCGCCATCTACAATCTGCGCTATTACCAGAGCGTCAGCGAGCAGCTTGGCGGGGCGGCGGCGTTCTGGGAGTTGGTGCAGCGTTATTCTCCCAGGGCAGCGAACGCACCCGCGAACCTGCCCGGCTGAAAGCAGCAAAGCCAGCCTTGCGCCGCTGAAGATCGCGGCTGACCAGCCCCCAGTACACCTCTTTCAGCGCGTGCCCCTCAGCATCCAGAATGATGCTGTCGTGTAGCTGATACCAGAAGATGGCCTGCGCGTTCACGGTGCGATAGAGCGCGCGAAGAAAGCGTGCCTGGCCTGCTTCATCCGTCACACCCCCAAACGGGCTGGGATTGCTGGGCGGCTGCGTCGCCAGCCCGCATTCTGTTATCCAGAGCGGCTTCTGAGCATCATCGTAGCGTGCCAGCGTCGCTCGCGCCTGGCG
>DATBGS010000042.1:0-13761 GCA_036557885.1 Ktedonobacterales bacterium
CTTTCTATATCGGCCACAACTAGCTGGTCCCATCGTGCCAATATCCTCTTTTTCGCCAGGACGATGAAAGTAGCCAGGACGAGCCATCACAGCCATCACAGGCTTACCCTTGAG
The DNA here is from genome assembly GCA_036557885.1 of Ktedonobacterales bacterium. Lineage (GTDB taxonomy): Bacteria > Chloroflexota > Ktedonobacteria > Ktedonobacterales > DATBGS01 > DATBGS01. The sequence continues at coordinate 115 of DATBGS010000042.1, forward strand.
GCGCTGCTTGCGCCCTTCGCTCTGGACTTCCCAAGCGCAAGGCTACAGAAAGGCAGCAAAAGCAAGGAAGAGACATGGATAGCTCTTCCTTGCTTTTGCTGCCTGGCAGTCTGAAAACCAGTTACGTCTGCTGGGGTAAAATCAGTTACGAGCTTGAGGCGCTCTCTGATGTGTCAGCTGAGGCTTCCTCTCCTTCGCCCCCGATGAGACGAGTCGCCACGACAGCCGCTCCAGCGCCGATCCTGGACGGGAGCCAGTGGTGCCATTCCCTTGGTGCTCCTCACCGGAGCCAGCTTCTGGAGAAGGGAGTGGAGGTTGCCCGTCATTCGGGGGGTATTCCGATCTGGGTGCTTGAACGGGATCGCGTGGATGCCTCCCGGTGCCGCTTCGTGGGAAAGAGCACGCCCAGAGTCCGGCTGGGCGGGCGATGCGCCCACGAAGCCAGTGTGAGCACGCCCAGGATGAGGGCTGGCAAGATGAAGCTGCCTGGATCATCGCGGCCAACGACCAGGCCCGATGTGACCGCACCCATGTAGACAAAGCAGGCTCCGGCATAGGCCCATTCCTTGAGCAGCGGAACACCTGGCGCAAGCAAGACCATCCCTCCAAGTAGCTTCCACACGCCGAGAATCGTGAGCAAGTACACGGGGTAGCCCAGGTGCGTCAGGATCCCGACGACGGGATCGCCAGCGACCAGCATCGTTCCTCCATGTACCAGGTCTGTCAGCCCTGTGCTGGCTACTTTTCCTCATCGGACACAAATACCTGGTTCAATTGTACTCAACACCTGTTTTTTTCGCCCGGATGAGGAAAAGTAGCCAACACAAGTACCAATGGCCTCACGTAAAGCCTGGAGCAAGGTTTCTGGTACGTTTACAGGCAAATTGGTACGCAGATAGGATTTGAGTGCACGCTTTTCCGGTCGCGGCATCCGGGCCATTTCACGCAGGCAGGCCAGGAGAGTTTCAGGAGCCTGCTCAAGACTCCGTTGTAAATCGGCCACCCGACCATGTCAACGTGTGTCCCAGCTCTCTACATAGTGTGAGAGGCGCCCCCATCAAACGTGGTAGTATTTAGGTAATTTCGGAGTTCTTCCTCAGAAAAGGAGCGGTGTGGTAGCCCTTGCTTGGCGTGGTCGCTGAGGTAGGATCCCAGTTCGTTTTGGCTTGGCATAGGGAAGTCCTTCTTTCTCTTTTCAGTGCCTGGTACCAGGCTGAGCGAGAATGGAGGAAGAACACACCGCCGTTGTTCTTCTCTCCTTTGGTCCTTCACGGGTACTCAGCGATGCTCACACCTCTTTCTCTTCCTCTCACACCGAACGCAGTCCGACCACCTGGTTGCCGAGGCACGCTGCCAGTACGCGCGTGCCCACCAAATAGTTGCCTCCATCACTCCGGGAGGCGTCCATGTGGAGCTTGTAATGCTGGGGCAATGGGACACGGATCCCCCTTGTTTGCCACTCCTCATGGCCAAAGATTGTAATCAAGCGTACGACCTTCTGATCAAGCAGCAGCACTTCATTGTGCTTCACAATCCCCCGAATAGAGCGTACCACGTAACTCACTTGTGTTCCTCCTGACGATTCCCATGGGAAGCTCCACGGCGTCTCTGGGAATCTGTTTTGGGTGAAGTCTGTTGGGTCTGGCTCAATTGCCATGCGAGCATGAACGCTGCCTCCTCTCGCATACGCCATCAGAGATGCCTAGCTCTCGTGCCTGATCAGAAAATAAGTTCTCGGCCAGGGCGCCTCTACTGGCTCTCAGCTCTCAGCAATTGCACTGTACGAACTGCCGCTTCATCTCGTGACGCGCCTTGGTGAAGCAACCAAGCACGATAGCGCTCGACCTTCTGCGCGTGCAGAGCACGGACATGCCATCTTTCCTCCCATACACCTGAGAACTCGCGAGCCATACGAGTGCCTTCGTCGGTGAGATTGATCATCAGAGGCCTTCCTTCCAAGGAGCGCTCGAGGCTTTGGGAAGCGACTTGCCAATAAGCTCATCCAGGTATCAGACGCGAAGAACCTGGCACTCTGCGCTTCAAGGGTATCACCAGAACCTCTTGTTTGAAGGCAAGAAGTGTGGCATCCGTGGGTGAATACCATTTATTGCTCGTCAGGTATACCAATAACGGACACGCCGAACCTCTTGGCAGTCCCACTTCTCCTTGCATGCCTCGCTTCTTGAAGCAGCTTATCTAACGAAGACACTTCTTGGACGGCAGTCAGGCTCTTCTGGCTGAGAGAGAGCTCGTTCAACAGGGCAGAGGACAGAAGCACGAGGTTGACTAGCGTCCTTGTTATGGAGCAAGCCATACTTTGCCGCTGATGCGCCAGCAGGCGGCAAACTCCGCTGGCGCGCTCAGCCTTCTGGATGATGCGCACACTTTGGCGTCGCTCAGAAGGCTGAGCGCATAAGCTCGCTAAAGGCAGCATCGCTAATCGTGGCCCGATCGGGGCGCTCATGGTGGCTGTTGGTCGCGAAGCGATGGTCAGATGGTCGCTCCCATCGTCGTCGACCCATGCATCACACGGAGCCACAGGAGGGTTTTGCTCGTCACAACTGGAGCAAAGACCAATAACACCTTTCTGGTGGCTGGGCCAGCGCCCTGTGGAGTGATGTTGTTGGGGACTACACCTATTGTAGCAGCAAGAACAACGTAAGTCAACTTTCTTCACTTAATGAAGTGGATTTGGCAAGAAGCGGACACCTTCAGACAGGCTCACGCCTCTTCGCATGTAGGTTCTGATCAGGTTTAAGTCAATGTCAAGCATGCTTTATATGAAGAGAACAACGCGCGGGCTTCGATGGTCAGCCCTGACGCACCCTAAGAACTTGGGGCGTTGGCCCCGTACCTCAGAGAGTGTGCTTGATTGGACAACGCATCACGCGCATGCTATACTGTCTCTAGAGTTTGTTCTGAACTTTTGCGCGGCCCCGCTTTTCACGAGGCTTTGTAGCAACCGTGTTAAAATGTGACCCATTGCTGTTAGCCCTGATGTGAGCTGACCTCGCAAAAAGCGCATAACACGCTCTAGAAGCCACTAGGGCGAGAAAGTATCTCACGAGACCGTCCTGAGGTTCTTCAAGACACGCGTGGAGCACGTGTCGGCCCAGCCGAGACTCCAGCGGTGTCACATCTAGCAGACAACCTTTCCGGCCACCTGCTTCTGTCTCACCTGTGGGACAGAAGCAGGTGGCCGGAAAGGTTGAGTCCTCTTTCCTGGCTTTGAGGAGCGTTCCTATGTGGCAAGCTCTCGTGGTGACAACCGATGCAGACCTGCTGGAAATGCTGCGTGATCAACTTGAGGCGCCAGGCTATGCGGTTGTGGAAGCAGGCACCGTCTCAGATGCGGACCAGTTACTTCATACAAGCGATTCGTGTCTCTTTCTCCTGTTAACCCCGCTCTTGAGTTCGTTCACCAACGCACTCCTCCTAGCGCCTACGCGCCAAGACACCCGCCTGGTGAGCCCCTCGGCGTATCTCCTTCTCGCCGCCAACCCACCTTCTCAGCTCTCAACGTCTGATCTGGCGCTTCCCTCGCCGGTGATCACTATCATCACACCAGAGAGCCTGGAAGAACTCCTCGCTTGCATGGAACACGCCGCCAATTACTTGGGGATGAATCCGCTACTGCTGACAGCGCCACAGCACTCCGGCCAGGGCCGTCAACTTGACGAGTCTTCCGAGCAACGATGACCCCTTGGGGCCTGAAGGCCAGCTCTTCTGCTGATTGGTGCAGCAGCCAGAAAGAGAACGGATCAGCACTGAAGCATCCGTCAGAGAGGAAAGAGCCATGAACACCCTCAAACACTTCCAGGTGCTCCAACATCGCCTTGGGCTGCAGGAGCATCTTCTGTTGACACTCCAGGCCGAGCAGGAGAGGGAACAGGAACACCAGCACACGTTGTATCAGGAGCGAGAGGAGCTGCTGGAGGCACTGCTCCAGCGGGAGTCCTCCGCCGCAACACTGGTCACCCGCAATACCGTCGTGCTTGTCCAGGGGCGTGCAGCAGTGTTACACTGCGAACTTGCTATCGCCTCCTCCCGCATCAGGGTACTTGCCACGCGAGTGCGTTCTGTTCTCCAAGCCTCCTGTGCCACGCAACTGGCATTGGACCAGTTGCAGCCACAGGAGCCCCAGTCCTGAGAGGTCTTTGTGCCTGCTGCTGGAGCAGATCACTCAATGGAGGATATGGTGTCCTGTCTCGTGCTTGCTCTTCAGCAAGGGACGGGCTTCCGTGAGAAACCCTTCGCCTCCTTGAAGGACGGCGCCTACGCCCAGCATGCTCCTAGAGGGAGGTGTTGAGATCCTGATCCTAGAAGAGACCATTCTCCCAATGGAGTATCCAGAGCTCCTCAGCAAACAGAGGGAAGGTTGTAGGGGTCAGCGTACTTCAAGGAAGCATTGGTGAAGGGTTGCACTTCAAAAATATGTGCCGTCCCATCCCTCGAGTAAGCACATGTGTCTATACGCCCCAAGCCTACACAAGCATGCCTGAGCAAGTGTGCTCAGCACCAGGGCTATTCGCCTGGAGGGCTCATCCTATGACCGAAGAACTCCCTGTTGTCGCTCTCTACCTGGAGCTTGATCCTGCTGCATGCCCCGCCGGACACCCGCCAGAGATTGTGCGCCTGCGGGCGTGTCCCCGCTGTCAGCTATCCAGACAACAGACTGGAGTCTGGCCGACGTATTGCCACCTGTGTCATACGGAACGCATGTATGCCGCCTGGAAGCGGATGGACCAGGAGGGGCTGATTTGCCTGGTATGTTTGCCTATGTGCGTTGAACGCCTCGGCCAACGCTGGCAAAACCGAGGCTGAGTCGCAAGGGAGAAGCAGGAATGCCACCAGGTAAGATCGAAAACGTTGTTCGTGTGCTGGCCCAGGCACACGAGGGGTCAGAAGGCCAGTTAGAAAGGCAGAGCGATATGGACGAGCTTACCACCATCGAGGCGCTGGAAGCACAGTTGCAGGAGCAGGCAACGCTCTTTTATAACTTGCACCATCAGGAGGCGGTCAAACGACGTGAACGGCAGACGGTACGGGAGGAACTGGCACGCGTGCTGGCCGCGATAGCTGAAGCGCAGGTGGTCGCACAAACCTCCTGCTCGCCCAATGTGCTGGCGGCCTTACGTCTGCGCTCAGTCACCTTGAAGCACCAGTTTGCCAGCATCTCGGTCCAGATTGACGACCTGTCCCAGCAGGCGGAACTGGCAGAGGACAGCTACGAACACGCCCTGCAACACCTGGAGTCTCTGACGAGAGGACGTGGTTCAGAGGAGTCCAACGGATCTCCTCAATGAGACGGACCAGGATGGGTCATCTTGAGCGCGGCTTCGGTGGCTCCCACAGGAGTTTCCAGCGCTCTTGGCACTGCCAGGGTAGTTGCTGCACGACCATCCGAGGCAGAACGGGCCTGATTGCTGGTCGTATGAACAGGTCTTGAAAGGCCTCTGTCTTTGGAGAGGAGTGTTTCCCATGGCTATTCCGTATGAAGCAACCGATGGACAAATCCTGCAAATTATCCCAGCACCTTTACAGTTTCAAGCCAAGTTTGGTGCCAGGCAAGCACCAGTCTTTGAAACCCCCATCATCTGCCAGGCCTTGGTGAAGCGAGGGGATGGTGAAACGATCGAAGGGGTCGTTGTCGATCAGGGCAAGCTCACACTTGTTTCTGAAATCAAGGGGTTTCTTGGGTTGTGGTGGCTACTTAAGAGATCCGGAGCGAACGAACAGGTTTGCCAGGACATCTGAGCGTGGTGAGGAGGTGTATTTCTGCCTGGTGAGTGCCTCTCAGAACTATTTACTCACTCGTTGTGGCCGGTTGAAATACGCTTCCGAGCGCTTGATTCCTCTTATCGTTCGCTCACATGCTCCCGACTACAAGACAAGCCAGCCCCTGCCCACACGCATACGCACAACTGGTTCTCGCCGAGCATCGAAAAGATCCTCGGCTCGGTTCTGCTCCTCAGATGTTTCGCTGAGCTGGCAATCCTTCAGGCGACGCGGCGGTAATCATGATGTAATCCGCCCAAGACCGGCACCGCCCTGATCGATCCGGCTCTGGCGTCGGAGGGCAGAGCTGCGGCAGGCGGCTCAGGAATCTGTTGCTGTATGCCTTGATGGGGCCGTGCTTGATTGAAGTACGCTCTGTAGGCTTGCAGGATCCGATGCAGCTGCTGCTCGCGCAGAATCAGCAGATGATCGAGACACTCCCGCCGCACGCTTCCCAAGAAACGCTCACAGCAGGCGTTGGCGCGTGGCGCGCGGATTGGTGTCCGCAAGAGTTTGATCCCGGTCCCGTTTGCCACCCGTGCAAAGAGCGGACCAAACTTGCTATCGTGGTCACAGATCAAGAATCTGGGTGCCTCTCCAAAGGGCGAAGCCTCTCGCAATTGTTGGGCTACCCAGGCATCGGTCGGATGGCGAGTCACTCCGACATGCAGGACTTTTCTGCTCTGCAGTTCGATGATGAAGAAGGCAAATAGGGAGCGGAAGAAGAGGTCCGTCACCGGTAAAAAGTCGCAGGCCCAGATCTCACTCGCATGGTTGTGCAGGAAGGTGGACCATGTTTGGGAGGAGGGCCGTGGACGTTCCTGTCGCATATACTTTTGAATGGTGCGTTTGGAGACGCGGATGCCCAATTTGAGCAGTTCGCCCCGAATGCTTTCAGCGCCCCACAAACGATTGTTCAGCACCATCGATTGGATCAACGTGATGGTCTCAGCCGCCAGTTTGGGCTTCCTCAAGGCCGGCTTCGATTTCCACCGCCAGAACCAGCGGAACAGGTGACGATGCCAGCCGAGGAGCGTATCGGGCTGCACAATGTAGAGTGCCTGTTTCCAGCAGCGAGCTGCTCGTGCGAGCACGACCAGGAGCACCCGATCCGTTTTGTTGCAAGCCGGGCGCTTCACCTGACGACGGAGGATAATGAGTTGCTGACGTAACAGGGCATTCTCGGCGAGGAGTTCCGACCGGGTGCGGGTCAGGTCGATGAAGGTTGCTACCAGCAGGGACTGGTTTTTTGGCCTCGACCATTGAATCAGACGGTGATGAAACCAACTAAAGCACCGTTGAAATGAGCGCTTCAGCGAGATGAGCAGCCCAGGCACAGGTGTACTGACTCCTTGGAAAGGGAATGGGTGTCAGCGCAAAAGAGGTGGCTAACACCTGCCGATTCTATCCTTTCGTCAGCATTTTCTGCAAGTACAAGTTAGCCAAAAGAGCGCGTCAGAGCAGTGCTGTCCTGGCGTATAGTGAAAGTAGCCACCACACCTCCCTCACGACACCATATATGGCTATAGGATGGGCCTTCCCAGCCTCACTCCAAGTCGGTCGTAAGGGCTTCTGATGCAGTGGGTGTTATTTCCTCCCTTGGTGCTTTTACTCCAATGGTTCCTCTTCCCTATTTGCATGGTTCCTCCGTGCCGCCGCCAGAATGCGCCGAATGGCCTCATAGGAGACTCGATAGCTTCTTGCCACCTGGCGCAACGATTCGCCTTGGGCCACACGCTGCACGACGCGCGACCACTCGGAACGTGGCACCTTGAGAGACTGAGGTGGTGGGTTGCTATGCTCGTGTTTGGGTGCTACGCTTTCCATAGCATACAGAACAAGAGCCGAACGGGGCACCCAAGCTACTGGCGACAGAGAACCCGACTCCCGTCGGTTCCGCCGCCAGATAAATATCTGTTACAACAGGGCCGAAGAAAGCCCACAGGACGCTAGCAAAGGTCTCGCGTCTTTTTTTATGCGTTGGGATGCTCTTCCACTGCCAGATGAGAGATCCGGATGGTCTTCTCCGCTCCGCGTCAGCACAGGTCAGCCAGGCGCTTTGCGACGGCGAGCGCGTGCGGGAGCCTCGCCTCCTCCCCCTCGCCGAGGAGCGCGCGCACGGAGGCGGCCAGGGCTGCACGCAGCGCCTCCGGCTCGACCGCGCCAACATGGGTCGCCCCGAATCGGGCAAGGGTCGAAGGTGCCAAGTCATCGTAGCCGCGCGCCTGACCCACGGCCCGCCCTTCGCAGAGGCACGCCAGCGCGAGGGCGTGGTCGCGCACTGCGCCCACATAATGCTCCGCCTGCCAGACCCGTCCGCGCTCGATGCAGGCGCGCGCGTGGAGCACGTAGATGACGCCCCACCCGAAGAGGTCAGAGGCGATCGCTGGCGTGGACAGGAAGACGGCCCCCGCTTGCGTGGGTACCGCTGACGCGCCCGGCGCAGTCTGGCCGAAGAGCAGCCGGAAGCGGGGCCCGGCGGGCCGAAACTGCGCCGCTGGCGTCATGGAGAGGTCGCACTGCAGCGCCTCCGGCAGCAGGAAGACGCGATAGATGGTTGGAACGCGCTCCAGATCGGTCAGGTGGACCGCAGAGAGCTCGTGCTCCATGGTGCGCGTCCAGTCCGTGAGCACGTCCGCGACCGGCACCTGGTCGGCGATGGCGAAGGTGAGGTCCAGGTCGGAGAAGCGGTCTCCGCCGCCCAGGGCGAGCGAGCCGACAGCGGCTCCGGCCACGACGCGCTCATCCGCCTCCGCGAGACGGAGCAGGCGGTCGCGGAGCGCCTCGCGCTGCTCAACAGTGTACATACTGCATGCTCCTTCCTCTGCCGTGGCGAGCACGGCTCCAGCCCACCTGGGTCGAGGACAGTGGGACATTCCCAGTGAGGATACCACATCCGGTGGGAGGCGTCAGACAGCCCCCAGAGCACGTCTTCCTTCCTCCAGGGTACGTGCATACCCGACTTCGAGAGGACAGGCTCAGGCTGTGCTGGTTTCGCTTCAAAACCTGCCAGCACGTGGCCCGCCTCCGTCAGCCGGAGCGCCAGCACAGCATGGTGCTGACGAACCAGATCGCCTTCCTGCTCCAACCGGGTCAGGTGCTACTGCACATGGCCGAGGCTCCCGATGCCTGTCGCCTCCCCGAACTCGGTGAACGTCGGCGCCCACCCGTGTTCTGTGATGGAGTGCTGGCTGAAGCGGCAGGCGATCTTCCGCTTCAGCCTGTTGCAGGAATTCGCCATCTTCCCTCTTTTTTCTGCTTCTCTACGGCAAGTGGGCATCAGCTGCTCACTCTGTTTGTTCTCCTGGCAAATTGTGCAGCGAGCAAACAGGAAAAGTAACCCGCAGCCATCAAGAGGGCTGCCCCTTTGGCAGGTGGAGGCATCAAGGACCTCTCTGCACCTCCCCACTCGGCGCGGACTCATCTCCAAGGCTCCAGCCCATGTCACGCGCTTTCTCGATCAACAGCGGGAGGTTATTTGCCAGCCCCAGCGCGGTACAGGTGGCTTTTGGCCACACCCGCTCAAAGACCTCCTTGAGCAGGGGCAGGTCGTCGGGTTGCAGTTCTAGCACCCGAAATTTCTGAATGGCCGCATTGAAGCGCCCGCGCTCCAGGGTGACATAACGTGGATCGCCAGTGGTGAACAAGCGCGTCAGGACGGCGAATAACGCACGTCTGAGCGGCTCTCCCGTCAGTTTGGGCTTGGGGGGCGGCGGGGCTTCCTCCGCTTCTGCCACCTCCGCGTTGGGGGCTTGTTCGGCATCTCCTCCCTCAACAGCCTGCGCCTCCTGTTGAAACGCCTGCTCTGTAGCCTCTTCTTTGGTCGCCCCCTGCTCAATCAGTGCCACAAATCGCTGGTAGCGCTCGACCCTTTTCTGCTGGTCCTGGAGCAGCCAGGCCAGGTCGCGTTGCCGTTTGCGCGCCTCGCTCCAGTTAGACAGTCCAGAAGCCAACGGGTGTTTCAACTGCTCTGTGAGTTCGTCGTACTCCCTCTGGAGCCGCCGCAATTGGCGCTGTTCAGCCTGCACCTCCTCGTGCCAGAACGCCAACTGCTCAGGCGTGACGTGCATGGGCCTCTCCATCGTTGAGCCCGATGAGGCCGGACTGGCTTCACGCTCAGGTTCCTCGGTTTCGCAGAGCACCTCAGCGTCCTCGCATTCCGTCACCACTCCTCCACTGAGTGCTGGCGGGTGTTCCCTTTCTATGGCCTCTAGGCGTTGCTCTTGAAGCAAGAGCGTCGCTTCCTCGACCTCGAGCTGTTGCTTGAGGCGGTGGACCTCCACACGCAGCTCGGCAGATGCTTGCAGCGAGTTGGGAGCAGCCACTCGTTGCTCATACGCGGCTCGGAGCCGTGCCACTTCAGCCGTGCGTGCGTCCCGCTCGGCCTGCCAGTCCGATGGATCGGGGGCTGGAGGCCAGGAGATCACCAGGTGCATGCCACCTGGTGGAGGCGTTGGAAGCCCAATGTGAGCAGGAGCTGGTGTCTGCTCAACAGAGTGGACAGGTCCAGAAGAGCGGTGAATACCCACTGGCTCTAGAGGTACTGAAACCTGGTGCATCTGGGTGCTTTCCACAGGAAAGGCCGATGCTTGTTCACCTGTCTCCTTGCTGCTTGGAGAAGGAAAAACTTCAGAGGCCAGCATTTCCGGAGGAGCAGACAGAGGGAGTGCTGGCTGTGCAAGAGCTTGGGGGCGTAGTTGTCTGCTGCCACCGACACGGCTGGACACCAGAGCCGTCGGCCTCTGGCTCTGCGAATAAGCTCCACGTCCCTGCCATTCAGAACTCCCTACACGCTCCTGTTGTTGGGGAGTGAACTGACCTGGCTGGCTCTTTTGGAACCGTCGCCGATCATAAGGCTGCCAGTCCTCCACCTCCAGATTCCATCCGATCTTCCCTTGTCCTGGGTACTGCTCGTCTGGCTCGAAGCGGATGATCTGGCACTTGACCAACGCCTGGCGAATCCGAAGCAGGTTGCTCTTTTCACAGGCAAGCACCCTGGCCCAGATCGCGAGATCAAAGTGACACCACCACTCCTCACGCCCCTGTTGGCGGTGCCAGCCCGCGTTGCCAAAGGTTTGCCGATGCAGATGGAGACAGAATTCCAGCGCCCGACTACCCAGTTTGGCCTGCCGCAAACGCTCAATCATCACATTCGAGTGATTGGTACTGCAACTGAAAGGGGACACCCGTTCAGTGCCAACTGCACCAGCGCTGCTCATACGCGACTCCTTTCCCCGTGCTGGTGCGCCAGTCCCAGACTCATGCCCTGCAGCGTCTGGGGAGATGCAGGCACCGCTGGGCCACAGAACGCATGCCTGGCCTCATCCTACCAGGCGACCCTGCTGCCCTCTGGACGTGCCTGCGAAGGACACCACAGCGAAAGTGCTTTTGCAGGCAGAATCCTTGACTTTCGGGCGGTCGCGTTGGCACGCGGTGGGTGATGCTCAGTGCCAGGTGAGACAGGCCGTTCCACCTTTTTGCTCTGCACGCTTCATCGTGATGAAGACGGGCGCAGCCAACTGGCCTAGCAGATGGATCACATCGGTTGGGCCACCTACTTTTCTGGTCATGGTGTTCACAGCAGTGGGAATGAAACTCTACCACTGGGTATGGTTCAGCATCTTCCTCCTTTCCAGGGATTCGCTCGCCTCCTGGGTGGGACACAACACATACCCGTTTTTATAGTGCGTCTGCACCATCCAGCCAAACCCTGCCCGCTCCAGGATGGGGGCGACTCCCGCTCGTCCTTTGACGGCGCGTCGGATTTGCTGCATCTCGGCTTCCATTGCTCCTTTCTGCAACGATGCCAGGTACGCTTGTTTGCGGTTGAGTTCCTCCTGGAAGGCCGGGACAGAGAGCGACCAGTTCTGCAGCACGGCAGACCAGACCGCATCCGGGCTATACAAGCCCGTCAACAACACCTCATAGCCGACCCCCTCCTCAGCCAGCAAGAGCAGTCCGAGGGCGCGAAAAGCATCCCGGGGGAATTTCGCTTGTGCCATCACTCGGTGCGTTTGTGCCAGCAGCGAAGCAATCTGCTCTGTGAGATGAAGGGTGAGGGAGTGCTCAGGCGCCAGTAAGCGGCACTGGTGAGGGGACACATGCAGGATCTCTTCCTGAGGGAGGTGAGTGAGAGGCATCAGACCACTTCTTCCTCCATGGCACACCACTCGTGGCTCCCCAACCAAAAGTGCAGGCGAGTGAATCTCAGCCTCAGCGGCACGGAGGAAATGGGGCAACCTCGGCAGCACTGGACCAGACGGAACATGGTCCGCTCGTTTCGCCCCTTCCTTCCAGGGGACAGTTGATGAGTGGGTTTATCTGACACCCCAGTAAGAGCTCCTTTGTAAGATTGCTTTGCCTCGCAGAGCATGGTATATACATAAATGATGGAGACCAGCTTCTCACCGTCAGGAAGGAAACCTGCCTTCTTCCCACAGACCCAGGGCAGGATGGCTGAGCATCGCTCGCTCCGATTCCTTCCACTTGTCAAGTATACCTGCCAAGGTGAGCAATCGCTACGACACCAGGCGACAGTTCACACGACGGTTTTTTGTCGTGTGAACGGGCTTTGATGGCGAGAGGAACACAAAGGGAAAATTGCATGGAGACAGCAGGAAATCAGCGGACAGGCGGCAGAAAACCAGCAGCACAAGTCTGTGCTCGTGAGGGGTGTGGCCATCTGGTGCCTCCGCATACGGGGGCTGGCCGTCCTGGGCGGTTCTGCTCCGCCCGGTGCAGGCTCGCTGACTATCGGAGCCGGAGGAAGACAGCCCTCCCTCTTACGCTCCCTCCTCCTTCTTCTGCGGGAACGAAATTAGCTGCACATGAAACGAAATTAGCTGCACATGAAACGAAATTCCCTTCGCATGAAACGAAATTCCCACCACGTAGACTGAACACTGCTGCTTCTGCTGGAAGGAAACTCTCTCAGGACCAGGCGAACTTCTCTCCAGGTAGACAGATAGCGCAGGCGCGTGCTCGGCTCAAATTTTCACAGGAAGCACTGGCTGAAAAAGTAGGTGTCACCCCCCGCACCATTCAGCGCTGGGAGCATGATGCTGGCTTCCCCCAGCCCTATTACCGGGACCGTTTGTGTGACGCTCTCCAGCTCACACCGGACACGCTCATTGGAGTCAGTCGGGCAGTGCTCCAAGCCCAAATACCTGCTCCGCTCATCTGGTACGTGCCCTTTTCCCGCAATCCTTTTTTCACCGGTCGTTCTGACCTCTTGGAGCAGATGTATACCCAACTACATTTCGAGTACCAGGGAGCTATCACCCAACCGTTGATCCTGTCGGGGTTAGGGGGCATCGGCAAGACGCAGATCGCCCTCGAATACGCCTATCGGTTCCGTAGGGAGTATCAGGCGGTCCTCTGGGTGGGAGCCGAAACCCAGGAAACCGTGCTGGCGGACTACCGTGCTCTGGCGGAGCTGTTCCAGCTTCCTGAACAGGGCAGTACGAAGCCGTCTGTGGTCAAAGCCGCTGTGAAGCGTTGGTTGCATTCTCACCCCGAGTGGCTGCTCATTTTCGACAATGTAGAAGATCTGGAGCTGCTTCAGAGCGTGCTGCCAGAGGCCAGCCAGGGGCATATCTTGATCACGACCCGCTCTCCCGTTGGTGGGAAGCTTGGAGCGCCGCTGGCAGTGCCTATGCTCTCTGAGGAAGAAAGTGCCCTGCTCCTGCTGCGCCGAGCCAAGTTGCTCGCCCATGATGCGCCCCTGGGAGGAGCTCCCAAGATTTGGCCCAAAACCACAGGGGGTTCAACTCAAAACCAGTCCCGGTGGTCTTCCCGCCAGGAGTGGCCGCCAGCCCAGAGCCACCTCGCGGGCCAGCGGATGGATCCGTCGTAACCGCACCCGCAGCA
>DATBGS010000043.1:0-65172 GCA_036557885.1 Ktedonobacterales bacterium
CATGTGGACGTTGATGCCGTCAATATCCGAATCCGGGCGGGCAAAGTAGATATACTCGAAGGTGCAGAGCGCCTTGCGCGGGGCGCTGGCAAAGCGCTCTGAGCGCACGCCCGCATCATCAATCACGACCATCTCGCCTGGTTCAATATCGCGGAGAAATGTGGCGCCAATCGTATCAAAGGCGCACGTCTCCGAGGCAACCACATAGGACGCGCCAAGCTGACCCAGCGCCATTGGCCGCAAGCCGTTGGGGTCGCGCAGCGCGATGAGGTGGTCGTTGGTGAGCAGCACCATCGCGTAGCCACCCTCAATGCGGCCCATGCTCGCGCGCACGCTGGCGATAAAATCAGCGTCGCCCGCCCGCGCAATCAAGTGCGCCACCACTTCGGTATCTGAGGTGGATTGAAAGATGCTGCCGTTCTGCTCTAACTCATCATGCAACTGCTCGGCGTTGGTGAGGTTGCCGTTATGCGCCAGCGCCAGATTGCCCTGGCGAAAGGTGAAGACGAGCGGTTGAGCGTTGGCAAGGTGGCTGGAGCCAGTAGTAGAGTAGCGCACATGGCCGACAGCGGCTCGTCCGGTCAGAGTAGCAAGCTGGCGTGGGGTAAAGACCTCCGCGACCAGGCCCATGCCGCGATGCGAGCGCATCTCCAGGCCATCTACAACGGCAATGCCCGCGCTTTCCTGGCCGCGATGCTGGAGGGCGTAGAGGGCGTAGTTCGTGATGGTGGCGGCGTCGGGGTGATTCCAGATGCCAAAGACGCCACATTCCTCGTGCCAGCCCTCATCAAGGAGGCTCTCTTCTAGCGCATCGCCCATTGCAGCGCTCCTTCCCATTGCTCTTTCAGCGCCGTCACTGAAAGGCTCAATACTGTTTCCTGCTGCTGTTGGTAATAGAGCAGCTTAATGCGCAACTGGTCATCGTCAGTCACTGGACCAAGCACCCGATAATCAACCCCATGCTTTTCCACAATCCGGTCCAGCAGCGCATCGTTCCCATCAGCAACTTCCAGGAGAATGCGCGAGGCACCCTCACCAAAAAGGACCGTTTCGGCGCGGGCTTCAGTTTCAACAGCTATCGCAGCGCCTTTGCCGCCTGCAATACACATCTCGGCCAGGGCGACGGCCAACCCGCCATCGGAGACATCATGCGCTGCCCGCACAAAGCCCGCTTGAACGAGCTTCAGACAGGCCGCCTGCACCCGCGCTTCCTGCTCAGGATCAATCGGCGGCGTTGGCCCCAGCGCCTTCCCGCTGCGCATCGCGGCATATTCGCTGCCGCCCAGCGTGGTTGCCTCTTCTGCACCGAGAAGAACCAGGTAGTTTCCGGCGGCTTTGAGATCGGGTGTAGTGAGATGCTTCAGATCGTCCACCACACCCACCATGCCGATAATCGGCGTGGGGAAAATGTCCTGGCCGTTGGTTTCGTTGTAGAAGCTGACGTTGCCACTGACGACAGGCGTGCCCAACACGCGGCAGGCGTCGCTGATGCCCGCGATGCTTTCCACAAATTGATAAAAAATGCCGGGCTTTTCCGGGTTGCCATAGTTCAGGCAATCGGTGACGGCCAGGGGACGCGCCCCGACGCAGATCAGATTACGCGCTGCCTCTGCAACGGCGTGCATCCCGCCAAGGCGCGGGTTCAGGTAGACATAGCGCCCGTTGCCGTCGGTGGTCATGGCGATGCCCCGCGAGAAATCGGGCAAGGCTACCACTGCTGCATCAGCGCCAGGGCGGACAACGGTGGCCGCGCGCACCATTGAGTCGTACTGGCGATAGACGGAATGCTTGCTGGCGATAGTGGGGCGTGCCAGCAGCGCCAGCAGGTCTGCTGCCAGATCAGTTGAGGGCGGCAGAGCATCGGCGCTCATCAGCGCGGCATCATCTAGATAAGCCGGGCGCTCTGCCGGGCGATCATAGACCGGCGCCTCGTCTACCAACGCGGCAATTGGCAGTTCGCCAACGATTTGTCCCTGCTCCAGAATGCGCAGCAGGCCATTGTCCGTGACCTGTCCCACCTCAACGGCATCCAATCCCCATTTGGCAAAGATGGCCTGCGCCTGCGCCTCTTTGCCGCGCTGCACGACGACCAGCATGCGCTCCTGCGACTCAGAAAGCATCACTTCGTAGGGCGTCATGCCGGTTTCGCGGCGCGGCACCAGGGCAACATCTATGTCAATGCCGCTCCCGGCGCGGCTTGCCATCTCCGCGCTGGAGGAAGTCAGACCGGCGGCGCCCATATCCTGCAAGCCAACCACCGCTCCGCTTTCGATCAGTTCCAGGCAGGCTTCCAGCAGCAGCTTTTCCATAAAGGGGTCGCCCACCTGCACGGCTGAGCGCTCGCGGCTGTGCGGGTCTTCGACGGAAGCAAACGTGGCGCCGTGAATCCCATCGCGGCCTGTTTTCGCGCCCACGACCAGCACTGGATTGCCCATGCCCGATGCCCGGCCACGCGCAATGCGGTCATGGCGAATTAGCCCAACGCACATGGCGTTGACCAGGGGGTTGTGGGTATATGCCTCGTCAAAGACGACTTCGCCGCCAACAGTAGGGATGCCCACGCAGTTGCCGTAGCTGGCGATGCCCGCCACGACCTGCCCAAAAAGATAGCGGTTGCGAGGCTTTTCAAGCGGACCAAAGCGCAGGCTATCGAGCAGGGCAATGGGCCGCGCGCCCATCGTGAAGATGTCGCGGATGATGCCGCCCACGCCGGTTGCCGCGCCCTGAAACGGCTCAATGGCCGAAGGGTGGTTGTGGCTTTCCATCTTAAAGACCACGCCCCAGCCGTCGCCAATATCCACGATGCCCGCGTTCTCGCCCGGCCCCTGAATCACCTGTGGGCTGGTGGTGGGAAAGGTGCGCAGATGCTTTTTCGAGCTTTTATAGCTGCAATGCTCAGACCACAGCACGCTGAAGACGCCCGTTTCGACATAGTTGGGCAGGCGCCCCAGCCGGGCAGAGATGCGCGCGTACTCGTCGTCGCTCAAGCCAAAGTCACGATAGATGCGCCGCTCTTGAATCTCCGCTGGCGATGGCTCTCTGGAAAGCTCAAGCATAGACAGCCTCTTTCCAGGCATGCAGCAGCGAGGTAAAGATAGCCGCGCCGTCGCTGGACCCGAGCCTCGGATGTACCGCGCGCTCTGGATGGGGCATCATGCCCATGACGTTGCGCTGGCGGTTGACGATGCCTGCGATGTTGTCCAGCGAGCCGTTGGGATTTTCGCCAACATAGCGAAAAACGATCTGGTCATGCTCGCGCAGGTCTTGCAGCGTGGCGTCGTCGGCATAGTAGCTGCCCTGGGCGTGGGCAATCGGCAGACGAATCTCTTGCCCCATCTGATAATCCGCTGTAAAAGGCGTGCGGGTGGTTTCGACGCGCAGCTTCACGATGTCGCAGCGGAATTGCAGGTGGTTATTGGCGAGCAGCGCGCCAGGCAGCAGCGCCACCTCGGTGAGCACCTGGAAGCCATTGCAGATGCCCAGCACCGGGCGCCCCGCCTGGGCGTGGGCGCGTACCGCCGACATGACGGGCGCGAAACGAGCGATGGCGCCCGCCCGCAGATAATCGCCATAGGCGAAGCCGCCGGGGATGATCACCGCGTCATAGCCATCCACTGAGCCAGATTGGTGCCAGACCAGTTCGGCTGGCTCGTCGAGTACCTGCTGGATGGCGCGCACAGCATCCTCATCGCAGTTGGAGCCGGGAAACACAATTACGGCAAACTTCAATGGTGCTCCTCCGCCAGCGTGAACTCATAGCGCTCAATGACGGTGTTTGCCAGCAGCGTCTCACACATGGCGGAGACGCGCTCTCTGGCGGCTGCCGCATCGCTCGCGCTCAAGCGCACTTCCAGGTACTTGCCGACGCGCACATCCTGCACTTCATCAAAGCCGAGCGTCCCCAGTGCGCGAGCAACGGTGGCGCCTTGCGGGTCGAAGACGCTGGCCTTGAGCGTGACATGGACACGAGCCAGAAAGGTCACGCCACACCCCCCACGCGCCGCAGCATCTCTTGATAGGCTTCCTCTACGCCGCCCAGGTCGCGGCGGAAGCGGTCCTTATCGAGCTTGTCGCGCGTCTGGGCGTCCCAGAAGCGGCAGGTATCTGGCGAAATTTCATCGGCCAGGATCAACTGGCCGTCCGCGTCCACGCCAAATTCCAGCTTGAAATCCACCAGCAGCACCCGCCGCGCCGCCAGATGCTCGCGCAGGATGGTGTTTACTTTCAGGGCATAGGCGCGCATCTGCTGAAGCTGCGCTGGCGTCGCCAATTTCAGCGCGGCGATATGGTCTTCGTTGATCAGCGGGTCGCCCAGCGCGTCGTCTTTGTAGTACCACTCCACTACTGTTTGCGGCATATCGGTGCCTTCGGGCAGCCCAAGGCGCTTGGAGAGCGAACCGGCGGCAATGTTGCGCACCACAACTTCGATAAGGACAATCTTGACCTTTTTGACCAACTGTTCGCGGGCGGAAAGCAGCTCAATGAAATGGGTAGGTACCCCGGCGCGGCCCAGCAGCCCAAAGAAGATGGCCGTCATCTGGTTATTGAGTTCGCCCTTGCTCTGGATGGTGCCGCGCTTTTCGCCGTTAAAAGCGGTGGCATCGTCTTTATAGTAGACAATGACCTGATCTGGCCGGTCTGTGGCGTAGACCTGCTTGGCCTTGCCTTCGTAGAGGAGTTCGCGTTTTTGCATGGTGGTTATCCTATCTTTTCCCGCTTGCTCTGTCGCACTAATTCTGGCTCAAGTAACTGCATTATTTCTGGTTTAAATAGCCGCTTATACCTTTTTCTTGTAGTTTCTGGTCTTTCTGCTCTACCTGCTCGGCCAATTTACGTCGAAAAGCTATCAGCCGCTCGCTGAGTTCTGGATTGCCCAGGGCCAGCACGCGCGCCGCCAGCAGCCCGGCATTGTAGGCGCCATCAATGGCTACGGTGGCGACTGGTATGCCTTTGGGCATCTGGACGATGGCATAGAGGGCGTCCACGCCGTTGAGCGCGCCGGAGGCAATGGGCACGCCAATTACGGGCAGCGTGGTGACGGCGGCCAGCACGCCCGGCAGGTGCGCGGCGCCGCCAGCCCCGGCGATGATCACGCCGAAGCCTTCTGCGGCTGCGCTGGAAGCCAGACGCATCGCTTTTTCCGGGGTGCGATGCGCGGAGGCAATATGGATTTCATAGGGGATTGCTAGTTCGGTGAGCGCGTCGGCGGCGCCCTTCATGGTTGTCAGATCGGAGTCACTGCCCATCAGGATCAGCACTCGCTGCACGATTTCTTCTCCTTCAAACACACAGAAAGCCTGGCCGGGGAAGTTATAGTCGTCTCCAGGTCGTTTCAAGGGCATTGCTGCCACCGAAACGGACCACAGGCGAACCTTCCCGGCCAGGCTGAAAGAAGCCAGGCGGTCAGTGCAGCCAGCAACGGCTGCCAGCGGCTCTGTCAGCGCGCGCCAATCATCAGGCGCGATGCAATGAGCAGGGTCGCGTGTCCGCCCGTAGTCCCGCAATTTTGGTTCGCTGCAACATTCTGTCCAGTGCTGGCGAACGCTGGTCGCAGGGTAGAGACACCAGGGCCATATCCCCTGGCATATACGGGCTGAGTAGTTAATGGTGCATGCTCGCCTTCGTCTTAGCGAGGAAGGCACTGCATCCAAACATAACATACAACATTGGGGCTTCTTGACGCAACTTATGCCATGCTGAGATGTAAGGCGCATCGGGGACGATATAATGAGCCTGAAGTGCGAAAGAGAGAACCACACAGAAATAAGCAGAGCGATACCGCTAGAGAATGGTGAGGACCACCCTGATGAAAATACTGGTCGTTGGCAGCGGAGGGCGTGAACACGCGCTGGTCTGGAAGCTGGCGCAGAGCGCGCACCGGCCACATCTCTATGCGGCACCCGGCAATCCTGGGATGCGTTCGCTGGCAACGCTGGTGCCTGTTGCGGCGGATGACATCGAAGGGCTGCTCAGTTTTGCGCGCGAGCAAAAGATTGATCTGACCGTTGTGGGGCCAGAGGTGCCGTTGATGCTGGGGATAGCAGATCGCTTTCGCGCCGCCGGGCTGCGCATCTTTGGGCCGAACCGCGCCGCCGCGCAACTGGAGGGCAGCAAGGCATTCGCCAAAGAGGTGATGAGGCGCGCGGGCATCCCCACTGCGCACCACGCGACCTTTACTGATCTAAGCGCGGCGCGGGCCTATGTGCAGCGCGAGGGCGCGCCCATTGTGATCAAGGCCAACGGGCTGGCCGCAGGCAAGGGGGTGACGGTGGCCCCCACCCTCCCCGAAGCGCGGCAGGCGCTGGAAACGAGTATGGAGCAGCGGCTGTATGGCGCCGCCGGAGATGTGGTGGTGATTGAGGAGTATCTGGAGGGGGACGAACTGAGCGTGATGGCGCTGGTGGCTGGAGAGCGCTGCCAATTGCTTTTGTCTGCGCAAGATCACAAACAGCTTTTGGATGGTGACCAGGGGCCAAATACCGGCGGAATGGGCGCGGTGGCGCCGGTGCCCTGGGTGGACAGCGCGCTGCTGGAGGTGATTCGCTCGCGGGTCTTTACGCCGCTGCTGGCCGAGCTTACACGCTCTGGCGTGGATTATCGCGGTGTGCTCTATGCTGGCTTGATGATTACCAGGGAGGGACCAAAGGTGCTGGAGTTTAACGCCCGCTTTGGCGACCCGGAGACGCAGGCGGTGCTGCCGCTGCTGCAATCTGATCTGGTTGATCTTTGTCTGGCAGTTGCATATGGAACGCTTGAGCAGACGCCGCTGGTGCACGAGCCGGGCGCCGCGATAGGCGTGGTGCTGGCCTCAGCAGGCTATCCTGAAAAACCCGTCAGCGGCCAGCCCATCACAGGATTAGAAGATTTGCCTCTAGAGACGTTAGTTTTTCACGCGGGCACCAGGGACCAGGGTGGTCAGCTTGTGACCGCAGGCGGGCGCGTGCTGACAGTGGTGGGGCAGGGTGCTGACCTGGAGCAGGCGCGGGCACGCGCCTATAACGCGGTGGAGCGCATACACTTTTCGGGGAAGCAGTTTCGGCGCGACATTGGGCTAAGATCGCAGCGCATCAGATAAAAGGCAGAGGGGCATCTCTTGCATTTTGCAAGAGTGTGATGGTATACTCTTCCCAAGAGAAATCCTTTAAGTCCTGCTCTGTGAAGCCGGAAAGGGAGTTCACGTGATCGCTGCCTGCAAGCAGCCCCTGGGGCTGCACGCAATACGCATACAAAAGAAGCCTCATTACCCACGAAATTGCTGGGTGATGAGGTCTTTTTTTATGCCTGCTGCGAAGCACGGCCAGCTTCTGAACTTTCAAAGCACGAGGAGTTCTTGCCCATGAATCCATCAACTAGAAACGAGGACGAAGGAAAGCTCATCTTTAACGAGGATGAAATTCGCCGCTCTCTCTCGCGCATTGCCCATGAGATTCTGGAGCGGAATGCCGACCCAGGTGAACTGGTTCTGGTGGGAATTTACTCGCGTGGTGTGCCCATAGCCCAGCGTCTAGCGGAGAAGATTAGCGCGCTGGAACATGTTACCATCCCTGTAGGTCAGCTTGATATTACCAGGCACCGTGATGATTTGCGCTTGCGTGGTGCCGAGCGGCAACCTCGCACTACCACGCTTCCGACAGACATCACAAACAAGACGGTCATTCTGGTGGATGATGTGCTCTATACCGGACGCACCGCTCGCGCAGCGCTGGACGCGCTGGTTGAGTATGGGCGCCCGCGTAAGGTGCAACTTGTGGTCCTGATTGATCGAGGTCATCGGGAACTGCCGATTCGAGCCGATTATGTGGGCAAAAATATCCCCACTTCGCAGCTAGAACAGGTGCATGTCCGGTTGGCCGAGCACGATGGTTACGATGCGGTCCTGTTAAGTCAAAAAGGTTCATCTCAAACATAAAAAGAAAGGTACTACTGAGCCATGAGCACGAAAATGCAGCCCTCAGTCGAGACTGATCTCTTGGAAGATATGTCACAATTGCACAATCGCCATATGCTGGTGCGCAGCCCCAAGATGGCCGCGCTGATTCGGCTGCGCGGAACACTTCTCAAAGCTGTTCGGGCCTTTATGGAGTCTGAGGAGTTCGTTGAGGTTACGACGCCAACAATCACCAGTCTGACGGGGGCCTGCGAAGATTTCTCGACCCTGTTCCCGCTGGACTACTTTGGCAACAAGGCGTTCTTGACGCAGACGGCGCAGTTGCACCTGGAGCCGCTGGTGCACAGCCAGACGCTGCGGCGCGTGTTTTCGGTCAATCACAGCTATCGCGCTGAACCCCGCGCCGATCATCGGCATCTCACGGAGTTTGTGCTGATTGAGCCGGAGATCGGTTTTGGCAATCTGACGACGCTGCTGGATATTGAGGAGCGCCTGGTTAGCTCGCTGGTCAAGGCGGCGCTGGAGCATCGGCGCGAAGAACTCACCATCCTGGGCGCCGATCTTGGCATGCTGGAGGCGATTCAACCACCATTCCGGCGCATCACCTACACTGACGCGGTGGAGCAACTGAACAAGATGGGCATTGTCACTGCCTGGGGCGATGATCTTGATCGCAAGCGCGAGATTGCCATCCTTGAATGGACCAAGTTCCCCACCTTCATCACGCACTACCCGATGGAGTTGAAGTTCTTCAACATGCGCCAGAACCGTGAGGATGAGCGCGTGGTGAACGCTGCCGATCTGCTGCTGCCGGGTGTGGGTGAGGTGTGCGGCGGCGCCGAGCGCGAGGAAGACCCCATCCGCCTGCGTCAGCGCTTGATGACTTCGCCAGCGATGAAGCACCTGCTGGCAGCTGGTGGGACCGCTGAGGATTACGAGTGGTATTTGCAACTGCGCGAGCAGGACTCCATCCCCTACGCTGGATTTGGGATGGGCTTTGAGCGTCTGGTGCAGTTCATCACCGGCAGCGAAAGCTGCCTGGATTGTGTGGAGTATCCGCGCAACAGCATCCACTACATGCCGTAGTGAAAGGAACCCTGAACTCTCGCTGAGAGGGTTACAAGAGAGCGAGAGAGCGCCTGGGCATGATTGGTCATGCCCAGGCGCTCTCTCGCGTGCCAGCGACAAGGTACCCTTCACTCACGGAATTTTTTTGGCTAGCTCAAAATTGATACATCATCTCATTGACAGATGCCTCAAAATCAGGTATGCTATTCTAGTATCTGATACTGAGTATCATATTTTGTCCTTGGCGAGGTTCCGTCGGGAGTGGAACATGGCAAAGATGAGAGTGCTTCCTGCCCGTCGCCAGCGGGCAGTGCTGAGCGATGCCAGGATGCTGGTTCGCCTGCTCGCGCTCCCGCTGCTCGTTTTGGTGCTTGGTGCCTGTGGCATACATACCGTTTCAGGGAACAGCGGGGGCAAGGTGCAGGTGGTGGCTGCTGAAAATTTCTGGGGGAGTATTGCTGCCCAGCTTGGCGGTGATCGCGTGAGTGTGACCAGCCTCATTGTGAACCCGAACACCGACCCGCACGATTATGAACCCACCCCCGCCGACGCCCGCGCCATCGCCAATGCTGGTTACGTGATTTTCAATGGGGCAGGCTATGACCCCTGGGTGCGCCAACAACTGGATGCCAATGTGGTCAGCGGACGCAGCGAACTGGAGATCGGCAAGTTCCTGGGCAAGCAGGAGGGCGATAACCCGCATTTCTGGTACAATCCTGAGTATGTCACGCGGGTGGTAAATCAGATTACGAGCGACCTGAAACGTCTGGATGCGGCTGATGCGGCGTATTTCGACCAGCAGAACCAGCAGTTCTTGACGAGAGGACTCAAGGACTACCACGATCTCATCACGACAATTCAACAGAAGTATCAGGGCACGCCGGTGGGCGCCACCGAAAGTATCTTTGAGTATCTCGCGTCGTCCCTGGGGCTGAACCTGATTTCGCCTCCAGGCTTTATGAAAGCCGTCTCAGAGGGAATTGAGCCGACGGCAGAGGACAAAGCGACCTTTGATCAGCAGGTGACGCAGAAGTTGATCAAGGTTTTCGTCTATAATAAACAGAATGCCACCCCGGATACGGATGCCCTCAAGGTGAAGGCGCAACAAGCAGGTATTCCAGTTGTAGCGATTACCGAGACGTTGGACCCTGGTAACGCGAGCTTCCAGGCGTGGCAAGCAGCCCAACTTCAGGCGCTTGAACAGGCGCTGGCGCAAGCTACCGGCAAGTAGGGGCTGATGAGGGAGTGGGAAGACATCATCGCTTGTTTTAGAGGGCGCAGCACGCGCCCGTTTCTATAGGGTAGGTCCATGACACGTATCTCAACTGGGGCGGATTCAGCGCCCCTTGATTCGACAGACGCCCAGTCGCTGCCTCAGAGCCTGGCAGATGTTTCTCCAGCGCGCGAGGTAGTGCTTGCTGGTGAACACGCCGGAGTTCGCCTGGGTGGGCGCGCGATCTGGCGCGACATGAGCTTTGAGATTTACTCAGGCGAATTTATTGCCATTCTGGGGCCAAATGGAGCGGGCAAATCTACGCTGCTGAAAGTGCTTCTGGGCATGCTCCCTTTGAGCGAGGGCAGTGTGCGCGTCCTGGGCGAACCAGTAAAACGGGGCAATGCCAGGGTTGGCTATCTCCCCCAGCGACGCAGCTTCGAGTCGGATGTGTGCGTGCGGGGATGTGATGTGGTGCGCCTGGGCCTGGATGGAGGGCGCTGGGGGATTCCGCTGCCAGGAGTGCGCCGCCTGTGGGGTGGCGATCTGCACGCCCGCGAAGCCTCGGCGCGGGTCGAAGAGGTGATTGATCTGGTGGGCGCGAGCCACTATGCCCAGCGGCCCATTGGCGAACTTTCCGGCGGAGAACAACAACGGCTGCTGATTGCCCAGGCGCTGGTGACGCGGCCACGCATCCTGCTGCTGGATGAACCGCTCGAAAGCCTGGACTTGAATAATCAGCAGATTGTCTCGGCGCTGATTCGTCGCGTCAGCCAGGAGCAGCAGGTAACGGTGCTGATGGTGGCGCACGATGTGAATCCGATTCTTTCTTCGCTGGATCGCGTGCTGTATCTGGGGCGCAATCAGACCGCGCTTGGCACGCCGCAAGAGGTCATCACCTCGGAGACGCTTTCGCTGCTCTATGATGCGCCCATCGAGGTGCTGCGCACGCGGGACGGGCGGATTGTGGTTGTTGGGCAGCCGGAGGAGGTGTCTCATGCTCGTCAGCTTCGCTGATGAGGTCCAGCTTTCCTGGGATTTGGTGGCTGATCTTCAGCAGCTTTTCGCCTATCACTTTATGCAAAACGCTTTCCTGGCGGGGACGCTGGTGGCGCTTGCTGCGGGGGCCGTTGGCTATTTTATGGTGCTGCGCAGCCAGAGCTTTGCCGGGCACACGCTGGCGCAAGCTGGCTTCCCTGGCGCCCTGGGCGCGGCGCTGCTGGGGTATTCACCTGTGCTTGGGTTGATAGGCTTTGGCGTTGGCGCGGCCCTGCTCATCGGCGTGCTCAGTGCCCGCGAGTCCAAAGGGCAGGATAGCGCGATTGGCATTGTGCTGGCGTTCAGCCTGGGGCTGGGGCTGCTCTTTATTCGGCTTTCCCATGCTAACAACACGACTGGACTGTATTCGCTGCTGTTTGGGTCCGTTCTGGGGGTGAGTGATGGTGATCTGGGGCCAATTGCGCTGACGACGCTGGTCACGCTGGTCACGCTGGCGGTGGTGGCGCGTCCGCTCCTGTTTGCCTCGCTTGACCCGGAAGTGGCCGCCGCGAAGGGGGTTCCGGTGCGGCTGCTTGCGCTGCTCTTTCTGGTGCTGCTGGCGTTTGCTGTGGCCGAGGCGGTAAAAATTGTGGGGGTGCTGCTGATCTTTGCCCTGCTGGTGACGCCTGCTGCCATTGCCCAGGAACTTACCGCTCGCCCAGCCCTGTCGGTTGGGGTGTCGGTGCTGCTGGCGCTGGTGTTTACGTGGAGCGGGCTGGCTATCGGCTATTTTACGCCCTACCCCGTTGGCTTCTTCATCACCAGCTTTGCCTTTGGGACGTATGTGCTGGTGCGCCTGACACGCGCCGCCTACACGCGCAGTGCGCGGCGCAAGAGCGCAGTGAGGGAGGGTGCGCTGGTATTATAAACGTTCATAGGATTTCTAGCGAATTGGCTACGACTCTTGCGTTCTCTGAGCCTTGACATACCGTTATTTATCAGGCATAATAACGGTATGGGACAGGAAAAGCGATTCCAAAAGATGACCATCTATTTCCCGCTTGATCTGTTAGAGCGGGTACGAGCGCATGCCGATGCGGAACGCCGGTCTTTTAACAAAGATGTGCTGTGGCTCATTGAACAGGCATTAGTCGAGGAGAAGCAGAATGCAACTGGTGGAACAGCACATCATCCGTCGCACCGATAGTCGCTACCCTCCGATAGATCAGGCCGCCTTTGCCGCCCAAAATCTCTACAATGCGGCATTGTTTCTGGTCCGCCAATCCTTCATCTGGGAGAATCACTATCTGGATTACCAGGCGGTCTATCACCAGATGAAGCATCATGAGGCGTATCGGGCGTTACCTGCAAAGGTAGCCCAACAGGTCTTGCGTCTCCTCGACAAGAACTGGCAGAGCTATTTTGCTGCCTGTCTTGCGTATCAGGAAGATTCCTCAAAGTTCACTGGGCGCCCCAAGATGCCCAAATATAAGCACAAGACGGATGGGCGCCAAGTGCTCATCTATACCACGCAAGCTCTGGCAAAGGCAGCGCTCCGGCATGGGGAGGTATGCCCGTCCAAGCTGCCTCTCACCGTTCAAACGAAACAGACCAAGATTCATCAAGTCCGTATCGTGCCCGCCTGCGGCTTCTATGTGGTGGAAGTGGTCTATCACCAGAGCGAAGCCGCCCCCTCTTGTGATCCCGCTCTGTACGCTGCCGTAGACCTGGGAGTAGATGTGCTGGCCGCGCTAACTTCAAACAAGAAAGGGTTTGTCCCTCGGCTTGTGAACGGGCGCCCCCTCAAATCTACCAATCAGTTCTACAATAAACAGCGTGCCCAGCTGCAGGAAGCCTTGGGGCATCCAGGCAGTACGCGCCGCATGGAACGCTTAACGGTCCGCCGCAATCGCAGAATGCAGCACTCCTTGCACACGGCCAGCCGCTACATCATTGACGTGCTCTTGCAGGAAGGCATCGGCACGCTCGTTGTGGGTAAGAACCTGCTGTGGAAGCAAGAGGTGAATATGGAGCGGGTGAATAACCAGCACTTTGTCCAGATACCCCACGCCCGCTTCATTGACCTGCTGACCTACAAAGCACAGTTGGCGGGCATTGCCGTGATCGTGCAGGAGGAAAGCTATACCAGCAAAGCCTCCTTCCTGGACCTGGACCCGCTGCCCGTCTTTGACCCCACTAAAGAGGACAAGTACGTCTTCAGTGGCAAGCGGGTGAAGCGTGGGCTGTATCAGGCCAAGGATGGGCGAACCCTGCATGCCGATGTGAACGGGTCATACAACACCTTGAGAAAAGCAATCCCTGACGCCTTTGGCAGGGGGATAGAGGCGCCCGTAGTTGCACCAGTGCAGGTCACGGTTGGTTCGGTCAGTCTTGCCAGGGGCGCAAGCAACCAGCGTGGCAGCACCAACTCATCAATAGCGAGCTATTGAGAAGAAACTATGATCAAGCTGCTTGACGCGCTGCTGCTTTCAGCGATACCGCCCTTCTCGCCCAATCTCCTTGCGGACATCCAGGAGATGCTGCGGCATGACTTTATGCGCTCTGCATTCCTGGCAGGGACCGCGATTGCCCTGGTTGCCGGGGCCGTGAGCTATTTCATCGTTTTGCGGCACCAGGTGTTTGCGGGCGACGCGCTTTCGCATGTGGCCTTTGCTGGGACACTTGGCGCAGCCGTATTGGGCATTAACTTACTGACGGGGCTGTTTGGAGCTACCGTCGCTGTGGCGCTGGGGATTGGCGTGCTGGGAGAGCGAGCGCGGGCGCGCGATGTGGCGATTGGTACGGTGTTGGCCTGGGTGTTGGGGCTGGGTGTCCTCTTTTTGAGCCTCTATACCTCTCAGGCCAGCGGCGCTAATGGCTCCATTGGGGTCAATGTTCTCTTTGGCACGATCTTTGGGCTGACGGTGCAGCAGGCCAGCCTTGCCGCCTGGGTTGGGGCGGGAGCGTTGGCGGTCCTCCTGCTGATTGCCCGCCCGCTGCTTTTTGCTTCGCTTGACCCGGAAGTGGCCGCAGCGCGAGGGGTGCCGGTGCGCGTGCTGGGGCTGGCTTTTCTGGTGCTGGTGGGGATTACAGTGGCAGAAGCGGTGCAGGCCGTCGGAGTCTTGCTGATGTTCTCGCTGCTGGTGGCCCCAGGCGCGATGGCCCAGCGCCTTCTGACGCGCCCGTTTGCGGCGCTGGCGCTCTCGACAGCGCTGGCCCTGGCCTTCATCTGGGTTGGATTAACGCTGGCTTTCTATACGCCCTATCCCGCGAGTTTTCTGATCAGCGCGCTGGCGTTCTTGACCTATCTGCTGGCTCTGCTGCCTCGCTGGGGGCGGGCGCCCTGGGCGCGTCACCAGAGAATGAGAAAACGTGTGCCGCTCCTCAGGTAATTTCGTGCGCGTAGGGGAGTGAAGGGATTGCGCCGCGCCGCGTGACGCTCAAAGCGGCTGCCTGGCAAGCAAGTCTCAGCAAGACGCTCGTTTCCTCTGGCGAGAGCTTGTTTGGGTGCGCGGGTAAAAACGCCAGCAGCGCCGCCATAAACGCATCGCCCGCCCCAATGGAGTCAACCACTGTGGCAACCTGCGGGGCTGCTACTTCAGAGATGTGCTGTCTCAGGCGGAACAGACACCCCTGTGGGCCGCGTGTCACCACTACCAGCGGGGCTGCTGTCTCTAGCGCCGCCAGGCCCTCTCTGGCGTCTTCCTGGCCTGTTAAAAGGCGCAGTTCTGCCAGGTTCATCTTGCAAATATCCACCTGACCCAGCGGCTCGCGGGCCAGGGCCAGCCCCGCTTTGGCATCCGGCCAGAGTGCCGGACGCCAGTTGACATCATAGCTGCATATGGCCCCGGCGTTTCGCGCCAGTTTTAGGGCGGCAAGCGTGGTGGAGCGCATCGGCTCGTGCGCCAGAGAGACCGAGCCAATATGCAGCACGCGCGTATTGGCGAAAGCTGTGCTGTCCAGGTCTGAGGGACGTAGCTCTGCGTGGGCGCCAACGGCAAACGTAAAGTGTGGTTCACCTTCGCTGGTTAGCGCCACCAGCGCCAGCGTTGTAAAAGAAGCTGGCTCCGTCAGGAGGTACTGTGTCGCCACGCCTTCCTGCTCTAAAAGCTGGCGGAGTCCCCGGCCAAAGTCATCGCTGCCTACTTTCCCGATGAAGGCCGCCTTCTTTCCCAGACGCTGTACCCCAACCGCGACATTGGCGGGCGCGCCACCCGGCTTGGGTGTAAAGGCTTCTGCGTGATAGAGTGAGTCTGTGGGGGCGGTGGCAACCAGATCAATCAGGCATTCACCCAGCGTCAGCACATCGAACATAGTTCCTCCGGCCCAGGCAAGGTCTTAGATGATCGGTTGTTATTTGAGGCGCCAGCAGTTGACCACGCGATACAAAGAGAGTGCTGTGCCCTCTTCTTTTGGTTATAATACTCCCTATAAAGGGAAAAGTAGAGACCCACTTAGCAGAATGAGGTAAGCGATGAGTAAAGTGCTGGCTGTCATTCTTGCAGGAGGCCAGGGCGAACGTCTCAGCCTGCTTTCGCAAAAGCGCGCCAAGCCTGCGGTTCCGTTTGCGGGCAAATACCGCATTATTGATTTTGCGCTGAGCAACTGCGCCAACTCCGGCATTACCGATATTGCTGTGCTGACCCAGTACCG
This sequence comes from Ktedonobacterales bacterium, assembly GCA_036557885.1. Taxonomy (GTDB): domain Bacteria; phylum Chloroflexota; class Ktedonobacteria; order Ktedonobacterales; family DATBGS01; genus DATBGS01. The sequence continues at coordinate 15,801 of DATBGS010000043.1, forward strand.
CCCTCACTCGTTGCATGACCACATCGGCATTGGCCGACCCTGGGACTTGGACCGGCAGCAAGGCGGGATCAGGCTGCTCCAGCCCTATATTGGCCGCCAGGATTCGGATTGGTATCAGGGGACCGCCGACGCGGTATTTCAGAACCTGGACTATATTATGGAAGGCCGCTACGATCATGTCCTCATCCTGGCCGGTGATCATATCTATCGCATGGACTATAGCTCGATGCTCGCCTTTCATCAGCAGCATAGTGCCGATGTCACGCTGGGGGCCGTCGTCGTGCCGCTGGAAGAAGGGCATCGCTTTGGCATTCTGGAGGCCGATGCTGAAAGCAAGGTCGTCTCTTTTGAGGAAAAGCCGCCCAAACCACGCGGCACGCTGGGGTCAATGGGCATCTATATCTTTAACCGCGACGTGCTGACCCGCGTGCTGACCGAAGACGCCCGGCCCAGCAGCGCTGGCGGGTATGTGACGCAGCACGATTTTGGGCGCAACATCATCCCAACCATGCTGGCGCGTGGCGAGCGTGTCTATGCCTATCCTTTTACTGGCTACTGGCAGGATGTGGGCACTGTGCAATCCTACTGGGAGGCGCATATGGACCTGCTGGGGGACCGCCCCGCGTTTGATCTCTACGACCCCTCCTGGGTGGTTCACACGCGCAGCGAAGAGCGCCCGCCCGCCCATATCCAGAGTGGCGGGCAGGTCATCAGCAGCCTGATCTCGCATGGCTGTATCATCAAGGGGCGCGTCGAGCACAGCGTGCTTTCGCCGGGGGTGGTCGTTGAGGAAGGGGCAGTGGTGCGGGATTCGATCATCCTCTTTGATGCTCTGATTGGCGCGGGCAGCGTGATTGACCGCGCTATTGTGGATAAAGAAGTCGTCATTGGCAAGCAGTGCCAGATTGGTTTTGGGGATGATCTGGCGACGCCAAATGCGCTGGAACCCACCCGCCTGAACACGGGCATCACCCTGATTGGCAAGCGTGCCCGCCTGCCAGATGACCTGAAGGTGGGGCGCAACTGTAAGATCGGCACTGATCTGCGCCCGGAGGATTTTCCCAGCCACACCCTGGCAAGTGGTGAGACGGTGGAAGACCGCACCTTTACACATGGTTGGGAGCGCGAGGTAGCCAGGCGTAGGGCTACGGCGTCACAGGCGTAAGCAGGTAAGCAGGATGGCAAACGAGCGAAGTCTGAAGGTTTTGATGGTGGCGACTGAGGCCGTCCCTTTTGCGAAAGAAGGCGGGGTGGCCGATGTGATCGGCAGCCTGCCCAGGGAACTCGCGGCGCTGGGGCACGAGGTTTCCATCTTTCTGCCGCGCTATGGGGTAATTGATGCCGCTCGCTGGGCGCTGGAGCCTACGGGCGCCACGCTGCTTGTCTCGCTATCTGGGGCAAATCAGACGGTGACGATCTGGCGGGCAACCCTGCCCGATTCATCAGTCACGGTCTATCTGCTCGATCATCCGGGGTTCTTCGGGCGGCATCAGCGCCTCTATCTTGGCCTCGATCAGCGCGATGAGCAGCGCCGGTTTCTGCTCTTTTGCCGGGGACTGCTGGAAGCGCTGCCGCTGCTGCGTCTGGCGCCCGACATCTTCCACCTGCATGATTGGCAGGCTGCGCCTTGCGCGGCCTATCTGCGCACCACGCATCGGGCGCTGCTGCGCGGCGGGGCTGCGCGTATCATCTATACCATCCATAATTTGCAGTATCAGGGGCGCTGGGATCCATCTATTCTGGATGAGGCCGGGCTGAATCGCTCGCAGGTGTTCATCCAGAATGGCCTGGAGTTTTGGGGCGATGTCAACTGGATGAAAGCGGGCATCACCTATGCCGATGTGGTAACTACCGTGTCGCGCCGCTACGCCGAGGAGATTCAGACGTTTGAGTATGGCTGGGGCCTGGATGAAACCCTGTTCCAGCGCCATTCGCGTCTGGTGGGGATTCCCAATGGCCTGGATTGGGATGCCTGGAATCCGGCCACCGACAGCGAGATACCCACCCGCTACACGGCGGCCAAGGCCCCGGCAGCCAAGGCTCGCAACCGCAAAGCGCTGCGCCAGGAGTTTGGCTTGCCCGACGACCCGGAGCGGCCTCTCATCGGTATAGTCAGCCGATTGGTTGACCAAAAAGGCTTCGATCTGCTGGCCGAAATTGCTGAGGAATTGCGCGCCCTCCCACTGCAATTAGTTGTGCTGGGGACCGGGCAAGCGCGTTACGAAGAACTCTTCCGTGAACTGGCGGCGAGTACCGACAACGTGCGGGCGCGCATCGGGTTTGATGCCGCCCTGTCACATCGCATCTATGCTGGCTCGGATTTCTTTTTGATGCCCAGCGCCTTTGAGCCGGGTGGCCTGGGGCAGCTTATCGCGCTGCGTTATGGCACGCTGCCCATTGTCCACGCCACAGGCGGTCTGGCCGACACGGTGACTGATCTGGATGCCAATCCTGACCTTGGCAATGGTATCAGCTTCACACCGTATTCAGCCGCCGCGCTGCTCGATGCTTTGCGCCGCGCGCTGCATCTTTTTGCGCAGCGCGAGCGCTGGCCTGAACTGGTTGCGCGGGCAATGGCCTATGATTCGCGCTGGTCGGCCAGCGCCCGCGCTTATAGTGATCTGTATCGCCGCGTGATAGAGGCGTCGCTCTCTTAGACTACTGTAAACGGTGTAAACGGTGTAAACGGTGTAAACGCCATAAACACTGTAGAGACTACAAACACTGTAATCACCCCTGGTACATGCAATCTGGAGGAAGCAGCATGACGGATTCACCCTTCGAGCGAGGTATGCAGGTCCGCAAGGAGGTGCTAGGCAGCGAATATGTCGAACAATCTCTGGCGCGCACGACAGACTTTGATGCCTACTTCCAGCAGTTCATTACGGAAACCGCCTGGGGAGGGGTCTGGGCGCGGCCCGACCTGGACCGGCGCACAAGAAGCCTGGTGACGATTGCGATTCTGGCAGCGTTGGGGCGTGAAGAATTGGCCCTGCATCTGCGTGCCAGCCAGAATGTTGGTGTTGACCCCCAGGAAATTGCCGAAGTGCTTCTTCATGTAGCCGTGTACGCGGGGGTGCCTGCGGCGAATACGGCTTTTAAACTGGCAAAGCAAACGCTTGCTCAGCATGCACCAGCCTCGGAAAAGCCAGCCTCGGAAAAGCGCGACTCCACACAAGCACATCAGGAGGGTCTATGAGCCAGACCGCGAACCAGATCACCATTGGCGACATCATTCGGGGAGATCGAGAAATCTTCCCGCCCTATCTGTACGAAGCCTATCAATCCACGCGCCGTAGGGCGCCTCTACTGCCGCTGATTGATGTGCCTATGACGCTCTCGGAATTGACTGGTCCCGGCCCCGCTATCAGCGCCGTGACGCCGGAAGACGCCGATCTCACTCGCAATGCCGGAACAGGCGGTGAGGCGATTGGGCAACGCATCATCATGACGGGGCGCGTTTTGGATGAACAGGGAAACCCGATACCCCACACCCTTCTGGAAATCTGGCAGGCCAACGCTGCTGGCCGTTACCTGCACAAACGCGATCAGTGGCCTGGGCCGCTCGACCCAAACTTCCTGGGGATGGGGCGCTGTCTGACGAATGAAGCAGGGGTCTACCGCTTCTTGACTATCCGCCCAGGCGCTTACCCCTGGAAGAACCACCCCAACGCCTGGCGTCCGGCCCACATCCACTTTTCGTTGTTTGGGCCGTCCATGCTGTCGCGCCTGGTGACGCAGATGTACTTTCCCGATGACTCGCTCCACGCGCTAGACCCGATTTTGAGCGCGCTACCCTCGGAGGCTGCGCGCCAGCGTCTCATCGCGGCTTATGACCACAGCGTGACTGAGCCGGAATGGGCGCTGGGGTATCGCTGGGATATTGTTGTGCGCGGCCCAGAGGCCACGCCATTCGAGTCGTAGCCACAAATGGAGCAAGAGACGGTCTTGGCAAGCAGCCAGACCGTCTTAGCAAGAGAAAAGGTAAAAGGAAGACCATGAGCACCTTGCCTTTAACCGCTTCGCAAACCGTCGGCCCGTTTTTCTCTCCGGCGCTCTTGCGCGCAGACGCGGTTCGTCACGTGCTGACCCAGCCGGAAACGGCTGGTGAGCGCGTGCGCATCGAAGGGCGCGTGCTGGATGGGGACGGCGTGCCTGTGCCTGATGCGCTGGTAGAAATCTGGCAAGCCAACGCGCATGGGCGTTATCATCATCCCACCGATCAAGGGCCTGCGCCGCTTGACCCTGCTTTTCTGGGGTTTGGTCGCTCTGGAACTGACGAGGATGGCAGCTACTGGTTCGAGACGATCAAGCCAGGGCCGGTGCCGTTTGACCAGGCGCGGATGCAGGCGCCGCATATCTGCGTCACTGTGTTTGCGCGTGGGCTGCTCAATCACGCGGTCACACGCCTGTATTTTGAGGACGAGCCAGCCAACACAGCGGACCCTGTTTTGCAGTGTGTGCCCGCTGACCGCAGACTAACCCTGCTGGCCCGGCGCGCCGCCAGCAGTGGGCCAGTTGAGGGAGGCGGGGGGGGAGATGAAAAAATCGTCTACCACTTTGACATCATCCTGCAAGGCGCGCAGGAGACGGCGTTCTTCAATTTTTAAGAGAAAACAACACTCTCCTTAGTGAACACCCCTGAAAGGCGCCCACATGCCAGAGCCGCGCGATCTTCTGTTCAGTACGCCGGGTATGACTGATGCCTTCTCGTCTGAGGCGCAGGTGCGGGCCATGCTTGCTTTTGAGGCAGCGCTGGCGCGTGCAGAAGCGCGTGCTGGCATCATCTCACAGGTGGCGGCGGATGTTATCGCGGCCAGTTGTCAGGTCGAGCTATTCGACGTTGCCGCGCTCTACCGCGAGGCTGCCGTTGCTGGAACCCCAGCAATTCCTCTGGTGCGCAGGCTCACGGCGCTCGTCAACGCTGAAGCGCAGAAGTTTGTGCATTGGGGTGCCACCAGCCAGGATGCGATTGATACCGCCTTGATGCTCCAGATGCGGGATGGACTTGACCAGCTTGTGGAGGGATTGCTTGGCGTGTGTGCCGGGTGCGCCGCGCTTGCTGAGCAGCACCGCCAGACGCTCATGGCCGGGCGCACGCTGCTTCAGCAGGCGCTGCCCATCACCTTTGGCCTCAAGGCCGCGCGCTGGCTGGCCCTGGCCGCGCGTCAGGTTGAGATGCTGCGCGAGGACCGAAAGCGCTTGCTGGCAGTGCAACTGGGCGGGGCGGCTGGCTCGCTGGCCTTTTTAGGTGACAAAGGGCTACAGGTGGCTGCGTTGCTCGCTGAAGAATTGGGGCTGGCTGCGCCTGCTTTGCCCTGGCATACCGAGCGTGATCGCGTCGCTAGAATTGCGGCATCGCTGGGCATCGTAGCCGGGGCAATGGCAAAAATCGCGGGCGATGTGCTGCTTCTATCGCAGACCGAGGTCAGCGAAGCAATGGAGGCTACCGCGCCAGGCAAGGGTACCTCTTCTGCCATGCCGCAGAAACACAATCCTGTGGCCGCGACCTTCGCTGTTGCCGCAGCGCGACAGGCTATTGGCATCGTGCCAGTAATATTGTCCGCGATGGCGCAAGAGCACGAGCGCGCTGCCGGGGGATGGCAGGCGGAATGGGCCGCTGTTCCTGATCTGTTCTGTTTCACGGCGGGCGCCGTCGAACGTGTGCGCGAGGCAGTAAGCGGCCTCCAGATTGACACAGCGCGCATACAGGCCAACCTGAATCAGACCGGCGGATTGCTCATGGCCGAATCGTTGACAATGGCCCTGGCACCACAACTCGGCAGGCCAGAGGCGCAGCGCATTGTCGGCGCCGTCTGTGAGCAGGCGGTAACGTCAGGGATGACACTCCATCAGGCGGCCTTGCTGAACAGCGAGGTGCGGGCGATTCTCTCCCCGGAAGCGCTTGAGCGCGCTCTCGATCCCCGCAGCTATCTGGGCAGCACAGAAGCGTTGATTGACCGCGCGCTCGAAACATACCACCAGATACGGGCTGGTGGGGGTGAGGCATGAACTGCCTGCCTGGGAATGCAGCATGGGACTGTCCCTAGAGACAGCCCAGGATGGCCGGAACATAATTGCGGGTTTCCCGCCCCAAATGCGAGAGCCAGTTCCAGGCATCGGACGGCCAGAGCGGGAGGCCAAACCAGGAAAAGCTGCGTGTCCAGGCCCCTTCCACCGCGCCCGCCCCGGCATTGTAGGCGGCCAGCATTAGCCCATAAGCGTAGCGGGCAGAGGCTCCGCCAAAGTGGTCTGCCAGGAGGCGAGCGCGCTGCGCATACTGGCCGATGCGCTGGGCATCCAGGCGAGCGGCAGCGGCGGGCGCTTGCGAGGGGTCGCGCGGGTTGATTCCAAGCTCTGCGGCGGTTTCTGGCTCGAATTGGGCAATGCCAATGGCGCCTGCTGGACTCACGGCATCGGGGTCGAACCGGGATTCTTGCCAGATTTGCCAGGCGAAGACAGCGGTGTCAATTTGATTGCGCTCAGCTTCGCTTATGGCGACGGCCAGCCAGCGCGAAGTGGTGGGCGGTGTTGTCGTGTGGCAGGTTGCCTGGCCGCTTAGCGCAAAGCCAGGCGACGTGGTGGGAAACGAAGCGCCGTCTGGGAGTGGAGCCAGGAGTGAGAAAGGGGCAAGCTGGCGGAGGAGCACGACTGCGGCGAGCACGCTGCCTAGCAGGGTAACTCCTATGGCAAAGAGGCCCAGCCAGAGGCAGGAAGGACGCTTTCTGGCTTGCTGGCCGGGCCAGCCTTGCGGGGAAAGAGGAGCAGCGCTCATCAGCAACCCTCGGTAGAGGCGAGTATACGGACATATCCGCCAAACAGTCTACTCTCAGCGCCTGACTTTCACAGTGAAATCGGCCATAGGTCCACTATCGCCTGCCTCACATTCCTCCCAACTTTTTCACTGTAACATTTTTTGGCTGAGCAGCGACTTGTTTCAGGAGAAAACAGTGTTCAGCTAGCAGAACCTGATGTTTGAGGAATCTCATGGAACCAGCTTCGCCCGCTGCGGGCCAGGACGATGCCCCAGCAGCCGTGTTGTACCGGCAGCATGGCCCCTTCATTTTTGCCTGGCTGCTCAAACAAGCGCATTCCTGGGAGGATGCCGAAGACCTGCTGTTGGAGGTCTTTCTGGCAGCGTTTGAGCAGAATCGCCTGCTCGCTGTACCAGAAGAAAAGCGGCTGGCCTGGCTGCTGAGCGTGGCGCAGCATAAGCTGGTTGATTATTACCGGGTTTCCGCCCGGCGCCAGCAGGTGGCGTTGGATGCGGTGGCGGGGACGCTGGAAGCTGATGAAGCGCGCTCGCCGGAGGCGGTGGCCCTGCGCCACGAACGGCACGCCGATCTGCGCGCGGCTTTGCTGGCCCTGCCCAAGACGCAGCGCGAGGTGGTACAGCTTCGCTTTGGCGAGGGCCTGCGCTGTACCGAGATTGCGACGGTGCTGGGCAAGCGCGAAGGCGCAGTACGTATCCTGCTCTGGCGCGCCCTCACATTTTTGCGAACGCGCTACAAGGGAGATCAGGAAGGAAATACCCGCGATGCGATATGAGGACGAGCCTGTGAATATGGGAGAGGGGCCGGACCTCCAGCACCTGGATGAGCAGATTGAGCAGGGCCTGCGTGCTTCCATGCAGGCGCAGCCCAACGGCCAGGACGCGCTGGACCCGGAACTCCTTCGAGAATTGCAAGCATTTTATCAGCCTCGCGGTCAGGCTTTTCATCAGGGATTGAATCGCGTGTGGAGCCGTCTGGAGCAGCATGGCGTTGCTTCGACGCAGCCGCGCAAGCTCCGCAGTGGATTCGCTGCTCACCCTGGCCTGCCGCAAGAAAGAATACCTCTTCATCCTGTGCAACGCTTCTTGCGCACCGGCCAACGCTGGACATCGCGTGCCAGCATCTTGCTTACTGCCGCGCTGCTCGTTGTGCTGGTCAGCGCGCTGACCGTTGGCCTGATTCTGGTGCATCACAACGGGAACAGCACGAATGGAGGCCCGCCGACCCCGACGGCAACTTCAATCCCGTCGCCCACCGCTGTGCCCTTCACCGTTACCAGCGTTGATCTCGCCGTGACGCCCGACAGCATTGCCGGAACGACGTGCGGGAGCACCGCCAGCTTCACCTACACCGCGACCTTCCATATTCCCGCAGGCACAGCCGGGGGAACGATTCAGTTTGAGTACACGCTGAATGGTGGGCGGTCCTCCACACCTGCCAGCGTGAATGTCGGCCCAGGTGAAACGACCCACACCTACACGTTTACCAGTTCGGGGACGCTTCCCCCTGATCACACCTATCCTGGGCTTGCCGAAGTGCTCGTAAACAGCCCCAATGTGGTCAATTCGCCGCAGGTGCAGCCAACTGGCTCTTGCAGCGCCGCCGCAGCCTTCAAGGTGACGGGCGTTGATATGGCGGTCAGCCCAACCAGCATTGCCGGGAAAGCCTGTGGCACCCAGCTTACCGTCACCTATACAGCGACCTTCCATATCGCTCCCAATAGCCCAGGCGGAACGATTCAATTTACATACACCATTAATAATGGGCGTGGAGCTACCCCGGCAAGCATAACAGTTGCCGCCGGACAGACAACGGCCACGTACAGTTTTACGTGGTCGGGTAAGCTCCCGCCTGATCATACCTCCCCGGAACCTGGCGGCATATCTGTAAGCAGCCCGAACCAGATCACCTCAGCGCTGGTGGGTCCGACGGGAACGTGCAGCTAGAAGCAGCCTCACCTTCTCTGTCTGTTCCTTGACAACCGCCAGGCCAGATGCGACCTTGATAGCACATCGTCCTTCAGTTCCGGCTGAGATCGTTGCACAAGGGAGGCAAAATCTGGTATGAAGATCGGCAAGACATCCACAACCCCCGCACTGACCAGGCGTCCAGCGTGGAAAGCGCTTGAGGCGCACTATCAGCATATCCACGACGTGCATCTCCGCACGCTCTTTGCTCAAGACCCCCAGCGCGGCGAGCGACTGACCGCAGAAGCTGTGGGCCTCTATCTGGACTACTCGAAGAACCGTCTCACTGACGAGACGCTGCGGCTGTTCTTGCAGCTTGCGGAGGAATGCGGCCTGCGGGCGCGCATGAATGCCATGTTTGCAGGCGAAAAGATCAACGTCACCGAGCAGCGTCAGGTGTTGCATGTGGCGCTGCGCGCCCCCAAAGGGGCGTCCATTGTGGTAGATGGGGAGAATGTGGTGCCCAGGGTGCACGCGGTGCTGGACAAAATGGCGAATTTCTCCAATCGGGTGCGCAGCGGAGAGTGGAAGGGCTACACCGGCAAGCGCATCCGCAACATCATCAATATTGGGATTGGCGGCTCCGATCTGGGTCCGGTCATGGCGTATGAGGCGCTGAGGCCGTACAGTGACCGTTCCCTGACGGTCCGCTTTGTCTCCAACATTGATGGCACCGACTTTGTGGAAGCTACCCACGATCTGAACCCGGAGGAGACGCTGTTTATTGTCTCCTCCAAGACATTCACGACGCTGGAAACGATGACCAATGCGCGCACCGCTCGCGAGTGGAGTTTGCGCGCGCTTGGCGATGAGCAAGCGGTGGCCCGACACTTCGTGGCCGTCTCCACCAACACCGAGGAAGTGGCAAAGTTTGGCATTGATCCAGAGAATATGTTTGTCTTCTGGGATTGGGTTGGTGGGCGCTATTCCTATGACTCGGCCATTGGCCTGTCGCTGATGATTGCGATTGGCCCGGAACGTTTCCACGAGATGCTGGCGGGCTTTCACGCGATGGATGAGCATTTTCGCACCGCGCCCTTCGAACACAACCTGCCGGTGCTCCTGGGATTGATCGGCATCTGGTATAACAACTTCTTTGGCGCGCAGACCGTTGCCATCCTGCCCTATGACTATTACCTGGGGCGCCTGCCCTCCTATCTGCAACAGCTTGATATGGAAAGCAATGGCAAACATGTTGATCTGGAAGGGAATCCGGTGAACTACCAAACCGGGCCGATTATCTGGGGACAGCCGGGCACCAACGGGCAGCATGCCTTCTATCAACTCATCCACCAGGGCACCAAGCTCATTCCCTGCGATTTCATCGGGTTTTGCCAGACGTTGAATCCGTTGGGCAAGCATCATGATCTGCTCATGGCAAACCTCTTTGCCCAAACCGAGGCGCTGGCCTTTGGCAAGACCGCCGAAGAAGTGCAGGCTGATGGCGTGCCAGACTTTCAGGTAGCACACCGTACTTTTGAGGGCAACCGCCCGACCAACACCATTCTGGCGGAGCGCCTGACTCCAGAAACACTGGGCAAATTTATCGCGCTGTATGAACACAAGGTGTTCACTCAGGGAGCCATCTGGCACATCAATTCGTTCGACCAGTGGGGCGTCGAACTGGGGAAAGTCCTGGCACAGCGCATCATTTCGGAGCTTTCGAGCGCTGCCGAGCCACAGCTCAAGCACGATAGTTCTACCAACGCGCTCATCCGCAGGTATCGTCAGCAGCGAGGAGCGGGGAAGTAGAAAATCTGAGAGAACAAGCACTTGTCTTCTGCGCCTCCATCTAGTATACTTGTTCTAGTTTGGAAGACAAGTGCTTGTTCTCGCGTGAAGAAGACCCTTCTCTCTGGAGGTGAGGAATGTCGCCGGTCACAGTGTTTCTGCCCAGCATGCTCCGCTCGAAAGCCGACAATCGAGCTTCTGTCTCTGTAGCGGGACGCACAATTCGTGAAGTGATTGATGCTCTGGAGCGTGCCCATCCGGGGCTGCGTTTCCACCTCTGCTATGAGTCGGGCGAACTGCGGCCTTTTGTCAATATCTTCCTGGCCCGCGAAAATATTCGCTACTTGCAGGGGCTGGAAACCCCGGTTGCTCCTGGAGACTGTTTGTACATTCTTCCATCGGTTGCCGGGGGGTAAGGCTGCAAGGAACCGTTCCCCGCTTCGCATGCACTTACCCGGCATGAGGAGAAGCCCTTCAGGACAAACGCGAAGAGAAGCACCATCAACAGCCCTGGCTACAGCCGGATGAGGCAAAAAGGAGCGATTAGCAATGGTTGGTCAGCGTGTCTATGCCCCAGGGACGACCGTCGTAGCGCTTGGAACCAAGCGCGGACTCTTTCTCATCACCTCTGAGGACCGGAAGCGGTGGACGATTGAACCACCCAGCTTGCCGGGCCATCGCATCTTCTCTACACTGCTTGATCAGCGGGATGGATGCCGCCTTTTCGCTGCGGATAATGGAGAGTTCTTCGGCTCATTTCTGCGCTACAGCGATGATTTCGGGCGTACCTGGCAAGAACCAAAACAGGGCATCCAGTTTCCTCAAGGCAGCGCACTCAAGTTGCAGAATATCTGGGCGATTGAAGCGGGGCGACCCAGCGAGCCAGAGACTCTCTATGCCGGGGTGGACCCGGCGAGTTTGTGGGTGAGCACTGATCGCGGAGAAACGTGGGAACCGAATACCGCCCTGCTTTCCCATCCCACGCGGGAACGCTGGGAACCAGGCGCTGGCGGCCTCTGTCTGCACACGATTATTCCTGATCCTTCTCATGCATCCCGTATGTGGATCGGCATCTCTGCCGTTGGGTGCATGCGCACGGATGATGGTGGACAAAGCTGGGTCTTTGCCAACAAAAATACCCGCGCGGACTTTCTGCCGGACCGCTACCCTGAATTTGGGCAGTGTATTCATCGGCTGGTGCAGCATCCAACTCAGCCAGACGTGCTCTATCAGCAGAATCACTGTGGCGTCTATAAAAGTCTCAACGCTGGCGACGAGTGGATAGACATTCGGCAGAATCTCCCCTCTGACTTTGGGTTTCCTATCGCCTTAGACCCGCAGCATCCTGATACGGTGCTGGTGATTGTGGAAGACCCGCAGGGGCGTAACAATTTCGGCGGCCAATTTACGGTCTATCGCACCACGAATGGGGGAGAAAGCTGGGAGCCGATGACAAAGGGCCTGCCTGTTGGGGCACAGGTCAAGTTGGGCGTGCTGCGGCATGGGATGTGTACCGATGGCCGAAGCCCTTGCGGTGTCTACGTGGGCACCAATACCGGTCAGCTTTTTGCGAGTCGAGATGCTGGCGAGACATGGGAACTCATCGCTGAGTTTCTCCCGCCCATTTACTCCGTAAACGCAACCACGTTACAGTAGTACGGTAGAAGGCGTTCGAATCAATCGGTTCAGCGGTTTGTTGGCTCTTGCAGGGGCGCGTTACAATTGGAACAGGTTGTCGTTCAGATACCAATCACTCTGCGTAAGAGAGCTAGCAGCAGTGCCTTCAGGATTCCCTGGGCACTCCTCTCTAGATACCAACAAACAATGGCACACCCAGAACGCTTTCAAAACCTCGCTCCCCCTCCTGAGCGCGGGGGGAACTTAGTCAAGATGCTGCGCTTCTCCCTGGCTGATCGCCGCCGCTCTTATGCCGAGGAGAAGCGCCATCCATCCAGGCCCACGCCTGTGGTGAAAAACGATGGGGCCGCGCTGCGCGACAACGCTTCACGCGCAAGCATCACCTGGATTGGGCACTCCAGCTTTCTCATCCAACTGGGCGGGCGCTCCATCCTGACTGATCCAGTGTGGTCAAAGAGGTCAGGGACTGGTCCTTTTGGCGCGGCGCGGCTGGTTCCGCCTGGGGTGCGGCTGGAGGATTTGCCGCGCATTGATCTGGTGCTGATTTCGCATAACCACTATGATCACCTTGATTACGACACCATTCGCTGGCTGGGCAACCAACCCACCTATCTGGTTCCCTCGCGTCTGAGCGGGTGGTTTCACTCCCTTGGTTGCCAGAAAGTGCACGAGTGCGGCTGGTGGGATGAGCTGGAACTGTTGGGCCTACACTTTGATTTTGTCCCCGCCTATCATTGGAGCCAGCGCACGCTGAGCGACACCAACACAACCCTCTGGGGCGGCTGGATATTCAGCGATGGCCGTCAGAAGCTCTATTTTGCGGGCGATTCCGCTTACTTCAGCGGCTTCAAACGCATAGGAGAGCGTTACCCCGGCATAGACATGGCCCTCATGCCGGTAGGTACCTATGAGCCGCGCTTGTTTATGCAGACAACCCATGTTACTCCAGAAGAAGCGGGGCAGGCATTTCTCGATGTGGGTGCGCGTATCTTCGTGCCTATGCACTGGGGCACCTTCCGCCTGAGCATCGAACCCACCCAGGAACCACCAAGACGCCTGACCGCCTGGTGGGAGCAGCAGAGCCTTGACCCGGCCAATAAGTGGACCCTGGCTGTTGGCGAAACGCGCTATCTCGACGAGGGGAATATCAGGTAGCCCTTGCCGTGAAAGGCTAGGCACACGCGCCAGTGTTGGGGATGCGCTCAAGTGTTATACTGGCGATGAGGGGCGCAACGCGCCCCTTCGTATGACCGTCAGAGAAAGGGTGGCTCCCATGCGACAACCCTCTCCGGCCTGATGTTTTGGAGTGCGCTATGCGTGATCTTTTGCGTCGCCAGTGGGGCGAATTGCGTCGGAACCTGCGCCCACGCGAGGCGGCCTACTGGCTTATTCAAAATCTGTTGTTGCTGGTTGTCAAATTCAGAATGGGCGTCCAGATGTATGGCAGCCACAACTATGCTCCACCCGCCCCAGCCACGCTGCTGCTCAATGGACACAAGCGGGATTGGGATATTCCGGTGCTCACCCCCAGACTCTACTACCATCGAGGCTGGTGGCGCCCCGATGAGCGACGCATGGCGTTTGCAGGCCGGGAAGACATCTTCATCCCTGGCTTTGTGGTCGAATTGGTAGGCGGATGGAAATGGCCGCGTTGGATGCAGCATTGGCTGGAGTACCTCAGCTTTGAGTCGTTTCTGCTCTGGATGCGCGCCTATCCGATTCTGCGCGTGCCAGAGTTTAGTCTCCACCAGTATCTGGTGGAGCTGCAAGGCGAACAGGGCGATCTGCTCCTGGGTGAGGTGTTCAGCGACGAAATGCTGGAACAACTAGATCGTTGGGGCGAGGCGCAGACCCCCCGCAAGCGCCGCGTGCAGGCGCGGCCCAGCCGCGAGCTACACATCAGCGATGTGCGCGATTGGAGGTATCGCAAAGTGCTGGTGCCTTATTTGCGGAAGCGCTTTCTGCTGCCCCAGCGCTACACAGAGCATAAAGAACGCCAGCGCAAGAAGATTGCCCAGCAGCTTCAGGGGCTGGCTGATGCCCTGAAGAGGGGTGATACCCTCTGGTTAGCGCCAGAGGGCACGCTGACGCCAAATGGGTCGGTGGGGCGCTCCCGCAACGGCCTCGCTCTGCTGCTCGACCTGATGCCTCCTGACACGCGCACGCTGCCCACTAATATCTGCTATGACTTTATGACCGCCGGGCGTATGCGCGCCTGTGTTGCTATTGGCCCGGCTCTGCCGATAGGCAAGGGCTTGCCGCATTCGGAACTGCTGGAGCAGGTGCGTGTTGCCATTGCCCTGCAAACGGTGGTTACGATGAGTATGCTGGGCAGCACCTTCCTGTGGGAACGGCTCCAACAAGAACAGCCGACCTTCGATTTTGAGACGGCCCTGGCCGCCGTTTCGCGGCGCGTCGAGGCACTCTTGCGCCAATCCGCCCTGTTGGAGCGAGGGCTGATGCGCCCCGCTAGTATCCGCAAGCGGCTGCGCAGCTTCCTGCGCTATTGCTGCAACAAAGGGCTGCTTATCCGCCAGCCCGATCACACCTATCGGGTCCAGGCGGCGCCCTTTCGCCAGGAGTATGACCACTTCTTCTGGCGCAACCCGCGCTACTGTGTCAACGAGCTTGCGGCCCTGGAGGCAGCGCTGATAGAGCGCACGCCAGACACGCTACAAAAAAGTCTGAGCGTCCACGCCGATACATCTGCCGAAGTAAAATCCTCGCGAAAATGAACTTCCTTACGCGCTCTTTTGCGTGCCGCGCGTTTCCAGGGACTTCAGCGTGCCCGCGCCTGGCGGGTGAGCATTATGCGAGATTAGAGCACTATTGGTGCTATTACGCCAAAGAACAAGATGGCTGCTACACACGCGATGCCGCCAACCATAGCTCCTTTCTGGGCGAGCGTATGCGCCTGCTCTGGCTCAGAGTTCAGTGAGGAGGATGTATAGCCCCAAGAGGAACAAGATAGAGAGAATCAGGTAGAGAAACAGCCCGGCGAAAAAACCAAGGCCGACCCAGCGCTCTCCTGGGCGTCTCGTCAGCCTGATCGCCATGATCAGACCAACGATGAAGACACCGGGAACCGCTACGAAAATGCTTTCAATGACATAGCGGAAATAGAAGGGGAGTTCATAGAGCACAAAGACCAGGAGTCCCGCAATCAGCACCAGAAGGAGGGACTGCCCCAGACCCACCAGGAACGGCACCAGTCTCCGCGTTTGTGCGGGTTCGGCGGAGGGAACATCCTCCAGAAGTGACGATGGGCCGGACCAGGGGGCATGGGCGTGGTGAGTAGGTGAATCATCGTCCATTGTGGATCTCCTAGATGAGTTTTCCGCGAGTGAAGATCAGTTATCACGAGGTGGTCCACTCTCTTCCTACACCCTTTACCGCGTAACTCCCCCAAAAATGGACACCTGAGCAGAAAATATGGTCCTGTCAATTCATTGCTTGCTCGCAATTGGCTTTCGCAGAAAGCTTGCAAGTTTTCTACTGGTGACGAGTTTAGTTGAAGGTCAGTGAAAACACAAGCTCTGAATACAGAGGTGGACGGATGAGGAAAGGAGCCTGCGTACAGGTTTGGCTAGATGCTCACCCTGACCTTGCAGGCAGCTTAAAACAGGAAGAGATTGCTTATGGACTCAGACCACCTCAAGCGACTGGTGCGGTTCTGGCGGCAATTCAACGCTGATCGGGTCGCCTGGCCCAACTTCGCCGCCTGCCAGGACAATCGCCATGATGCCCGCCTTCCTGATGAGCACCCCCTGCTCATCTCGCTCCAACACTGCGGTCATCAACCCCGACTGGAAGTTGTCCAACTGGACGCAGGGGTTCCGCAGGCCCGTGACTTCGACGATGGCCCTGCTGCCCAGGTGCAACCGCGTCCCGGTTGGAAGTCGCAGCAGGTCTATCCCGCGCGTGGTGATATTCTCGCCCATCTGCCCGGCTGAGACAGTGAAACCGGCAGCGTGGAGTTCGTCATGGAGTTCAGCCTGGATCAGGTGGACCTGGCGCAGGTTGGGTTGGGTCGGGTCACGCGCCACCCGCGAGCGATGTTTGACCGTCTCTCCGGCATGGGCGTCGCCCTCGACCCCCAGTCCAGTGAGAAGCCGAATGCTCCCCTGAGTTGGTTTGGAAAACGTGTGCGCCGGGCTGCAACTCACGGCTATGACCGCTCCATCCATCAGTGCGTGCTCCCTTCACCTGTGAAATTGATGCGTCACCCACGAAAGCGTGCGCGTGGTAATCCCTTGATACCAGGCTTGAGCCGGAACACATCACCAGCAAAGGGTTGCTCCCGGCGCTTTTGAGCATTCAGCCTGGTGGCTGCTGAGGTGATGTAGAACTCATCGAGTGCCAGCCCGCCAAAGGTGCAGCTTGTCGGGAATTGTACAGGCAGGTGGATTTCTCGCTCTTGCTTGCCATGTGGGTCATAGCGAATGATGCGCCAGCCGCCCCAGCGCGCGCTCCAGATGCAGCCTTCGCTGTCCACCGACAGGCCATCGGGCACGCTGGCTTCGCCCGGCGTTTGGATAAACGGGCGACGGTGCTCAATCGCCCCGGTTGCCTGGTCATAGTCGTAGGCATAGATCACCTGGCGCGGCGAATCCGTGAAATACATAGTCTTGCTATCGGGACTCCAGCCTATCCCGTTTGAGATGGCAATGCCCGTTTCCATGCGTGTGAGGGTGTGGTCGGGGTCCAGACGGTAGAGGTTGCCAGGCGCTTTGTCCCAGTCCTCGGAGTCTTCTAGCATGGTGCCAGCCCAGAAGCGCCCGGCAGGATCAACGGCGCCATCATTAAAGCGTGTCTCTGGGTGGTTGGCTTCTGGGTCGCCAAGAAATGTGAGCGCCGCGCTCTGCTCATCCCACAGGGCAAAGCCGCGCTGGGTCGCCATGACCAACCCGCCAGATACACGCGGCGCCAGCGCACCCACCTGCACCCCAACCGTGAACTTTTGGAGGCGGCCTGTTGTTGGGGAGAAGCGGTAAAATGCCTGGCCGTAAATGTCCACCCAGTAGAGCATCTGCGCTTCTGCATCCCAGACCGGTCCTTCGCCTAATTCGTTCTGCACCGCCAGGAGGTGTTCCAGGTTGTCCATGTATGTGCTCCCTTCAATGGCGCAACAGGCGCATCTTGCTTTTCGGATGCCCAGAGAGATCAGCAGCAAGGTCAGCAGCAGAGCCAAGCTCTCAAGATCAAGAAATGGCGCTCAGAGCCGTCCCTGGCACACCCAAACCAGGCGCGCCCGGCTCCGAAGTCGTAAAGCTAGAGGAGGCGCGTGCCAGCATCTCCAGGCCAAGCGCCGCCCGGCGCACACGCTCGCGGCCTGTCTGGATAGCGGCTTGTTCAAGATGGGCGCCGGTTGGGTAGATATTGGGCGCGTTACGCAGGCCGAACTTGAGGTAAATCGGCGCGCCAACGCGCACAATCTCCGCCAGTTCATGATAGCGCATAAATCCGCCCAGGCCATCGGGACTTTCGATGTAAAGATCAATGGGGATGGAGACGACCTGGCGCAGCGCGGCCAGGCGTGCCAATGAAATATCTGAGGCAACGTTGACCGTATTGAGTCCCTGCTCTACCAGCAGCCTGATGCCCAGGGGGTTGGCAACGCCCATCAGGGCGGAAGCCTTCACCACCAGATCGGGGGGCAGCCGTTGACGCTGCCGCGCCTGGTGAATCAGCCAGAGCAGCCCCTCATCCGCCACAAGGACACTGCGCAGGCCCAGCGCTACGCCGCGCTCCACGTCTCGAAACGCATAGATCAGTTGATCCATGCCGGTCTGCCGCCAGCCAAAGATTTTGCCGTCTGGGGTCAATGCTTGCCCGGTGCCCTCCCAGGGCGCGCGCGGACCAACAAAGAGGCAGACCTCGATGCCATGCTGCTGCCCCAGCGCGGCCATCTCTTTGATCTCGGCATCGCTCAGCAGCATGATGCCGCTGCCCTGAGAAATGCGGTGCAGGGGGATGTGCTGCGCCTTTGCGGCCTCCAACACGGCGCGCATGGCAGCAGGCCCCTCAACGCTGGGGATTTCGACGCGATAGTGCGCGCCATCGGGGAAGCGCTGTGGGGAGGTTGGCAGATCGTGCCGGTCTCCGACGGGCAAGCCCATCTCTTGCAGCAATGCTTGTATCTGCTCCATTGCAATTACTCCTTTTGAATGGCCTGGCGGAAATGCCAGTTTTCGGCAAACAGATTGAAGAAGACGCGCTGTTGCGGGTGCTGGCGCACGACCTCCTCGTTAAACGTCACGCCCAAGCCTGGCCCCTGGGGCAGCGCAAAGTAGCCGTCTACGACTTCTGGGTTTCCTGGTGCTGCCTGCTTCACCCAGTCCTCGGAGAAGTCGTTAAAATGCTCCTGAATTTTGAAGTTGGTGGTGGAAGCGGCAAAGTGGAGGGCGGCAGCAGTGGAAACCGGCCCACCAACGTTATGGGGCGCGATCAGTATGTAATAGGCATCGGCCCATGCTGCGAGCTTCTTGGTTTCTAGCAGGCCACCACAGTGGGTAATATCCGGCTGAATGATGTCTGCGGCTTGCAGTTCAAAGAGCTGCCGGTAGTCGTGGCGGGTATGAATGCGTTCGCCGGTGGCGACGGGGAGTGTGATTTGCTCGGCAGCTTTCTTTAGCGCTGCCAGGTTCTCCGGTGGTACTGGCTCCTCAACCCAGGACGGTGCGAAGGGTTCCATGTCACGCGCCATCTGCACTGCCGTCGCCGGATTAAAGCGCCCGTGCATCTCAATAAGTAGCTCGGCCTCTGGCCCGATAGCATCGCGCACGGCTTCCACCAGGGCAATGGCGCGCAGCCGCTCCGCCCGCTCGATTTCGTAGAACCCGGCGCCAAAGGGGTCGAGTTTGAGCGCGCGGTAGCCGCGCTCGATCACCCGCCGGGCTGCCCGATGAAACTCTTCGGGGGTGCGCTCCACAGTATACCAGCCATTGGCATAGGCTTTGATGCGCTCGCGCACCGCGCCGCCCAGCAGTTTGTAGACGGGCTGTCCCAGCGCCTTGCCCAGAATATCCCAGCAGGCGATTTCAACAGCAGCGATGGCAGACATACCAACCTCGCCCAGACGCGCGAAGTCGTGGCGATACATGCGATATACCAGGTCTTCGATATTGCCTGGGTCGCGCCCCAGCAGGTGGTTGGGCACCGCTTCCGCCAGATACCCCAGCAGCGCGTCGGTGTGGTTGACCATGCGCACCTCGCCCACACCCTCCAGCCCCTCATCGGTGATCACGCGCACATAGGTGAGATTGCGCCAGACCGTCCCCAGCACGGTTGTCTTGACATCAACAATTTTCATGTAGTCCTCATCTCGATTGCTCGCTGCGCTCTCGCATTTTTCTCGCCGGACACCTATGCCCGAATGCACGCCTGTTGAAGCTGTGAGCCATATTAACTGGCCGGATTGATTTGCACCGTCTTAATCTCGGTAAAGAACTCGATAGCCGCCGGTCCCTGCTCGCGCGAGTGGGAACTGGAGCCACGCATGCCCCCAAACGGCGCGTGTGGGTCAACGCCAGTTGTATCGCCATTGATGCGCACCATCCCGCATTCAATGGCGGGAATATAGGCAAGCGCGGCATTGATGTCGCGCGTAAAGAGCGAGACGCTCAGCCCATATTTTGTCCCGTTTGCCAGTTCCAGCGCCTCTTCCAGCGTGCGTACCGGCTGAACCACCAGCACTGGCCCAAAGACTTCTTCCTGCGCAACGGGCGCATCTGCCGCCGCCCCAACAATGACCGTTGGCTCAAAGAAGAAGCCTTGTCCAAATTGCGCTCCATCCGGCGCCTTTCCGCCCAGTACGACTGCGCCAGAGGCAGCGCCCGACGTGACATAGCTGTGCACCCGCTCCACCGCATCTGGCGCAATTAACGGCCCCACTGCGGTAGCCTCAGTCGTTGCCGACCCCAGCGGCAGTGCGCGCACCGCCCCCTCAAGCTGGTTCAAGAACTTGTCGAGCACTTCCTGGACCACAATGGCCCGGCTGGTGGCGGTGCATTTCTGCCCGGCAAAGCGCATGGCCCCGCCAGCGATGAGGCGCGCGGCCTGATCGAGATGCGCATCGCCCAGCACCAGCGCGGCGTTTTTCCCGCCCATTTCAAGTTGATATTTGATGTTGTGCCGCGCCGCGAGTTCAGCAATGCGCATGCCGGTGGCATCTGAGCCGGTGAAGGTGATGGCGCGCAGCCCCGCGTGCTGCACCAGAGACTCTCCAGTGAGTGAGCCTTTGCCTAAAATCAGGTTGAGCACCCCTGCTGGCAGACCGGCATTCGCCAGCACCTGGGCAAGCGAGAACGCGGTAAAGGAAGCGGTTTCCGCCGGTTTCCAGACCACCGTGTTACCAAAGGCGAGCGCCGGGGCGATTTTCCAGAGCGGGATGGCGACGGGAAAGTTCCAGGGAGAAATTACTGCCACCAGCCCCAGCGGTTGTCGCATGCTGAATTGCAGGCTTCCGGCTTGCTGGGCGGGGATGACTTGACCGAGTGGGCGAACGGCTTCCCCCGCAAAGTAGCGGAGAATTGTCACCCCCCGATCTACCTCCTGCACGGCCTCGCCCAGCGGCTTGCCAACCTCTCGCGCGACGAGCAGGCCCAGAGCAGCACGTTGCTCGGCCAACAGGCTGGCGGCCTGGTAGAGTATCTGCGCGCGCTGCGGACCTGGGGTAGCTGCCCAGCCGCGTACCGCCGTCTGCCCTGCTGCCACTGCCCGCCCAACCAGCGCTGGTCCACCTTCTGGAACCAGTGCCAGCACGTCAGTGCCAGTGGAAGGGTTGACATCGGAGGACCATGTATCTGCTGTAGATTCTACCCACTCCCCCGCGACGTAGTGGGCAAGGCGCGGTATCTCCATCGCTTCGGCTCCCTTCCTGGCGCATTGCCAGCGGATATGGTCGTTATTTTACCAAAGCCTCGGTGAGCATTGTGGTAGCGCTTTCTCACAAGAATCTGCAAGAAAAAGGGGTTTTTGAGAGGTTGACAGGATGTTTAGCGTATGTTAGTATAGTAACACAATATGATTGTCAGACACAAGGGGAGGTGAGATGGCAAAGGCATTTGCCTCGCTCCAGCGACAAAGCCTGCCGGAGCAAGTGGTGCGGCTGGTGGGAATAAGTATTTTGCGCGGCGAGTTTCAAGCTGGTGATACCCTGGCACCCGAACCAGAACTGTGCGCGCAGTTGGGGGTGAGCCGCACGGTGGTGCGCGAGGCACTGAAGCTTTTGGTTGCGAAAGGACTGATTGAATCCAGGCCGGGCATGGGAACAAGCGTGCGTCCTCGCGCTGATTGGAATCTGCTGGACCCAGATATTATTACCTGGCAGGCCGAAATAGGCGGGCCATCCTCGTATTTTCGAGATGTCTGTGAGGTTCGGCTGATGATTGAACCAATGGCAGCCAGACTTGCCGCAGCGCGTGCCACTGATGCTGAGGTGGCTTCGATTGCTGCATGGTGCCAGCGGATGGAACTGGCGGTTAACGACCCTGATGCTTATACCAGCGCTGATTTACAGTTCCATGCCGCGATCTGTGCAGCGACCCATAACGAGTTGGTTCCTCAACTGATGGTGTCGCTCCACGCGGCACTGTATGCCAGCCGGATCATTACCAGCCAGGTTTCTGGGGCAAATGAGCATGCCATGCCGCTGCACCAGGCTGTTGCGCAAGCCATTCAGCGCCGCGCCGAGCAGGGGGCAGAGGAGGCTATGCGAGCGCTGGTGATGGCGACACTCGACGATATTTTGCGTGCGGAGAAAACAGAGCGATCAGACGGTATCTCGTGAGGGTATTTGAAGCAGGGTTCTCGTTTGTTTGGGAAGTTGAAAAACGTAATGAATTCTGCTATACTACAGCCGGTTCCCTTGATGCGTGCCCATCTCAAGCTGGTTGAACGGAGCCTGAGTCATGAAAGCAGACCCCAGCCCACCTGCCATATCTTTGCACAGCCTGGGGCAGAATCATGCGCACGGCGTAGACCCTCAGAGGCTGCGCGAGATCAACCGCTGGGTGATTCTCAACGCCTTGCGCACCCAGGGGCCGAGCAGTCGGACCAGGCTGACCAAACAAACCCGGCTTTCCGCAACCACATTAACCAGCATTGTGCGTGAACTGGTGGAGCAGCAGTGGATCAAGGAAATTGGTTCGTTGCAGGCCGAGCAAAACGCGCGCTGGTCAGGTGGGCGCCAGGCTATCGAGGTAGCCTTCAATGCCAGAGCAGGGGCCGTCATTGGCGGACAGATAGGCCGAACCGAACTGCGCCTCTTACTTACGGACCTGACCGGCCACTGCCTGAAAGCTTCAGAGCCAATCAAGCTGGAAACTGCCATTGGCCCTGATCGGTACCTGCCACAGTTGTTAGCCGCGCTTGATGATTTTGTGCGCGGCGTTGTCACCTGGGAGCAGGTGTTTGGCATCGGGCTGGGTATCCCTGGCCCGCTGGACAATACCTTCCGACCAAACTCACCGCCAGGCATGTCAGCATGGGATGGGCGCGATATTGTCGCAGAACTTGCTGCCTGCGCGCAAGGAACGTTCAACCCGCGCACTATGCCAATCTATCTGGAGAACGAAGCCAAGTTTGGAGCGCTGGGAGAGAGTTGGTATGGGGCCGGGCGCTCCCCTGGGCGAGACAACGTGGCCTACGTCAAGGTTGGCAGTGGGGTGGGCGCGGGCTTTGTGCTTCAGCGGCAGTTATATCGCGGGAATACAGGCACGGCTGGCGAACTGGGTCATTCCAGGCTAGATCGAGGCGACAGCCAGGAGCACCGCGTCTGTGCCTGTGGCAAGGTTGATTGTCTCGAAGCGTATACCTCGGTCAATGGGATTCTCCAGGATGTGCGCGCGATCACTGGGGAGGCAGGGCTGACGATTGAGCGCGTGATCGAGCGAGCAAAGATCAGAGCGGATGGGCAGATCAGCGCAGATGCTATCGAGCTTGCCGGGCGACGCCTGGGAGCCGCCATTGGAAGCCTGATTAACATGCTCGATCCAGCCGTCGTTGTCATTGATGGGCAGATTCCCCAACACGCCGGAGATTTGCTGCTCCATCCTCTGATAGAGACGGCCAGAGAACACAGCTTCCATCGCGAGCCGCTTACTTCTATTGAGTTGAGCAGCTTAGAAGGCTACGCCATTGCCTGGGGGGGAGTTGCCAAGGTGATTGATACCCTTTTTCTCAGCCCTCCCTTGCCCACTGCGCGACCTCTGCGAGAGTCGGCTGGGAGAGCCTGAAGCGCTGATACGTTGCCGAGCCTTCTTCTGAATGCAGGTTTATGTGTGCCGATACGAGGTGGGAAGAAGGCGTCATGGATAAGCAGAATGTCTGGTGAATAAGCACCTGCTTACGCAGGTGAGAAAGGAGGAAGAGAAGGTAAAGCAGATAGGGATCGCATCCCAGGTGGACTTCTTCCTTGGTTCTCTCAACTCGCTGTAGTGTAAGAAATTGGAGGATCATCGTGAGCACCTCGTCAGAGTCGTCCCGCTTTTCGCAGATGCACATTGGGCGCCGCAAATTGCTGGGTGGCGCGGCCCTGAGCGCCGCAGGCGCTGTGGCCTTGCCATCTATCCTGGCAGCCTGTGGAAGCACTTCCTCCGGTGGCACCGAAGGAAATTTCCCCAGCCATCCTCAATGGAACTTCGTCTTTGTCAATCACGTCACCACCAACCCCTTCTTTGTCCCGACCCAATATGGTATCCAGGATGCCTGCGCCTTGCTCGGCTGCAAATTTCAGTGGACCGGCTCAGAGACTTCGAACGTCTCGGAGATGGTCAATGCTTTCAATGCTGCTATCACCGCCAAAGCCGATGGTATCGCGGTTGCCATCGTTGACCCAACAGCTTTTGATGGGCCAACAAAGCAGGCATTGGGCGCTGGCATTCCAGTCGTTTCCTACAATGCTGACGCGGTGGATACCGTCAGGAATGGACGTCTGGCGTACATTGGGCAGGACTTGTTCCAGTCGGGCGTACAAATGGGCAAGCGCATTGTCGGCTTGATTCCTTCAGGCGATGTCGTCGGGTTTATCGCCACGCCCGGCCAGCTTAACATCCAGCCGCGTATTGATGGTGTCCAGCAGGCCATCAAGGATTCCGGCGCGCCGATCAATTTTACTGCGATTGCCTCCGGCGCCAAGCTGGATGATGAGTTGGCCGTCATTGAAGCCTATTACCTGGGGCACAAGGACTTGAAGGGCATGTTTGCTGTTGATGCTGGCAGCACGCAGGGGGTGGGGCAGATCATGCAGAAGTACAAGCTGGCTTCCCAGGGAGTGCATGGCGGCGGGTACGATCTCCTGCCAACAACGCTTCAACTGATTAAATCAGGCGACCTGGATTTCACGATTGACCAGCAGCCCTATCTCCAGGGCTTGCAGCCGGTCATCCAGCTTTTCACTTATAAGCTCTCTGGCGGACTCTCTCAACCGGCGGAAACAAACACCGGGTTGCTCTTTGTCACCAAGGACAACGTTGACCCCTATCTGAACACCAAGACACGCTTTGAGGGTAGCTCGGACAAACAGCAGGTGGTTACGCATAGCTAGTACCTGGCTGGAGTTGCTGCTACCCTCCCTCGCTCCATCTGCCAGGTGCCTGGCACAAGAGGGGGGACTGGCGCCCGGCACAAGGGCAGCAGTCCTCCCTCTTTTCAACCGCCCAAAATTCGTTTACACTACGGGTGAGCAATCAAACTACTGGTGGTGGCATTACAAGCGAGCCACTGGATGGCAAAGGAGCGTCAGATGGCTGAAGAAGTCGCTCAGGATACCTCTCCTTCTCAGACCACCCTGGAAGGCCCGCCAGAACAGCGCGAGCAATCGTCGGGGGTGATCGGCGTCCTCCTTAAACTGCGCCCGCTCTTGTTACGGGCGATCAACATCTTCCTCAAGCAGCGCGAGGCCAGCATCGCGGTGGTGGCCGTTGTATTGGTTATCTATTTCCAGGCATCTAACTCCGTCTTTCTTTCCAAGGAGAACATTGCCCTGCTGGGGCAATATGTGGCGCCAGCCGCCATCATCGCCGCTGGTGAGGTGATGCTGCTGATCTGTGGCGAGATAGACCTCTCGGTTGGCAATGTCTTTGCCCTGGCGCCGTTTCTGATGTTTCGCGCCTTT
Source organism: Ktedonobacterales bacterium (assembly GCA_036557885.1). Taxonomy (GTDB): domain Bacteria; phylum Chloroflexota; class Ktedonobacteria; order Ktedonobacterales; family DATBGS01; genus DATBGS01. Next base: position 41,027 of record DATBGS010000043.1, read on the forward strand.
GATGGGTATGGCATTCCGCTGACCCTCAGTATTATTCTGGCCTTGCTTGCCAGCGCCTTTATTGGCCTGGTGAATGGCATTGTCACCGTCTACTTTGAGGTGCCGTCGCTGATTGCGACGCTGGGCACGTTCTTTGTGCTGAGCGGCTTGACCCTGATCATTTCTGATGCGTTTCCTGCCCTCACGCCCGCTCCTGGCACCACCTACGCCGATGTGATGGGGCATGGCACCTACTCAGGGATTCTCTGGGCGATTGGTATTCTCATTATCATGCAGGTGGTGCTTAGCCGAACGCGCTGGGGGCTGCACACGGTTGCCACCGGGGGCAATCCGCTGGGCGCGAGCGAGGTGGGGGTGAACGTGCGGCGGATCAAAATTGGCAACTTTATGCTGACCAGCATTTTTGGCGGCCTGGCCGGTATTCTTGAGTCGTTTCGCATTACCTCCATTGACCCCAAAGCCGGGGGAACCGATATTATGTTTGCGGCGGTAGCGGGCGCGGTCATTGGCGGGACGGCGCTGCAAGGCGGCCTGGGCACCGTGATTGGCGCGTTCCTGGGTGTGCTCGTGACCGACATTCTCAAGGATGGCTTTACGATTTTAGGGGTCAGTGCCTTTGACTTTGATCTGATTCTTGGCACGGCTATCCTGGTAGCCATGATTCTCAACGTGCGCCTTCAGAAGCTGCGAGAGGCAGGTCGGCAATGAACGAGCGATTGTCAGAAGAGATGCTGCCAGCAGAAGATGTGCTGCGCGTCGAGGGCATTGCCAAGCGCTATGGCGCTGTCACGGCGCTGCGCGATGTGCATATACACCTGGAGCGCGGCGAGGTGCTGGGGCTGATTGGTGATAATGGGGCGGGCAAATCCACCATTATCAAGATTCTCACCGGATTCTTGCAGCCAGATGATGGCCGGATTTTCGTCAACGGGCAAGAAGTACGGCTGCGCTCGGTGCAGTATGCGCGCTCGCTGGGCATCGAAACAGTCTATCAAGACCTGGCGCTGGTCAATGAGTTGAGCGTCTATCACAATATGTTCCTCAAGCGCGAGCGGCTCTGGAAGCCGCTGCCATTTCTCAACAACCGAGCGATGCGTAAACAAGCACAAGAGCATCTTGAGCGCCTGGGCATCAGGATTCCTTCGGTGGATGTGGAGGTTTCCAAGCTCTCCGGGGGCCAGCGCCAGGCAATTGCGATGGCGCGCGCGGTCTCTTCTGATGCCAAAATCCTTTTGCTTGATGAGCCGCTGGCGGCAATGGGCGCGCGCGAAGGCGCGCAGATTCTCGACCTGATCCGCAGCCTGAAAGAGAAGGATGTTTCCATCATTATGATTGGGCATAATTATGCTCAGGTGCTGGAGGTATGTGACCGCATCAACCTCCTCCAGCATGGCCGCATCACCTTTGACAAGCGGGTTGCGCCAACGCTGCTCGAAGAGATCACAGAGATCGTGATGCGTGAGTATCGCACCAGCAAAGTGGGTTCTGGATAACGAGATAAAAGGCAGGAAGATAACGAGGGAAGCACATGCGCGTGCTGGAAGTGCAGGCACCGGGGCAGTTTGGCTTTCAGGAGCGGCCTGAGCCAACGCCTGGTGCTGGTGAGGTGCTGCTCTGTCCGCTGGCGGTGGGTATCTGCGGCAGTGATCGTGAGATTGTGCTGGGAACACGCCCGGAACCTTTTGTGCGCTATCCCATTGTGCCCGGCCACGAGTGGACGGCGGAGGTGCTCGCTCTTGGCCCTGGGGTGCAGCATCTTGTGTTGGGCGAGTATGTGGCCGTCGAGGGTATCAATTACTGCCGGGTCTGTGCCGCGTGCCGCCAGGGGCGAACGAATCTCTGCGCGCACTACGATGAGTTTGGCTTTACCCGCGATGGTGGGTTGGCGGAGCGCGTCGTTGCTTGCGCCGATCTTTTGCATCCATTCCGGCACACACTTGCCCCTCAATATGCCGCCCTCTCCGAACCGGCGGCCTGTGCCCTGCATGGCGTGGAGATGGTTGCGCCGCAGCCGGGCGAAACGGTGGTCGTCATTGGACCGGGGACGATTGGGCTGCTTGGGGTGGCGTTCTTTGCGCTGCACCATCCACGCCGCCTGATCGTTGTAGGACGCAGCGCCAGAAACCGTGACCTGGCCCTGGCCCTGGGCGCCACCGATTTTCTTACTGGCTCTCCAGAGCAGATCAAAGGTCTGGTACAAGAACTCACAGGAGGAGCAGGGGCCGATGTTGTCTATGAAGCCGCCGGTCATGCAGCAGGGGTGCCGCTGGCGCTTAGCCTCGCGCGGCGCGGAGGGCGTCTGGCGCTGGAAGGGATTGCTGGAGGTGGGGCGCAGTTCTCGCTGGACTCGGACCTGTTTATTCTGCAAGCGTTAGAAGTGAAAGGAATTTTTTCCTACACCTCCAGCCATTTCGAGCGCGCGCTGCGGCTGATTGAGGGCGGCCTCCTCAACGTTGCTCCCCTTGTGACCCATCAACTGCCACTCAGTCGTTACAGCGATGGGCTTGCCTTGCTGGAAAGTCGTACTGAGCCGATAGTCAAGGTTGCTATTTTGCCGCAAGCATAACGGCTGTGCTGGCTAGGTTCTGCTTCGCCTCTCCTTTGCTTTATCTGTGCTTTGCCTCCTTTTTTCCTTTGAGGCGCGGCACGCCCCTGCCTGATGTGCCAACGGGCGCCAGGTCATGCCGGATGGGTGGCGCTCTGCGCGTGCCCGCATGCCTGGCTAAAACGTTGTCGCGCTCGGCAATGAGGTAATCGGCGGTGCGGGCAGCCAGCGCCTGGATGGTCAAGCCGGGGTTGGCTGATCCCTGGGTTGGGAAAACGCTGCCATCCATGATGAAGAGGTTAGGAATGTCGTGCGTCTGCCCAAAACTAGTGACCACTGAGGTACGCGGGTCGCTGCCCATGCGCGCCGCCCCAACCAGATGCGCGTAGCGTGCTTCCTGCACCACTTCTTCCGCGCCTGCGGCCCACATCACCTCCTTCACCTTCTCCTTGCCATAGGCGATCAGTTGCTTATCATTCTCATGCAGGTTGAAAGTCACATGCGCCACCGGCAGCCCGTACTGGTCCCTGTCCGCTTTATCCAACTCCACACGATTTTCCGGCCAGGGCAAAATCTCGCCGAGCAGCCCCAGCGCCGCCCAGTGGTTATAATCCATCATCTCGCGGCGCAGACTCCAGCCCCAGGCGCCTTTGGCGGCAATAAGCTGTTTGGCGAAAGCAATCGGCAGCGGCCCAACGGTCTGAATAGCAAACCCGCGCGCAAACCCGCGTTTAGGGTCGGTTTCGTAAAACTCTTCAGTCAGGGCATGTGCGGGAGGCGCTTTGTACATGCGAACCAGCCCAGGGAAACGCCCCAGAATGACGTTGCCTGCCTGGGCCATCAGGTACTTGCCCACGACGCCACTTGAATTCGCCAGCCCGTTCTCAAAGCGCGGGCAGGCTGAATTGAGCAGCAGGCGTGGCGTCTCGATGGAGTAGCCAGAGACAATGACCACCCTGGCTTTCTGCTCGCACTCGCGCTTCTCTGGGTCAAAGTAGGTAACGCCTGTCACGAATCCCTCATCGTTCAGGTTGATTTTGGCAGCCATGCAGTTATCACGGATTTCGGCGCCACAGGCAATGCCATCGGGGACATGGCTGTAGAGCGTGCTTTGCTTGGCGCCCACCTTGCAGCCCTGGATGCAGAATCCACGATAGATGCAGTGAGGCCGGTCTGCGTGCGCGCCCGCGTTGATGGCAACTGGTCCGCCTGGGCAGACACGAATACCGAGCGCTGTGCAGCCTCTGACCAGGACATTCCCGACCCCTCCCAGAGGATGCGGGCCATAGGGATAGCCGTGCGGGTCGCCCCAGGGGAAGTAGGCCGGGCCGGAGACGGGCATTTCTTTCTCCAGCATCTCATAGTAAGGCTTGAGATCCCAGTAAGAGATCGGCCAGTCAGCCCCCACGCCATCTTCCGAGAAAACGCGAAAATCCGATGGATGCAGGCGCGGCGCGAAAGCAGCCCAATGCACTGAGCCTCCGCCGACGCCCTTGCCGCTGTTGTTTTCGCCAAAGGTGAGCGGTTCACTGCCATCTGTGATACGCAGGTCGTTCCAGTAGAGCTTGTGGGAGCCAGCTTCATCGCTGACCCAATCGCGCTCTACATCCCAGAACGGCCCGGCCTCGAGGCCCACCACCCGAAAGCCAGCGCGGGCCAGGCGTTGAAGCAGCACCCCACCCGCCGAACCCACGCCAACAATGCAAAAATCTATCTCCTCATCAGGCTGATAGCGGCGCATGGGCACATCCAGCACCTGGAGGGGGCCAAGGGTGTGTACCCCTGGCTGGGGATGCTTAAACGGCCCAAACAGCGGGCTTTTCACAAGTTGCACTCCTCTCCAGACAGCATTCAATGCGTCCCCGAATCGCTACGACGTGGCTCATCAAGGCCGTGCTCACCTGCGCGGCTGGCCTCGCCAGAAAGCGTGGTTGGCGGCGGCGCCCAGGCATAGCGCTGCTCCTCCACTTCCCAGGACTCAGGCCGCCCGTTCTCTAGCCGGATATAGCCGCGCGGATAGGCCGGGCCACCGTAGCCTACCTCGTCCCAGGCAAAGGGATGCGCGTAATAGACACTCACCGCATCTTGCAGCAGCAGCATCCAGAAGTGATTGACCGAGACGCGCTGCCAGACTTCCTTCCCCGCTGGAGGGGTGCCATCGTGCAGGGTCAGCAGCACCTGCTCCTGCTTCTGCGGCTCCAGCGCGATAAAAGCTTGTCCATGCAGGTGCCGGGCGATGGCATCAATCCCTTGTAAACCCAGCCGATAGGCGTCTGCATCAGGCGGCATATGCGCGTAGCGATAGCCATTGATACGCCCGGTGTAGAGGCGTTCATCAATGAAAGGGAGGAGAGGAATCTTATGCGCTTCGTCGCGGTCGTCCTGGGGCAGCAGGCGGTCAAGGATGGCCTGCATGAGCTGCGCCTCTTCGGGCGAGAAGAACCGGAGCGGCGGCACTTGCTTCACGCGGCCCACCACCAGATTGCGCGTCGCTTCATCCCAGAAGTTTTGCTGGCTCAACGTGTGGTAGCCAGGGTAATAGCCTGGCTGGGCGCGTGGGAGCAGTGCCTCTCCTGTACCTGGGTCAATCGGCAGGCGGCTGATCTCGCTGGCCGTCATTCTCGTGCTGGCTGTTCTTTCTGCCAGAAGGCGTTGGTCGTCAGTCATCGCCATTATTTTTCCCTTCGCATCAGGCTTGCAAGCAGGCCCAGGAAACCGCTTGCAGCAAACAGCAGCGGGGCAAAAGGTGGCGGTCCATAGGTGAGCCGATAGGGGATGCCCTGGCGAGGATTCACTACGAGAAACTTGATGCCCCCAGGACGGCGCCACTGGGCGCGCACGTGGTAGAACGCGCCAATCGAGCCGTTGAAAATTGCCAGCAGCGAAACCACAGGAAGCAACGTGCGTCCCATCCGGCGGCTCCAGATGGTGCCAAGACCGGCAAAGGCGAGCAGCGGCGTCAACACGATTGGCGTCCACTGCACTTTATAGGCAAAGTTGTTGCGGTAATGGGAATACAGCGCTTCAAAGCCGCTGCATATGCCTGCAATCGCGGCTGAGGCAGCGAGATGGCGCTGGAAGTGGCCTTCGCGCACTTCATGTTCCAGTGTGCTCCCTTCGCGGCTCAGCGAGCGCGGCAGCAAGCGTTGCCGGATGCTGCCCAGACGGGTGCCCAGATGGGATGCCCCCGTTGCTTTGGGCTGCCTGGGCGCATCTTCCCGGCGCAAGAACGAAGCCAGCAGGCCAAGATAGCCGCTGAGGGCAAAGAGCAGCGGAGCCAGCACAGGCGGCCCCATCGTCACGGTGAAGAGAGGGATGCGCCAGCCACCTGGCTTGCGCGCCACGCCGCGCACATGCCAGAAAAATCCGATGAAACCATCAAGCATGGTGACAAGCGAGACAAGGGGCAAGATCGTGCGTGCTGTGCGTCGGCTGAGCGCACCCCAGAGCGCGGCGATCATCAAGAACGGAGTCAACAGGACCGGGCTATACATCAGGCGCTGGTTATAGCTGCCGCGATAGTGTTCGGTAGCCACCTCCCAACCGCTGAGAAGGCTGGCAAAAGCCGTGATCAGCGCCAGGCTCTGCTGAAACCGCCCCTCGCGGATATGCTGCTCAATGACGATTCCCTCGCGCGTCATCTTTTGGGGCAAGAGGCTGCGCATCTTCAGAGCCACTGGAGCCTGCCTTCCCGATCAAATGGGGGCGGCTGAAGCTCCGTGAGCACTTCAATATTGGGGAGTTGTTTTGCTAGAGGGAACAATGCCTCCGAAACCATCATCTCTTCCAGGCGGCTGGTATCGTGAATGTGGCAGACGCGCGGTTGATCTACTGGCTCGATGGAGCCAAGCGCCAGTTCTACGGCCTCGCGGTCCGTCTCAGCGATGATGGGGATATAGCCCTCGATGGTGCTGCCATCTTTGTTGGCCCCCGTGAGCAGGTTCATATATGTTGCTTCCTGGCTCATTTTGTCCACCAGGCGGCGCGTTACCACATCATTGAGGCCAATGCCAATGGCGTTGCCAGCGCTGGCTTTGGTCAGGTCCAGGCTGACGATGCGCCGATAGTTGGGGACATGCGGGCCACCCTCGAAGCGCCAGAACCCAATCACATTGGGGTCGAGTCCCGACCCGGCCACATCCTTGCCCATCTGATCAGCAATAAGCACATCCAATTCATCAAAGGGAATCTGACCAAGCAGTGATTGTGCCAGCTTGAGTTGCCGTTGATCAGAGGATTTGAACTCCTCTGGGGGCACCACCTCGATCTGATAGGGTTCACGGTAGGCGTTTTCCACCATCGAGACGCCAGCGATGATGTTGCCCTGCTTGAGTTGAAGGTCGGGCACCTGAAGGATGCACTCAGCCAGGCCATGATGGTGAGCGGACTCCGCGCCCTTTTGCTTGCCCAGACCGATCATCGTCATTTTGAGCAGGCCGCTGGCAACGCCGTCGCTCTTTTCGCCTGCCTTCAGGTTGGGATGCACGGTGGTGCGCGCCAGCACAATGATGCCATCAGCTTCTTTGGCGGAGACGGCGTAGTGGGCCTCGTAGCCGTTGTAGCCGACGCCCAGCACTACCGTGTCCATGCGCGCGTCAATCGGGACGCCCAGGCTTTGCTCCGTGACGCCAAAGCAGGACAGGATATATTTCTGGCCCTCTGGCGTTGCATTGCCATGACTGCCCATTGCTGGGATGATGAACGGCTCGCCCCCTTCAGCTTTCACCTCGGCAATGATGGCTTTGAGCACGGACGCCAGGCCGCCCGCGCCTCGGCTGCCAGCCGTGATGCCAATGCGCTGCCCCTTCTGTATGCGATGGCTCAGCTTCAGCTTGCGCAGCCCCGCCCGCACCGCGTCCTCCACATCATCCAATTGGTCACGCGGCAAAAGCTGGCGTACTTTTGCCATGCGCGGCAAGTTGCTCATCTTTGGGAGGTTCATACGCTCTTCTCACTGCCTAAACGTATCCGCTGATTTTGTCGCGGAAGGCTGTCAGCGCAATACGCTTGCCTTGAGGCTGCCCTTTCACCAGGGCTTTGGCAAACTTCACCGCCTGCTCTGGCTTGACCTTGCCGGGCATTGGTGGCTCGTTGGGATCAACCAGCGCCTCCAGTACGGCTGGATGTGGCGACGCAAGGAAGGCGCGCATTACGTCTTTGACGTTTGCCGGGTCCGCCACGCGATACCCCTCGGCCCCTGCCGCGCGTGCCCAGGCCGCGAAATCGGCGGGTTCTAACTCCACGCCATACTGGGGATTGCCCAGGAAGACGATCTGCTCCCACTTGATCTGGCCCAGCACGTCGTTCTTGATAATAATCACCTTGATAGGCAGGTGATATTTCACGGCAGTAATCATCTCGCCCATCAGCATGGTGAAGGCGCCATCTCCGACAAAAGCAATCACCTGCCGCCCAGGGTAGGCCACTTGCGCGCCCAGCGCGTAGGGCAGGCCAGGCGCCATTGTCGCCAGGTTGCCTGAACAGGAAAACATCTGGCCCTGTCTGATGCTGAAGTTGCGCGCAATCCAGGTTGTGTTGGTGCCGCTGTCGCCGGTGATGATGGCATCGGGGGCGGCCAACTCGTTCAGCGTGTGGGCAACCACCTGTGGTTTCATGGGCACCTCCGGGTTCGTGCCCTCTTTCTTCATATACTCGCTCCAGTCCTGCATCCTTTTCTGCGCTTTCTCCAGGAACGAGCGATCAGCTTTGCGCTGGAGCAGAGGGATTAAGGCTTGCAGCGTGGGCTGCGCATCACCGACCAGCCCAACTTCAACCGGGTAGCGCAGCCCAATGCGGGTATGGTCAATATCAAGCTGCACGCCACGCGCCTGTCCTGGCTTAGGCAGATAGCGGGCATACGGGAACGAAGTCCCGATCATGAACAACGTGTCGCACTGCTCCATCACTTCCTCGCTGGGGCCAGTGCCCAGCAAGCCCAGACCTCCAGTGGTATAGGGGCTGCCGTCAGGAACCGCGCCCTTGCCCAACAGCGATTTGACAATGGGCGCGCCCAGCATCTCTGCGAGTTGCTCCAATTCCGCGCTCGCGTGCAGCGCGCCATGACCTGCCAGGATAGCAATCTTTTTGCCTGAATTGAGAATTTCGGCTGCCTGTTGCAGCGTTTCCTGGCTTGGCGATGGAAACAGCCCTTTGTAGGTTTCTGCCGCCCGCCCTGGCCCTCCGTTGTGGCTGTAGAATTCGGGTGGGAAGGGCGCTACCTGGCTGGGCGTCCTGGCCGGGCCACCGTGATGGGCAAGAAACTCTACTTTGCCTTCAGTAACCTGAAGATCAATGGGGAAGGTAATATGGGCCACTGTGCGCTGTGAGAGCGCTGTGCGGCAGGCGGTATCCACGAGATTGTACACCTGGGTTGGTGATTGCACCTGCTGGTTATACGCGGCGACATCCTCATACAGCGCCAGAATATTGACCTCCTGTTGATAATGCGACCCCAGGAGATCGCTATATTGCTGTCCGGTGAGGGCAAGCACCGGCGCACCGTCCATCTTCGCGTCATAGAGGCCATTGAGCAAATGGATGGCCCCTGGCCCACTGGTTGCCAGGCACACGCCCAGCTTGCCGGTGAACTTGGCATAGGCGCAGGCGGCAAAGGCGGCGGCTTCTTCGTGACGCACTTGAATAAACCTGATCTGGTTTTGATGGGTGCGTAGGGCTTCCATGATGCCGTTGATCCCATCGCCAGGAAGTCCAAAGATTGTGTCAACGCCCCAATCGCAGAGGCGCTCAATCATCACATCTGATGCAGTTTTTGCCATCTTCTCTTCTTTCTCTTCGCTTGCTGTATTGGCGGCCAATAACAAAATGAATCATCGCGCAATCTCTGTACCAGTCATTCCTTAGTTGCTTGACAAATGCTTGAGCGCGGCACGCGCCTCTGGAATGATGAGCGGAATGCTGCCAAAGGTGGCTGCGCTGGTCAACAGGCACCAGGCGCAAAAGGTGCGCAGCTTGCGCGCCTGGGTCATCACCTGAAAACCGGCCAGCGCCGCATCAAGGCCCACCTTGGCGGCCAGCGCCAGGGGAATCCAGGGGCGCTCTCTGGCCCGATCTGGTCCACCCATCGCTGCCAGAAGCATCGTTGCCACGTAGCTGCCCAACCCCAGCAAGGCATCGGGCGTTTCTATCCAGCGATAGGCTTCTTTGGAGCGATTGACTTTCTCCGCATCGAAGCGGGGCAGCCTGGGTTCAGGCAGGCGTTTGAGAATGCCCGTTTGATAGAGGCTGATAAGACTCAGTGCGGTGCTTGCCAGCAGCGACAGGCCAATCACGCCCCGTCGCTCGCGCAGGTATGGCTGCGATGCTTCGCGCAACTGCCGACTCAACACGGCTGGATGGGGAGTCTCCAGATTGCTCAAGAGGTGAGCGCCTCCCGTGAGGCTTCGTTTCGCTTGTTTCATGCTCGCCCTCTGAGCAAGGCGACACCCGCAGCGCTGGCTGCTGCCGCACCAACTGCCGCCATGCTGACCAGACCACGATGGGTATTCAGCCAGACCTGCAAGCTGCGGTTTTTGGCACGTTGATCAAAGTCGCCATGCGCTCCGTAGTTGCCCGGTGCAGGCTCCCACAGGTTATCCGGGCGGTTGGAGGGAACTTCGCCATCATACTGCTGGCTGTCGTAGCCGGTTTTTGCCAGATACCAATCGCCCAACCACTGCGCCAATTTATTGCCGTTGATGGCGATGGCGGTTGATAATCCCACCTCCATCCGGCGTCGTTGGTGATGCGCCGCCCAATACACCGCCCGCGCTGCTACTTCCGGCTGATAGATCGGCGGAACAGGCTGCGCTTTACGTGGCAGGCGCGTCTTCATCCAGTTAAACTGCGGAGTGTTCATGGCAGGCATCTGCACCATAGTCACGCTCACCTTGCTCTGGTCATGCAACAGTTCGGAGTGGAGCGAATCAGCAAAGCCTTGAATGGCGTGCTTGGCCCCACAATAGGCGGACTGCAAGGGAATACCACGATAGGCCAGCGCCGAGCCAATCAACACAATCTTGCCGTGATCTCGTGGCAGCATCCGTTTGAGCGCCGCGAGCGTCCCGTAAATCTGACCGAGATAGGTCACCGCAGTGACACGCTTGTATTCTTCAGGCTCCATGTCTTTGACGGGTGACATCACGCCAACCATCGCGTTGTTGATCCAGATAGCAATAGGCCCGAATGCCTGCTCCACTGCCTCTGCTGCTCGCTCGACCTGCTCATAGTCGGCAACATCCGTTGGCAGCGCCAGCGCCTGGCCGCCTAAAGCCTCGACTTCCTTCCTGGTTGCTTCCAGCCGCTCGCGTCCGCGAGCCAACAACCCGATCTGCGCGCCATGTTTGGCAAACTCCTGAACTATGGCTCGCCCCAACCCGGCAGATGCTCCGGTTACGACGACTACTTCCGGCTTGTTCCTGCGCATCTCTCTGTCTCTTTCTCTCTTCTTTCTTCGCACAACGAGGTGTGTTATTCTTGTGACCTTTCTTGCATATGCAGAGCCAACGACTTCCTCCCCTGCCTGTCAAACCAGAAAGAGGAGGGGCGCCGACTGTGGGCTTTGTTTTGTTCTGCGAATATGAGGGGGAAGAGAGGAGTTTGAGAGAGAAACAAAGGAGGGATGGCAGCATGCGCGAGCTTGCTCAAGATGATAGCTCGCTCGATGGAGCACCCCCACTCAGGTGGTCGCACGCTGGCGCATCTGCTCCAGATGAATGCGCCGGTCGGCCAGCGCCGCCAACTCAGGGTCATGCGTCACCATGATAAGCGATTGATTGCCGCTTTGCTGGAGTTCGCGCAAGACCTCCAGCACCTCTTTGCCTGTTGCTGGGTCCAGGTTCCCGGTTGGCTCATCGGCCAGCACCAGTCTGGGCCGGTTAATGAGCGCCCGCGCAATGGCGACACGCTGCTGCTCCCCGCCAGATAATCGAGTTGGAAGGTGATGCAGGCGATTTGCCAGACCCACTCGTTCCAGCAATTCTTCGGCCCGAAGCCGGAGATCAAAGCTGAGCTTGCGGCGATAGGGAAGCAGCGGAGCCATGACATTTTCTAGCGCTGTCAGGGTCGGGAGGAGATAAAACAACTGAAAGACAAAGCCGATCTGTTCCCGTCGGAAATCTGCTGCTGCCGGGCCGTTCAGACGATGAACAGGGATGTCGTCAAGCCGGATTTCGCCGTTGTCGGGGCGCTCCAGCGCGCCCAGCAATGAGAGCAAGGTTGTCTTCCCCGACCCCGATGGGCCGGTAACCGCCAGAAATTCTCCCCGTTTCAAGGAGAGATTGGTATCTTCCAGCACCTGTAACTTGCCTTGTGGGGTTGGGTAGCTTTTGCTGAGATGTTCAACCGTCAGCAGCGTGGTGGTGTGCTCCCCTGCCTGCGCGTTTTGTCGTGGGTCTTGCTCCTGGTCCATCTGCTTGTTCCTCCTGTAGTGAGAGTGGCCGCTGTCTGTCAGAGGATGACATCCCAGCTTTGGATCGGTTCAAAAAGGAGTGCCAATGCTGTTAGGCGTTCAACAGAAAGCTTGCTGGTAAGCTGGCAAAGCATGCCGGACTGTACCCATTGCAGGGCGCGGGTGCCCGCTGCATCCTGAAAGATCTGCCCTGGCTGTGTCCCAATCTGTACCGGCTGCGCAGAGGCCGAAGGGAAAAGCAGATCAGACGGCTGCTCATACACCAGGACATCCTGCCCGGAGATGCGATAATCGGCTACGAATGCGCTGAGCAGGTTGGGGTCCGAGGGGCTGGTAATGACGCCGTAGGCCGAGGCATGTGTATCTGCTGGCAGGGTTGCAGGCAGCAAAGGATAAGGGTGGATTCCCGCGTGGGGCCGCGACAAGCCAGTCACTGAGAGGCCATTGATCTGTGTGAGCGAGGTGGAGTCGCGCAGGGCAGTGGTGGCTGCCTGGCGCAAGCCCCCCAGTCCTGCAAGACCAAGCACGCCAATAGAGAGGGCTACCAGCAGAAATGTTGCCAGCAGCAGGAGCAGGCGCGGGCGTGGGAGCCGCTGGCGCGGTGGTAGGGGTGTGGGCCTGCCCTGGAACCGCCTCAGCAGGCGCAAGCGATGCTGCTGGGCAGTCTCATCGAGCGTTCTTAAGGGCGCAAGCGCGCCACCCAACTGAGCGGCAAGCTCCAGCACTTCATCTTGCTCGCCTTCTGGCGCGTTCTCTCCGGCGAGCGCGCGTTCTAATCTGTCGAGCCATTCCCCAGAGGGTGGCTCCTCTTCAGGGTTCATCTTGCCCTCCTGCTGCGTCAAGGGCTGCGCGCAGCCGCCGCAATGTCCGGTATAGCAGCGAACCGACGGTTCCTTCTGGCACCTGGAGCACGCTGGCAATCTCCCGATTGGTGAGCCGCGCCACAAACTTTAAGCCGATGATTTCGCGCTCTCGCTCGGAGAGGCGCTGAAGCTGGGCGAGCAGCAGGCGCTGGTCCTCGTGCGCCAGGGTATGCTCTTCCAGGCTCGCGGCGCGCGGGTGCTCGATGGACAGCAAGCGCTCCAGCGAAACGGTGGGCCGGGTACGCCGGAAATAATCGGCGGCGCAGTTCTGCGCGATGCGAAAGAGCCAGGGGCCAGCCGCTTCCGGGGTGCGGACATCGGCAAAGTGCTTCCAGGCTTTTTCAAAGACCAGCCCTGTGAGGTCTTCGGCCACTTCCTGGTTGCCAACCAGAAAGCGCAGCAGCCCCAGGATGCCCGGATAGAAGCGCTGGTACAGCACCTCAAAATGGCTCATCTGTTTGTCTTCCAGCGTCATGCCTTGCTCACCTTGTGTCACTCGCAACCACCAGGTGGCCGAAATGGGAAGATCACTCACCTCTTGCTGCTGCCTCCTGATCAGTTATTCGCCGCGCAGCACATCGGCCACCGACAACCGATTGATCGCCCGCAGCGCGGGAATGGTTGCCAGTCCGGCCATCAGCACCAGCAGCAGCGCTGTCAAGGGCGCAATCAGCGCGCCTGGTAGTCCAGCGGGGGCGATATGAAACGCTCCCAGCAGCCCCAGCGCCGCGCCTACCCCCGGAAGCACGCCTAGCATGCCCAGCACAACGGCCTCCTGTACAAACTGGCGCTGCACCGCTTGCGGGCGCCAGCCTACAGCCAGCAGCAGGCCAATCTCCGATTGACGCTCTCGTACCTGGAGCAGTAGCAAATCGGCCACGCTCAAAAACGTGAGCAGCAAGGCAAAGACACACCCGGCAATCTGCGGGACTGCCGTCTGGAGCAGTACGAAGTTGCCGAGCAGCGTCCCTAGCAGCGTCTGGCGCAGGGCCAGAATACTGCTCAAAATGAGCATCAGCAAGACCGCCGAGAGAAACAGGCTCAGCGCGCTGATGAACGTACGCGCACGGGAGCGGGCCAGGTTTTGCAGCGCCAGCATGCCGATAGGCGAGAGCCGCCCGCGAAGCCACCCGCCCAGCCGCCGCGCCTTTGACGCGGAGGGTGCCGGGCCGCCGCGCAGGATTTCTGCGGGGCTGATGCGCCAGAACTGCCAGAGCGGATAGAGCGAGCTAAGCAGCGCCAGCACCAGCATAGCAGGCAGTGTCCAGAGCACAATCAGCCAGATCGGGATGGCAGAGAGCGCGCTAATGATGATCAGCGCCAGGCCCACGCCAGCCACACCGCCACCCAGCGCAAAGAGCAGCGTCTGCATCAGGAAAAGCCGCGCATGCTGCCAGGGCGGCCAGCCCAACGCGCTCAAGATGGCGCAGTCTCGGCGCTGGGAAGCCGCCAGGGTACTGAATGAGACGAGCAGATACCCCAGACAGACGGCCAACATGGAGCCAATCAAGATGAGCCGGAAGGCGCCCAAATGCGCCAGGTAGACAACTGAAACGCCGATAGAAATCCAGCGCTCCTCCACCCAGCCAATGGGGTCAATCGCTTGATTCTCGCCAAAGGCGCCCTGCTTTGCCCCAGGCACATAGATGAGTGTGGGGCGCGGAGAAGAACCCAAGGTAATCACCACCGTCAGCCCGGTCTGCTGGTGAATCAGCCCGGCGACCTGCTGAATCTTTTTCCAACTGTCGTCATTGGCGCGGTCCACGCCCGCCACGCGCACCCGGATGGCGTTGATGGGCGTATTGCCCACCAGTTGCTGAGCGGCAGCCAGGGTGGTCAGCGCCAGGGGCGGCTGCAAGAGAAAGCCTGCTTTATTGGTCGTGGGTAGGAGCATGGTGGGTGTGATAGGATAGCCCTGGGCATCGTAGCGCAGCATGACGGGCGGCGCGGTGTAGGTGTTTTCGGGCAGCCAGTTGAGCGGGTTATCGAACTGCGAGGCGATGCTCTGGTCGCTGAATTGCCCAACTTGATCATAGGTGTAGACCACATCTACATAGGACTTCTTGAGCAATTTCAACGGCGTGAGCGGGCGGAAGGTAACTTCTGGCCCCTCGGCCCCGTTAGCTACGAGTTGATAGGCTGGGCTGCCATCTGGTCCGGTAGCCTGCTGATAGTTCAGGCCAGCAGGCGTGGTAGCATCATAGAAATTGATCAATGTCACCTTGAGGGTGTAGGGGTCGGGAGGGGGCTGCGGCTTCCAGGTCTGACCATCCCAGGCCAGGTCAGTGTTCGCAAAGTTTTGCGGGTCGTCCTGCACCAGAGGCACTGAGCCGTTAAAGATATTCTGGTAGCCTGGAAGCTGCTGTTCGAATGTAGTATTGCTTAATTGTTGCAACTGATCGGCTGGCAAGTTGCCAAGAGCAAGCTGGGAAAACTGAGTGGTCAGGCTCACCTGCCCGGAGAGGTTCTGGTGTATGACCATCGGCACTGCTACGGGAGGAATTTCTTTGCAGGACGGAGGGTTTGTTTGTACCTCTTGATCGCAAAAGTGAAAACCGCCCACTTTTGCCGGGTCTTCGTCGTGGATAGCATCCTGATTGGTCAGCGCGCGGCCAGCGGTGATACTCTGGTCCAGGTGCACCAGTTGATTTTCAGCTTCAGGGTCCACTGCCGCCAGCAAAAAGCTCCCTAAATCGGGGCTAACAAACCGCATGGTGGGATGCAAGCCTTGTATTGCTCCTGGTGGGCATTCTCCATCTTGGTAAGCTTGTGTCTGAACTTCAGGGTGCTGAATTACATAAGAAAGATCGTAACGGTTATACCCAACGCCACATGGAAAGATGTAGTAGATGTCTCTTTCCTGGAATTCGGTCAGGTGCTTCTCTCCGTTAAACGCGGTCAGGTTCCAATCGAGCCGATAGAAACCAGGAGCAAAATCCCGATCTGGAAAGGTGATGCGCTGCGGGGGCAGCGAGACATAGCCAATGTAGGCGATGGGGGCGGCCACCTGTACCCCGGCAATCTGCTTGATCTGGGCATATTCCTCCATGCTGATGCCGCCGCTGTAGCCCTCCAGAAAATCTGGCGGCACATCCTGCCCCGGCGGAATGTGCATGTTGGCGGGCAGCACCACGAGATCATAGGTGGGACGCCAACTCTGGCTGATGATCTGGTTGGCCTGCACGGTGGTGGTTTGCGTGGTAGCCGTCAGAAGAATCAACGCGCAGGCCGCCACCAGAAAGCCGCCGCTCATCATGGCGCTTTTCCCAGGCTGTCGCCTCAACACTAACAGCAGATATGCCCACATCTTGCCTTCCTCTTTCCGCGAGCGCATACGTCCGAAGGGGTGCCTCTTCCATCAGAATCTCAACGCAGGCGACTTCCCTCCGTCTCGAAAGAAAAGACGCAACAGACGAGAAAAGTATTGCAATGCTGAGGATGGGCGTAACGAAGTAGTAAGGTGCTCCCGTTGTCAAGACTACAATCTGATTCATCTGCGAGAAGGGTGAGTGGCAAAAAGTGTTCTGTCAGATTTTCGCTCTATGAGGCTCCTAATGGATAGAAGCTTCTCAAATGAGCGACGTTGCTCGTTGTTGCGGTAAGAGGGAGCTATGTCTACATCTCATCGGGAGTCCACGCTGGCTTCCACTGGCGCATCGGCCTTAAAACCAGGGCTGATCTGCAAGGAGGGACTGCCGTTGTCTCCAGCGGATTTCACCGCTTTGGTGCAACAGTACCAGGGAAGTCTCATCGGCTTTCTACGCGGGCTGGTTGATCATGCCGAGCAGGCACGCGACCTGGCACAAGAGGTGTTTCAAGAGGCCTGGCGCGTGGCACTCCGCGAGGAAACGCCGTTCGTCACAGGTATCCCCCAGGAAGTGATGCGGGGCTGGCTCTTTCAGGCCGCCTATTATCGCGCGATCTCAGCGCTGCGCCGACGTCAGCGCATCCGCTGGGAGTCGCTGGAGGAGCAGAACGAGCGAACACCAGAACTCTTTTCAGTCACCGTCACTTTTGAAGATGACGTTGCAGAGCGCGAGGCGCTCTGCGCAGCGCTCGCACATCTTGCGCCTCAAGATGTTGCCTGCCTCCTGCTCAGAATAGTGCAGGGCTTCAGCGCCGCTGAAACGGCAGCCATTGTTGGCGCGTCGCCTCAGAGCATTGATCAACGGCTGGCGCGCGCCAAGAAACGCTTACGCAGCGTCTATCTCTCTAAAGCACCTGCGCCAACAAACACGCTGTCCAAGAAGGAGCGACGATCATGACCGATACCGATCAGCATGCTACACCACGCTCAGGGCCAGATTGTGGCTCCTTCTCCAATCTTTTGCCGCTGCTTGGCGCGGGCACCCTGGAGGCGCGGGAAGAAGACCGCCTGCGCCTGCATCTCGCAACCTGTGCCTATTGCCAACTCCAGCAGGCCACCTACAACCGAATGGATCTCGCCATGCGCCGCTATTTTGGCGCATCGGCGCCACTTCTCTTTTCACCGGAGGACGTTATGTCTCTGACCGATCAGGAACCAATGGCGGAGCCGCCGCTGCGTGCTCCCTCTGCCCCGTTCCGTTCTCCCATGCAGCGTTCGCGCCGCGTCTTCACCTGGGTGGCAGCCGTTGCTGCTGTGATGGTGATCGCGCTGCTGACCACTGCGCTGTTCATCAGCCACCGCCCTTCCAAACCTCAGACGGCGAACCCTCCCTCAGCGACGACTGGGCAGTCGTCAACGCTTACTGTATATGGCAGTTCCGATTTTAGTGACGATGCTAATAACCCTCCCTCGGCAGATTCCACGCTCTTTGCGCTCGATGCGGCCACCGGCAAGGTGCGCTGGACCAATACAAGCAAAACGACGGAGAGAATGCTGCCGGTGGTGGCAGATGGCGTGTTCTATATCGGCGCGTCCGATGGCACCGTCTCTGCTTATCAAGCCAGCGATGGCAAGCTGCTGTGGAGCCAGAAGTTACTGGATAATTCGTTTGTTGATCAGGTTGCCGACGGAGTGGTCATTGCCCATTCTTTTAATAAGAATGATAAACCCGAGGGCGCAGGCGGCCCCCCGGCCACGATCTTCGCATTAGACGCCAGCACCGGCCACGAACTCTGGCGTTTCACCAAGGGTGTCATTCCACAAGCGTTCATTGATGGCACCGTCTATGCCGCCAAGGAGGGCAATCTCTCAATCCAGCAGGGGGTGCTCTACGCGATCAATGCCAGGGATGGCTCCGAGCGCTGGGAGTTTCAGTCACAGGGCAGCCCGATGGTTGACCAGGTAGTCGGCGGCCAGGTGTTTGTGCTGGCGCAGTGGGTTGTCGGTAATGATGGGTCGGATGAACGGGCACTGTTCTATGCAGTGGATGCTGCCACTGGTCAGCAACACTGGGTCTATCCCAAGAATCCCACCACATCCCTGAATACGGTGGGGATGGAGAACGGCCTGATCTTTCTGGAGTCCAATTTAGGTGCGGTGAAGAGCAGTACCGGGGTGAATGAACTCGACGCGGTGAGCACCAGCGATGGGTCGCTCAGTTGGAAGCTGCCATTGAAGGAACCCTATGATGGGGCTACAGACGACAATGGGGTGATCTACGTGGTGATGAATCATACCATCTCCGCGTACCAGGCCAGCGATGGGCAGCTTCTCTCCAGCACTCCTGTCAGAGACGGGGCCTACTTTGCGGCGGCTGTAAACGGCGTCTACTACCTGTACCTGAATACTGGGATGATCGCCGTAGATGCCAAGTCTGGCAACGAGCTGTGGTACAACGCTTCAACGAGCGCAGGTATCCCGCCAATCGTCGTGAATGGGCTGATCTATACTGCTACCGAACACGCAGTTGTTGCTCTGGACGCCAGCACTGGCAAGGTACGCTGGACGTATAATCTTGGACATGGCACTGCGTATCGCTTGACCATCCAATAGCTCGCTTTTCTGCTGCGTTCTAGGAAAGAGCGAAGGGATAGTATGCTGAATACTGTCCCTTCGCTCTTTCCTTATGCTGGCAGCGAAACTTCACTGCTGGCCCAGCAGCAGTGAAGGCCCTTAGAGGAGCGTGGCGAAGCTCACCCTGTTGGGGCGTCATAGAACGAGGAGTGGTGGATGTATCTTTGTACGAGTTATAGATTAAAGCAAGTCATAGATAGATTTACGATAGTCATAAAATGCAAATTATCGTATATGACAATTTGGGGAGTGGAACCTCTTTCTAAGCGTTCTCTTGCTGCTGGTGAAGGCTTGCACGTAGCGCAGCCGCCTGAGAGGGGTTGGCTGCGTGCACAAAGGCGATCATTCCCAGCAGATAGGCGCGGTAGTTGCGATGCCCTTCACGATTTTGCGCGGCCAGTCCCTCATGCTGGGCATGATGCAAGATCGCCCGCAGGCGTCGCCGCACCTGGCGAGGTACCGCCAGCGCCTCATTGACAACCAATCCGGTCACGATCTGCCGGGTGGCCGGACGAGCGATGCGTGTTTTGGCCTGGTTCACCTGGAAATGTTCGTCGGTGATGATGCGCTCGGCAGCTAATCGGATGCGTGGGGCAACATCTGGGGAATTGCCGGAAAAAGTCAGATCGTCGGCGTAGCGGGTGTAGGTGAAGCCCTGTTTCTGGGCCAGCCCATTCAGCCTTCGGTCCAGGCGCCAGGCAACCAGATTTGCCAGCCCTGGGCTGGTGGGTGCGCCTTGCACCAGATAGCGGGGTCCGATGCTGATAAAGTAGCGCGTGTTGTCGCGCTCAAACGGCTCGCGGTCATACTCCGTGCAGAGCAGCGCCAGCGTCGCCGCCACCGAGAAGGGATAGCCTAGCGAGAGAAACAGCCCGCGCACACGCGGAAAGGTGATACTTGGGAAGAAGTCTTGCAGATCAAGCGTGAGCACAACCTGCTGGCCGACGTGGGGCCGCGCATTGGAGAGGATCGAGCGCCCACGTACAAAGCCGTGCGCTGAGGGCGCCATAGGCACCCTGGCAACGATGCCATCAAGAACCCGGCGTTGTAATGCTTTTAATTCACGTTTGGGCGCCAGGATGACACGCTGGCCGCCGCTGCGCTTGGGGATGACGTAGCGCACATAATGCCAGGTGGTGTCCGCTGGACGGTCATGCGTGAACCAGCGCAGGCGGGTCAGCGGAATGCCAAGCCAGTCAGCAAGCTCCTGTTCTGTGCGCAAGATGGGCAAATCGAAGCGTTGAAGTTTGGCGGCGTTCAGTGTAGCGCGGCGGTGCTGGGCGGAAATCCCCCAGGTTTCTTCACCAAACGTCACGCGATCATTGGCCCGGCGGTTCTGCTTGCGTTGCTGGCGTGCCTGGCGTCGTGCTTCACGCGCGCTTCGCCAGCGTTCCATCGCCTCCAGGCGGATGCGTTCCCACATGCTGGTGCTTCTTTCTTTGAGGGGGTGATCAGCAGAACAGCCCGGTTACTTCCAAGCGTTGGAGCGGCTCCCCACTTGTGCGAAGGTGGGGACCCGGCGAAGGGGTAATGGGATTAGTGATCCACCACGGCGTAACGCCGCAGCATAATGGCTAACCGGACTGTTCTTTCCTGATCTGCTTACACGTTCTTTTGTCCTCACGAAAAACGGAAATCCTGGCGTCAGTTTTCTTGGGAAACGTCGGGAGCACCGGCAAGTGCTCCTGGTCCAACAGAATTGCCAGGTGTAGTGTCCATGCTGGCTTCTACTGCCAGACGGGTCGCCAGGATATGCGCGCAGGGACCACGCGCCATCAGATTTTGCTCAAAGAAGGGGCAGCCGCAGCGTGCAAAGCGCAAGCGCTCGGTGACATCCAGGGCAACTGTCACCTGATAGTCCATCTGATCATGGACCATTGCATGCGCGCGGAGTTCTTTGCGCCCGCCTGGAGCCTGATCGGGTGAGATGATCTGTTGGAGCGTGACTTTCCCGTGCTCAAACAAGGTCTGGGCAGTGGTCAGGCGCGGGTCGGCAGGAAAGAGCGCCTCTATATCCAGCGGTTCAGCAAAAAGTTCGCGCAGACGATATTGGCCGGTGGTTGGGTCAACCATCGCGCGCCCGGCCCGGCAGAGTTGAAAGAGCGCCTGCTCAATCTCTTTGGCTGGCTGACCCAGATTCGCGGCAATTTCGGCCTGCGGCGCGGCCAGGTGCTCGCGCAGATAGAGATAGACCCTGGTGACGAGCTGTACATCCTGGGGAGCACGCGGAGCCAGCAGATCAAAGGCGCTGTCTTTTGACCAGTCGTTCTTTGTCCAGCCGGAAAGCACCAGGACAAATTGATACCGGCCCACGTGACAGATATAAAAGTGCGGCAACCCGCGCCCCAGCACTCCAACGGTGACCCGATCAGCATACGGCAAAACACCGCTAAGCAACTCCAGTCGTCGCCTGCCCCAGACGCGCACCCTGCGGGCATAGCCGGTATACTGTGTGCCGCGCAAAGTGAAGCGCTGTTCCCAGGGTTCCAGGATGATGCTGATAGGCGCATCAGGCTGCAATTCGTAGCGCAGGCCGTGCGGTAGTGTTGGCGGCTTGTGGTCCTGCATGTAGGCCAGCACCGAAAGCATATCCGCCGGGCGTGCCTCAAAGAGAAAGGGATGCAGTGCCAGGGCGCTTTGCACCTGCAAAAAGCCTTTGAGCCAGCTTTCCGGCAGGTCTACCTTGCGCTCGAAGTGTGCCCTGGGCGCGCCAGCCCCGGTCGTGCTGACGCCAAAGCCGCCCGCCCCAACGCGAAACTCTGTGCGCCGCGAACTGCGCAGATGTTGCAGCGCCTCGCGCAGTTCCCAGGTAAAGTCAATGTTAGTGGTGCCGTAAGACACCTCGCCCTCAATCTCAAAGGCATCCAGCGGCGCAGAAAGGCGAGCATACGATGATTGATCGTTGCTGAATGCCTCAAAAAATAGCTGATCGTGGTGGACGGTGATCACTGGATCAAGCATCCACAGCCAGCGCCCTTCGTCCTCAAAACGCATATCGCTGACGATGCAGCGATGCAGCGCGGTAAGGAGTTGCCGAAAAAGCAGCGGCTCCTTCACCCGCCCTTGAAACGAAACGGGCGCGCGGCGCAGATTAGCCGCGAGATGGAGCGCGGCGCGCTCCGAGCCAGCTACCAGGCTGGTGCGGTGGTCGTAGGCCAGAGCAACTTCCATAGCCTTCCTCCTGTTCTATGATGCGTTCTGCTCCGCTGCCAACTGTTTGCGCAGCCGCACAAACGCCACCATCAGCCGCTCATCAATCGCGCGCTTGCCCTGGAAGTGCAGCGCTTCTTCTAACACCGGCAAAATCTGGCTGGCAAAGGGGTTTCCCTGGAGCGCTGCCTGTTGCAGACAGCCCAGCGCCTTGCGCTTGGTGCTGAGTTTGGCGCGGCCCAGGAGCAGTGCCCGCAGCAGCGGCAGATTCTCGATCACACGCGGAGCGGCATCGGTGGCGCCTTCCGCGAGGATCTCCAGGCCGAGGATTTGGACATAGATATTGGGCGACTCCAGCAAGTCGCGCATGCCTTCGCTGGATTGGCGCCAGGCGGCGCGATGCTGCCAGAACAAGTAGCGGAAGGCCGGATTATATGCCAGATTTTTTTGGAACGACCAGACCCGGAAAGCTTGAAAGCGGCTCATGATGCTGGCCGCGTGGCGCAGGTATATCTGAGGCGAGCGCGCGTAGAGCCGATCAAACCGCCTGGTAAGCAGCGCGCCATATTCCGCCAGGCGCTGCTGAGACTCGTTGTGCGGTTTGCGCCAGCGCTGCGTGGAGGGTGGCGGGTAAGCGCTGTATATCAAACCCTGCATGGCCTCCATGAGCCGAAAACTCAGCGTGTCTAACAACTCCTCATCGCCGCGTTGTTCGGCTTCATGAAAGAGCGTTAGATCGGGTTCACGGGTGGCAAACCGTTCCAGCATCGGGCGAAAGAGGTCTGGATTGCGGCGATAGAATGAGAGGGCGACGTCGCTTTCGAGTCGCCACCATTGCCAGCGCCAGCCGGAGGGGGGAGTGCGAATCTCCAGAGCCAGCGCGAGTTCGCTATCCGAAATGGGGCGCTTAAGCAGTTCCCGCAGGGTGCCATTCCACTGCACCCAATCGCGTGTCTTGCAATAGAAGCGCCAGTAGAGCGCTTCATCGCCAAGCCTGCTGACCACAGAGAGCAAACGCTCAGCCGAGCCGCGTTGGGCGATCCAGCCGAGATGCTCCTCAATGTAAGGGATGACGACGATGCCATACCGTTCCAGCACGTCTATCAATACGCTGGTATCAGCATCCCAGATGTGTTCAGCATGCCGTCTGCGCACTTCTTCCAGAATGGCGCTGGCAGGTGTCCGAGCGCGGAGCACCTGACGGATGGAGCGCTTCCATTCATCCGACCCAGCCAGTTGACGAAAGAGCGCCCAATACAGTTCATCGTCACCCTGTTGCTGTATGGCCTGAAGCAGGTGCTCAAAGCCCTGAGATCGTTGCCCCCACCGATGGCGAATATGGCGGCGAATGAACGCAGCAAAGAGGGCAGGATTACGCCGATAGAGCGTCAACGCTACCACTTCCGTCATGGTAAACCAGCTTCGTTCCATCTCGCGGCGTTGTATCGCGCGCAGCACCTGTTCATCCGTCTGATGGGAACGCGCCAGCACCAGAAGTTCGGCATTCCAGGCATCTTCTCTGGCAATCTTCTGATAAAGACCGTTAAAGAGCGTATCGTGCCCTGCCGCTTCAGCCTGCGGCAGCAACGCCCGAATGGTGGCTTCTTGCCGAGCGTCCAGGTAGCGTAGCAGAAACGGCTCGAAGAAGGGAGCAGCGCGTTGAAAGAGCGCGGGCGCCCAGAGATCAGCATGGGTGCGAAAAGCATCGTGCTCTGCCAGAGCCGACATCTGGCGCAGGAGCGCGCTGCGATCAAGGGGAGACGCCAGCACCGCGTGGATCTGTGTGCGCAGATCCGCAGATATTCCGGCCATAGGTGGTCCTCCACGAGCAAATACAGAGGGTGCAAGCCAATGCGAAAAACCCACCAGACTGTTCTTATGGATGCGCGCAAAATTGGAAAGAGAGAGTTTCCAGCCAAAGTGCAGGTATTGGAACCGTTCATAGAGTTTCTAGCGAATGGCAGCGCTTCCTTGCGTTTTCTCGCCCTTGATGATACTACATTGGTATGATATATTGTAATCATGGAAAAAGAACCGTTGAAACGTACCACTATCTATATCGCACCTTCCCTCCAAGAAGCAATACGTCTTCTTGCCCGCCAGCATAAGCGCTCCTTCACCGGTGAACTCTTATGGGCGCTCGAGCAGTATGTGCAACAGCAAAAAAGGGAGCAAGGGAGGGACACGGATGCAACTCGTTGAACAGCATGTCATCGCCCGTCGTGACCCACGCTTCGCACT
>DATBGS010000044.1:0-109893 GCA_036557885.1 Ktedonobacterales bacterium
CTATGTGTGTGCCCACAAAAAGAGGGCAGTGAAGTCCCAGATCACCCCAAGGACGGTATGACCATCCCAGGGGCGGGGTACTTTCACTGCCCGCGTTTTTCTCTGTCTGCGGCGGCATGCTGTCGCTATAGTGACCATAGCATGCGTGCAAGACAGGGCTTCCGCTTGTTTCCGTTACTTTCCGTTCACTTCCGAAAGGGTAGGAAGAAGGTACTATGCAGCGTTTGAGGGTATGAAAAGAGGGCACATTTTGACGACGTAGGTGACGACAAGAAGCAATAAAACGGGAAAGCAGATACCAAGGGGGATATGATCGCTGGAGCCTGATGGGGAATGGGCTGGGCTTCCGTCGCTTTCCTGAAGTTTCCGCTGGTTTCCGGCTAAAAAGGGAACTCCAAAACCGCCGGTTGCAGGTTCGAGTCCTGTCCCACCTGCTAATGTTCTAAACGCAAAAGTTAGGCCAGGAGCCACCGGAAAAGAGCCAGGTGGCTCCTGGCCTTTCTGGTTTTTTCTTCCCATTGTTGACTGGAGCAATGTGTACGATGGAATGGGAAGACCGGGACAAGCCATCACCTGAAGCCAGAAGAACCAGAGGGAAAGCGCAACGGTGAGTTGTCGCGCTTTCCCTCTGGTTCTTCTGGCTTCAAGAGCCTACTTTCTTGCTACCGCTGATTGCTCATCCCTCCACCGTTCATCCCATTTAACCCTCCCATCTTTCCAGATGTATGCCCTTGTGGCAGCAGAGGAGTGGGGCGGACTGAGCGAACGGGCATGGGCATTTGCGGCCCGGTTAGATCGCTTGACCTGCGGAAGCGATCAGCATTGGCGTAGCTGCCTGGCAGAGTGAAAACTTCGACCGACTCTTTGAGCTGCCTTGCCAGATACACCAGGCGCTCGATGCTCTGAGCGGTCTGGCGGGTGCCGGCACTATATTGCACAGTGATGTCTGATGCTCCTTGCATCTCCTGGGCTACAGAGACTGAGGTTTCCTTTTGTTGCTTGGCAACGCGGTTAATCACCTCCACCAACTGCCCTTGCTGATCCACGACAGTAGCGATGGATTCTAGCGCTGTCCCCGCGGAACTGGCGAGATTAACCCCCTCGACCACTTGCTGCTGGCTTTGCTTACTGGCCTGGATGGCCTGACTTGTCTCCTCAACAATCGTCTGGATCAGCCGAGAGATCTGGTTGACCTCTTCTTTCACCTGTTCGGCCAGATGTCGAATATTGCCTGCTACCATGCTAAAGTTGCGGCCATGTGGTCCGGCGGTCTGGGCATGAATAGCGGCATCCAGCGCCAGCCGATTTGTCTGATGGGCAATATTGCTGATGACTTCGGTAATACGGGTGATTTCCTGCGTGCGCCTGTTGAGTTGGCTGACGCGCTGGGTGGCTTCGCGCACATCATCCTGAATCTGGTTCATACCCATAATGGCTTGCTGAACAGCCTGAAATCCGGCCTGTGCCTGGATGCGCGAGTTGTAAGCCACGTGTGCCAGTTTATAGGTATCTTCAGCCACTTTATGGTTGGATTCGGCCATCTGGCTTGCCTCGGAGGTGGCGTGCATAATCTGCTCCATCTGCCGTTCCGAAGCTTCTACCAGGAGAGCCGAACGCTGCAAAACAAAGGTGGCGGCGGACTCAATCTCGCGCCCTGCCGATTGTACACGCACCACCAGCGCGCTCAACTCATCAAGCATGTATTTGAGCGCATTGCCCAAGACATCGCTGTTGGAGCGCGGTTGAATATCCTGCGAAAGATCACCAGAGGCCAGGCGTGTCACCACCTGGAGGATCTGGCTCAGGTAGCTCATCATATTTTCCAGCGCGACCCCCAGCCGGTCTTGATCGGAGGTGCGTTGCACCGCGATTCCCAGGTTTCCCTGGGCAATCTGATCGGCAAGTTGGCTGGTTTCCTCAAAGTAGCGATCAATGGCTTCAAAGGCGCGGGCAAGCTGCCCAACCTCATCGCCGCGCTGCACCATACGTTCCTGTTGCAGGCTGACTTCAGGGTCTTGATACATAGATTGACCAGTGGCCAGATACTCTGCCGATCTGGTGATTGCCAGCAGTGGTCGGGCGATGTTGCGGCTAAGGATATAGGCAACAATGCCTGCCAGAAGCAGCAGTCCTGCCGTCAGCCCAAAATTAATCCACTTGGTTTGGGTGATCTGCTGGGTAAGCTGGCTATCCAGGGAGGCAATAGGAGCCAGTACCTCGGACTCCGGCTGCACCAGTACCACCGCCCACTTGGTTCCCTGTGCCTGAATGGGCGCGTAGGCCAGATATTTGACCTGACCATCCAGAGTGAGCGAGGCGACGCCTGGTTGACTGACTGCCAGTCCTTGCGTGAATGAGGTGATAGCGGGGTCATGCTGGGCATCCAGTGGGAAGTCTTGCAAGACGGAATCGGGTTGGAGTTTGTAGTCAATGCCAAAATCGCGCTTGCCAATGGCGTTGTCAATGTTGAGCACTTTCCCGTCCTGGCTGACCAGGAAGGTATAGCCGTTTGTGCCGATTTTGGTGGGCAGCACATCTTGCAGCAGCGACTTTTCCAGCGGAACATCGCGCCCGACGACGCCTACAAACTTCCCGTTGACATAGATGGGGACGGCAGAGGTGATGGTCAGGCCGTTGCCGGTTGCATCCGCGTAGAGGGCTGAATACACAGGGAGTCCCTGTGGATCGTTGTCTGGGTTGGCAGCAACAAACCAGGGCCGCTGGGTAATATCAAAATCGGGAGGAACCACCTGAGCAAGATTGATATTGGGATAATAGCGCGTAATCTGGCTTGTGGTGCCAATATAGGTAGGGAATTGGTCCTGGTCAAAGTGCGCCTGAAACACCGGGTCAAGATAGGTCTGAATGTCGAGTATCTGCCGCAGCGTTGTGGTCAGCCGGGTCACTTTATTGGAGATAAAGGCGCTGGAGGGGTCTACTTTGGAGTCCCCAGAGTTGCCCCATTGCCCATTCGCCAGCTGGACCATTGTCTGATCCTGGGGATAGACCCCCTGCCCATACACTTCTGGGTGGCTGAAAAGCGTCGCGGCATAGTTTGCCAGTTCCTGGGTAGTCTGACCGATCAAATTCAGCTTTTGACCAGTCGTCAGGGCTATATCCTGAGCCTGTGTTTGCAGTGCTTGCTTGGCATTGTTGCTCAGCGCAGCGCTGCCGGTGCTGATGGATTGCGTGTTCATGCGATCAATCTGGCTCAGCGAGATGAGGATGCTGGCGATTAGTGGCAGCAGCGCAGCAACAAGAAGCCCGGCCAGCACTTTGCTGCGAATGGTTGAGAAGAATGGTCGGCGCGCGTTTGAGGTGGGCATAAGGAACCTGCCTTTCAGTTTCTCCCGTATCGCCTCAAGCATGCAATGAGGAGTAATATACCAGGAGCGTGCAGCTTCACTGCATCATGCTCTGAATGCAAAGAAAAAATCCTGGAAGTTAAGATAGGTTCCCTGGATGCTTTTGGCTTCCCCTCCTCCTGACTTCCCTCGCCTCATCCTGGCAGGCCGCAGCCACAGGGTCGTGAGACGAGTATATCATCTTTGGCAAGTTTACAGACAGCAGATAGTGTCTTTGGCGCCTTGCCCAGACCAGTGTTGGAGCGGGCTGGCGGGTTACGGCACGGCAATAGATGCAAATCGGCGCATTAGGAGACTTGTCCTGTTTTAGGAGACAAGTCCTGGTACGCTACGAGATGAAGCGGGTGGTAGGCACATGAGATGAGGGCTGTATTGCCTACGCATCTTGCATTGTTCTCGCCTTTCGCGATACTCTGTGGGCAGTAGAGTGTTCCCGGCAGGTTGTCCATGAGGAGGAGCAGCGATGCCAGCATTGGAGAACAAGGTAGTTATTGTTACTGGTGCCAGTCATGGCGCTGGACGAGCGATTGCTTTGATGCTTGCGCGCGAGGGCGCAAAGGTCGTGGCAGTAGCTCGAAACAAGCAAGAACTGGACTCGTTGGCAGCCGAGATTACTGCCAAAGAAGGCGCGTGCGAAGTGGTGGTTGGCGATGTGACAAAGTTAGCCGATACGCGGCGCCTGGCACAGCATGCG
Source organism: Ktedonobacterales bacterium (assembly GCA_036557885.1). Classification (GTDB taxonomy): domain Bacteria; phylum Chloroflexota; class Ktedonobacteria; order Ktedonobacterales; family DATBGS01; genus DATBGS01. The sequence continues at coordinate 4,060 of DATBGS010000044.1, forward strand.
CTGGAGCGCTTTGGCCGGATTGACGCGCTGATCAACAACGCGGGTGTTGGTGGGCCGGTGAGCCGGGTGGAGGAAACCTCTCTGGAGGAGTGGCAGCGTACCCTTGAAGTCAATCTCACCGGACCATTTCTGTGCTCGCAGGCGGTATTGCCAGCCATGCAGGAGCAGGGCGGCGGCCATATCGTAATGATTTCCTCTGGCGCGGGCAAACAAGGCTATCCCAATATGGCGGCCTATTGCGCCAGCAAGTTTGGGCTGCATGGCCTGGCGCAGTCTCTGGCCGCCGAGGTGAGCGATATGAATATCCGCGTGACCACCCTGATTCCAGGCAGCATCGCCGAAACCAGCTTTTCCGGCCAGCGCAAGGGCTGGGTGCCCCGTCCGGGCGCCAAATACCTGCGCCCAGAAGACCTGGGGCATGCTGTCCTCTATCTTTTGCAGCAGCCTGCGAGCGCTTGGACGCAGGAGATGAATCTCTGGCCGTTTAAAACCTATCCTTGAGGCCACCTGGCTTGGGCACACAAAACGAGCAGGCTAGCGTGCCTGCTCGTTTTGTGTGCCCAAGAAACGTTAATCATTCCCGCTGATTGCTGACGGCTCGCGGGCCGGGCGCACGCTAAAGTACACCGCTTTGGGGTGATGCACCACAATCGCAGCGGTAGATTGCTCCGGCACCAGTTGATGCGAGATCGTCAGGTCTACCCCGATGCTTTCGCGCACTGGCAGCAATTGGAAGACTTTGCGATGGTCTTCCAGATCAGGAATGGCTGGATAGCCCCAGCTATAGCGTTTCCCCTGCTCTTCTGCCAGCCCCAGTTCGCGGCGAATGATGCGGTGCACGTATTCGGCCATTGCTTCCGCCATCTCCGCGCCAAGGCCATGAATGTAGTAAGCGGCAGAGTAATCGCCCTGCGCCTGTAAGGTATCGATCAGGTCCGTCGTTTTCTGGCCGATGGTGACGACCTGAAGCGCGACCACATCCTTGCGCCCTGAAGCCGCCGGGGCGAAGTAATCCGCCAGGCACAGACGTGCCTCGTTGGGCTGGCGGGGGAAATGAAAACGCTCGATCTCGCGGGTGTGGTCCTCTGGGTCAAAGATGATCAACTCATCTCCGTCGCTCTGGCAGGGGTAGTAGCCGTAGACCGCTTTTGGCTCCATATAGCGCCTCTGGCGTGCCTCCAGCAGCATGCGCTCCAGGCGTGGCGCAAAGTCCTCGCGCACCAGGCGCTGGAACTCTTCGCCATGCGTTTTGCCGCCCCAGTGCAGGCGGTACAGCGTATTGTGGTCTATGCAGGCGGCCACGTCCTCCAGCCCGATACGCTCCAGCACGCGCGGCCCCCAGAAGGGCGGCGCGGGCAGCGTCTCCTGGGCAAAGCGCTCTGCGCCCGCGCTGCTTGTGCCGTTTCCTGAAGAGATTGCGCCAGCCGGGGCCGCTGCCGTAGCGAGCTGCCCTTTTGCTTCTGCCGCGCGCTGCTCACTTCTGGCGGCTTCCCATGCCTCATGCTTGATCTGCTCCACAAAGGGCGGGCGTCGCTCTGGGTCGGAGAGCTTATCCATGATCTCCAGCCCCTCAAAGGCATCTTTGGCGTAAAACAGGCCCGACTCATAGGGTGCTCTCTGCCCATCTTCGCCCACAAAGATGATGCGCCGCCCGTAGGCGCGGTTGATAGCTGCCCCGCCAACGATGACGGGGAACTTCAACCCGCGTTTGTGCAATTCCTGCACACACAGCGGCATCTGTTTGGAGGTGCTCACCAGGAGCGCCGAAAGGCCAATCGCATCAGCCTTGACCTCCAACGCTTTCTCAATAATCGTGTTGAGTGGCACCTGCTTGCCCAGATCATAGACGGTATAGCCATTGTTGGAAAGGATGGTGTTGACCAGATTTTTGCCGATGTCATGTACATCCCCAAAAACGGTAGCCAGCACCACCTTGCCTTTCGTGTAGCCTTCCATGCGCTCCAGAAAGTGTTCCAGATGGGCCACCGAGCGCTTCATCACCTCGGCGGATTGCAACACAAACGGCAAGATCAGTTCGCCCGCGCCAAACTTGTCGCCCACATCCTTCATAGCGGGCAGCAGCACTGTGTTGAGGATGTTGACGGCGGCCTCAGAGAGCGCGGGCGTTGGCTGGTGCGTCTCAACCAGCGTTCGGGCGTCCGCTTCAGCAAAACGCTGGCCCGCTGAAGCAGACGCCTCCGAGCCAACCAGCCGCTCAAAAACAGATTGATCAAGCAGTGCCTCAATGCCATCCTTCTTGCGGTGCAAAATCTGGTAGTGAATCTTCTGGTTGGTGGTCATACCCTCAGTGGGGTCGGCTTTGTCCTGTTCCTTCTTCTGCGCGCCATGCTGCTCAAAGTATTCGATAAAGCGCGGCAGCGCATCGGGTCGCCGGTTCAGCAGCAAATCATCGGCCAGTTCGCGCTGCTCGGCGTCAATCTCGGCATAGGGTGTGATGTGCGCCGGGTTGACGATAGCCGCATCCAGCCCCGCTTCAACGGCGTGGTACAGGAAAACGCTGTTGAGGACGGCGCGGGCATGCTGCGCCACGCCAAACGAGACATTGCTGACGCCCAGGATGGTCAGGACGCCGGGCAGTTCGCGCTTGATGCGCCGGATGGCTTCAATCGTCTCCACCGCCGCGTTTTGCAGTTCTTCCTGGCCGGTGGTCACAGGGAAGGTCAGCGTGTCAAAGATCAGCGCGTCGGGGCGCAGGCCATATTCCTCTGTGCAGATTTGATGGATGCGCTGGGCAATCTCAAACTTGCGCTCGGCGGTTTTGCCCATGCCCTCCTGATCAATCGTCAGCGCCACGACAGCGGCGCCATGCTCCTGCACCAGCGGCAGAACGGCTTCAATGCGCTGGCGGCCATTTTCCATGTTGATGGAATTCACGATGGCGCGCCCTGGATAGGTTTCCAGCGCGGCCTGAATGACGTTGGCCTCGGTGGAGTCAATCACCAGCGGCGCCTCGATGCCCATTGACAGCTTTTTGACCGTCAGGCGCATCTGCTCGGCTTCGTCGGTGCGCTCGGTAAGTGCCACCTGCACATCCAGTGTATGCGCGCCGCCCTCCACCTGTTCGCGGGCGATTGCCAGCAGCGTGTCATAATCATCGCTGAGCAGCGCTTGCTTTGCTTTCTTACTGCCAGTGCTGTTGACGCGCTCGCCCACCAGCAAGGGCGGCGGGTCTTGGGCAAGCGCAACGGTGCGAATGCCACTGGCTACGGAGGCAATATCGCCAGTGCGCGCCCGCTCAATGGCTTGCTGATATTCTACCTGCACAGCGCGGGGCTTGCGTTGCACTCCGCTGACCGCCTGCACCACCTGGCGCAGATGCTCGTGGGAGTTGCCGCAGCAGCCGCCCACGATGTTGACACCAAACTCCTGCACAAACTCAGCGAGCGCCTCGGCCATTGGGCCTGGCTCCATTGGATAGACCGCCTTGCCGCCTACATTGAGCGGGATGCCCGCGTTGGGGATGGTGGAGATGGGCAGCGGGCAGTTTTCCGCCAGGTAGCGCACTGGCTCGCGCATATGCTCCGGCCCGGTGGAGCAGTTCAGCCCAATCACATCCACATTGAGATGGGAGAGGATGGTCATCACCGCGCCAATATCTGTCCCCAGCAGCATGCGCCCGCTGGTATCCAGCGTCACCTGCGCCTGGATAGGCAGCACGCGGCCCAGGTCGTTAAAGGCGCGGCGAATGCCAGCAATGGTGGCGCGCACCTCCAGAATATCCTGGCTGGTTTCAATGAGCAGCAGGTCTACGCCGCCCTCCATCAACGCTCTGGCCTGCTCACGGAAGATTTCAGCCAGCTGCTGATAGGTGATATTGCTCAGCGTGGGGTCATCCGAAGAGGGCAGCATGCCGGTGGGTCCAAGCGACCCGGCGACAAAGCGCGGTTTTGTGGGCGTGCTGTAGCGATCAGCGACGCGGCGTGCCAGTTGCGCGGCGGTCAGATTGATGTCGCGTGTGAGGTGGCCCAGACCATATTCATCCAGCTTGAGACGGCTGCCGGTGAAGCTATCGGTTTCTAATACGTCGCAGCCAGCCTCCATAAAGCCGGTGTGGATTTCTTCAATCACATCGGGCCGCGTCATCACCAGATATTCGTTGCAGCCTTCAGTGCGCTCGCCGCCATATTCGGCTGGCCCCAGGTGGTAGTTCTGAACGTTGGTGCCCATCGCGCCGTCGTAGACAATGACCCGGCGCTGGACCTCTTCCAAAAAGCGGCTGTGTGTGGTGCTGTGGTTGTTGTTGATGTGGTTGCTGCTCATGCCTGAAACGTCTCCTCCCTATGCCACTCGTCCCCACCACTTGACCTCAAATCAAATAACCAACAAAAATGTTCTTGAGCAGGCAAAACACCTGCTCATGCGGTCCAACTATCCCCCTGCAACAAAGACGCCAGAGGTTTTTCCGCCTGGACACTGGCAAATTATAACATCGCGTAATTACGTGCGGCAAACGCAAGCCAGTGGAAGGCAGCATTCCCGTAGTGCATGTGGCGAGTGTGTGTGGCCCACAAGCCGAGGCTTGTAGGCTGATGTGGCCCTGGCAGTGCGGTACAAATGGCAGCGTGTGTTATAATCGGCAGTGGGATTGCAGAGCGTCTTCCTGGAAAATGGCGCTGGCAACCTCGCCTCCACAGGAGCAAAGGAGCTATCTGATCATGGATTTCTCGCTCAGTGAAGAGCAGATGCAGATTCGGGCAACGGCCCGCGAGTTTGCGGAAGAAGTGATTGCACCACGCGCCGAAGAGATGGACCGAACCGGCGAGTTTCCAATTGATATAGTGCGTCAGATGGGCGAGCTTGGGCTGCTGGGCTTGCCGTTCCCAGAGGAGTATGGCGGCGCCGGAGCCGATTTTCTTTCGTACTGCCTGGCTATCGAGGAGGTTGGGCGGGGCGATGCCTCGGTGGGGATTACAATGGAGGCGCATGTCTCGCTGGGGTCAACGCCGTTCTTTCTCTTTGGTACCGAGGAGCAAAAACAGCAGTATCTTGTTCCGCTGGCGCAAGGGAAACAACTCTGGGCTTTTGGGCTGACCGAGCCTGGCGCTGGCTCCGATTCTGGCAGCAGCGAAACCCATGCCGAGATGCGCGGAGATCGTTGGGTGGTCAATGGCGCCAAGATGTTTATTACCAACGCGGGCACAGAAATGACCGGTGGGGTGACGATTGCGGCAGCCACCGGGCGACGGTCTGATGGCCGCCCGGAAGTGACCAACATCATCATTCCGCAGGGGACGCCTGGATATAGCATTGGCAAGCCGCTCAAAAAGATGGGCTGGCGTGCCTCGGATACGCGCCCGCTGACCTTTGAAGATTGCTGTGTTCCGGTGGAGAATACGCTGGGCAAACGTGGCGAGGGCTTCCAGCAGTTTATGCGCATCCTTGATAGCGGGCGCGTGGCGATTGCCGCGCTCAGCGTTGGGCTGGCGCAGGCATGCCTGGATGCGTCCTTGAAATACGCGAAGGAACGCAAGCAGTTTGGCAGGCCAATCAGTCAGTTCCAGGGGATTCAGTTTAAGCTGGCGGATATGGAAATGGAGATTGAACTGGCGCGCCTGATGTATTATAAGGCGGCGTGGCTGCACATGCAGGGCCAGCCCTATACGCGGGAAGCGGCAATAGCGAAGTTGTTTGCCTCGGAGTCGGCCAAACGCGCCGCTGATCAGGCCGTACAGATTCACGGCGGCTATGGCTTTATGGATGAATATCCGGTTTCGCGCTACTACCGCAATGTCAAGGCACATGAAATTGGCGAAGGCACCAGCGAAGTCCAGCGGATGCTGATTGCCAAGCAGCTGTTGGGATAGCAGCGCCTTGTTGGGGGCAGTGAAGCGTGTGTGGTGCAGGAGCCAGTTGTGAGCAGCGCACACCATGGTCAGGTGCTCAATCTCTTAAAAGGGATGAGCTTGTAACCAGGCTCCATCTCAATTCACGTACAACCGAGGTCATACATGCTTCAACTTCATAGCCCGTTACATGGCTTAGCGTCCGTGCAGCACGTTCTCCTTGCGCCAACCGTATCTCTTGCATACTGGCGCTTCCGTAGCTGTCCCTACTGCAAGTGCCCAGGCACGTTCGCAGTATACCACACCTGGGCTGAGGCGTCAAGGGAAACAAGGGACAAACTTGTCCCCTCTGGGGATTCCTCCCTCTCCCTTAAAAGGGATGGGAATCCTTGCCCCTTTCTTTGAAGGAGCATGGGCGGGGAGCAGAGGCTGAACCGAAAAGTCAGAGGAGGTGCATTGCATGCTCTCATCGAAGATGTTTGCCGGTTTGCTTGCTGGAGGGTTGGGAATACTCCTGGATGTCGTGCTGGTAACAGCCTTTCTGGGGATACCCACCCTGGCGCTCCTTCTGGAAATGGTCTTGCTGCTAGGTATTGGCATGCTCGCTGGAATGCTCGCTATCCATTGGCTTGATCCTGCTGACCTTGGCCGACAGAAATCTGTTGGTGCCCTGGCTGGATTGGTTGCCGCCTGTATTGTCGAGGCAGGCGATATTTTGCTGCGTGTGATCACCAATTCGCTGCATAAGCCCAATCTTACCGATCAGTTGTATTCAACCGTTGTTGCCCCGCTTCCAGGCACAGGCGCCACTGCAAAGCTGCTGCTTGTCCTGGTGAATGTGCTGATGTATTTCATCTATATCATTGTGACCGCAGGGATCGCAGGCGCGGCAGCAGAGGTATTTGGGAATCGGAAGGCCGAGCACATCCAAAAGCAAGCGGCCCTGAAGAAGTCGCGTGAAGCAGCCTATGATGCCTGGGTACGGGAGGAAACGGAAGAAGCGCTTGACCCCGCCCTGCTGGTCTACCAGCGCCGCGATTATTCTCCATTTGCGGATGAGCCACCGCCACCCCTCCCTTCCTGGCAGCGCAGGCAGCTTGAACTTGAAGGACGGCTTGATGCGCAAGAGGGAGCAGTTTCAAATACGGACCAGAGCGGCCCGCTCTATCGGGTCGGCAATTTAGATAACTGGCAAGGGCCAAAACAGCCCAAAGCCCGCGCCCAATCTGCCCCTCCGGGAAAAGGAGCACCGTCTCGTTCCACTGGGCAGAGACAACCAGGGCGCCGAGGAGATCCACGAGGATGAACGAGCTTTCGATACCAACGACCACGATTGCGGCCACTGTATTGAGTTCCTCTACCGGGCTACGGGCTTATTTTCCACTCTTTGCGCTTGGAATCGCGGCTTCTTTGGGTCTGGTACCGCTGGAGAAGAATTTTGAGGTATTAACCAATCCAATCCTTCTGGTTGTGCTGGGCGGACTTTCTGTTCTGGAGGTGGTAGCTGATAAGTTTCCGGCGGTTGATCATGTCAGCGACATCATCCATACGGTCATTCGCCCCATCATGGGCGCGGTCATTTTTGCCGGGACTGATAACATCGTGAGTATGCACAGCTCTGTTGTAGCTGGGGGACTGGGCTTGTTGCTGGCAGGCGGGGTACACAGCGCCAAGGCGCTCACCCGTCCAGCCGTCACTGCCTCCACCGTTGGAGTGGGCAATCCCGTTGTCAGTATCATTGAAGATGTCCTCGTGGTGCTGCTGGTGGTCCTGGCACTGGTGGTGCCCATCATTGCCCTCGTGCTGCTGGTGCTGGTTGGTTTGTTGTTCTTCTTGATGGTGCGTGGCATCTTTAGACGCCTGCGCCGCAGAAAGCAGCGTCAGCAAACGCCGGTGGCAACGATAGCTGGCGGTGGGCCATCAGTGGACAACAGCAGAAGAACGGGCTGAGCAGGCCGCCTGAGCAGCAGAGCACATTCGTTTCAAAGTGGCTCAGGTGAAAGCGGCTCAGGCGGCTTTGAGTTCTCCTGCAATGACGATTGGTCCGGTGGGGCCTGGGCTGCCGCCTGCTGGCTCAGGAGTAATCGCCGCCAGATCGTAGTGAGCAAGCTGGCGTGGTGCGCGGACCATCAGTTGCCCCTGCCCATTCTGGCGCACGTCAAAGATGGCGCTGCCCACAGGCTTGCCTTCGCGCAAGAACCAGAGTTGATAGTCGCGCCCCGGTGGGAGCGGCTCCAGCCCTTGCACCAGCAGAATAGCGGTGCGTTCTTCCGGGGAGCCGAGCAGGCGCGCGTGTGCTCTTGGGGCTTCGGGCGTCCCGGCAAGCTCCCACATGGCGGCATGTGGCGAATGCAGCAGCCGTAAAATCGTCTCCAGATGTTCTCCGGTAGGAGTGGGGCTGGTTCCCTGCGGCCCGACTGCTGCTGGCGCAGTGCTCCGGCCAGAAACCATGCGATCTACCCAGCGCTTCCAGCCCCGGCGCGTTGAGGGGGCATCTGGAAGCTGAATGGCAATATCGGGAGGTGTGGATTCATCAGGCTCAGCATGAGTCCTGCGCTCTGGTGCAGCAGAAGTCCGTGTCTCTGGCCGACGCTGCCCCTCTTCCTGGGCGATGCGCGACAGAATACGCTGTTTGAGATGGAGCGGGGGCGCAACTTGTTTTGGCGCCAGACTCAGCATCGAGGTGACTTCCCGCGCCTGCCGCAGCGCGCGCTGGCACTGGTTGCAATGTTCCAGGTGGCGTTCTACCTCGGCGGCAGCCTCATCTTCAAGGATTCCCAGAGCATAGGCGTCAATCTGGTCCTCGACGTGCTTCTCTGTTTGGTGAGATGTATCAGCCATACGTCAATCCGCCTCAATGCCCTGTGCCAGCAAGAGTTGCTTGAGCCGCTGCATCCCGATGCGAATGCGGCTCTTGATCGTACCAAGTGGGTCGCCTAGTAAGTTCGCAATTTCCAAATGTGTCAGTCCACCAAAAAAGGCCAGTTCAATTGCCCGGCGCTGCGGCGCGGGGAGTTGTCGCATTGCTTGCACAATCGCCTCGCGCCGGATGTTGAGCCAGGCCGCTTCCGCTGAATCGGCGCTCTCGTCTACCAATTCATACGCCCGTTCATCGTCGTCGGTGACAAGATCGGCTTTTTGGGGGCGGCTTTGCCAACGGCGTACCTCATTGAGCGCCAGATTGCGGGTAATCCCAAGTAACCACCCGGAAAAACGCCCGCGTGTTGAGTCATAGGTTCCGGCGTAGCGCCAGAGCCGAACAAAGACCTCCTGGGTCAAATCTTCGGCGGTCCCAGGCTCACGCACAATGCGCAGCGCCAGAGAGTAGACCGCCTGCCCGTAGCGATCATAGAGCTTCTCCAGGGCGCTGCTATCCCCGTTTGCAACGCGCTGTACCAGGAAGGTATCTTCAATTTCTTGATTGGCTAAACGCTCGCTCCCCATGCGGCCTCAATACGCGATCAAAACCTGGAGCACATCGCCAGGTAAAAACAACGCTGAAGAAGGGTTCAAGACTTTCCCGCCTCCTTGTTGGTCTTGTGACTTGGTGTCCCCTGGCAATGTACTCTTCTCTCTACTACACACATGGTGGGCAAATAGATCATTGTGCCTGCTGCAAGCCGCAGAGCGTTGTTTGCTCGCAACTTTTCGCTGTCACAATCTCGCGTACCTGCTGAGATGGCACACGCGCATTCTATCTGCTTTCCCGCGCGTTGGCAAGCCTGTATAGCTCAAGACCCCACGCGCTCAACCGAACAAGTTTCAGGCCGTTTGCGCCTCAGTCGGCGTCTCAGACGCCATATAGTTCTGGAAGAGATGCCCCCAATGCGTTTCTGCCAGCCAGCGCTCAAACACGCGCCGGTCTTTCAGCGGCCAGCGGTAGTAGTCGTGGTAGGTTTCCGAGCCAAGGATAAACACATTGACCAGTGGAGTGCGGAAAAAGAAGTTCTGAATCCCCTTGAGGGCACCAAACCAGAGGATGTCACCCGCCCGGCTTGCCAGGTTATCGCCAACGGTGAAGCCCCAGCGCTCGGCGGAGATGTCCGCGCCCACGACCTCGATCTCGTTCATCTCGCCCACGCCCAGCCCGTTCTCATGCGCCAGGCGGATATATTTGAGGCTCATGGGGTCAAAGCCCATCATCCAGGCGGCCACCGCGTCAATGGCGGCCTGGTCTGCGCTCGCCAGAATGTAGTCCTTCACAACGGGGAACATCGTGCGCGGGCCAGGGCCGTTTCCGGCGGTAGTGCCATCCATCACGGCAAACAGGCCGCTGTGAATCTCCTTTTGGATGGCAAGCAGGTCCACAATGGTTTCGTGAATCCAGCTATGTGTGTAGTGGCGCTTGGTGTTGAGCAGCCCGCCAAAAGCGTTTTTAATGGCGCCGGTAGTAGTCGTGTAGATATGGCATTTGACTGTTGGCAAATGCACGATGTTTTTCCCAAAGAAATAATCGGGGATCATAATCCCTTCAGGAAATATCTTGTCCAGTACGAGCATCTTGTGCTTAGGTTCGTATTTGACCCAGGTCATGTCCTCTTCTTTGAAGTTATAGAGCACAGGAATTTGGTACTTCTTGAAGATGGGCACATAGTTGTTTAAGTCTTCGCCCTTGAAGGCGTTGGTGACAACTGTCTTATTCTGGACACAGGTCAGGTCTTGGTAGCCTGCTCCATGCAGCCCTTGCACGACGCCCTCCATCTGCCAGGGCGTAGTATTGGCGGCGGGGAAGGGGAAATGCCAGGAAATATTATCTTTCAGAATCGTCGTTTTGGTGGGGTCCAGGTGCTGTTCCAGATCGGCCAGCTTCATCAGCCGCACATAGTCTTCCAGCACCGTTTCCGGGCGCGTCTTCAGGACGGCCACTTTTGCGCGAGTTGGCATACGCTTTTTTAAATTCACTCCTCTTTATAAGGCTCAGGCACTTGTGTGGCGTCATTCTTCCACCTAAAAACATACCACAACCAGCACGTGCAAAAAAACTGCCATGACCTTGACGCGCTGGTTGGCACCATGCTACAATCCTCTTGGCAGAGTGGGCCACGCTCATCATCCCCTAACTCAACACATCAACCACCTGTAGACCTCCCCACAAACAGAGAACGCATGGTGCAGCATGACGCAACAAACGGGAGCAACAGCCAAAGTCGAAGAGTACCTGGAAGCGGTCTATAACATAGCGATGGAGGGCGAGGCGGTGATTGGCGCGCGCCTGGCTGAGAAATTCCAGGTGGCTCCGCCTTCAGTGACGGAGATGCTGAAGCGCCTGGTGCGCGATGGCTATATTGAGATGGATGAGCGCCGCCAGGTCACGCTGACATCAGAAGGCCAGCAATTGGCTGAGGCGGTGCTGCGTCGCCACCGGCTGACCGAGCGTTTCCTGGTGGATATGCTGGGAATGAGCTGGCATGAGGTACATGAAGAAGCCTGCCGGTTGGAGCACTTTATCTCTGGGGCGGTAGAGCAGCGCGTCGTGGCGGCGCTGGGGCACCCGACCACCTGTCCGCATGGCAACCCCATTCCGGGCTATGTTCCCGATGCCAAAAACTATCTTGCCGAGCATCAGGCGTTCCGACTCTCGCAGGCCGACCAGGGCGTGCCGGTGCGAATACTGTGTATCTCGGAGGTGGTGGAGGATGAGGAAGAGTTGATCCTGTATCTCAATGAAAAGGGCCTCAAGCCTGAGCAAGTGCTGCGGCTTTCCAGCCAGAACAGGGACGAAGCAGCCGCCTTGCTGGATGTTTCCGGGCGCGCGGTAAGCATCCCTGAGCGCGTCGCCAGCAAGATATGGGTTGTCAAAGCATAAGGGTTTCTTCCAGGAACGAGAGAAGCTAGATTGCGTGGGCGTGCTGCTGTGTCTTCTCGGATGCTGCCAGTGCTTGGGGGTTTTGCCGAACGCGATTGCCCCGACCCCTCCATCATACAGTCCTGCGTGCGCTGCGGTCTGTGCCTGCCCCATTGCCCCACCTATCTGGAGACATTGCGCGAAACTTCTTCACCGCGCGGGCGCATTCATCTGATAGAAGCGGTGGCTGAAGGGCGTCTGAGCCTGACCAGCCCCGGCTTTGTGAGCCAGATGTATCAATGCCTGGATTGCCGGGCGTGCGAGGCCGTTTGCCCCTCTGGTGTGCGCTACGGGCAACTGGTGGAAGCGGCGCGCACCCAAATTGAGCGTGCTCGCTCGCGCCCGCTGCGCCAGCGGCTCCTGCGTTGGCTGGCGTTCCGACATATTTTCAGGAGTATGCGCCTCTTTCGCGCCATTAATCACCTCCTACGCCTCTATCAACGCCTGGGCCTTCAGTGGCTTGCCCGCCGCTCAGGTGTCTTGCGGCTTTTGAAGCTTGCTGAGATCGAGGCGCTGCTTCCGTCCCTACGTGGGCGCTTTCTGCTTCCGTGTGGTCAGGTGCTTTCGCCTTCCGCATCGTCTCCCCGTGAGCGCGTGGCGCTTTTTGCCGGGTGCATCATGAGCACAGCCTTTGCTGAAACGGACCGCGCGACGATGCGCGTGCTGGCTGCGCAGGGCTGCGCAGTGTATCTCCCCGCTGGGCAGAGGTGTTGTGGCGCGCTCACGGTGCATGCCGGAGAGCTAGATCAGGCGCGCCAGCACGCGCGCCGCACAATTGAAGCGTTTGAACAATTGGCAGTAAGCGCGCCAGAGGACCATCAGCCTCTCGAAGCCATCATCGTCAACGCGGCTGGCTGTGGCGCGACTCTGAAAGACTATGGGCACCTATTACGCGATGACCCGAAATTTGCTGAGCGCGCGGCAGCCTTCAGCGCCAAAGTCAAAGACATCAGCGAATATCTGGGCGACCTGGCCGGGCGCGGCGAACTCAACACAGCGATGCGCCCGCTCAACCTGACGTTGACCTATCAAGACCCCTGCCATCTGGCCCACGCCCAGCGAATTACCCAGCAGCCCCGACGACTCCTCCAGATGATACCAGGCGTCAGGCTTGTAGAGATGCGTGAACCGGTGCTCTGCTGCGGCAGCGCTGGCATCTATAACCTGACCCAGCCAGAGATGTCGCGTCGCCTGCTCAGGCGCAAAGTAAGCCACTTGCTGGAAACACAGGCTGAGGTGGTGGTTTCCGCCAACCCTGGCTGCATCCTTCAGCTTCAAGCGGGGCTGCGCGCGGCTGGCTCCTCCACGCGCGTGCTGCATCTGGTGGATGTGCTTGATGCTGCCTATCAGCCAGACACCACACCACCAGCAAACTCCGCGCGCTAGCTCTGGGCAAACGTGTCTATCATCAGCCGCACATCATCGGCCACCGGATAGAGAATGGGGCAGGTACAGCCGTTGCGGTTGTATTCTTCTACCTTCGCAAGCACCTCGTCTGGCGTTCCGCTGGCCGTGATGCGCTCAATCAGTTCATCGGGCACGTATTGCATGGCCTCGTGAATCTGCGCTTTGGTGGCGGGCCAGCCCAGGATGCTCTGCACTTTCTGCACCGTTTCGAGCGGCGTGCCGCTGGCAGCGGCAATATGCGGCTGCTGCGCCAGGTATTGGGTGATAAGTTCTTTGGCCGCCTGCACAGCCAGCTTGTGGTTGTGGTCCACCGAGCAAACGATCAACTGCGGGCGATCAATACTTTCCAGCGTGCGCCCGGCTTTTTGGGCGCCAATCTCGATATGTTTGAGCGCTTCCAGGTTATAGTCGGGTGGGACGCAGTAATTCAGCAAAACCCCGTCCGCAATCTCCCCGGCCAGTTCCATCATGCCCATATGCGTCGCGCCGATATAGATGGGCACGTTGCGCGGTTCGCGGCGGCCATGTACCACATCCAGTTCGATCTCATCCACGTAATGAAACTCGCCGTGAAAAGTGACGCGCTCCAACCGGAGCAAACGCCGCATCACCTCAACGGTTTCGCGCATGGCTTTCAGCGGTTTTTTGCGCTCGATGCCCACCTGTTTTGCCAGCGGATCCCACCACGCGCCCAGGCCGCAGAGAATGCGATCAGGGGCCAGATCATCCAGCGTTAAAAAGGTCGCGGCTAATAGGCCAATATTGCGCGTCCAGTTATTAATCACGCCGCTGCCGATCTTGACACGCGATGTCACCGCAGCAAAGGCGGCCATTGGGACAATGGCGTCGCGCACCAGCCGCGATTCAGCCTCCCACACCTCCCCGAAGCCGCGCTGCTCGGCATATTGTGCGTAGGCCATGCCCTCGCGGATGCTGTGTTTATCTTGCAGGTACATTCCCACCCGTGCCATAGTATGCCCCCTTTGCTTCTGGCCGCTTAATATTCAAAGATCAATTCCAGCAGCCCAATCTGAATGGTATCATGGCGTCGCAGCAGTTGGCGTTCATAGGGCGTCAACTCCAGTTCGCCCAGCCAGGTCTTATTGCGGCTTTTCAGGTCTTCAATGTAAAACAAATCACCCTCACGGATGATGCGGGCATGTTTCCGGCTGATGCTGCGTTTGGGGTCGTAGGGCGAAAGATCTATATCTGGGCTGAGCTTGCGGTTGGGGTCGGCCCGCCCCAATGTGGCAGGCAAATGGTTGAGCAGGATCACTTTTTTACGTTCGCTTTGCCCCACCAGCAGGCGTGCTCGCCCTGGAACCTGGACGGTTCGCTCGTCCAGTTCGTCCTCTTGCCCTTCCATTGGGTTTGTTTCACGGTCCAAAAAGTCTAGCGTCTCCAGGGCCGCTGGTGGCGGCGGGACTGGCTTGGGTCGGGTGGATTGAATATCATCTATCGCCTGATCAAGCAGTGTCGTCTGAAACGCATGTCCTTGTAACGGGGGATTGCTTTCTTGCTGCGGCAGGGCAGCCATCAGCTTGACCAGCGCCTGGGAAAATGTGTTCATATCCTTAAAGCGCAGCGAGGGATGTTTTGCCATCGCTTGCTCGATGAAGAACTGAAGCTCCCCCGATGTCTGCCCCCGCAGCGGCTGGAGCAACGGCACCGGCGCCGACATTTGCATCGCGCGTGTTTCTGCGGGGGTGCGGCCTTCAAAGGGGACATGTCCGGCGATCATTTCAAACAGGAGCAGACCGAGCGTGTACACATCGGTGGCCGGGCCGGTGGAGGTCTGCTTTAATTGTTCGGGCGCGGCGTAGCGCGGGTCGAGCTGGAGAAGTGGATTCTCCGAGGTGTCTAGATAGCCCAGCGACCAGAGAAAGTTGCGGATGCCCACGTCTCCAACTCGCGCCGTGATATTGTGTTCGCCGCCCTCAATAATAACCCGCTCTGGGCGCAGATCACTCTCGAACATGTTTTGCGTGTGCAAAGCGCTGATCCCCTGGGCAAGCTGCCAGACAACCTCTACCGCTCGCTTTATGGGGGTGGCTCCGCTTTCCATGAGTTCCCGCAACGGGCGCCCACGTAGATCAGTGACGACAAAGCAGTAAGAACCATCCAGGCCCACATCGCGTACATGCAGCAGGTGCGGATGCAGCAGGGAGATGAGTCCCTGGATTGGCTGGAGCAGCCGTCGTCGCTGAATGCTATCTAACCTGGAAGGCGGCTCAGCCAGCAAGAGGGCTACCGATTCACCTGTTTCCAGGACGGTAGCGCTGTACAACAGGGCAACGCTTCCTGAGATAAGCTCTGGCCCCAGACGATAGCGATTATTGATGATCTTAGGTGGCTGTTGTGCCACGCTCACCACCTGCCTTCTGGCGATTCTGAACCCTATCTTGTGTTCGGGGCTATTGTAGCCAGCTTTGCAGAAGATGTCCAGAGGTAAGAGATCGTGGCTTGCGTACAGCAGTGCTGTTTAAGCCCCTGTCTATGCACTCCGCTTGCGCAAGAGCGCGATGATCTGGGCCAGCGTTTCGCCGGCAGTGGCGTGGAGCACAATGTTGGCCTGCTCATCAAGCGGTGTTGGTTCGTGATTCAAGATAATCAGCGGAACGCCGCGTTCAACGGCCAGCTCAGGCAGTTGGGCGGCGGGGTTGACGCGCAGCGAAGATCCAATCACAAAGAACAGGTCGCAAGTGATTGCCAGCGCAACGGCCTGCTCAAGTTCTGCGCGTGGAAGAGGCTGCCCAAAGAGGATAGTGGCCGCTTTGAGATAGCCACCGCAGGCACAGCGAGGGTCATCTTCCCCAGCAGCTACGCGCTCCAGGAGCGCAGCAATGGGCGAGCGGGTATTGCAGTGGGTGCAGGCGGCCTGGCGCGCGGTGCCATGCAGTTCGATCACTCGTTCCGGTGAGGTGCCAGCAGCCTGATGCAAACCATCAATGTTTTGGGTGATGATGGCGATGAGTTTGCCGAGGCGCTCCAATTCGGTGAGCGCTTCATGGGTGGCGTTGGGTCTGGCCTCGGCCATTTGCCTGCTGATGGGAACGCGCAATTCCCAGTAGCGTTTGCGTGCTTCTGGGCTGCTGATAAATTCCTGATAGGTGGTAGGGAGCTGGCGTTGCCACAGTCCGTTGGGGCTGCGAAAGTCGGGGATACCCGATTCGGTGCTGGCTCCCGCGCCGGTGAGGACGGCGATCCGCTGGGCAGCCTCGAGCAGCCTGACGGCCTGCTCAAGTTGCTCTGGCGCTGCTTCTGGCGCTGTTTCTGTGGTCATCGTTGATACTCTGGCGCTAGAGAAAAGCCCTCCAGGAAGCGCTGTCCGAGTTTCACCAGGCAGGCAACTTCCTCTGGAGGGTCAAAGGTGACACCTGCGCCATCTGGCGCTGTGTGGTGTGTTTATGAAAGCTGGTAGTGGCTCTTGTGGTAGTACATCATACCCTGATTAGCAACCTTGACGGGTTGCAATTCCTTGAGCATGATAAATTCGCCACATTTTGCGCACTGACGCGCGGTCAGGTGGTTCAATTCCTCGCGGTTGGCGAGCGAGGCGCGCGCTGTCTTAGAAAGTTCGCCCTTTTTTGCCATAGTAAAATGCTCCTTTGAGACGCGACGTGCTTCCTGCGCTGGTTTCGGCTAGCAGAGAGGAAAAGCAGCTATGCCGGTGGGTGGCTGCTGTCGCACGTCATGTGATGATACCCTGCTGGAGTATATCACATGCGCCTTGATTTTGTCCACTCTCCATGCCTGGCGTGGACGGCTTCCGAATGGAAGAGTCGCCCACGCCAGGCATGGAGAGCCAGGTTAGCCTTTACTCTTCAGTTTTCTGGTGCTGAGCAAGCAGGGCGATCAGCCAGGCTTCATCGCGGATGGGCACACCCGCTTTCTGGGCTTTCTCCAGCTTAGAACCCGCATCCGCGCCAACAATAAGATGATGCAGGCTTTTGCTCACGCCGCTGGCAATTGTCCCGCCAAGTTCTTGTATCGCTTCCTCGGCCTGAGGGCGCGTCATTTTCTCCAGCCGCCCTGTCAGCAAAAATGTCTGGCCGGACAGCGGGCCAGTGATTGTGCTGGCAGCGGTGCGGTCATTGTCGGTGCGCACGCCCGCTGCCTTCAGCTTTGCCACGACTTCGCGGTTGCGCGGCTGTTGCAGCCAGAGATACAAACTATGCCCAATCTTGGGGCCAATGCCCGGCAGCGAGGTAATCTGTTCTTCGCTGGCCTCCAGTAAGGCTTCCATTGTGCCAAAGGCGGTGGCAACGGTTTGCGCCGCTTTCTCGCCAACATAGCGAATGCCCAGGGCGAACAACTGGCGCGAGAGCGGGCGCTGCTTGCTGGCTTCGATAGCATGAAGGATGTTATTGGCCTTCTTTTCGGCAAAGCCCTCCAGCTTGAGCAGATCATCTTTGGTCAGGCGGAAAATGTCGGCGGGGTCTTTCACATAGCCGCTTTTGACCAGATCGTCGCAGAGTTCATCGCCCATGCCGTCAATGTCCATTGCCCCACGCGAGACAAAGTGGCGAATCAATTCGATCAGTTGCGCCTGGCAAGCCTCTGGCAGATTGGTGCAGTAGGCCATTGCCTCGTCTTCGTTGCGGGTGACAGGTGCGCCACACGTGGGACAGCGCTCCGGCAGCTTGTACTCTGGCGGCGGAGGCGTTGGGCGCTTTTCAAGGATGGGCTTGACGACCTGGGGAATGACATCGCCCGCGCGCTGCACGACCACGTAATCGCCAATGCGCAGGTCTTTGCGCCGAATGTCGTTTTCGTTATGCAGGGCAGCAGCACGAATCACGGTGCCGCCAATATTGACCGGCTCCAGCACAGCATACGGGTTAAGCGAGCCGGTGCGCCCGACATTGACCTCAATACTGAGCAGGCGCGTGGTCTGCTGAATGGGCGGGAATTTGAAGGCGATGGCCCAGCGCGGGTCATGCGCGACGACGCCCAACTCTTCTTGCTGGTGGCGATCATTGATCTTGACAACCACACCATCAATTTCGTAGGGAATCTGGAAGCGGCGCTGCTGCCATTCCAGACAAAAAGCAATCACCTCTTCCAGGCTAGCAAACAATTTAGCGTTAGGGTTGACGGGAAAGCCCCAGCCGCGCAGTAGTTCCAGCAGTTGCCATTGCGACTCCACGCGCAGGCCGTTGTCCTGAATATAGCCAATCTGGTAGCCAAAGTATTCCAGCTTGCGCTGGCGTGTGATGGAGGGGTCTTTCTGACGCAGGGAGCCAGCAGCGGCATTGCGCGGGTTGGCAAAGAGGCGCGGGCCTTTCTGCTCGGCAGCGGCGGCTTCTGGCAGAATTGCCGCGACAGCTTCGCTGGCCTCAGCCACCTTAGCGGCTTCAAGGCCATTTCCGTTGGCAGGGGCGGCTGCGCTGGTGACCTGGCGCACGCGCTCGGCAGCCAGCGCAATCTGCTCATTCAATTGCTCGAAACTTTTGGTGGACATATAGACTTCGCCGCGTATCTCCACTTTGCGCGGAATCGTTGCGCCTGCCTCGGTTCGCAAGCGTTGTGGGATGGGAGCTATGTTGCGAATATTGGGGGTAATATCCTCGCCCACAAAGCCATCCCCGCGCGTGGCGCCCAGCGTCAGGCGTCCATCCTCATACGTAAGGGCCGTTGCCAGTCCATCAATTTTCAGTTCGCAGACATACTGGAACGTGGCATTGGGCAGGATGCTGCGGGCGCGCTTCTCCCAGGCGCGCAGTTCGTCCACGTTGCGGGCGTTTGCCAGGCTGAGCATCGGGACTGGATGAACATGCTTGGCAAAATCGGTCATCACCGCCGAGGAGCCGACGCGCTGGGTGGGCGAATCGGGCGTCTGGAGTTCCGGGTGCTCCTGCTCAATGGCAGATAACTCCCGCACCAGCATATCGTACTCGTAGTCGCTGATCGTGGGGTTATCCAGCACGTGGTAGTTATAGTTGGCTTCTTCAATCTGGCGGCGCAGGTCTTCAACACGCTTTACCAGCACATCTGCGTCTGATGTTGCCGTCTGAGTTGCAGCCGTTGGCGTGGGTGGCACCACCTCTTCAGAAGCAGTGGGGTCGGAAGATGACATGGGAAAACCTCCCTCATCGGTAAGATAGCTCTTGTTCAGTTTGCGGCTAATGTAGCATAAAGAGGCAGTAGCTGGCAGCAAGCATTGCGCTGCTGTTTGGGCTTTCAGGTGTTGGTATATGGAATATGGAAACTACTGCTTTCTTCTTTCTTCGTACTTGGAAGACGGCAATCCGATTTTCTCGCTAGAGTGCCTGATAATGATGCACCACCGGCGCGTCACTAAAAAGACCGTTGATATGGCTGCGATAGTCGGCAAAGCCGGGCGACTTGCGGAAGCCCTCGGTATGGGCTTCCAGGCTAGCCCACTGGATACGCAGCAGAAAGCGCGCTGGGTCTTCGATGCAGCGCTGGCACTCAGCCGAGATGCAGCCGGGGTCGCGGCGAATCACCTCCAGCCCGCGCTGAATGCCCTGCGCAAATGCCTCTTCTTTTCCTGGCAGTGCCTGAAAAATAGCGATTTCGGTAATCATGCGAAGCTCCTATCTAAGAGATGCCATCAATTCTGTCAATTCTATCAATTCTCTGGAACCTACAAACCCCGTAAACGTTGTAAGCGTCGTAAACTCTTGGGCACTGCCTCACCTGCTCACAAGAGACACAACCCCTCAACTTGCGGCATAGTCTGCGGCAAACGTCCCCATCAACACCCGCAGCACCGTTGGATTTGCCACAATCAGCCCCAATTCGCGGTTCAGGTCCAGCGAGGCAGTGGAGAAGTTTTCTGAGCCAACATAGGCCAGCGTGTTGTCCACAATCATCAACTTGGCGTGCATATAAAACTGCCGCTCAAAATGGACGCTGATACCCGCTGCACGCAGCCGCGCCACGCCCGGCGCGTTGGCATCCTGCCCGCCGCCGGGTGCTGGCAGGATGATGTGTATGGCTATCCCACGCCTGGCCGCCTGAATCAGCGCATCTTCAATCTGCTGGTCCTGCATCTCCTCGTTTTCGATTAAAAGGCTCTGCCGGGCGCTGGTAATCAGCGCCAGCAATTTGACGCGAGCGTTGATGGGGCTAACGATCAGGTTGGCATCGCTCAACGTTGGGGTGGTGCGGTTCCAGTCGGCAGTAAAAATCTGGGCGGCTTCCTGCACATCCTGGGCGTCGGTATCGGCCAGCAGGTACTCACGATTAGTTGCGCTGCTGCTCCCGCCCAATGCTGATTTGCTCAGGTTGGCGGTCATCAGCCAGAGAACAGTTTCATCAATCAACATGGCTTTGGCGTGGGTCAACTGGAAGGCGGGGTTGGTGGCCTCCGCCTTGATGCCCGCCAGTTTCAACTTTTCCATCAATTGCTGCACATCGGCAACGCTGGAGCCAACCGGATGCGGCTCCAGCAGCACGCGCACATCCAGGCCGCGATTGGCCGCGTCTTCCAGGGCTGTGATCACACTCGCGTGGGTCAAGATATAGACTTCAACCCAGAGAGATTGTTTTGCCTGCCGGATAGCCGCAACAACAGGAGCGACGCCGGACTCTGGCTCGGTGAAGACCTGGAGGCTGGTGGTGCCAGTCCCCATAGTACACCCTGCGGAAGCAACAGAAGCGCAGGCAGCAAAATGGCGCGTAGTGGCGGTGCTCGATGCGCTACAGCCTATTAAGGCGACAGCCAGCGCGCCCAAAAGAAGAGCAAATGCACGACGTTGAACCCACACCAAAGCCCGCCTTCCCATTGCCGACACTCGCAAACTGCTCAGAAAAAGCAAAAACTATTGGCGGCCCACCAGAAGCAGCGGGCCGCCAATAGCGTAACCAGTCTGCGAAGAATTGTCAATCCTTCACACGCTCAGCAGATCATTTGGGGTGGAAGAAGATGAAGAGCGGCGCCAGCACCAGTGTGACGGTGCTGAGCAGCTTGATCACCACATGCAGCGATGGGCCGGCGGTATCCTTAAAGGGATCGCCTACCGTGTCGCCAACCACGCCCGCCTTGTGAGCGTCCGTCCCTTTTTTGAGGGCGATGCCATTCTCATCCTTGAGGAACCCGGCCTCGATAAACTTCTTAGCGTTGTCCCAGGCGCCGCCGCCATTGTTCATGACCAGCGCCATCAAGATGCCCCCAATGGTGCCCACCATCAGGAAGGCGGCGGCGGCCTCTGGGCCAAGGGCCAGACCCACGACAACTGGCGTGAGTACCACCATCAGGCCAGGAACGACCATCTGCCGCAGGGCAGAGCGTGTGCTGATGTCTACGCAAGCGGCATAGTCTGGGTCAACCTCGCCGGTCAGAATCTTGGGATTGGCCTTGATCTGGCGGCGCACCTCTTCAATCATGCCCTGCGCGGCGCGACCAACAGCGCGAATGGCAAACGAACTAAAGAGGAAGATCAGCATGGCGCCAATCAGTGCCGCGATAAAGATGGGCGGCTTTGCCAGGTTCACGCTGTAGGCGCTGCTGCCAGCAGCATGTGCGCCGCTTTTCTGGAGGACATCCAGATAGGCGCTAAAGAGCAGGAAGGCCGCCAGAGCCGCTGAGCCAATGCCATAGCCCTTGGTGAGTGCCTTGGTCGTGTTGCCCACGCTGTCCAGGGCATCTGTCACCACGCGCACTTCCTCTGGCGCGTTGCTCATCTCCACAATGCCGCCCGCGTTATCGGTGATGGGGCCAAAGCTATCCATCGCCAGAATATAGGCTGCGCTCATCAACATGCCCATCGTGGCGACAGCAGTGGCATAGATGCCGCCGGTGCTTATGTCTATCACGCCAGTCTGAGAAGGGATGCCCGCCTGTGAGCCAATGAAGTAGGACAGTCCCAGCGCGGCACAGATTGCCAGCACCGGCAAAGCCGTGTTCTCAAAGCCAATTGCCAAGCCAGCAATGATGTTGGTAGCCGGGCCAGTCTTGCTCGCCTCGGCAATCTCGCGCACCGGGCGCCACTTGCCAGAGGTGTAGTATTGGGTGATGTAGACAAAGGCAATGCTGTTCAAAATGCCGACAATGCCGGCGGCGGCAAAGTACAGCCACTTGTCGCCCAGCAGCGCCCAGCTTGCGCCAATCATCCCCAGCACAGCAAAGGCCGCCGTCACATAGTAGCCGACATTCAGGCGGCCCATCGCAATGGCCCCCGCGTCTCCTTTGCTGTCTGAGCCAGGCTCGCGCAGGCCGGTGGAGCGCACCGCAAAGAGGCCAATCAGCGAGGCCACAATGCCCAGGCCCACCACCACCAGCGGGAAAATAATCCAGCCAACGTTGTTATGGCCCAGGCTCTCATACACGGATGCGCCCAGAATCATCGCCCCAATGTTCTCGGCAGCGGTAGACTCGAAGAGGTCCGCGCCGCGCCCGGCGCAGTCGCCCACGTTATCGCCCACCAGGTCGGCAATCACGGCGGGGTTGCGCGGGTCGTCTTCCGGCATGTCTTTCTCGACCTTGCCCACCAGATCGGCGCCCACGTCAGCCGCTTTGGTGTAGATGCCACCGCCAAGCTGTGCAAAGAGAGCCACAAAGCTGGCGCCAAAGCCAAAGCCGACGATCAGCACCGGCGTGTTATTGACATCCTGCGGGCCAATGGCGCTGTAGATCATATAGACCAGCGTTACACCAAGCAAGCTCAGCGCAATGACGAGAAAGCCAGTAACGGCGCCACCGCGCAGCCCCACCAGCAGCGCGTCACCCAGCCCTCGGCTGGCGGCGCTGGCGACGCGGCTATTGGAGCGCACCGCGACATTCATCCCAACCAGCCCTGAAAGCGCGGAGCAGCCCGCGCCAATCAGAAAGGCGATGGCGGTGCGCCAGGCAATCCCAAAGGGGGTAATGCCCCCAACCGAATTGGCGTTGCCACTCAAAATAGCGAGCAGCCCACCAACCACAATAGCGCCAACGATAGCCAGTATGCCAATCGTGCGATATTGGCGCCCAAGGAACGCCTGGGCGCCCTGGAAGATGGCGCGGGAAACCTTTTGCATGGCCTCATTGCCCTGGTCCTTGCTCAGAATCCAGCGGACCAGGAAGCCAGCGACGATAATTGCCAACACGCTGGCGACAAGCGGGACAGCAAGATAAGCGTTCACGTGAATAAAGCCCTCCTAAGAGACAAAGTTAGGAAATCATCAACGCTGCGCTGCGTTGGAGCAGGGCCGCGCGAACACGGGTCCATGCCATGCCGTCACCGCCGCCAGAAGTGGAAAGGAAGAATGCTTGCGGTGTCGCCTGGGGGGACGTGTGGTCACGTAGAAGCCACCCACGTGCCTCGCGGTTCTCTCAGACGGTTGATGCCGACTGTAGTGTAGCATAGCAGTTGCGAAATTGACAACCTCTGCCCGATGCCCTCATCAACAGGAGTTCGCGCTGCTGCACAAGAAGCTGCAAGTGCCATCCACAAGCATGCTTGATTTTCGCCCCACGCATGCTGATATGTAGCTCAGTTCGCAAGATTTGTACCCCACGTCAGACCTGGCGGTGAGGCGCGAGCACCAGAAAATCAACCAGGGCGCTCAACTCATTCCACGCCTCGGCTCCTGTCGCGCCGGGGGTGATGGCCTCCAGTGCCTGCCGGGCGCTGGCAACAGCCTCGTCAATGCGCTGCTGGCAGTGCTCGCGCACCGCGTTGGTATCAAAAATCTCCAGCACTTCAGCAATCTGCGCATTGCTGGCAGGCCCATCAGCCGCGTAAATGGTCTGGAGCCGCGAGCGCTGCTTCACTGGACTGGATTCCAGGGCATCGAGAATGGGCAGGCTCATCTTCTTGCGGCGAATGTCGCCCGCAGGGGCTTTCCCTAGTTCTTGTTCGTCGGCCCACACGCCCAGCAGGTCATCGCGCAACTGAAACGCCAGGCCAAGCGCCTGCCCAAACACTGCGAGCCGGGTGATTGTCTCCTGGTCGCTGGTTGCCAGACGAGCGCCCATCTCCATTGTGCAGCGCATTAACGCCGCCGTTTTGCGGCCAATCATATCCAGATACAGATTGACGCTGAGATCACCCTGGCGCTCAAAGCGCATGTCCAGGTACTGGCCTTCGCAGAGCGTCAGGCAGGCGCTATCCAGCAGACGCACCAGCGTGAGCACAGTATGTGCCTCGACTCCGTGACTCGTTAGCTCCGAGAGCGCCAGACGAGCCAGGCTAAACAGGCCATCCCCGGTGTTGATGGCCTGGGGCTGGCCCCAGAGCTTCCAGAGTGTTGGGCGGTTATGGCGCAGGGGATCGCTGTCTTCAATGTCATCGTGAATCAGAGAGAAATTATGCACCAACTCAACGGCTGCTGCTGCGGGGAGAATTTGTTCGAGGTGATAGGGGGGAGGCGTGTCAGAGAAAGCTATGGCCTCCTGGCGGCAGACCTGAAAGGCCAGAAGCAGGAGTGTGGGGCGCAGGAATTTGCCTGGCTTCCCTTGTGCCGGGGTCAGATCGGGATGAACCCAGCCAAAATGGTAGCGCATCTGGCCGTAAAACTCCGCCAGCGGCTCAAGCCCAGCCTCTTCCTGCGCCTGGTCAATGACCTGCCGAAGTTGCCTATCAACAAGCAAGCGATACTTGCCTAAAATGGTTTCAACTTGTAAAGCTACAGCCATGCAAAACCCCAATTTCTCGACAGCACAACCAATGCCCCTGAGCGCCACCGTGATGGAAGGTAGGAAGCATTAATGATGAAACCAGAAAAAGACTCCCAGGACCACTGCCAGCCCCACTACGGCCCAGTTTGCCAGTCCCACCAGTCCCTGGATATGGCGCAATGGCATACAGAGATCGCAGTAGCGCACGATGTAGTGGTAACGGTGGCTGGAGAGGCCATCGCGCTCGATGATCATGCGTTCCTGCTTGAGCCGCGTATGATGCTCATCGCAGATATAGCGCTGGCAGCCTGAGCATTTAAATTCGTCAAAGTAATGCGCTACCAGATTCGCTGACCATTGCGTCGGGCGCACTGCTTCTCCGCAGACATAGCAAACATACTGCTGGATGTTGCGTTCTTGTTTGGCGCCGCATGGCTGATGCTGATCAAGCGGGAAATGCTGAATGCAGAAGCGTTGATGGCAATCCGGGCAGCGGGTTGCTGCGGCCTCATCACATAACTGGCACTTTTGATCAATATACGTCAGAGACATCCCTGTGGCCTCCATAGATAGCAGGCAGATTGATATTGAGCAAGCGATGTTCCAGGACTATATCATGCTGGCGCGTGATCGTCAATCAGGCACGTTTCCGCGCAACGGCACAAGTGCGCGACGCCACAAACGCGGCCATACCTGGGTATCCCACCTCCAGCACTCTTACGGGAAAGCGCCCTCCAGAACGATTTCTCCTAATTCTATTATAGGAAACCGTTCCAGAGGGCCATCGGGGCGCCTGGAGGAACTGATTTCTCAGAAACCAAGAAACTGATTCCTCCCGGCTTTTTGTTAGGAATGACGGCTCAGTGTCACAACCACCTCATGCCCACCCAGCCTGGCCGCAGGAATCGTCTCCTGCCAGGCGCTCCCCGGTGTGGCTGTTGCTTGCTCTGGTGTTTGCACCAGCAGTTCGCGCGCTAGAATCTCGTCCTTGATGTAGTCGCTGTAGCGCGAGAGCACAGAGGCCAACTCGGCATCCGTGACCAACTGCGCGTTGATCGTCTCCTCAATCTGGAAGTTGGCCTTCTTGCGCAGGTCTTGCAGAGAATGCGTCAGATCGCGCACCAGCCCCTCTTCCAGCAGTTCTGGTGTCAGAGTCGTCTCGATGGCAGCCACGTAGCCTGCCTCTTCAGCGGCCACATAGCCTGCTTTGGCGGTTGCCATCGCCTCTAGCTCATCGCTGGAGAGCATGATCTGCGCTTCGCCCACTGCTACCGTCACCTCGCCAGTCGCACGCAGGGTTCGCACTGTTTCTGCCGTGTCCAGCGTGTTGATGGCCGCCAGCAGTCCCTTCATCAGTGACCCGTACTTGGGGCCAAGCACGCTGATGCGTGGCTTGAGCGTGTAGACCAGCATATCGCTTTCTTCTGGCAGCAACTCCAGCCGCTTGATGTTCAGTTCCTCCAGCACCTGATCAGCCAGGCGGCTCAGGCTCTCGCGCTCGTCCGCGCTGGTAACGCGCACATACAGCGTAGAGAGCGGCTGGCGCACCCGTATCCTGGCTTTTTCGCGCGCTGCCCGGCCCAGATTGACCATGCGCAAGACCAGCCGGGTTTCACGCGCCAGGCGCTCATCCACCAGCGAGTGATCGGCCACCGGCCAATCAGTCAGATGGACGCTTTCGGGCGCCTTGGGGTCCACGCGGGCGACCAGATTTTGATACAGCGCTTCGGCCAGGAACGGCGTAAACGGCGCCAGCAGCTTCACCACCATGACCAGACTCTCATAGAGCGTCAGGTAAGCCGCGACTTTATCCTGGTCCTCTTCACTCTTCCAGAAGCGCCGCCGACTGCGCCGGACATACCAGTTCGAGAGATTGTCCACAAAGGCGCCCAATGCTTCGGCTGGTTTTTCCGTGTCGAAGAGGTCCAGCCCCTTGGTCATCTCAGCGATGGTCTGCTGCAACTCCGAGAGAATCCAGCGGTCCAGATCGCTGCGCTGGTCAACGGTCAGATAGTGGCGCGTTGGGTCAAACTGGTCAATATTGGCGTAAGTGATAAAGAACGAGTAGACGTTCCAGAGCTTATCCAGCACCGCCCGCGCATTGAGCCAGAGGTCGTTCAAGCGCACAGGCTGGCCTGTAGCTTTGGCTTCTGCTACCTCATCTTCTGTAGGAAGATTTGGATAGCGCAGGTTGAGTTCGGGCTGCTGGTTGGCATACAGCCAGCGCATCATATCGGCCCCCACCACTTCAGCGGCCTTATCAAACTCGATGGAGTTGCCCAGGCTTTTGTGCATCTCGCGGCCATACTGATCCAGCAAGGTGGCAAAGCCCAACACCGTCTTAAATGGCTCGGTTTCTTCCAGCGCGGCGCTCATCACCAACATCGAGTAGAACCAGTTGCGAAACTGGCCTGGGAAACTTTCGGTGATGAAATCTGCCGGGAACCACTCGCGCCAGTAGGCTTTGTTGTGGCGATAGTCCAGCGTGGAATAGGGCACGATACCCGCGTCCAGCCAGGGGTTGCCTACATCTTTGATGCGCGAAACCACCGCGCCACAATTTGAGCAGGCGATCTTGACCGCATCCACCCAGGGGCGGTGCGGAGTATGGCCTGCAAACTCTTCCCAGCCAGCTACCGCGCGCTCTTTGAGTTCCGTCTCGCTGCCGATCACCTCAAACTGCCCGCATGCCGCGCATTCATAGATGGGCAGCGCCAGCCCCCAGTAGCGCTTTTTGGAGATCATCCAGTCTTCCATGTTGCGCAGCCAGTCCATCTCGCGGTCCAGGCCAAAGGCTGGTATCCAGCGGATGCGCTGGATATGCTCCATCATCTGATGGCGCAGATGGCGCATGGAGATAAACCACTCGTCTACCAGACGGAAGATCAGTTCGGTTTTGCAGCGCCAGCAGTGCGGATAGACGTGCTTGTACGATTCGGTCTGGTAAAACAGCCCCTTCTTTTTCAGGTCGTCAAACACAAAACGCGCAACAACATTGACTGGCTTCTCTTCTGGGCCTTCTACCTCGGTCACGCCGTGTCCGGTCAGCCAGCCATAGCCATCTACATAGACACCTGCCTCATCAACGGGTGCCAGCACCGCCAGATGATGCTCTTTGGAGAGCAGAAAGTCCTCGCGGCCACACCCTGGCGCGATATGGACGATGCCAGTGCCCTCGCTGGCGCTGACATCTCCCCAGGAGATGACGGTATGCTCGACGCCTTGCTCAGCGGGCAGGTCATCAAATGGCCCGTGATACTTCCATCCCAGCATATCGCGCCCAGAGAGCATCTCCACGACCTGGGCCTCGCCCTTGTCTTTGCCGCGCAGTTTCTGGAGCTTAGGCAAGACATCTTGCGAGAGGTAATAGTAGGCGCCATCCTGCTTAACCTTGACATAGGTCAGATCAGGATTAACGGCGGCAGCAACGTTGGCTGGGAGCGTCCAGGGCGTGGTGGTCCAGACCAGCAGATACTCGTTTTCGCGGCCTGCCAACGGCAGGCGCGCGTACACGCTGGTATGCGTGACCTCGCTGCGGCCCTCGTTGATCTCCATATCGGAGATGCCCGTCTCGCAGCGCGGGCACCAGGGCATGACATCATGCCCTTTGTAGAGGTAGCCCATTTCATGGCAGAGTTTGAGCATCTGCCAGATGGTGTAGTTGTTCTCATCGGACATGGTGTAGTACGAGTTATCCCAATCCATCCAGTAGCCCAGACGGATAGATTGCTCGGTCTGGCGCTGAGCAAAGCGCAGCACGCGCTCTTTGCAGCGGTTCACAAAGGCATCTATGCCATAGGATTCGATGTCGCGCTTGGTCTTGAGGCCAAGTTCTTTTTCAACTTCTACCTCCACCCAGAGGCCCTGGCAGTCAAAGCCATTTTGATAACGCTGGCGGAAGCCCTGTAACGTCTTATAGCGCTGAAACAAGTCTTTGTAGGTGCGGCCCCAGGCGTGGTGGACGCCCATCGGGTTGTTGGCCGTGATGGGGCCGTCTATAAACGAGAACCGTTTGGAATTGTTGGCGTTGCGATGCAGGTATTTTTCGAGCATGCCATGCTCGTCCCACCAGCGCTGCACCTCGCGCTCCAGCGCCGGGTAATCTACGCGATTGGCGGGAAGCACCGGCTCAAAAACGGTGGTTTTTGCTTGGGCCATCTGCCGTCTCCTCTGTCATTGCTCATCTTCTATCATTGCTGATCTTCTCTGCTCGTGGTGATCTGTTTGCTCTATTTCTGCCTCAGCCTGATCCTGCCTCGTCAAGCAGGGGAATCTAATCAAGCAGGGCTATCTCCATGCGCTTGTTGATGCGGCCCTTGTTCTCAGTCTTCAATACTTTGATGCCCTTGACCTCTGCGGTGCTTTTGACGTGCGTGCCCCCATCCGCTTGCAGGTCCAGCCCGACAATTTCCACAATGCGCACAATGGGGATATGCGGGGGCAGCAGGTTAATCTTGGTGCGAATCAGGTCGGGAATCTGAAACGCCTCCTCGCGTGGCAAAAATGCCACCCGCACCGGCAGGTCTTGCCTGATGATCTCGTTGGCGCTCTCTTCAATTGTGCGAATAGTGCTCTGGTCAAATTGCTCCAGGGCGAAATCCATGCGGGCGCGGTCAGGGTACATCTGGCCGCCCGTCACCTGCGCGCCGTAGTCGCGGAAGATCAGGCCGCAGAGGATGTGCAGCGCGGTATGCGTGCGCATCATGCGATAGCGAAAATCCCAGTCCAGTACGCCTTCAACGGTGGCCCCCAGTGGCGGCAGGGAGACGGAGCCGTCAAGCATATGCCAGACATGTTCGTCATCCTTGCGCGACTCCTGAAGCGCACACTCCTGGCCCTCCCAGCGCAGCGTGCCGCGATCCGCCATCTGTCCGCCGCCACCGGGATAAAACGCGGTTTGATGTAGGGCGACGGATTGTTCTTGCACCGCCAACACTTTGGCGTTGAAGGTGCGAACATAACTGTCGGCGTGATAGAGAAGTTCGGTGCTCATTTCTTGCTCCTTAAGGCTCTTTTCCCAATAAAAAACCCACCCCAGACAGGGGCGGGCAGATTCCCACGGTACCACCCTGATTCGTCCCATCTGTGCGCGTTTAAGAGCATCGCTCAAAAAAGCACAGAGCACATATGGGGACGCACTCAGTACAGGTGCCTACACACCTGCCTCGCAAGGTAACGGGCGAGGGAACCGGCCAGGTCTACTGGCTTCACCATCTCAGATGAAGCGTTCGATTGGCTGCTCAGGAGGGATCTTCGGCCAATGGAGTCTATCCGGTCGCACCACCCCCGGACTCTCTGAATCACACCAGTGGGCCTACTTGCTCCTTCAGCGCTCAACCTGCTTCTGGTGTTGCGTGCCCCGCAAAGCGATGCCTGGCACAGGCACGCACAAACCACCCAGCAGAAAATTATGCTGCCTCCAGTATCGCACAACCAGACAAGTCTGTCAAGTAGCTCGCTTCTTGTTCTTTTCCTGGCTGCAAACCCAGAGTAATCCTCTTGTACGGCCCTGTTCTTGCTGTGTTTCTTCTCGCTACATGAAGTTTCTTCGCTCTGTTTCTTCGCTTTGCATAGAAAAGGGGGAATTCATATATGGCAGGGCTGCGTGATCGCGTGCAACATCTTCGCTCTGGCGCTTCTCTGGATACAGGAGAACCATTAGAAGAGGTGGCACAAGCTCTTGATGCCAGCGGGCGCTCGGCTGCGCAGCGCGTGCTGCATGTGGGTTTTAGCGTGCAGGGACCGGAGCAGCAAAGTGCCTGGAAGCGGCGTTTTGGCATCCAGACGACCATGCCTACGGAAACGACGCTGCGCACGTTGGCGCTCACCAGATGCAGCCTGGTGCACAGCATTGGGGGCTTGCTTTTTGCTGGCGCCACCACTGTGCTTTATCTGGAAAGCGGCATAAGCCAGTGGCTCTGGCTGATTTTGCTCTCGATGTTGGTAGTGGCCTACGCCGTTGCTGCGTATTGGGTTGCCGAGCATTACGACCGATTTGCGATGCCCCGTCTGTTGTTGGTAGGCGGTGATCTGCTGGTGGTGGGGTGTTTAGGACTGCTGATCGGATTTTCGGCGGTGGTTGCCTTGATGATTCCAGGCATTGTGCTGCTGGCAGCGCTTCTGGCAAACCGGCGCGAGGCATTCCTGGCGGCCCTGGTCGGGGCGTTGGTGGTGATTGGCCTGACGGTATTTGAACTGGCTGGTGTCGCGCATCTGCAACTGCATCTGCGCCCGGTGGTGGTAACGCTGCTCACCCTCTTTGGCCTGCTCCTTTGCCTGGGCTGGATTACGGTGGCCTTGCTGAAACTCCTCAGCGGCAGCGAACAACCTCCCATTGAGGCGACCTTCAACAGCGCTGAAGTGGCGCGTATACGCATCGAATCGGATGTACATGCGCGTCAGGTGCAGGATGGTCTGGTGCTGCTCCAACAGACGCTGGCGCGGGCGGAGGCTGGTGATCTGCGGGCGCGGGCAGCGTTAAAAGATGGGGAATTAGCACAACTGGCGGCCAGAATTAATGTGCTGCTGGACCGCCAGGAGCACATGTTTGTAGAAAGCCAGAGCCACCGCCGCCTGGAGCGCGCAGTTGGAGAACTGCTTGCTCTGCTGGAGGCGCTGCATCGGGGCGAGCAGGTTGGCTGGCCGACATCCACTGGTACCCCCATAGATCGTATTTTGACGCTGATGCGTGCCCCTGCCAGGCCAGTGCCCACACGCAAACTGCCCCCTTCTGAACCGGAAGAAGCGCCTCTCCCTTCCAATGTCCCTCAACAGCGTGCAACAGCCCAACGTTCAAAACGTGAAGGGACTTCTCTAGGGCTGACTCCCCGACGCATCCCCGGTCATCAATAATTTGCAATGATGGCTTTAGCGACGCCTGTGGTACAATAGAGAAGGCAGCTTTGAGAACAGGGTGTCCCAGAGGCTCTCTGCGCGACAGCACGCAAGCAATCCTGGCGTCGCGCCTCTGTGCCTGCTCAAGTAGTGTGCTGGCATATGTCCTGGGCTGAGCGCCGCATTCTATTTTTCTCACAAGAGATGACAACGCTTCAGCGAAGGGGAGTGAACGGTCTATGAGTGCGCTAATTGGTAAGACGCTGGGGCAGCTTCAGGTGGTGGAGCAAATTGGGCAGGGTGGCATGGCAACGGTTTATAAAGCCTACCAGCCAACGCTCGACCGCTATGTCGCTATCAAAGTGCTCCCACCCTCCTATGCAAAAGATCAAACCTTCAAAGAGCGTTTTATCCGCGAGGCACGCGCCGTTGCCAAGCTCTACCATCCACATATTTTGCCGGTGCATGACTTTGGCGAGCAGGATGGCACAGCCTACATCGTGATGGAGTATGTCTCCAACGGTACCTTCAAGCGGCGTTTGCTCCCCAACCAGCCCATGCCTTTGCGCGATGCCCTTGACCTCATCCTTCAAGCGGCTCAGGCGCTGGAATGCGCGCATCAGCATAATATTGTGCACCGTGATGTGAAGCCGGGCAACATGCTGCTGCGCAGCGATGGGTTTCTGCTGCTCTCGGATTTTGGCATCGCCAAGATTCTTGAGGCGACCTCTAATCTGACTCGCACAGGTGTGGGCATTGGTACGCCGCAATATATGTCGCCAGAGCAGGCCAAGGGCGTCGCGGTGGACCAGCGCAGCGACCTGTATTCGTTAGGCATTGTGCTCTTTCAGGCAGTGACCGGGCGTGTGCCGTTTGGGGTGCCGGGCGACCCGCCGCTGGCGATTAGCCTGAAGCATGTCAATGAGCCGCTGCCTTCACCCAGTCAGTTCGCGCCTGGCCTGCCGCCAATGGTGGAGCAGGTGATTGTGCGTTCGCTGGAAAAAGACGCCGATCAGCGCTATCAAACGGCAACGGAGATGATCGAGGCATTGAGCAGCGTCTATACCGCGTTGCGTGGTCCGTCGTTTGGATTTTCGACGGCCTTTGACGCGCTGGTTCCCGCGTCCCCAACGCCATCACCATCAGTCCAGGCGCCTCAGTCACCTCAACCGATGGCCGCGCCGCTTGGCATTACTTGTTTCCGCTGTGGCGCGGAAAACCTGCCGGGCAAGCTCTTTTGCACGACTTGCGGCTATGACCTCTCCGGGAGGCGGGCTGGAAATGATCGCGTGGTTGGACCCAATGGGCGCCCATACTACGCGCGCCTTTCCATGATGAATGGGCCATTAACCGGGCGACGTTTTACGCTGCATCAGGATACCACCACCATTGGGCGTACCACCGGCAATGATCTGATCGTTCCCGATCTAACGGTTTCGCGCCATCACGCGACGCTGCGCTTCGATGGGACGCATTGGGTCGTTGAGGATAAAGAGAGCGCCAATGGGACATTTGTCAACGGCACACGCATCCGCTGGCCCCAGCCTTTGACTGATGGAGATCAGGTGCGCTTTGGCGATGAGATCGTCATCTTCAATGTGGTGCAATAATGGTAGCCCTGTGAAAAAACGCTTCTGCTTTGGTTGATGCTTTTCACTCTCAGAAAGGTTTTTCAATGAATCCGCTTTCTCAGGTTTCTCAGCAGCTTTTGTTGGGCAGCGCTGTGCGCCAGAATCACGCGCTGGAGCATGCCACGATTGTGCTGTTGAGCAAAGCCTATCCTGATATACGCCTGGCTGGAGTTTCTTTTGCCGCAGGCTTTTTTGTCTTTGGGGATGTGCCCACTCAGGCGGTATGGCCTGCGGCAGAGCAGGCGCTCCGGCGATTGCGCGGCGGTGAGCCAGAGATGGCAATCCACGAGCGCTGCGGCACCAATCTGGCGGTGGCTGGCATTCTCACCGGCCTCTCAGCCATGAGCGTCGCCAAAATGCGCAAGCCCTATAACAACTTCAATAATGTTATCCTGGCCTCCACTGCGGCGCTGGTGCTGGCGCGTCCGCTGGGCTTGCTGGTGCAGAAGTATTGGACGACGCGCACCCCCAACGACAGCATGCGCGTGACGGGTGTGCGCAAGATGAGCGTCTTTGGGACGCCCGCCCATTTTGTCTCTACCGAAAATCCCAAATCCTCCGGCCTTTATTCTTAGAATTAGGGCAAAGAGCCAGAGGGCGCGCGGCTTCTCTGCCGCGCGCCCTCTGGCTCTTTGCGGATAATATTACCCCTGAAGTCCTCTCCTTGCTGACGCTCAGTTTTGGTTATGGTACCATGTGCGCGGCGATAGCGCTCTTGAGCGCCCCGACTGTAGCACTACCAGGTTGAATTGGATACCAGCTTTCTTCATGACTACTCAGCAACAAACGGCTCCATCACCCGCCAGGCGGCGCAGGCGCTCCAGAACGGCGCGTATGCTGGCGTCGCTTTCGCTGGCGCGGCGGCGTTTTCTGCATAACAGCGTGCTGTTGGCCTGCCTGGGCCTTGGCCTGATTGCGGCAACAGTGCTTTTTTGTACGGTGCCGGTCTTTGCAGCGTCCGTCTCCGATATTGGTTTGCAGCAAGACCTGCGCAGCAGCGATGCTGTTACCCGCGATATTGAAGTGAGCACCCAGTTGAGCAGTGTAAATGCCCAGGCAGTGCAGGCTGCCGAACCTGAGCAAGCGCGGCTGGTTGCGCAATATCTGGGGCCGCTGGTTGGCGCGGGGCATCGCGTGCTGTCGAGCGATAAGCTCTTGCTGCAACAAGCTGGAGGCCAGTCCTTTGATATTAGCTCGGCGCTGCCGGTTGAGGCCCGCTATCTGGCCTATGACTACCAAAGCGCCGGGGCACATATTTCTCTGACGGCTGGAACGCTCCCCGATCAGGGCACGCAGCCCGCCGTCCTGATCACTGCGGAAATGGCGCAGATAGTCCATCTCCAGGTGGGCGATGCGTTGGTGCTCGTTCCATTTGGGGACCACGCGCACCAACTCACGCTGCGTGTTTCCGGTATCTGGACGCCCAAAGACCCCAGCGATGATTATTGGTATGGGCGCCGCTTCACCAGCGATCAAGGCCCCAACCAGCCAACGCTGTTTCCGCTGCTGGTGAGCAGCGATACATTTTTTGCCCAGCTTACTGGTATTCCTAACCTCACGATGTCGGCGCTCTGGGACTACCCGCTCCAGCCTGAGCACATTCACTCCTCCACGCTGAGCCAGACTCTGGCGGCGCTGACCCGCTTCTCATCTGAGATCACCAATCGCTTGTTATCCACCCCAGCTATTCAGCAGGCGCAGGTGAACACCAGTCTGGATCAGGTGCTGAGCGATTACCAGCATCGCTTAGATTTGCTGGCGCTGCCGCTGTATGTGGTGGTCGCGCAGGTGATGGGGCTGATTTTGCTCTATGTGGTGATTGTCTCCGGATTGCTGGTAGAGCGCCAGGCGGGGGAAATCGCCACGTTGAAGAGTCGCGGGGCCAGTGGCGTGCAGGTGCTGGGGCTGTATGTGGCGCAGGGTGCTGCGTTGGCGGTGCTGGCGGTGGTGCTGGGGCCAGTGCTGGCGGCGCTCTTGACGCGCTGGCTGGTCTTCCAACTTTTGCCCGGAGCAGCAGGCGCGGTGAGCAGCGGCTATCTGGGGGCCAACACATTGACCGGCTCGGTCTTTCTCATCTCGGCGTTGGCGGGTGTGCTCGGTCTGGGAGCGCTGACGCTAGCGACGCTGCGCGCGGCGCGGTTGGATGTGCTGGCCTTTCGGCGCGAAATGGCTCGCTCAACCCGACGCCCTTTCTGGCAGCGCTACTATCTGGATATTGGGCTGGCTGTGCTGTGCGTGGCTGGCTATATTGAACTCAATTACTTTGGCACAGCAGGCGTGCGGGCGCTGCTGGGGAACGGTGCGTCTGCCGACCCGCTGTTACTCGTGACGCCAGGCTTATTGCTGCTGGCCGGGTCGCTGCTGGCGCTGCGCCTGTTCCCGCTGCTGATCACTGCTGGCGCGCATCTGGCTGCGCGTCGGCGTGGCGCAACCGGATTGCTGGCGCTGATTCAGATAGCGCGCAGACCCCTGCATTATGCGCGGCTGGTGCTGTTGCTGATGCTGGCTGTTGGGTTGGGGCTATTTACCCTGACATTTTCAGCTTCGCTGAGCCAGAGCGAGGCAGACCGCGCGGGGTATCAGGCGGGCGCTGACCTGCGGCTTATCGAAAGCCCGCTGAATGCAACGCCTGCCGCGTTTGATCAGTCAAAGCAGTTGGCAGGCTTGCCAGGGGTGCAGGCGGTGAGCGCGGCGCGTCGTGCGACAGCGCAAACGCATGGGGCCAGGCCCGCCACGCTGGGCGTCCTGGCAATTGACCCGGCAACGTTTGCGGGCGTCGCCTCCTGGCGCAGTGATTACGCCGATCAATCGTTGGATGCGCTCATGGCGCTGCTGCGTCAACACGCGCTTCCGGCCTCAGCGCTTGATGCGCAGGACTTTAGCACTCCGCCGACGATCTACGCCCTGGTCAGCCAGTCATTTCTGGACACCAGTAAGCTATCGGTTGGCGATACGTTTACCGCCTCGCCCTCGGATGCGGTGTTTACGCGGGTGCAGTTCAAGATTGGCGCGGTAGTCACCAACTTTCCCACCCTGGTTGATCGAGCGGGCGCGGGGTATTTTATCGTTGATCTCAATGATTATCTGGGCATTGTGAATGGGGGCAATGGCAACGACCTGTACGGCCCTGGGGAGTTCTGGCTGCGTACTACAGAGAACGCCGCGACGCTCGACCAGTTGCGTCAGACCGTTGCCCAGCCCTCTTATGGCTTTCAGAGCATTATTGATCGCCGGGCGTTGCAAGTGGCCTCGGAGCAGAATCCTTTGCAAGCAGGTCTGCGTGGTGTCCTTCTGCTGGGAGTGTGCGCGGCGGCGGGGCTGGCTGTCCTGGGCAGT
Organism: Ktedonobacterales bacterium; assembly: GCA_036557885.1. Lineage (GTDB taxonomy): Bacteria > Chloroflexota > Ktedonobacteria > Ktedonobacterales > DATBGS01 > DATBGS01. The sequence goes on from DATBGS010000044.1 coordinate 40,486, forward strand.
TTGCTCTATAGTGGGCTGACAGCCCGCCAGCGTGCCACACAATTTGCGGTGCTGCGCACGCTTGGCGCCAGCAATGGGCAGCTAGTACGCCTGCTGTTGGGCGAGCAGGTTGCTCTGTATCTCTTTGGGTTGGTGGCAGGGACACTGCTGGGAGCGGTGCTGGCGACAGCCACGCTGCCCTATCTGGAGTTTGGCGCCGGGCAGAGCGCTGTCACCGCGCAGAGTGTGCCACCTATCGTGCTAACTATTCACTGGTCATCGGTGGCGATCTTTTATAGTGTGCTGGCGCTGGCCTGCGTGCTGGCGCTGCTCTGGATGGCGCGCTACGCAGCGCGCCTGGGATTGGGGCGCACGTTGCGGCTTGGGGAGGATTAGCCTGCAAGTCGGAGAGAAAGCGTGACAAACGCATTTATAGATTGCGATACGCTGGTCAAGATTTATAAGGTGGCCGACCTGGAAGTGGTGGCGCTTCAAGGGCTGGACCTGCATGTCCGGCGGGGCGAGATGCTGGCGCTGGTGGGGGCGTCTGGCTCTGGCAAGAGCACCCTGCTCAACATCCTGGGCGGATTGGATAGTCCCAGCGCCGGACGCTGCACCGTTGGGCCATATGACCTCACCAAGCTGAGTGCCCGCCAGCGCAACGAGTATCGCCGCCGGGTGATTGGGCATGTCTGGCAGCAGACCAGCCGCAATCTGCTGGCCGATCTGACGGCCCAGGAAAATGTAGAGATGCCGCTGGTGCTGGCCGGCTGGCCGCGCAGCCGCCGCGCCAAACGCGCCCGCGCGCTGCTCAATCTCGTCGGGCTGGATGAGAAGCGCCAGCGCAAACCGATACAGCTTTCTGGCGGCGAGCAGCAGCGCGTGGCGATTGCAGTGGCCCTGGCAAACAATCCTCCGCTCTTGCTGGCGGATGAGCCGACGGGCGAACTGGATAGCCGAACGGCGGGAGACATCCTGGACTTGCTCCGGTGGTTAAATCACGAACTGGGGCTGACGATGGTTATCGTCACGCACGATGCGACCATTGCGCGAGCCGTTGATCGCACCATTGCCATTCGTGATGGGCGCACCAGCACCGAGTTAGTGCGGCAGGTGGTGGAGCGTGGCTGGGAAGAGACGCCGGGCGAGGGTGAGGGTGAAAATGGGCTGGCGCCTGTGCTGGAGGTGCGCCATCAGGAATCGGTGATTATTGATAAGGTGGGGCGCCTGCAAATCCCGGCGCATTTTCTGGAGGCGCTGCCATTCCAGGGGCGCGCGGAGATTCGCCTGGCCGATGGGCATCTGGAAGTCTGGCCGGTGGGCAGCTTCGTTAGCCCTGCCCAAGACAGCGAGAGCGTAGAAGAACATGGAAACACAGGCGTAGAGGAGCGTATGCGTCACGCATGAGCAAGATGGTAAAAGGGGTAAGGTTAGTGCCACTCAAAGATCAGCCAGCTTCCCATTTGGCTGATAATGGGCACGCCCCACTGGTAGCCGTTTCTGGCCTGGAGCGCACCTATCGCGTTGGTGGGGAGCAGGTGGCCGCCTTACGCGGGATAAACCTGACGCTCTGGTCGGGGCGCGTGGCGGTCCTGCGCGGGCGCTCTGGCGCGGGCAAGACGACGCTGCTTAATTTGATTGCGGGACTGGACGAGCCAACCGCTGGCAGCGTCACGTTCTTTGGGCAAGACCTGGCCGCGCTGAGCGAGCAGCAGCGCACGCTGCTGCGGAGGGAGTCGCTGGGCTTTATCTTTCAGGCGGCCCATCTGTTCCCGATCTTAACGGCGCAGGAAAACGTAGAATTGCCGCTGCGCCTCTCCAAAATGGAGCCGGAAGCGCGTCGTCGCCGCGCAACCGAGGCGCTGGCGCTGGTGGGCCTGGAGGCACGCGCACGGCATCGCGCGATGGAGCTTTCCGGCGGAGAACAGCAGCGCGTTGCCATTGCGCGCGCCCTGGCGCATACGCCGCGCCTGGTGCTGGCGGATGAGCCAACCGGCAGCCTGGATTCCCATACGGGCCGGGCCATCTTTCAACTGATGCGGCGCGTTGCCTCCGAGCAAGGAGTAGCGTTTTTGATTGCCACCCATGATGCTCAGGCCGCCGAGATTGCCGATGATCTGTATGAGATCAATGATGGAGCGGTTGCTCCATTCGGGCATTAACCCCCGCGTGTGCTATACTGCTGGATGGCGCTCCCGTCATAACTCATGCGGAAAGCACAGCAGTGAAAGCAATTATTTACCACTCTTTTGATGATGTCCGAGTGGAGGAGGTGCCGCTCCCAGAGATTGGGCCAGGCGAACTCCTCTTGCAGCCCGCAGGCTGTGGCCTGTGCGGGTCCGACATTGCCAAGATTATCGGGCAGGTCAGCCCTCCCGTCATTCTGGGGCACGAACTGGCCGGACGGGTGGCTGCGGTGGGTGCGGGGGTCACAGCGTTTCGCTCCGGTGATCGAGTGATGGTGTCGCATCATGCCCCCTGTGGCATCTGTCGTGCCTGCCGACATGGGCACCCCTCCATGTGTCCCGTCTTTCGCGCCAGCAATATCGCGCCCGGCGGCTTTGCTGAGTTTGTGCGCGTTCCGGCAGATCTGGTGCAGCAGACGACGCTGCTGCTTCCCGATCATCTCAGCGATGAGGAAGCCTCCTTTACGGAGCCTCTGGCCTGCTGTATCCGCGCTGTGCAGCGCTCGGCGCTCCAGCCAGGCGATACGGCTGTGGTAGTGGGTCTTGGGTCTATCGGGCTGCAAATGGCGCAAGCGGTGAAGGCGCTCACGGAGGATGTGCAGGTCATCGGTTTTGATGTACTTTTAGATCGCGTGATACTGGGGCACAAGCTAGGAATTGATCGGGCGCTGCATCCAGGCACGCCTGACCTCAAAGAGCGCATTGAAGACTGGACGGACGGGCAGGGCGTAGATGTTGTCATCCTGACAGCAGGTGGCGCCCAGGCGCTCACGCAGGCCATAGACTTGCTCTGCCCCGGTGGGCTGCTCAACATTTTTGCCTGGCCGCCGGGGTTGGTGGCGCCGGTGCCGCTGGAGAAGCTGTATCATGGTGAAATGACGCTGACCACCAGCTATTCTGCCTCCCCCGCTGATCTGCGCATCTCCCTGGGATTGCTCTCCAGCGGCAAGGTGCGCGTTGACCGCCTGATCAGTCATCGCCTGCACTTTGAGCAGTTTCACGAAGGGGTTGAGCTGGCGCGCAAGCAGCAGGCGCTCAAAGTATTTTTTGTCAATCCATCATATAAACAGCATGACAACCCTTCCGCTGGTCACAATGTCAGACGCGACCAGGAGAAGTAAGGTCATCAGCGACGATAACCGGCCAATGATGACCGGCCAATAAGGAGCAGAGTTGTGGCTACAGAAACGCAGTTTGACGTGGTTGTTCTGGGTGCTGGCGTGGGCGGCTATCCTGCCGCCATTCGCGCCTCGCAGCTTGGTGGCAAAGTCGCCATTATCGAAAAATGGGCAATGGGTGGTACCTGCCTGAATGTGGGGTGCATCCCCTCCAAGGCGCTGATTCACGTGGCGGATACGCTGCGCGGCTTTGAGCACTACGATGAATTTGGCATCCAGGCTGGCAAGCCAACGCTGAGCATGAGCAAAGCGGTATCCTTCAAGGATAAGGTGGTGCGCCAGTTGACGGGCGGCGTGAGCCAGTTGCTCAAGGCCAACAATGTCACCGTCTTTGAAGGGCAGGGCACGCCGCTTTCGCCCACCAAGATACGAGTCGAGGGCAAAAATGGCACGCAGGAGATCAGCACCAAGAAGCTGATTCTGGCAAATGGCTCGGTGGTCATCAAGCCACCCTTCCCCGGCATTGATGGCAAGCGTGTGATTTACAGCGATGATGCGCTCAGCCTCTCCGAAGTACCAGAGAGCATGGTCTGTATTGGGGGAGGCGTGATTGCGGTGGAACTGGCCTGCGCCTTTGCCGCCTTTGGCACCAAAGTAACCATTGTGGAGATGCTGCCCTCGATTATCGCCAACGAAGACCCGGAAGTGATTGATCTGCTGGCGCGTTCGCTCAAGAAGCAGGACATCGAGATTTTCGTCAATTCGCCGGTGCAGCGCATTGAAGACGATGGCAAACAAAAGAAAGTGATTGCCAAAACCGCGAGCGGCGAGCAAGCGATTACCGCGCAGTACGTGCTGGTGGCAGTGGGCCGCAAGCCCAACCATGCTGGCCTGGACACGCTCAAACAGCAGGGGCTGGCCCTGGAGCGTGATCGCGTAAAAACCAACGAGCGCATGGAAACCAACCTTCCGGGCGTTTATGCGGTTGGTGATCTGGTGGGGCGCACGCTGCTAGCGCATGTGGCCTCCACCGAAGGCGAGGTCGCCGCAGAAAACGCGCTGGGCCACGCGGCGAAAATGGACTACAGCGCCTTCCCACGCCCCATCTATACCCACCCGGAGATTGCTTCGGTGGGCCTGACCGAAGCGCAGGCCAAAGAGCGCGAGCCAGGCGCCCGCGCCGAAAAGTTCCCCTTCCGCGCCAATGGCAAAGCGCTTTCGATGGCCGAGGCTGAAGGTTTTGTCAAGGTGATTCTGGGGAAATATGATGAGGTGCTGGGCGCAACGATCATTGGCCCCGATGCGACCAACCTGATCACGGAATACACGCTGGCGATGCGGGCCGAACTGACTAGCGATGAACTGATCGAGACGATTCACCCGCACCCCACGCTCAGCGAGGCGCTGCGCGAGGCGGTGCTGGCAGCGGAGGGTCGCCCCATTCATATCGCGCTGCGCCAGCCAGCAGCGCGGCGCTAAACACACTAGAAAATTGTTCAGCTTACCAATGGAGACACACGCGGCCCCTCCCATCTGCGGGAGGAGCCGCGCGGGCCTCTAAAACGGCTTATCTTGTGGCCCAGTAACGTTCGATCTCGATGCCGGGGTAAGTGACGCGCAGCGACCCCATATAATTCTCTACCGCCCGCTCCATCTTTGGCACGCTGCCAAACAACTGAGGCACCTGGCTGGAATATTGAGCGATAGCCTCTTCTTTAAGCCGGAGCGCGCCGGACACTTCCACCAGTTCCTGCTCCAACACGCCACCTAATTCGCTCACGCGCCGTTCCAGCGTGCCAGCGGTGGCGACATATGGGAAATCCTCGTAAAACTTGATATGTGCTCCCGGTTGGGCCAGGCGATACGCTGCCGAGCAGCACAATTGATGATCTACATGATGCCCAATACCCAGTGGGGCATAGAGTGTGGCGGTTGGCGCGCGCTCCAGCACCTCCTGGAGAATCGTTGCCAGGCGCTCTTCCAGCGGAAAATCGCCAGAGACCACTTCGCCAAAGAGCGCTTCGTCGTTTTGGTAGTAGGCTGGAGCGCCGCGATAAATGGCATCGTGCAGATCAAGCCAGAGATAATCGGTGCCCAGGGTGGAAACAGCCGCTGCGTCTTCCTTGCGCCGGGCTTCCACGACGCTCTGTGGGTTGTCTGGCAGGCCCATTTTTTGATGTGCTTGCTCTGCCAGCGGATTATGTGGCGCCTGGGCGGGCGCGCTGGCAAAGGCAGTAATTACCAGCGCCTGAAGGCCACACGCCGTCTGAAGGCCAATTGATCCCCCGCAGGACATCACAACATCATCAAAATGGGGCGAAAGATAGATATGCCGATACCGGCGATCAATCTGTTTTACACTGGTCAGTTCCACACGCTTGACCTTTCTGCTTCCTAGATTTCTGATATTTCTGTTGGGAAAGGTGCCCAGCCAAAGCGAGCACCCTCGTGCTTGAGAGAGTACCGTAATATTCTATCTTCTATTCTAGCGCTGTGCATGCCTCCAGTGCCTCCTCAACATCTGCGGGGAGAGGTGCGGTGATGGTCAGTCGCTCGTTGGTCGTTGGATGCTGAAAGGCCAGCAGATGGGCGTGCAGCAGGTGGCGCGAGGGATGCAATGGTGCCCAGCGTGTTGGTTCCCCGTAGACGTGATCGCCCACCAGGGGCGTTCCCAGCGCCGCCAGATGGATGCGCAGTTGATGGGTGCGCCCGGTGATGGGCTGAAGCGCCAGCAGGGAAAAGCCGGATGCAAAGACGCGCAGGGTGTGATAGCGGGTCAGGCTCTCATCTCCCAATGGATGAATGTGCGTGCGCAGGCGGTCAGCGGGGTCGCGCCGCAGCCGCGCGCGAATCTGGCCGACTGCCGGAACCGGATGCCCACAGACTAATCCCAGATACTGCTTGGTGAGCGTTCGTTGCTCCAGGGCACGTACCAGCCGTTGACGCGCCTGGTCTGTTTTTGTCAGAATCAGCGCGCCAGAGGTGTCTTTATCCAGGCGATGGAGCAGACATGGCCTGGCTTCGCCGCGTTTGTACAGATAGTCTCTGACGGCATCAAACAGTGTCCCATCCGGGTGCTTATAGGCGGGATGGACCACCAGTCCGGCGGGTTTATCCACGACCAGCAGGTCGGTATCCTCATAAAGCAGGGTGATGATGATCTCTCCGGCCTGAATCTGGCTGGGCATGGAACCTGATCCTATCGAGGAAGTAGAGATGGTGGTGATGAGGTGCCACCTGTCTGCACAGGCTAGTGTATCCCAGACGGGCGGCAGATTTCAAGGGGAAGGGCGGGTAACGTTCTTAGCTCGTCTGGTAAAGGAGGCAGTTTTGCCTTGCAAAAGAGGATGGAATCTTCTACACTGAAGGCGCCAAAAAAGGATGTGAAACTGGCGTGCTTTTCTTGCTTTTCACTTCTCCCTTTTAGGGATTTGCGAGCTTTTATCACTTCTTTTCATAGAGACGCAGCAATAGGCGTGACCACACGGCCTTGTCAGGAGCAACCTCGTGCGTGATGTACCCAATTACTTGAGCCTGGGGCGCCTGCTCACAACCATCCCGTTAGTTGTGCTGGTGTTGTTAGACCGCCCCTGGGCATATCTAGTCGCCTTTGGGCTATATGTGCTTGGCTCCATTTCCGATTACCTGGATGGGCGGCTGGCCCGGCGCTATAAAGTTGTTTCCAATCTGGGGGTGTTTCTGGATTTAACGGCGGATAAGGTCTATGTTTCGGCCCTCCTGGTGGCGCTGGTGCAGGTTGCTCTGGTGCCAGCCTGGGTGGTGGTGATCATTGTCAGCCGCGAGTTTATTGTCACCGGCCTGCGCTCGTTGGCAGCGTCAGAGGGCGTGGTCATTCCAGCGGGGCGCTGGGGCAAGCAAAAAACAGCGATTACCCTGCTTGCCCTGGGGGGCATCTTGTTGTTCAGGGGATTGGGTGGGAGCGCCTCTTTTCCGCTTGGATTTAATCCAGGGGCTGGTGCGCCCAGCACAGCAGCGGATTATTTACTGGTTGCCTTCGATGCTATTATGCTCCTGGCGGTGATCTGGACCATCTTTTCAGCGGTGGAATATCTGGTCAGCGCCTGGCCCTTCTTAAAACGCCAGGCGTCTCAGGCGTGAAATACTGCGTTTTTAGAAAAAACCCGGCGGAAGTGTTGACACCACAGCCAAGTTCTTCTATAATCCCCGCAACAAGGATGTGGCTGACTGCTCCACCTAAAGGCTGACTGCTCCAAAACAGCCGGAAGAGCAGTGCTTGAATAGAGAGCTTGTGAGGTTTTAAGCTTCCGAGACGTAGTATTCATATGTGGGAGTGCTGGCTGATTTTCTCTGCCAGTACCAGCGCCCGGCGAAATGGTGGTGCCGCCCTGGCTCACCAGAAGCCGGAAGCGAGTGCGCCCACGACGTTTAGGAAGCAGGGTGGAATCCTAAGTAACTTTTGAGGAGGGCAACAGGTTCATGCAGAAATGGTATCGTACCATTCTCTTCGTGCTGGGCACCGCTGCCGTCGTTGCTGCGCTGGCAGCGTGTGGTACCGGCCCTAGCACCGCCACTAACAAGCTGTGCAATGGGCAGATTATCCTTTCCAGCGACTTGCCAACGAGCGGCACAGACGGCACCGAGGGCAAGCCGGCTGAGAACGCAGTGAAGTTGGCAGTCACTCAGGGCAGCGATGTGGGCGGCGGCTACACGTTGAGCTTTGTGGGCTACAACGATGTGTCAGCAGCCAAGGGTGTTCACGATCCTGATCAGGGCGCCAAGAACGTGACCGATATGGTCGGCAACAAGTGTATTCTTGGGTTCGTTGGGCCTTTCAACAGCAACGTGGCAAAGGCAGAGATTCCGATCTCTGAGAATGCTGGCCTGGCGATGATCAGCCCCGCGAATACCAACCCTGGCCTGACGATTGAGTCCGAAGCACAGGCCAACGGCATTGACTGGGCCACGCTGCATCCAGCGGGCAAAAAGGAAAGCTACTTCCGCGTTCCTGGCAATGACGTGTCTCAAGGGACACTGAATGCTGATCTCGCTGTTGCTGCACAGCCCGATGGTCTGGGCGCGAAGACCGTCTACGTGGTAGACGACCAGGAAACCTATGGCGTCGGTATCGCCAACTACTTTGAGAAGGAATTCAAAGCCAAAGGCGGCACTGAGCTTGGACGCGATGGCATCCCGGCCAATGGCGCGGCGCAGATTCCTGGCCTGGCGTCTAAGATTGCGGCAGCTCATCCCGACGTGGTCTACTACGGTGGCGTCACCTCTGGTGGCGGCGGCACGCTGAAAGCCCAACTGGTGGCGGCTGGCTACACCGGCCCGATGGTCGGCGGCGATGGCATTGCTGATGACGATGGCTTCCTCCAGCAGGCTGGCGCTGACGCAGCCAATGGCACCTACGGGACAGTTGGCGCGCCGGATCAGTCTACCTTTGGCTCTGGCCCAGCGGCGAAGTTCGTTGCTGACTACAAGGCGGCCTACCCCGGTCAGAACCTGGGCGCCTACAGCGCGAACTCCTACGATGCGGCCAACATCATCATCAAGGCCATCAAAGACATCATCAGCAGCGGGAAAGACCTGAACCGCGACGCCGTGATTGATGGAGTCCAGAACGCCCAGTATGATGGTGTCACCGGACACCTGAGCTTCAACGCGCAGGGCGACAACAACAACGGCGGCATCTGGGCCATCTATGTGGTTCAAGGTGGCAAGTGGGTGTTCTTGAAACAGGTTAGTGTTTCGGGGTAATAATCCACTCATCTGAGCAACTGCTCGTTGTTGGTGGGAGAGCTAGCCATGCTACGAGAGCGCTGGCTCTCTCACCTTCTCTATCTTTTAAGTGTCAGCTATCCCCGGTGCGGAGGGCCACCCTTGACGAGCAAGGGGGCAAAGGGCCTCTGTTCCGCATCTCCCTAGCCCCTTGAGGGTGTATAGAAAGGAGCAGTGGCGCTGGCCCTGGCCGCAAGTTTGGGCCTCTGCGCTACCACCACCCCATGATACTTGCTGATAGCTCCACACAGTCGGTCCTACAGGTGATCGAGCAGGGCCTCACGACTGGCGCCATTTATGCTCTGATTGCCACCGGCTATACCCTGGTCTATGGCATTATCCAGTTGATCAATTTCGCGCATGGCGATGTTTTCATGTGGGGCACAGTGCTCACGTACTTTATGTTGACGAAGTGGTTCAAATTAACCACCCCCATTTCCAATCCCTTCGTGCTGATAGGGACCGTCCTGGGCCTCATGGCAATCTGCATGATTACCTGCGCGCTGATTGCTTTCACCGTTGAGCGTATTGCCTATCGCCCGCTGCGCCGCGCAGCGAGCGTTGCTCCACTCATCTCAGCCATCGGGGCTTCCTTCATCTTAGAGAATCTGGGGCTGTTTGCGATTGGGCCTTCCTCGCTCAATGTCCCCAATCTTTTCCCCAATGGCAGTTTGAATTTAGGGGTGGTGTCTTTCAAATATATTGATATCTTCGTTATTGTCCTGGCCGTCATTTTGATGTACGGACTCTCTACTTTTATCAGCCGAACAAAGATGGGGCGCGCGATGCGCTCTGTGGCGCAGGATACCGAGGCTGCCTCGCTGATGGGGGTCAACATCAATCAGGTCATCATCATTACGTTTCTCCTGGGTGGAGCGCTGGCTGGGGCTGCCAGCGTGGTCTATGCCATGCGGTTGCAGGTTGCCTTTTTCTTAACCGGCTTTGAAGCGGGCTTAAAAGCGTTTACCGCTGCCGTGCTTGGCGGCATTGGCAATCTGTATGGGGCTATGCTGGGCGGCCTCTTCATCGGGATGATTGAGGCATTTGTGACTGCGTATGTTCATGACGGCCTGAAGTGGGCCGACGCGACGGTGTTTGCAGTGCTGGTGCTGGTGCTGGTTTTCCGGCCTTCGGGAATCCTTGGCAAACAGGCTATTGTAAAAGTCTAGCGCAGATGACTGGGAAGGAGGAAACGCATATGCAGATGCAAGTAAAAAGCAACAGTCTGCGACGTTTTGATTTGCGTCGAGGTATCTTTCGTGGCTGGGGTCTGGGAGCGATCTTTTTTCTCCTTTTCCTGTTCATGCCCCAGTTCTTTGCTAGCTTGCTTGCTGATTCAACGGTTTCGATCTTTCCAACGCTTGATGGTGATCAGTGGTTGGGCATCCTGACCTCTGCTGGTATCTTTATCCTGATGGCGTTGGGATTAAACGTGGTCGTCGGGTTTGCCGGGTTGCTCGACCTGGGCTATGCCGCTTTCTTTGCAATTGGGGCGTATGCCTATGGGGTGGTCAACTTTGGGGATACACACATTCCTGTCTGGCCGCTGCTCCTGGCGGCGCCAGTTGTTGCTGGTTTGTTTGGGGTGATGCTGGGGGCGCCAACGCTTCGCTTGCGCGGAGATTACCTGGCGATTGTGACGTTAGGGTTTGGCGAAATTGTGCCGATTGTGTTCAGGAACATAGATAGGACCACCCTGCCATTCCTGGGGAGCGTCGAGATTGGCGGTGTGAATGGTCTGGGCGTGCGCAGCCCCACCCCGCTGAGCTTTCCCTTTGGAAACTACACATTTGAGTTGGCGACAGCTGCTCATGATGATGTCACCCATTTCTATTATCTGGTGTTTGGGTTGGTAGTGCTGGCGACGATTGGGGTGGTGCTGCTGCGCACCTCGAAGATTGGCCGTGCCTGGATTGCCATCCGCGAAGACGAGACGGCAGCCGCGTGCTCTGGCATCAATCTGGTTGCGACAAAGCTGACGGCATTTGCTATCGGGGCTTCAGTCTCCGGGTTTGCGGGTGTGCTCTATGGGGCACAAAATCATATCGTTTCGCCAGAGGAGTTTGGGTTCACCGTTTCGATCACAGTGCTGGTGATGATCGTGCTAGGCGGCATGGGCAGCATCCCAGGGGTGATTACGGGGGCACTCCTGCTCAGTATCGTCAACCGCCTTCTGGCTATTGTCCCCACTGCGATACAGCTTCCGTCCAGTGCGCTACATTTCCTTGAAGCGAAAGCCCCTAATCTTGCCGAACAGATCAATGATTCAGAATTCTTGATCTTTGGCGGCATACTACTTTTAATGATTATCTTGCGCCCGCAAGGTTTGATCCCCAGCGCCTTACGTAAGCGTGAACTCAAAGGTGAGGCGGTTGCTGCCGTGACAGAAACAGGCGAGGAACTGGTAGTGCCTGTCGGCGCTCCAGATGATGCCACCACCATAGAGTCCTTTCAAGAATTAGAAGCATTTGAATCAGAGATTGAGCCAGAGGATTCTGCGAGCGGAACACGCGCGCCCCTCCCTCCAGGTCAGGGGAGAGCCGGAGGAGGAGGTGCTCAATGAGCATTGAGATAGAGCAAGCGGCAATGCCTTCCCCCAGCGCGCCTGAGCCAGGCCCACAAAGCGGTGAGGTGCTTCTGGACGTACAGAACCTCAATAAGAGTTTTGGCGGTCTGACGGCTATTGGCGAACTCGATATGAAGATCACCAGGGGCCAGATTTATAGCATCATTGGCCCTAACGGGGCGGGAAAAACGACGGTTTTCAACGTCATCACCGGTATCTATCGCCCCAATCGCATTGCAGTAGGCTTTTTAAAGGAAGCCTGGGGCTATATAGCAATGCTGGTGATCAACACCGTCCTGGGGATTGTGGTGCGGCATCTGGGTGGAGTGTTTTTGGGATCGCTGGTGGGTGCCCTGGTGGCAAATCTGATCTACAACCTGATCACCCAGGCAATTGCAGGGGGCGCTGACATCACACTCGCTACCATTGTGGGCGTGTTGTTGTTTGCTGGCATTGGTGCCTACATCCTGCTGAGCCGCCGGAGATTGGGTGGCACGCTGAAAGGGCTGATCGTTGGTGGGGTTGAGGCATTTGGCGTAGGCTTGCTCTTCTTTCTCGTTATCGCGGCTCATCTGAGTCGGGTGGTAACTGTGGCGGTCTTTCTGGTTTTTGCCGCTGTGATCTATGGCTTGTGGGTGCGCTATGCCAATCCTTTGGTTGAGCCACTGCTGATCAGGGCAGAGAACTACTTCCGCCCCTATCAGGGGAAGGTGTTGTTAGGCGGGCGTGAATTAATTGGCTTATCGCCCGACCATGTGTTACGCCGGGGCGTCGCGCGCACCTTTCAAAATATCCGGCTCTTTAACAATATGACGGTGCTGGAGAATGTGCTGGTCGGGCAGCATACCCGCCTGAAGTCCACTATCTTCTCATCCATCACGCGGCTGCCAACGATGATCTCTGAGGAAGCAATGGCCGAAGAGAAAGCTATCGGGCTGCTGCGTTTCTTTGGCGAACATCTGGTGGAGCGCAGGGATGAGCCTGTTTCCAGCCTATCCTACGCCGATAAACGCCGCGTGGAGATTGCCCGCGCGCTGGCCTCTGAGCCGGTGCTGCTGCTGTTGGATGAGCCAACCGCTGGGATGAACGAGCGTGAAACCGAAGAGGCGGTGCGTTATATTCGTCGTTTGCGAGATGAGCGCGGCATCACTGTCTTGTTGATTGAACATAAGTTGACCGTGACAATGGGGATGTCTGATTGGATTGCCGTGCTGGATTACGGGCGCAAAATTGCGGAAGGAGTGCCTGCCGACATCCGCCGTAACGAGCGTGTCATTGAAGCCTATCTTGGGCGGAAGGCGACGGTTGCCGATGCTTGAACTTCAAGGGGTTGATACCTTTTACGGTCCCAGCCACGTGCTCCAGAATGTCTCTATTCAGGTGAACCAGGGCGAGATTGTTTGTCTGCTTGGGGCCAATGCCGCGGGCAAGACGACCACGATGAAAACCATTTTTGGGATTGTTCGGCCAGTGAAGGGGTCGGTGATCTTTGAAGGCCGGCCCATCAGTCGCGCGCCAACCTCGAAGATTGTGGCCTCTGGGTTGGCGATGGTGCCCGAAGGGCGGCATGTCTTCCCGCTGATGACGGTCTATGAGAACCTGGAGATGGGTGCGTTTATCCATTCGGATCGCCAGCAAATCCAGGAAGACATGGACCGCGTCTTTACGCTCTTTCCGCGCCTGAAGGAGCGACTGAAGCAGGTTGCCGGAACGATGTCGGGCGGCGAGCAGCAGATGTTGGCGATGGGCCGCGCGTTGATGGCGCGTCCCCGGCTGGTTTGTATGGACGAGCCATCTATGGGCCTCTCACCAATTCTGGTGGAGCGCGTCTTCGAGATTATTCAGGAGATTCGCAAGCAGGGGGTGACGGTCTTTCTGGTGGAGCAAAACGCGAATATGGCTTTGAATGTGGCGGATCGCGGCTATGTCCTTCAGACCGGCAAGATTGTGCTGAGCGATACGGCCCAGAGGTTGCTGACCAACGATCTCGTGCGCCAGGCATATCTGGGTGGTGGCTAATGCTTGCCTGATCATCTTCGTCTTCGTGTGGGGGAACTGTCGTACCTGCGGCGGTTCCCCCACACCTGTCTTATGCGTGTCAGGGGGTATTAGATGGCATTCTCTGAGCTAAAAGCGCGTTTGCAACAAGAGATCGAGACACTCCAACAGGAAGGGCGCTACTATGCGCCTGGCGTGCTCTCTGGTGCTCAAGGGCCGCGCATTGCCTTGCAGGGCAAAGAGTACATCAATCTGGCCTCTAACAATTACCTCGGTTTTGCGCAAGACCCGCAGGTGATTGCAGCGGCCCGCGCCGCTTTTGATCAGTATGGCTTTGGTCTGGGCGGGGGACGTGTGCTCTATTCGATGGAGGTACATCAGGAGCTTGAGCGGCGGCTGGCGCAGTTCAAGGGGCGCGAGGCGGCGCTGGTCTGCCAGACGGGCTATGACACCAATCTCACGGTGCTCTCGACGCTGGTTAGCGAAGGTGATGTTATCATCAGCGACGCGACGAACCACGCCAGCATTGTAGACGGCATTCGCCTCTCGCGGGCCGAGCGGCGCATCTATCCGCATAACGAGATGAGCGGATTGGAGGAGCAGTTGCGCGCCAGCCAGGGCGCCCGCACCGTCTTGGTCGTGACTGATGGCGTTTTTAGCATGGATGGCGACCTGGCGCCGCTGCCAGAAATCGTGGCGCTGGCCGAACGCTACGGGGCGCTGGTCTATGTGGATGACGCGCATGGCGATGGTGTGCTGGGGCAGCGTGGCTCAGGGATTGTGGAGCATTTTGGGCTGCATGGGCGCGTGGCGATTGAGATGGGGACGCTCTCTAAAGCCTTGGGTGGCGTGGGTGGATTTGTTGCCACTGATCAGGAGATCATCGCGTACCTCTTTCAGCGCAGCCGGACCTTTCTGTTCAGCACCGGCCATCTGCCACCAGTCGTGGCGGCTGGACTACTGGCCGCGCTCAATCTGCTGGCGGCGCAGCCGGAGCGCCTGAAACGTCTATGGGAGAATACCGCCTATTTTCGCAGTGGATTGCAGCGGCTTGGCTTTGACACGGGTGCCAGTGTGACGCCCATTGTCCCTGTGATGATTGGCGACGCGCTTCAGGCAACGGCGCTGAGTCGTGAATTGCGCGCCGCCGGTATCTACGCGCAGGCGTTCAGCTATCCAGTGGTGGCACAGGGGAAAGCGCGCATCCGCTGTATTATCTCGGCAGCGCATAGCCATCCAGACCTGGAAGCGGCGTTGGCGGCGTTTGAATCTATCGGGAAACGCCTGCGGCTGATTTAGCTGTGGAAAGAGCGGTCTGGTCAGTAGCTGGTTGTTGGCGACTGATGGCTCATCTCTCTTCAGCATCAAGTTGCTTATGTAAGGCGGCAATACGCGCTTCGATCTCCTGGCGCGTTGAGACGCCTAATTCTTCCATTTCTTCCAGCAGGCTTTCCATGCGCTCCAGCAAGAGCAATGTATCATAACCAGCATCGGTTGGAAGGTTGTCTTCTTCGTCGCGCTGGCGTTTTGGTTTGTTCTGGTTCGTCTTTGCCATCAGGCACTCTCTTTCTTTGGCTCATGGACACTTCTATAATCCTGCTTGCTTTATCAACGAGGAACGAAGCCTCTGCGCCCCTTGCTGTTGAGTCTGCTGCCTATACACGCAAGATTAGCACGAATCTGGGTGGTCAAGCGCCTGCCGAATGGCCTGCGACAGTGCCTCCATCTCCTCCTCGGAAAGCGGGAGAATCCCTCTGCTCAAGTCAAGAATGGTAGCTTGCTGATCCTCATAGGGGACACCAGGAGGCAGAGGCGCTATATGCCAATGGACATGACGATTCCCTTGTTGACTTCCCAGCGTCAGAATGTAGATGCGTTCTGTGGGAACAGTATGTCTGATGGCCTCAACCACTCGATAGATAAGCTGCTGGAGCGCCAGATACTCTTCCAGCGTAAAGTCCCCGGTAGCTTGTTCACGATGTGCGCGTGGAGCTACCAGCGTATAGCCTGCAAGCGTTGGATACTTACTAAGAAAGACTACTGCTGCTTGATCCTCATAAATGAGATGGTGACGATAAGCTGGATTGCCAGCAAGCATCTCGCAGATGAAACACGGGCCTTGAGATCGCTGCTCATATGCGCCCACATCAAAGGCTTGAGAGCGCTGCATGCTTTGCTCCTAATTCAGGCGTTTTCTCTTGTTTTTTCATAAAATCAAGAACGCGCAGTTGGGGTCAAGTGTGCTCCAGGAGACGCTTTGATGTTCGCCCCAATCAAGCAGCGTTGGGAAGCGCGGCGCGCTGCTATTCCCCGCTTGCGTGCTGCTCTCCAAGACGCTGCTATAGAGGCCGTCCCCTGCCCCGGAACGGAAATGAAGCGCCTGCCCTGGTTGGGCGGCCCAGGCGCCCTGCCCATCATTTGTAAACAAGAAGGCGCTGCTATCGGATTTCCAGGGGCTGTTGATGGCAGGCCGCAGAAACGGGGACTGGGCTTCACTGGTGGGGGCTGCCGGAAGCCGTATCGTCCCGTGCAACAACGTCACCTGACTCCGGGCAGCAACATTGACCAGGGTCAAGCCATCTGGTGCCAGTACGAGCAGCATCCGGCTATCTGGCGACCAGAAGGGCAGGGAGCGCTCCGCCGCAGCATCCCAGGCGAATTGCAGCGTGCCCTGGGCATTGTACACTTGATAGGTAGTTGACGCGCTCAGCGTTTGCACCAGCAAAAGGCGCCCATCTGGGGACCAGGCATATTGCTGGAGATGCGCGACGGTGAGCAGGGGCCGACTGTGCCCGCTGGTATCGCTGAGCAGCAGCGTGGCTTCATCGGGGCTTGCTCCCGCAGCAGCATACAGCAGGCGATTTGTACCCGGCTGCCAGAGTGGACGCGCGGGATAGACGACTGAACCAGGCAAGGTGGTCAGCGCGCCGGAGGTCAGCAAGCGCGGCTGCTCTCCTGGTGCGCCAAGCAGCACCTGCCCGGCAGCGGTAATGCTGGCGATCAGGCTGCCGTCGTGGTTGACGGCAGGAAGAACCACGCTGGCGGGCAGGTCTTTGCGTGCAATTCCGGCGGGCTGGTCGGCTTGAGACAGCTTCCACTGGGGTGCGCCAGGTGCCTCAGATGTTCCAGATGCCCCAGATGCCCCAGACGTGGCGCTGTTGCCCTCAGTTTGTTCCTCACGATAGAGCAGCCGATTGCCAGAGGCATCCCACCAGGCATCGCTGCGCAGCAGGCCGCTGTTTGGAGGGGTGATTTGCAGGATGTTGCCGCCATCAATCGCCGTCACGCCCAGTTCGCTCTTGCTATCGGACTGGCCGAAGGGGGCGTCAACTTCAGCGCCTGCCCCGTTTTGCATGCGCAGCACGATCTGATGGTGATCAGGCGACCAGGCAAAGCCAATAAAGCCCCCTGATTCGATCTGGTTGAGACTGCTGCCGTCGGGGCTGAGCGTCCAGAGGCCGCCCCCGCGTAAAAAGGCGATTTCGTCGCCCCCGCTGTGCCCAGGTCCACAGGCTGCCAGGGTCAGCGCGCAAAGTGCCAGAGCGAGGAAGATGGCCTTCCATTGGCGAGGCGCTTGTGTGGTACAACAGGCGTAGCGTTTCCGTTTCATGGCGCCTTGTATTGTAAGGGGCGCGTCATAACAAATCAAGGGCGATGACGCTATGCGGCAATCGAGGAGGGACTGATGGATGCACCTGAACACCCAATCGGCAGAGATAAAGGCTCTGATCTTTTAGATATGCCAGTGGTAGCGCTTGGCAAGGCGCTGCGCGATGGTTCTCTCTCACCAGTTGAGCTGGCAGAAGCAGCTCTACAGCGTATTCAGGCAATGGATGAGCGGGTGCGCGCGTTTGTGACCGTGACGGGTGAGCGTGCTCTGGAGGATGCGCGCCGGGCAGAGCAGGAATTGCGCGCTGGAACTGATCGCGGTCCGCTGCATGGCATTCCACTGGCGCTCAAAGACCTGGTGCTCACCAGGGGCATCAAGACAACGGCTAGCTCGCGGGTGCTTGAGGATTATGTGCCTGATTACAACGCGGCTATTGTGGAGCGCTTGTGCACAGCAGGCGTGGTGCTGGTAGGAAAAACAAACACCCACGAGTTTGCCTATGGAACGTTTACGCCACCGACAGGCAATCCCTGGGATGTAGAACGTGTTCCTGGCGGCTCCAGCGGCGGGTCGGCGGCTGCGCTGGCGGCGCGGATGTGTTTGCTGGCAACCGGCACCGATACAGGCGGCTCGATACGGATTCCAGCGGCCTGCTGCGGGGTGACGGGCTTAAAGCCGACCTATGGGCTGGTCAGTTGCTATGGCATCATCCCGCTGAGCTGGTCGCTGGACCACGCCGGGCCGCTGGCGCGCTCGGTGGAAGAATGCGCGCTGCTGCTGGATGCGTTGGTGGGCTACGATGCGCGCGACCCGGCCAGTCTTGCGGCTGCTGCTTCTCAGCCTGCATACGCTGCTGCGCTTCAACTGATGCAGCCGGAGCTATTTCCCTTGACTGGAATACGCATTGGTGTGCCAGAGGGAAGCTATTTCGAGGCAGTTGAGCCAGAGATTGCGGCGATAGTCAGCGCCGCAGTGCAGGCGCTGAAGGGCTTGGGCGCGCAGGTTGAGGGCGTGATGCTGCCAGAAGAGTTGGCAGGTCTTTTCCTGGCATATCGCGGCGTGCAGATGCCGGAGGCGACGGCTGCCCATCAAGAAGCGGGCTGGTGGCCGACGCGCGCTGATTTGTACACGCCCATCACGCGGGACCGCCTGAAGATGGGTGAGCATATGCCTGCTACCGACACCGCTCGCGCGGAGCGAGTGCGCGCCGCCTTTGCGCAGGGGATGCGCGCAGTGATGGAGCGGGTAAACCTGCTGGCGCTGCCCACCTTGCCGATTCTGCCGCCGCGCCGGGACGCGCTGGCCCAGCTATTTCAACTTGGCGGCCAGCAGTTTGACGCGGCTGCCGCTCTGCTGCGGCTGACGTTTCCCTTTAACATGACGGGCCAGCCCGCGCTTTCGCTGCCCTGTGGCTTCTCCTCAACGGGTTTACCGATTGGTTTGCAACTAGTGGCGCGTCATCTGGATGAGGCAACGCTGCTGCGCGTGGGCCACGCCTATCAGCAGGTGACTGATTGGCACCTGCGCCAACCAGCCCTGTAGGATTGGCTTTGGGAAGATCGCTATGCTATGATATAGCTATAACAAGTTGAGCAGTTTGGTCAACTTTGTTCGCTTCTCCAGCAGTCTTCCCTTGCCACTATACAATTGGGCCGTTTTTCAGATAAGGTTATATATGGAAGAACAACAGCATTCCCACCAACAACATCAGCCTGGGGAGTCACAGGCTGCATCTACACCACAAGACGCGCCGCAGGAAGGCCACGCTGCCGCACCAAAGCGCAGACAGTTTACCCGCTTTGCCTTCTTTAAGGTGGCCCCAGAGTGGCGTCGCCTGCCCGCCGAGGAGCGCGAGCGCCAGAAACACGAGTTTGCCGAAGTGATCGGTGAATTGCGCGAGCAAATGATGGCGCAAGGCTATAGCACAATGGGCACGCGCGCTGATTGCGATTTTCTGCTCTGGTTCGCGGCCCCGGAGATTGATCACCTTCAGGAAGCGGCAACCCGCCTCTTCACTACGACATTTGGGCAGTATCTGACGACAGCCTTTTCCTATCTGGCGATGACGAAACGCTCGATCTATATCGAGCAGCATGTGCATCATGGGCAGGAGGGCGCGCGGCTCCAGATTCGTCCAACCAAAGCGAAGTATCTGTTTGTGTATCCTTTTGTCAAGCAGCGTGGCTGGTATACGCTCTCTAAAGAGGAGCGCCAGCGCATGATGGATGAGCATATTGAGATTGGGCATCGCTATCCATCGGTGCGCCTGAATACTACCTATTCGTTTGGCCTGGATGATCAGGAGTTTGTCGTCGCCTTTGAGAGCAATGTGCCCGAAGACTTCCTGCAACTGGTGATGGATCTGCGCGAATCGCGGGCCAGCGCCTATACCGAACGCGACACGCCCATCTTTACCTGCCAGCGTATGGAGATTCCGATGATGCTGGATGCCCTGGGGGGTATTCCGGCACGTGTGCCGGTTGGCTCGATCTCCTGACCATTCGTTGTTCCCGGCCCCCCTTCCTCACCGCGAAGGGGGGCTGTTGTTTTTGGTAGAATAGTGCTGCTTTTTCTAGGAAGGTGGGATTATGAACGAATTGTTTCTCGAACGCTTACAGCAGAAGCCGCTGCTGGCAGATGGGGCAATGGGCACGCTGCTCTATTCGCGCCTGCCAGGGGCAGCCGCGCGTTCGCGGTGCTTTGATGAGGTGACGCTTTCGCGGCCTGAGCTGGTGCGGGCGATTCACCAGGAATATATCCAGGCTGGCGCGCAGGTGATAGAAACAAACACCTTTGGGGCTAATCGCGCCAAGCTGTCCAACTATGACCTGGCCGATAAGGTCCGCGACATCAACTTTCGCGCGGTGTATCTGGCGCGTGAGGCACGCGAGATTACTGGCGAGCAGGTGTTTCTGGCTGGGGCGGTGGGGCCATCGGGGCGACCCATGCAAACACGCCTGACGGGTGAGCACGATGAGCAGCGTATGATCGAACTGCGGGCGATCTTTCGTGAGCAGGTAGAGGCGCTGCTTGAGGGTGGGGTAGATGTCATTATTCTGGAGACATTTTCTGATTTGACGGAACTGCGTCAGGCGCTGCTGGCGGTCAAGGAAAGCTGCGACTTGCCCATCATTGCCCAGATGAGCTTTGGCGAAGATGGCCGCACGCTTTCTGGTCAGTCTCCGGCACGTGTCGCCCTTGTGCTGGCCGAGCTTGGTGCCAATGTGATTGGGGCCAATTGTAGTGTAGGGCCATCGGGCACGCTGGATGTTGTTGAGGAGATGGCGGCGGCGCTGCGCCCATTTCCCAAGGCGATGCTTTCTGCGCAGCCGAATGCAGGTCTGCCCAGTCGGATTGAGCATCGTTTTTTGTATGTCTCCACGCCAGAATATTTTGCCGATTATGCTCAACGTTTTGTCGGGGCTGGCGTGCGGCTCGTGGGGGGGTGTTGCGGCACAACCCCGCGTCATATCGCGGCCATGCGCCGCTCGCTGGGCGAGCCGATGAAAAGTTTTGCCTCGGCGCTCCCGGCTGCTCCGGCGACGATTTCTGGTGCGCCTGCGGTGGTGATACCTGGAAGCGGGATACTTCCCGATACGGACGAGGTGGCGCCCAAAGCGGGCACGCCTACGCGCCTGCAACACAAGCTGGAGGCGGGCGAGTTTGTGGTGATGGTAGAGCTTGACCCACCCAAGGGATTGAACCCGACAAAGATTCTGGAGGGGGCGCGGCTGGTCAAAGAAGCCGGAGTGGAGTTGATTGATATTGGCGATAGCCCGATGGCGCGCGTGCGCATGAGTTGTCTTTCGCTGGCGCGGCTGCTGCGCGACCATCTGGACCTGGAAACGGTGCTGCACTTCACGACCCGTGATCGCAACCTGATGGCGTTGCAAGCCGATCTGTTGGGCGCGCACGCGCTGGGCGTGCGCAATATCCTGGCGCTCACCGGCGACCCGATACGGGCTGGTGAGTACCCCAATCTCACGGGCGTCTGGAATGTGGATTCGGTGGAGTTAATCCGCATTCTCAAGGGGATGAACGAGGGCCACGATGCGGCTGGTGCCTCAATTGGTGGGGCAGCTTCGTTTTTTGTCGGCGCGGCGCTCAACCTGAATATGAGCGATGAGGTGATTGATCTGGACCGCGAGCGCTCGCGGCGCAAACTGAAGAACGGCTATGAAGTGGATGAGCCACAGATCAGCGAGCAGGAATTGGAATTGGAGCGTTATGACCGCAAGATTGCGGCGTGCGCCGATTACATCATGACACAGCCTATCTATGATCTGGAGCGACTGGAGCGCTTTTTTGAGCGGAAAGGGCGCCCTCCGGTACCGTTGCTGCTGGGGATGATCCCGCTGCATAGCTCAAAGCACGCTGAATATCTCCACAATGAGGTGCCGGGCATTATCATCCCCGATGCAGTACGCTCTCGCATGCGTGAGGCAGGCGAGCGCGGACGCGAGACGGGGATGGAACTGGCGCGGCAATTGCTCACCGAAGCCAAGGCGCGTGGATATATTCAGGGCTGCTATCTGTTGCCCTCGTTTGGGCGTTACGATGTAGTGAGTTCGGTAGCGCGCTCGCTGCTGGAATAAGGTGTTACGGACGTTTGCTGTTAGGGAAATGCTTTATGGATACGCGTTCGCTGCTGCTGACTGGCCCTCGCCAGCTTGAATGGGTGAGCGAAACCCTTCCTGCACACAAGGCACTCAAGCCAGATGAAATTCTAGTGCAAACAACGGCTGGGGCCATCAGTATTGGCAGCGAACTTCCCATCTACCTGGGGACGGCGCGCAGCGGCAAACCAGCGTTCTACCCCAGAATGACGGGCTATGAAAGCGTCGGGCGGGTGCTGGCCTGTGGGTCGGCTGTGCAGCGGATTCACCCAGATGATCGGGTGCTGGCGTTTTATGGGCATCGGACGCACGCTGTTATCGCGGAAAAGAAGGCGATTGCTATCCCAGATGGGGTCTCTGATGCGCTGGCGCTGCTGGCAATCCTGACCTGCGATGTGGGCAAAGGCATCCGCAAACTGGCGCCACAACCAGATGATCCAGTGCTGGTGACGGGTGCTGGCGCGATTGGGCTGCTGACAGTGTTTATGCTCAAAGCAATGGGCATCCAGGCGGTAGATGTAGTTGATCCGCTTGTGGAACGCCGCGCGCTGGCTCTGTCGCTGGGAGCGCGGCAGGCACACGACCTCGATAGCAGCAGAGACAACACCAACATCTATCCTGCAGCCATCGAATGTTCCAGCCGAAATGAGGCGTTCCGGCTTCTTCAAGAGAGGATGCAGCAGAACGGGCGTCTCTGCATCCTGGCCGATGGCAACCTGGAGCCACTGGTGCTGTCGTCCGTGTTCCACGAGAAGGAACTGCTGGTGGTGGCATCCAGCGATGGCTGGGACTATCACCAGCATGCCGTCTGGTATTTTCAACACCTCCAGGAGCACTTGCCGGGGTTGGAGCAGCTTTTTCAGGAGCAGATCACCTGCGAGGAACTACCGGACACGTTTGAGCGTCTGGCAAGGGGCACTATCTGCCCAATAAAAGTGCTGGTAATGTATCAGGGTGAATGAGAAACCAGCGAAGCAAATCAGTAAGCAGCAGGATAGCATAAGTAGCATGGGCAGCAGAGCGACTCAAGAGCAGGCGAAATTCTGGCGCGCAGATGACCTTGGCGGGCTGGAGTTGCTGCGCGCGACCTATATTACCCATGAATTTGCGCGTCACTCCCATCCTGAGTTTATGGTAGGCGTGATTGAGCAGGGCACGTGTACTTTTTACTATCGAGGCGACATCCACGTTGCGCCTGCTGGCAGCATCGTGCTCATCAATCCAGGCGAAGCCCACGATGGCTCTGGTGGAGAAGCGAGGAGTCTGACCTATCGAACATTTTATCCTGCTGAAGGCTTGTTGCAGCAGATAGCTTCCGAAGTGGCAGGGAGGCAGTGGGGCATCCCGTACTTCTCAGTCCCGGTGCTTCAGAATCAGCCCTTGAGCTTGCTGCTCCGCCGTCTGCATGGAGTCCTGGAACAATCAACGTCTACTTTGGAGCGCGAATCAGTGTTCCTCTGGACGTTTGCCCAGCTTATTAGTCGCCACGCTGAAAGGCGTCCCACCTCGCCTGCCCCTGGAAGTGAGCATCTGGCGATCAGGCAGGCTTGTGACTTCCTGGTAGCCCATCACACGACCAATGTCTCGCTGGCTGCCCTGGCAGCGCTGGCTCAGTTGAGTCCGTACCACTTTTTGCGCGTGTTTCGCGCCTGTCTGGGTTTGCCTCCACATGCCTACCTCGTTCAATTGCGGGTGGCTGCTGCAAAGCGCCTGCTCGCGCAGGGCATGCCCATTCCGCAAGCGGCAGTTGAGGCTGGTTTTGTAGACCAGAGCCATCTCACCCGGCACTTTAAACGGCTGGTAGGCGTGACGCCAGGACAGTATGTATTGGGAAACAAGCGAGAGCAAGAACATACAAGACACAGGTATCTGCTCCCTTTAGACTGAAACCCGCATGCCGGAGTATCTGGCGTGCTGAGCACAGGTCTTGAGGGGAACGATGCAAGAAAACCAGGGGAACAAATGTGTCTTTGTTCTTGATGAAGCGCTTCCGCCAGGATTGGCGGCAAATACCGCAGCGGTGTTGGCGCTGACGCTGGGCAGCAAGGTGGAATCATTGCTTGGTCCCGATGTGTTTGATGGCTCCGGCCAGCGGCATGTGGGCATTACCACCGTGACGCTGCCCATGCTTCGCGCCGATGTCGAAACCATTCAGCGTATCAGGGACCGGGCAGTTGAAACTGAGGGGGTGCTGGTTGTTGATTTTAACGATGTGGCCCAGCGCAACAAGACCTACCAGGACTATATTCAGCAGCTTGGGGAGACTCCTGCCAGTCAGTTGAGGTACCTGGGGCTGGCGTTGTATGGCCTCCGGGCCAGCATCACGAAATTAACAGGGAGCCTGCCTCTGTTGAGATAGGCTCCCTGTCATGAAAAAATGCTCATTGCCCGGCATCAACCGTGAGCAGCGGTTGATGCTCCTGGCTTAATCTCCCAGATTGCGCACGTCAAACTGGCGCAGGAACGACGGTAACTCAAAGTGGAAGAAGGCTGGAGGCGTCGCCACCAGGCCACTTGACCCTGAGAAGATGTTGAGGTTTGGACCCAGCGCTGCGGCTTCCTGGTTCAGCACGCCAGAGTCAGTGGAACCCCACTCACCGGTATTAATCCGGTTGATCAACGTCTGGAAGGCTGTCAGCGTCTCTGCCGGAGTGAAGGCGCAGTGCCCCGCGCGATGGACGTAGATCTGACGCAGCAGATTGTCATGCCCCTGTGAATGCACAACGCTCGCATACGCTTTCTCATTTTCAGGGACGACAAGGCCATCGCCGCTGGTGTGCATAGCGAGCACCGGAATGTTCAACTGGCCGTTGAAGGTGACAAACTGGCTCAGGTAGTTCACAGCATCGGGATTGGCGCTGATGCGTGGGGCCTGGTTCAGGGCGTTCAGGTCTGCATCAAGGCTCAAGCCTGCCGCCTTGTACAGATTCTCGACCTCTTTATGGCTGGCCGAGTTTGCCAATTGCGTGCGATAGTCAACGCCTGTGTTCCAGGAAGGGTTGCCACCCGCGCGGCCCTCCAGTTCGTAGCGCGCCTCAAATGCAAAGAAGAAGTCGGTATTGGCTTCCCAGAGGAACTGGTTTTGCTCCTGGGAGGCGTAATCAGTGCTGGCTGGTTCTGGCGAAAGCGGTGTGACCCAGCCGGGAACATCACTCAACGTGGCTGCCAGCGCGATACGCGCGCGTCCCTGTGGAGTAGCCTGGGCTGACTGAAGGACGCCTTCAGACTGGAAGAGGGCTGCTTGAGATGCCTGGAGGCTGGGGAAGTTCACAATCGGCAGCGCGCCGCCGCCCAGAAGCACATCAAAGGCAAAGGCGCCATCGAGCGCCTGGTTCCAAGTGCCTACGCCACCAGAGAGCACACCGCACATCGGCAGGGCGCCGACAAAACGCCCAGGGTTCAATTGAACCAGACCGGCGGTAATGATACCACCCAGCGAATGCCCCCAGGCAATGGTGCGGGCGGGCTGGCCGCAGGTTGCATCAAAGAAATCAAGGAGAGCGATCTGATCATGAAACGCCTGCTGAAGTGCCCAGCCATTCGCGCTATACGAGGAGCCAGCCAGGGCGTAGCCCTGGGCAAGGAGCGCGGCGCCGGTTGCAGGGTCGCCCACATCTGGAGCAGGATTGGCGACTGGAAGAGGCTGTAAGGTAATGGGATTATTCGTGAATGCATAGCCATGACTATACAGAACGAGTGTGCCATTCCAATTGGCTGGAACCTCAATGGTGTAATTAGCTCCATCAATTTGCCCGCGCATGGCGGAGGCGCCAGCATGTCCGGCACAGGAGGAAACCGCCTGCGCTGGCTTACTTGCTGAGACAGCAAAGCCACTGACCAGCGCGAGGAGGGCAAGCGTTACGAGGAGACGCACCTTCATAAAAAAAGCCCCATTTCTTTTCGAGCATAGACAAGCAGCGCTACGAACACAGGCATCCTTCCTATTCTGCCTGCTTGATGTACCTTCCGCCGACAGCAGCGTGGCGTGCGGAACATGGGACGCCCCAGGCGCCGATGGCCTGGATGAGGTAGCACTTTTCTGTGGCCTGGGCCGCGTGGAATGGGGGAAGAGTAGGAAGGGTGCCTGGTGCGAAAAAGCGAATGAAAGCGCGGTCCAGGGAATCACACCTCCCTTCTACAAGCGTGCATCATTGCGTGGGGGTATGCTGGCGCGGAGGCGCAGCAGCACACACCTGGAAAGAATCGGACAGAGAGATTCTACCAGGCGTTCATCCCTGATGCAAGGGGCATGACTTTTGGGTGGTCACTTTCGGGAGGATGCCCTGGCTTCAGGCAGCACGATCAGGCCGCTGGCGGCGCGTGCTTCTCCGCCAACAAAGCGGCTGCCCCAGATGCCGATGATTCCGGCAAGTATCAGGGGCAGGATGCCTGTGATCAACATCGCGTGAGCGAGTTTGGTCTGGTGTTGAGGGTCCAACAGATAGGAGATGCCACCTACGATAGAAGGCGCGGTGAGGTCGCCAAAGAGGTGTGCCAGCATGAAAGCCAGGGCAATGGCTGAGGCGCGCATGGCTGGCGGCACGACGTCTTGCATGGTGGCGCTGAGCGGGCCGCTATAGACATTGAGCAAAGCGCCGCTGAGGACAAAGAAGGGCAGGAATCCCCAGACCTTGGGGATGATGAGGGCCAGAGCAAAACATGGCGCGGCGCAGAGGAAGCCCAGCCCAGCCGCCATCAAGCGCCCACCAGCAGTACGTTTGCACAGCCAGTCGGCCAGATACCCGCCCGCGATAGTGCCCGCAACGCTGGCGACAGCCAGCAGCAGAACCGCGCCGCCCGTTGCAGGTAAGGAGAGATTGTAGGGTGGCCGCTGAAGCAGGACCGCGATAAAAGAGGCCGATGGAGCAATCACAAACAAGCCCAATGCCTGGACAGTGATGCAGATCACCAGCGTGCGGATGCGTAGAAGCTGTTTGATCTGTGCCAGGATAGGACGCAGCCCACCCTGAATCTGTGGATGATCGCCAAAACCAGTGTCCTCATCTTTGGCATGCCGCGCGGGTTCATAGGCTTTCCACATCAGAAAGGCAAAAATCAGCCCAGGAGGGCCGGTGAAAAGGAAGGCAAGTCGCCAATTGCCGGTTAACTGCGCCACCAGACTGCCAATGATGATGCCCAGGGCAAAGCCAACCAGCGCGCCAGCACCCCAACGGCTCAGCACCTGTGCGCGGCGCTCACGCGGAAAATACGAACTTAGTAATGAGATGCCTGCCGGGTTGTAGCTGGCCTCGCCAACGCCAAGGAGCGCGCGGGTTGCCAGCAAGCCCACAAAGCTCGTAGCAAAGGCTGTTAAGACGGTGGCAAGGCTCCACAACGCGACACCTGCGGCAATCACGTCTTTGCGTTTAATGCGATCAGCCAGCACTCCCAGAGGTAACGCGCCAAGCGCGTAGATAAGAATGAAGGAACTCCCCAGCAAACCGGTTTGGAAGTCGTTGATGCAGAATTGCTGAGGGTGTCCCGGCTCGCAGAACTTTGGGTCAACCTGGATCAACCGCAGCACCAGACTAAAGACCCAGCGATCCAGGTAATTCATCAGGTTGATGCCAAACATCAGCCAGAAGATGTAGGTGGCATAGCGTTGTGTCGCTAACCGGGAGGCGGTGTTGGGCACATTGGCCTCAGCCTCCGTAGGGGTTAAGACATCCCCAATCACCTCTTGCTGCCGATTGTCTGCCAGGGATTCGCTGCTTTCCCTTGTCAACATGACTCCATCTTCTTGCTTGCCTGACATTTTCGCTCCATTGCTAGCGTGGGCCTTTCTTTGTCCTTTCAAGAATAAAGGATAGCATGATAAAAGCGGTTCTGTCTATGTGGCTGTTCACGATTTCCTGGAGAAAGGCTGCATCTCGGTGGGCCGGGAGGGGAGCTGGGTCAGGCAAAATGGCGCTTCGGGGGACATCCCCTGAAGCGCCATGACTCATGTTTGTCTGGTCCTGTGGTTGATGCCGGGCGCACCTGGCAGCGTCTGGTCATACAGACTCCGCCGTCACCCAAGGATAGACAGGATTACCCGGCTACTTGCAGACGCGCTTGCTTTTGCGACTCGATGAGTTGCAGGTCTTTACGGACAACGCGGCTGCCAATTAAACCAACCAGGCCAGAAATGAGTAGCATCGCTGGCATAGTGAGAAGCATGGCCTGGCTGGTGTATGTGCCACCAGGGTCAAGCGTGTCTAGCCCACCCTGGGCCGAGAAGTTAAAAGGGTCCAACCCGGCGAGCTTGTTGATCAGAATACCTACCTGGAAGGAGGACGTGGCATCTCCAAGGAGGTGCGCGATCAGCAGAGTGATGGCAACGGACATGGCGCGCAGCTCTGGACGCACGACATCTTGCGAGACGGCGCTGAGCGGGCCGTTATAAACGTTCAATAGCATGCCGGTCAGGAAAAAGAAAGGCAGGAAAACGCCGAGGCTGGGGCTGATGAGGGCAAAAACCAGCAGCGGGGCCGAGATTAAAAACCCAAGCGCGCCAACCAGGACGCGCCCACTAATCCAGCGGCGAGTAAAGAGGTCGGAAACCCAGCCACCCAGCAGCGCCCCAGCGATGCCTGCAAATACCAGCACAGCCCCGGAAATGGTGCCAGCTTGCGCTGTGCTCAGGTCATATTTCAGATGCAGGAAGATGGGGAGCCAGTTTGCCGCTGAGCCAAGCACCCAGAACCCAAAGATCTGTACCAGAATGGTCACGACAACGGTACGGATACTGAGCAGTTCTCTAAATGCCTGGCCCAGCGGAACTTTTTCTGGCTCAACCGCTTGTGCTGCTTCACCATTGGAGGCGTCGGCCACCCAGCCATCGGCCTGCCCACGCCGGGGTTCTCGCAGCCGGTACGCCAGAAAGGTGAAGAACAGTCCAGGTATCCCGGCAATTAAGAAGGCAAAACGCCAGGAACTGATTCCAGCAATGTGACCAACGCACACGTTACAGGTGGAGCCAATATCGGCAATGATACCGCCCAGCGTAAACCCTAATGCCAGGCCAATCAGCGAGCCTGCCGTCCAGCGGCTGAGGATTTGGGCGCGTTTGGCGCTGGGGTAATAATCGCTCAGCAGCGAGGTTCCGGCGGGATAATAGCCAGCTTCACCGATGCCTACGAGCGCGCGCGAGGCAAAGAGCGTAAACAGATTGACCGCAAAGCCACTGAAGAAGGTAAAGATGCTCCAGATGCCTACGCCAATCGCAATCACATTCTTGCGGACGCCCCGGTCAGCCCAGTAGCCCAGCGGCAAGGCAAAGATAGCATAGACAGTGAGAAAGGCTGAGGGGAGCAGGCCAGTGGCTGCGGCGCTCAGGTTTAAATCTCTACTGATGGGGTCAAGCGCTGAAGGCAGGATGTACCGATCAAAGTAATTAAAAAAATTGATAGAGAACATGACCCAGAAAACGTAAGAAGCGTAGCGCGCGTTTTTGCGCACCACCTCTGAGAGGGCGGTGCTGCCCTGGTTCCTCTGACTAATAGGGACTTCACTCATGTTGCGCTCCATTTTTCGCCCGGCAGACATCGTGCGGAAGTTGCAGATGGAGCGGGCGTTGATAACGGTTTCATGATAACATAGCGCTAACTGCGAGACAATCATCTGTATGCCGCAAATTCCTGCCCACGAACAGACGGAGAGAGCATGTTCTGCTGCTGCCCCAATCAGCTCCTGGCCTCTTGACGGCAGAGAGCTTTTTCCCGATAATGGGGCGGAAGTGCCAGAGAAGCATTGGCGCGGCACATGCGTGGGAGAGGAGGCAGAAGGCAACTTTCTCCAGGTAGGCAGCCAAGTTTTCAAGAAGGGCAAGGCGTGAGCACTTTGAATAAAACGAGCATTCCAATTCAGACCTCTTATCGCAAGACGTGGCGGGGCTTCAACTGGTGGATATTGGCGCTCTCGGTGGCAGTGGTGTTTCTTCTCTCCGCCTGCGGAGGGGACACCCCAACGGCGCCCGACCCAAAAGCGCTTCTTCAGGATGCGCAAAAAGCGCTTTCAACTGATACCACCTACCATTACAAGTTTAAGGTGGAGCACGCGGGGACGGGTGGGGCATCAGGGTTTCAGGTCACGGCGGCAGATGGCGATGTCGTCCAGCCCAATAAGGTGCAGGGCACAGGCACCGTTTCAGTGGGGGGCGCTTCGATAGAGGCGCAGTTTATCGGCATCGGTCAGGATCAATGGGTGCTGGCTCCTCCGTTAGTGTCCGAATGGACTTCAGTAAAAGACCTCAACCTGAATCTGGGCACCGCGCTGAGTGACCCCACAGGATCAGTCACGAAGGTGCTGCAAGAGATGCAGCAGCCCAAGAATCAGGGCGATGATACTATTCCAGGCGACGGAGATTGCTGGGTAGTGGAGGGAACGGTTCCCGCAGGCGCCCTGGCGGGCATTACCGGCGGAGACCCGAACTCCACCGCGCCCCTTGATACGACTGTCTGTGTAGCAAAGAACCTGGATAGCGGAAAATTGCGCCAGTTGTTTGAACTATCTCTCAAGGGCATTGCTATTGATGGGGATACCGCCCAGACAACGCGCACCTTCACATTTACCAAGTTTAACGCTTCGGTAGATATTCAACCGCCGCCGGGTGCCACCGTCACTCCATAGGCCAGAAGCGGGAAATCAGAAGCAGAAAACCAGAAGCAGCACAAAACAGCGATTGATCATGCCTGGGTTTGTTGGGGAAATTTGATTTCAGAGGGGGTGGCCATATGAGCGATCAACAACCGTCGAATCAGGCGGCTGAAGCGCATGAGCAACCGACATTATCAGAGGTACAGACGCAGCTTGTGCAGGGCAAAGAACGCCGTGTTGGGCGTTCGGCAGCAGTGCTGGCCCTGATTGTGGCCTGTGTTGCCGTTTTTGTGACGGCGCTTGATCAGACGGTGGTGGTCACTGCCCTCCAGCCGATCATGAACGATCTGGATATTCCCTCCACGCAGCTTGATCAGGCGGCCTGGATTGTCAGCGGCTATCTGCTGGGCTATGTGATTGTCATGCCGCTGATGGGTCGCGTCTCAGATATATATGGGCGGCGGCGCATTTTTCTGCTGTGTCTGACGCTCTTTGGCGCGGCGTCGCTGGCCTGCGCCCTGGCAAATCCAGCCATTCTGGAGGGATTTGGCGCCTCACGCTCATTTTTACGCCAGTTTGTGCAGTTCCAGGACCAGGTTGCGCTCTGGTTGAAGCCGCTGGGCCTGGATGCCTGCGCAGCGGAGAATGCCGGGACACACTGTGTGCAATCAGGGCTGGTCTGGCTGGTGCCCGCGCGCTTTATTCAGGCCGTTGGTGGTGGGGCAGTTGTGCCAGTGGCAATGGCGCTGGCTGGCGATTATTTTGGGGTGGAGCGGCGCGGAGTCGTGCTGGGCATCATTGGCGCCGTGACAGAAGCTGGTGGGGCGTTGGGGCCGCTGTATGGCGCGACGATCATTCAGGTCTTTGGGGCCTGGAACTGGATTTTCTTGTTAAACGTGCCGCTGATTATCCTGCTGCTGGTGGCTGGCTGGTTTCTGGTTCCCAAAGGCGGACACGAACGCGCGCGGATTGACTGGCTGGGGGCGCTGCTCCTGGGGGCCTCGCTCACCTGTTTGAGCCTTGGCCTGTCGCAAAATGCCGGACAATTTGGCTTTACCGCCAACACGACGGCTAAAAACGACCCGGTGCTGCTGGTGGTGGCGCTGGTCTTGCTGGGAGCATTTATTGCGCGCGAGGCGTTGGCACGCGCGGCCATGATCGAATTACAACTGTTTCGCCAGCGGGCCTTCTGGGCGGCAATTGTCAGCAGCCTGCTGGTGGGAGCCGCGCTTATTACGGCTCTGGTGGATATTCCCATTTTTTATCTGACGGTGGTCAATGGCACGATCTTTCAGACGGGCCTGTCGCTGTTGTGCATGACGCTCTGGATACCCATCAGCGCAGTGCTGGGTGGCTGGCTGTGCCAGCGCATCGGCTGTCATCTCACCGGTATGTTGGCGCTGGTGCTGCTTGCGTTGGGCTTTTTCTTGATGCACTTCTGGCCTATGCAGCTTGGCTGGCCGCAGGTGGTGCTGGATACCTTCCCGGTTGGTGTAGGGTTTGGGTTGGTGGTGGCGCCGCTGGGAACTTCGTCGCTCAATGCGGCGGGAACTGAGCGTGGCGGGATAGCGTCGGCGCTGGTGACGTCGGCACGCATGATTGGTATGATTTTGGGCTTGGCGGCATTGACTTCCTGGGGGCTGGCACGCTTCAATCAGCTTCTTGCTACCTACCCGGAGTCGCAGGCCACCAATGCAGCGGTCATTACGACCATCTTGCATCAGGTCTATACCGAGATTTTCCTGGCGGCAGCGGTGGTCTGCCTGGTGACGTTGCTGCCAGCGGCTCTGCTGTGGAGGAAGCGCGGAGCGACGCCTCTGCTGGTTGCCTGAGCAAGCGTAAACATAATCCTTGAGCGCTTGTTTATGAGGCAGCAGTGGAATGTGATCCCTGGCGCCGCGCCATCCAGGCACTCAGGTAGGTGAGGGCTAACGCGATACTTCCCCCAACCAGGACCGAGAACACCAGCAATCGGGCACGTGAGACCCCCGGCGTCGCGAGACTGATGAACAGCAAGGTGAGGTTGGTCTTGAAGAAGACGAAGAAGGCATAGTTTACATCCTTGACGGTGAAGGCGAGAAACACGACCACGACCAGGATCAGCAGGGCCGCCAATGGATTCTGGACGCGCGTGAGAAAGAGTTCGGCCAGCAGTGCGCCCAGAACCGTCCCGAGGAAATTATGCCACACCGCCTGAATTGATGCCTCCTTGTCTGGTCGGATGCAGAGAATGACGATGATCGGAGCCCATTGCGGGTAGGCCACGCCAAGGGTCCAGGTGAGCGCTGCGGCGCCCCCAGCTCCCAAAGCGCGGAAGAGCCCTTGCCAGAAGAGTGGGGAACGCCTATCGTAGTAGACGCGCAGGGAGACGAAGGACAGCGGTGGCATCAGTGCCGACTGCTCCGGAGGGGGGGCCGGATGCCGAACATGCTCCAGGAGCGAGGAGGGCAGCGTCAGCAGCAGGACCAGGGCACCACCCAGGAGAAACCCAAGGGCGGCTGGCAGCGCGGTCCCGAACCCGCCGCCAATCCCCAGGGACAGGACAAACAAGATGGCGAGCAGCAACCCCACCAGACTGATCAGCGGTCCAAACACGCGCAAAGGCCCTGAGAGCAGCGTGACGAGGAATACCCCGAGCACGGCCTGCCACCAGGGAGAAGCGAGCGAACGTCCTAAGGCCACAAAGAGGGGGCCGCCCAGAGAGAGCGCGCTCATGGCCCGCAGACGCGCACGCGGAACTTGGCCCAGGTCGCAGAAGGACGTGAACAGCACGCCAAGCAACACCCCGAGCCCGACCGCGCGGCCATTGGCAGTGTGACCAAAGTCCGCCAGGAGGAGCAGCGCCAGGAAGCTTGCCAGGGTGGTGCGCACTCCCCTGGCTGGGTTCAGTGTGGCGCCAGGTGTGAGGCCGAAGAGGCGGGAGAGCTGCTTCATCAGGTCCTCCAGATCAATCACCGCAAAAGATGGTATGAGGAGCTGAGCCCTCCTCATTGTCGCGCCTCCCTGGCGCCTCTCTTGGAGGAACTGGCCAGCGTGAGCGTGGCGAGCGTAGCTTGTCTGCCTTTCCGCTCGTGGCCAATCGCTTTCGGAGCCCGAGCGAGGCAAACCCAACATGTTCCTAGTTCGCGCGCGAAGGCAGACGAGCGGTCTTGTTTCCCCAGCGTCCAGGCGGGAGAGCCGCCAAGGGCATGTCGGCACAGACTCCGATCACATGCCAAGCCGAAGTTGCAGAAGGTGGGCCAGGTAGAGCATAGGACCGCCAGTCTGCTCAGGCCAGGGAAGGGGCGGCCTGGAGCTGGGAGACACGGACACCGATGGGACTGAGGGCCAGCAAATGCAAGTTTGGCTAGCAAAATAGCAGGAAGGAGGCAATGGATCCGAGTGGCTCCTGAACGGTCGAGAGGCGCAACGGTTGAGGGGCAATAGCAGAAAGGGCAGGGGTCAACCTGTTCCCTGGCATGGCCGGGAGGGAAAGCGACAGCAAGAAGGCTGAGTGGGTACGACCACGCCTACCCCGGCTGGTGCTGGGCAAATAAAACCATACACATCGAGTGCTTGATTGAGGGAATTTTGGTTCATAGGTTGTGCTTCCTTTGGAACGGTGGATGGATTCATCTGACAATTGCAGCCTGTGTGCCTGGGGATTGCTAGACACATTCCTACTTGTAAGATTGTCATTTTGAGAACACCAGGGGGCAACTCACTTTCTATACCAGCACCAGCAAGCCATCGGCACCTGATGCCTCCTGAAAGCCGCGCTTCTGCTCTTCATTTGCAGCTCAGGCGCGGGCTTCCTGCTCCCCACAGGCAAAACGATCAGGGCGGGCGGCTCATCGCTCCCCGCAACGAGCACACTGGTGGGGGCGGTGCGGGTCGGCGTCGGAACGCATTTGCACCGGGGAACGTAGCGGCGGAGAAAAGAGGCACTCCTCGACACAACGACGAGCGACCGGCGCAGTGGCGAGACGCCAGAAAACAAATCGGAGAGGGTGTTCCCTCCCCGCGAGCCTTCCTTTTGCCTTGATGATCGCCGATATGCGCGGCTGTTGTCAAGCAGCCCGTCTCCAGAAGAGGAGAACGGGCCAGGTTCACGCGGCATCAGGGATGGTCTGAGGGTCCGGGGAAGGCTTTTGATCTTTGGCGCGTCTACGACGTGGGCGCGTTGCCTTGGGATTGTTCTGACGGTCTTGCCAGCGTTTACGCGATTCAGCAGCAGCTTGCGCCACCTCAAGCAAAGTCACACCAATTATAGCCGCATATTGTTCGGCGCGTGCCAGGGTCAGGTCGGTTCGCCCGCGTTCAATCTGAGAAAGCGTCGCTTTGTGCAGCCCCATTTGGGCCGCCACTTCTTGTTGCTCTTTGCCTTTGGAACGCCGCAATTCAAACAAATCTTGCATGGCCTCCACCTCCTTCCCGTAAGTATGCCAAAAATTTAGCGTTTCTGCTAGTCAGTATATCACAAATTAATTAGTTGACACAAGGAATACTGATATGCTATAATAGGGATGAGATATGTTGAAGTGGTGGGAACTGGAGTGGCCTGGCCTACTTAATTGCCAGGCAATGCGAAAGAGCGGTATCCCAGTAGCTTCGCAGGCAAGGGATGCCGCTCTGTAAGTGGCTCTTGATAGGGGTACTCTACCCCAAAACAGGAGCCATGTCAAGCCGAGAAAGGTGGAGACATGGTGGCAATTCGTAAGCAGGAAGGCCCAGAAGACGCCTTCCCCTTCAGTTGCAGCACGAATTATTCCAAGGCTGTCAATGAAGGCATCAAACGCCTGAAGCCCGGCCCGCTGGCGACGGCATTCCTGATGGAGATGCACAATGCCACGTTTGGGGATGCTGGCTGGCATCGCAAACACAAACGCTCAGAACTCTCTTGCTCTTTCGATCTGGCAATTTGGGGAAACTTCCCCATAGCCTTCCGGACACTGGTGCGCACTGACAATGTCCGACCCGCTCCCCAGCATCCCTGACGCTCTTAAAACCTGGGAAGACTGCGCTAGCTGGCCTCAGGGTCCGAAAAGAGAGTGGGCTGGATCGTCGAGGCAGGAGTCGGACGTGCGGTCTTGCGCCGCAGTGCGTCCCGCGCTTTCCAGGCCAGGAGCCAGGTGACTTCCTCCTCACTCCACAAGG
This sequence comes from Ktedonobacterales bacterium, assembly GCA_036557885.1. GTDB lineage: Bacteria > Chloroflexota > Ktedonobacteria > Ktedonobacterales > DATBGS01 > DATBGS01. The sequence continues at coordinate 76,035 of DATBGS010000044.1, forward strand.
AGAGCTGTGGCGAACGGTAGTGGGTCTCAAACCGATGCAACAGCTTGACCATTCGAAAGCGCTTCTGGTCCGGCTGAAAGGTCACCGTGAACTGAGTCAAGGGGGTACTGGCAAACTCCACAGTAAGCGTCTTGCCGTACAGCCACACGGTGGCGGCTTGTCGGGCTAAGCCCGCTTCACCGTACAGATGCCACTGGCGGAAGCGAAGATAGCCGACTCGGTCCAGCCAGCGCTCAAAGCGGCGGGTAAAGAAGACCCGATGGAGTTGCTCTGGTGCCCAGACGTGCCCCAGTGCGTGATCAAGGACTTCAGCCGGGGTCCGCTTGCCATCTTCGCGGTGGCGATGCGCCCAATGCGATTGCTCGTTATGCGATGTCATCCACCGCTCATGTTCCAGTTTCGCCTCTTCCCAGCTCGTCACCTGGGCAAAATAGAAATCAGCCAAGCGGCGTTGCAGATTGAAGTTCGTCTCAATCAAATTTTCCCACGCTTGCTTTTTGTGAATTTGCTCCTTTTGGATGTGGAGTCTGGCGTAAATAAACTTTGCCTGCTTTGAGACAAAAATGCTGCCACTGTCGCTCACCAGCAGATCTGGAGACCCATGTGTGAGAATCGCCTCGATCAAGATGAGCAAAAACGACAGCTCATCTTGTCGCTGGCAGACATTGCTCGCCAGGATAGCGCGGCTAAAATTGTCCAAAATTGAGATGATGTAGAAGGAACCTTTGATGCCGGGAATCTGATGGTGCTCGATGTATCTGACATCGACGCTCCAAATGTGGTGCCGATAGAGACCTTTGTACGGATGCTCTTTTGGCTCTTTTTTCTCTTTGGGTTTCTTTCCCAAGCCATAAAGTTGCCTGTTTTCTGCCATAATCCTGCCACAGGTGGTGGGGCTGATGTTCCAGCCCATCTGCTTGAGCGCAGCATGCATCCGCCAGGCTCCCAGTTCCGGGTTCTCTTGGAGCTTGAGAATGGCTTGCCTCATGGCCAGATCAACCTTGCGGACCGGGCGGGTATTGGCAGAGGATTTCGGCTCAATCCCTGCAAACCCTTCCTCCTGGAAACGCTTGAGCAAGTCATACGTGGTGGAGCGGGACAGGCCCAGGTAATCGGCGATCGAAGCAGGCGCCCACCCCTCGACATGGAGTGCAATGACCGCACGCCGCCGCTCGAAGGGGTCGGCGATCTCGCTGTATTGGGGAAAGCGGCGGTCCTTCCGCGAGGGCGGAGGACCATCAGCCAACACTTGCTTGATGGCGGGCTGACTGGGACGCCGTCCGTACTGCACATAGCAGATTTGAGCGATTTCCCGCAAGCTGAAGGCCGGGTAGTCAGCTTTGAGATCGACGATCAGTTGCCGCAGTGGTGGGGGCAGCGAGCGGTGGTGATCGGCGAGTTGCTGCGGGGAAGGCCGGAAAAAGCTGAGGAGCCCTTCCTTCTCAAACTGATCCGCCTGCCGCCGCAAGGTGCGCTCATTGGCCCCTGTCTGTGCTGCGCGTTCAGCCGCTGTGTCTCCGTAAAGGACCAAGGGGCGTAGCAACTCATAGCTCCGCTGCTCCGGCCACAGGCAGAGTTGCTTGATCTGGTCCCACGCTTCAGTGTGCTCATGCGGCACCCGTTTGGGAAGCGGCATTGGAGATCCCTCCTTCTGATCAGGTGTGCGGCCCGTGTTCCCGCCCGGCTACGGCTGGGCGCGGATGGGCGGTTGCTTGGGGGCGCTGGCGATCTGTCGCAAGAGCTGCGCCGAGTTCGCCAGGATGCCCAGGTCCGGCAGCGATTGGGCGGCCGCTGCTACAACGGGCGGCAGCAGCCCCAAGGCGGCCAGGGAGAGGCCCGCCAGATTGTAGAGGACTGTAAACCCCAGGTTGATCTTCACCACGCGCATGGTGCGGTGGGCAATGGCAAAGGCATCAGGCACCAACTCCCAATCATCGCGCAGCAGAGCCAGATGGGCGGCATCCAGGGCGACATCCGTGCCCCGCACGCCCATCGCAATGCCAATATCGGCCTGAGCCAGAGCTGGGGCATCATTGACTCCATCGCCCACCATGACTACCCGATGCCCCTGGGCTTGATACGCTTTGACGACGGCCAGCTTGCTCGCGGGCAACAACTGCGCCTGATAGGCAATACCCAGGTGGACTGCGAGGTGCCGCGCCGTCTCCTCGTGGTCTCCGGTCAACAGTTCAATGCGCTGCACCCCCAACGTCCGCACCCGCTCCAGTGCTGCCTGGACATCAGGCCGGATCGTGTCGGCTGCCGCCAAGACGCCGATGAGGGTCTCGTCTTTCGTGATGCAGAGGAGTGTTTTACCTTGCTCCTGCAAGGCATCCACGCGTGCCTCGGTGGTCGCTTGAGGGATCAGCTGGACATTGCCGACCACCACGGCAGCACCCTGAATCTCTGCGCGGACACCCAGACCCGGCAGAGATTCGAAATTCATGGGTTCCTGCAAGGTGAGGCCGCGCGCGACGGCCTCGCGTCTGACCGCCTCGGCCAACGGATGCTCGGAGTACCGTTCGCAACTTGCTGCCAGGCACAAGAGCTCATCGGGCGAGCGGTCCCCCAGCGGGACGACATCGGTGATCTGTGGTTGGCCGAGCGTGACCGTTCCCGTCTTGTCGATCAGCAAGACATCGGCGCGCGCGAGCAGTTCCAGATATTTGCCGCCTTTGATGAGCAGACCACGCTGCGCGCCCATGCCAATGGAGGCCAGCATGGCAATCGGGGTGGCCAATGCCAGCGAGCAGGAGCAGGCGACGACCAGGACAGAGGCGGTAGCGAGCGGATTGCGGCTGATGAGGAAGGTCAAGAGCGCGATGGTGGCGACCACTGGCAGGAAATAGGTGGAGAATCGATCTGCCAGACGCTGGACGTCGGCCCGGTGGGCTTCGGCTTCCTCTACCAGCTTGACCACTTTGCTAAAGGTCGTTTCCGTCCCCACCTCGGTGGTGCGCACCCGCACACTCCCCAGGCGGGCGATGGTGGCGGCAAAGACCTGGGAGCCGGGACCCACCTCGACCGGCATGGATTCGCCGGTGATAGCCGCTTGATCGATAGTAGCCTGCCCGCTCACGACCTTGCCGTCCACCGGGATAGCTTCGCCGGGGCGCACGCTTACCACATCCCCTACCTGGACGGCCTCGACAGGCATCTCCACCTCTTCGCCTTGCTGCTCCACCCGTGCCATTTTGGGCACCAACGAGGTCAGATGTTTGAGTGCTCGACGTGACCGCTCGGTGGTAAAGGACTCGACAAAGGTGCCAGTGTGCATGAAGAACACCACGACCGCTGCCGTCGGCCATTGGCCCACGGCCAGGGCGGCCACGACCCCCAGACTCATCAAGGTATGGGAGAGCACCTGTCGGTGCAGGGCGGCCCTCAGCACGCGCCAGAAGATAGGTGCCCCAGCTAGGAGGACCAAGGCCCAGCCCACCAGCCACGGCACCACCTCCGTGATCCGCTCGAAGAAGCCGAGCCACTCCCCTAGCACAACGATGAGCAGCACGGCTCCCACGAGCAGGCCAAAAAGCGTGAGGACTGGGCGCGTGAAGCGGGCAAGGGAGAAGGATTCAGGACGGTCTTCGGTTGCAGGATCAGCCACCGCATACCCGGCAGCTTTGACGGCCTGCTGTAACGCCTGCCGTGAAACCTGGGTGGGATCAAGGCGGAGGACCGCTTTCTCAGAGGAGAGCAAGACTGTGACCGATTCGACTCCAGGAACGGCGGACAGCGCCTGCTGGACATGCTGACTGCATTCGGCGCAGTCCATGCCACGCACCGCCAATTCGACGACCTGGCTGGTTGGGGAAGGCAGCGTGCTACTCATGCGCGGTTCCTTCCTCCTCTTCATAGCGGGTACAGTCGTAGATCCCGCGCGCCACATCGCGCATCAGCTCCTCGGCCAAGGTCAGCAGGGTACCAACGCGGGGATCACTGAGCTGATAGCGGGTGTAGCGCCCCTGTGCCTCGGCGATCACCAGATCACAGTCGGAAAGACAGCGTAAATGATTGGAGACATTCGATTGCGACAGGCCCGTCTGCTCCACGATGGCGCCCACAGTGAGCGGGCCGTTGCGCAGGGCCTCCAGGATCGACAACCGGGACAAATCGGCAAAGCCGCGAAAGAGTTTGGCTTTGAGTTCGGTGGCACTCTTCACACGGGTCGGCATCGGTCCAGCTCCTTCTGCATTTCGTATCACTACATACTGATATGATAATGTGAAACGCCGGACCTGTCAAGCTATCGTGGGCAACCCCATTCAGCTTCAGGCGCGGTGGTGTAGTGCTGGAGCGGGTCGGACATTGTCAGTGCGCACCAGTGTCCGGAAGGCTATGGGGAAGTTTCCAATTTGGGCACATTCCATCGGCATTCCCAACCGCAGCAACCTCCAGCGCGTCATGCGTGAACTGGTCGCGTGCAAGGTCATCTTCTTTGTGCCTGATCCTGAACAACCAGGAAAGGGCATGCTCACCTGGAACATCAAGTTTGCCGAGTGGCTCCCCTATGACAAGCGCCCACGAGAGCGAGCAGCCTTACTCATGTTAGAGCAAGGGAACTTACTTACGTTTGATAGTTCCAAGGCCAGGAAAACGGGGAGAAAACGTAAAACACAAGTAAGCCCTCCTGCTGTGGCTCTACGAAACATAAGTAAGGTTGCTTACTTAAACGTAAGTAAAGGCGGTTGCTTTGAGGGGCTGGAAACATCAGGTGCGGCGCAAACGATAATAAAGGATTTCGTAAATAAAGAGAACGTAAATAAAGAAGATGCTAACGCATCTCTGGTCGCTGCGCTCCCATCAGCACAGGTTGCCCAGCAGGTTGTTGAAGTACCCTCTGTTACTCTTCCTGATTCCCCCTCACAGTCACAAAGCAGCAAGGTCACACAAGCCACATTTGGGGAACTGGCCCCAACTGCTAGGTCTGTCAAGCGAAAGGGCGGTAAGCATGGAACCAAGAAACCTGCACTATCCCCAGAAGTGACCGAACGGCTGGCACAGGAAAAAGCCGCGTTTGCTGCACGCCTGGAAGAACTGACCACGATCTGGCTGGCTCATCCTCGCACCGTCAAGCCTGAACAGATGGGGGAAACGGAGCGTCGCAGTTTCTACTCTGGCATGAACAAACTCGCCCACTCCAGCGTGACGCCTGTGGAGTTGCCCAAACTCCTTACCACGGTGGCAGGCTGGGCAAAGGGCACCTTTATCCCCGACCCCTATGTGCTGGAAGGCAGACTGGGCAAGTTACGTTTGGAAGCCAAACAAGGAGGAACCGCCAATGGAGTCACGGGAACAACCCCTCAAGGGGTTCACTCCGACGGACAGAGCTATAACCGCTTTGCCGTCAAACTTAAGAGGAGGCAAGCCCATGCTTAAAGCCGAGGAAGTGGTCCCACAGACGAAACGCTCGATCATTCCCTTCACCCCGCGTACCTGCGGGTGCAAGAGCGGGCGCTTCCACGGGGCAGAGGGACAGTTTGCCTCCTATTGCACCTGCTACGAAGGCATTCGTGAGCGCGAGTCTGACGAATCCTGGGAGCGCACGCGGCGTGAGAACCGTGAGCGTGGACTCTTGACCTGTTTTCAAGAGTGCGATGAGGAGATTCGCGCTTACACCTGGGAGACGTATCCCAAGGAGGGCGATCAGGAGGCGCTGGCCTATGTGCGGTCAATCCCTGCCTCCTGGGATGGCAAGCGTGGACTGGTGCTCTCTGGCGGCATCGGGTGTGGGAAGACCATCATGATGGCTTGCCTGTTTCAAGACTTGATTCCCATTGTGGCGCGTCTCCCTCGTGCGACAGGCTCTCTGTGCCGAGCTCGCTTTGCGCCAATGGTGCGGATTCTGGCAGAGTTGCGCGGCACGTTTGGCCCGCATCCAGCAAGCGGAGCGCCATCCTTCTCTGCTGTGCTAGTGGACTACCGTGATGCCTACCTGCTCTGCATTGATGACGTTGGAGTCGAGCAGCTGACCCCGTTTGTGGCAGAGCAGTTTTATGCCATCGTCAATGACCGCGTGTGGAAGGGACTTCCCACCTTTCTGACCACGAATCTGAGCCTGGACGAGTTGCGCGCCCACCTGACGCCGCGCGTGTTCTCTCGGCTCCTCCCCAAAGTAGATATGCTGGGGGTTGTTGGGCCAGACCTGCGCGAACTGGCCGCCGAGCAGCAGAGGGAGGGTAAGTGATGCCGTCACTGGCAGCCATTCCAACCCGTGAGAACGTTCCTTTTTCGCTCACGGGCCGAGGCACGCTTGGCAGTGGTCCTCGCTGCTGCTGGTATCTCAGGCCAGTCTGTGGGCTGGATGAAAAAAAGAGCAAGTAACCGCACTTCTGGAGCACGTTCAGCAGGCTCTTGTCGCGCACCCGCCTCTGGCAGCGCGTTCAGCTATGGGCCGCTTTTCGCGCTTCGCGGGCTTAGGCCAGCGCCACCTTCTGCAACGGAGACACCCTCCGCTTGGGACGGGCCTCGCTGACACTATAGAGCCAGTACAGAAGACGCTTTTTTCCACGCCTCTCCTCGTAAATCGCGGGATTGGCAACCATCGCTTTGTCAGCATGAAAGAGCGCAAACTCGGCTTTGCATAAGCGCCTTTCCGCCCGGAACTGCCAATGGTAACATACCAGCACTCCATCAGGCAAGCCCTCCTGACCGCGCCTGGTTGAAGATTTGCTCGAAGTTTTGCTTGACTTCTACTCTTTGCTATGCTACCCTTTGTGGCGGTGTTTGGAAGGCAGTTGGGTTGCAGTTCACATTGCAGTCGGCCCGGCACTCTAAGCTGTCACGGAACGCTGGTGTAGGCCACAAGACAGGCGCGCAAGTTGCCTGCACAGCGTTGGCTGTCGCGGCGCCCGTTTGCCTGATGAAGGATGTAGCATGGCTCGTCGTGACAAAAGTACCAGTCGCAAGAAGGCGGCGCTGCTCATAAAGGATCAGCAGGGGCAACAACCCCTCACCTCTCTCTCGCTGCTTGACCCCCCAGATTCCCAGCCTGAAACTCTCAACCCTGCCTCACAGGGTGCTCACTCATCCCATACTCATGCCCACTATGCCATCCGAGATGTGGTGGCGTTGACTGGCGTGCCTGCTTCTACGCTGCGTTTTTGGGAAGAGCGGCATCGCCTGCTGGCGCCCGCGCGCGCGGTTGGCGGCATGCGGCTCTATAGCGATGCAGATATACAGCGCATACGCTTGATTCAGTACGTCATACAAACGCGCCATCTTTCGCTTCCGGCGGTTGCCTCGCTGTTGCCTGCTCAGGAAGCCTGGCCTCCAGTCGAAAGCCTGCGTGCTCTCGCGCAGAAGCATGATGAAGCCGACACCCTGACCCAGCTTGCCACAGCTCAGCAGCGCATTGCTGCTTATGAGCGCTGGCGCGATGCTTTGGCCCAGGCAGCAGAGGCCATTACCTCAACGCTTGATCTGGAGGTAGTGGTAGAGCAGATTGTTTCGGTGGTCTGTTCTTTTCTGGGGGTTCAATCGGCCTGGCTGATGGTCTACGATGACGAAGTGCATGTGCTGCGCTTGAAGGCGATCTCTGGCTGGCAAGCCATTCCCGTTGGGGCCGAATTTCTGCCTGGGGCCAGCCTTGCGGGGGAGATTTTCCTGAGTGGACGGCCTCTCTTTGTGCCGGATGTGCGCAAGGAGCCACGTTTTGCGCTCAAACAGGAGGCGGCGGAGGCCGGAATTGTTGCCATGCTAGGCGTGCCGTTGTTGGTGCAGGGAAAAGCGGTTGGGGTACTGGGGTTGAATCCGTGTCCAGAGGCAGATGGAGTGGTGCGCAATCCGCTGGAGGGGCCAGATGGTGAATGGCTGCGCTTGTTTGCTGTTCAGGCAGGCATTGCCATACAAAACGCCCGGTTGTATGAGCGCGCGCAAACCGGGCATGCCCTTGCTGAGCAACTGGCGCGCGGGGCTGAGCGTCACGCCAGAGAGCTAGAAACAATTATAGAAAGCATGGCAGAGGGCGTGGCAGTTTTTGATACCAGGGGACGGGTGATACGGCTCAATCGTATGGGGGCAGCCCTGGCAGGGATTTCTTCGGCGCAGGTGCTGGCTTTGCCGCCTACTGCTCAGGGGACAGCTATCCTGGAGCGGTTGGAGGGCACCGATTTTGCACTGGCCTGTCAACCGTTAGTGCGGCGCGCGCTGGCGGGGGAAGTTGTCAAAGGGGAAACGCTCTTGCTCGCTCGCATAGATGGGCGCGATGTAGAACTCCAGGTGAGTGCGGCGCCGCTTTTAGGAGAAGGAAGCCAGCTTCACGGCGCGGTCGCTATTCTGGAGGATGTAACCGATCAGCAACAGCACCAGCGCGAACAACTGGCGGTTGGCTGGGTGGCAGCAGCGCTCAATCACCCATTAGACCTCAAGGAGACACTGGATACGGCTGTTGAGGCGCTCACTGCGGCGCTCGGCGCAGACCAATCAGTAATTTTGCTGGCAGATCGCAGCCAGGGCGTTCTGAAGGTGGCTGCGGCACGCGGTCCTGATGACGAAGAGGTTGCCCACAATTTTCCGCTCCTGCCGATAGATGCCCCCCTGGTGCCATGCCAGGCTTTTCGGATGCGCAAAGTACAATTTTCAGAACTGGATAGAGAGTCTTTATTTTCCAGCAGCCATCCGCTTCTTCGTCTGCTGGCAAAATCTGGCATTCAGGCAACACTGGCGGCTCCACTGCTGCTGGAAGATGAGGCGCTTGGAGTGCTGGTCTATTCGTATGAGCGTCCGCATCGGTTTTCGGCTGCGGAGCAACAGACGGCTCGCGCCATTGCTGATCAGATTGCGCTGACACTGGAAAATGCGCGCCTCTACGAGGAGGTAGCCGATTACGGTGCCTGGCAAGCAGCTCAGAGCAAAACCTTGCAGGCGGTGATTGACGCGCTTCCAGCTGGGGTAACGCTGCGCGATTCAGAGGGGAAGCTGTTTATGTACAACGCAGCAGCGCTGGCGTTGGCGGCAAATTGCGCAGAGGTACAGGCTTCAAGAGAGATGCGCCAGTCAGCAGTGGAGCCAATCTGGGATGTCGTGTCGGAAGAAGGTGAGGCTGCCCCACTCCAGGTCATGCCTTCTCAAGAAGCGGTGCTGAGCGGCAATCCGATCCGAGGGCAACAATTGCTGCTGCGACAAAGTGATGGTCGCCTCATTCCCGTGCTGGTGAACGCTGCGCCGGTCTATGGTGCCCAGGGGAAACCAACAAGCGGAGTCGCCGTATTTCAGGACATTACAGAACTCAAGGAACTGGAACGCCACAAAGATGAATTTATTTCCGTAGCGAGCCACGAGTTACGCAGCCCGCTCACGGTTATTCGTGGGCAGGCGCAGCTTCTTCAGCGCCAACTTCGACGCCAGGAAAAGCAAGCCCAGCTTCCTCCCGTCTGGCAGCATTTTCTGGAGTCTATGGAGGGCATTGAAGCTCAGACCGGGCGCATGAATGATCTGGTGAACGACTTATTGGATGTGTCGAAGATTCAGGCCGGGAAACTTACCTTGCGGCTTGCTCTGGTGCCGTTGATGCCCCTGCTTGCCAGGGTGTTGAAGCATTGGGAGCCGATCTCTCCCAACCATCAATTTGTGTTGGAGCTTGGAGAACAGATAGACCAGATAGTGGGCCAGTGGGATGCGACGCGGGTTGAGCAGGTTCTCAATAATCTGGTGGGGAACGCGGTGAAATATAGCCCGGAAGGGGGCAAGATCACTATTCGTGGGCAGGTGCTTGACCAGCAGGTGCTCCTACAGATTCAGGATGAGGGGCTGGGCATTCCGCCAGAGGCGCTGCCTCATCTCTTCGAGCGCTTTTATCGCGCCGTGAATGTGGGCATGATTGGCGGAACGGGTCTGGGGCTGTATATCAGCCATCAACTGGCGGTGGCGCATGGCGGCACGCTCTGGCCGGAGTCTGCGGGGGTAGGAAAGGGCAGTACCTTCTCGTTGTGCCTGCCATTGACGTGAGGACAGGCGGAAGCAAGCGCGATGTGTGCGCATGAGCAGATTGAGATGTAGAGAGGAGCGGTGTGGTGGAGGATGAAGCATATAGCCCAGAACGAGGGGCTTCTCCATCGGTCAGAGAAGCCGAAGCCCCTCCGCACCTGAAGACCAATCCAGTCCAGACGAGCCGCACCGCTCTGGGTGTGGCGCTCATTCTTATTTCAGCAGCGGGCTACGGGACGCAGGCGATATTTGCGCGCCTGGCGTACGCGGCAGGCGTCAATGTTGCTACCCTGCTGCTCTTGCGTTTCCTGCTCTCAATCGCGGTTTTGTGGCTGATTCTCCTGCTGCGTGGCCGCTGGAGGCATGCCTGGGGAGTGCTTTCGCAGCCAAAACGGGGGGTAAAACTCCTGGCTCTGGGGATGATTTTTGCAGGCAATTCCGCCGCTTTTTTTACTGCCCTGACCTATCTGCATATCGCTGTCGTTGAATTGCTGCTTTATCTGTATCCGGGGATTGTGCTGATCCTTTCGGCGCTCTTTCTCCACGAGCGGCTGAGCGGAAGAAAGATCATTGCCCTGATGCTGGCGCTGGCTGGCTCGGCGTTAACGGTTGGCCCGCCTGGGTCAGTGGCGCTGCCCGGCATTGCTGGTGGCAAGGTGGTTCTGGGCCTGGTGATTGCAGCCAGCACGGGGCTGATCTACGCCAGCTATATTGTCTGGGGCACCCGGCTTACTACAGGCATCCCTGCCGATGTCTCTGGCGTCGTGAGTATGACCGGCACGGCGCTGGTTTTTGTCGTGGGAGCGCTCCTGGGTGATGGGGCTTCGCTCCAGTTTTCCTCCGGGGCGTGGCCCGCGATTGGCGCGGTGGCGCTCTTTTCTACCGTGATTGCTACCTCATTCTTTTTGGCGGGATTAGAGCGTCTGGGGCCAAGCCGGGCAGCAATTCTGGCAACGGTTGAGCCAGTGGTGACGCTGATGCTGGCAACGCTGGTGCTGCATGACCCGCCGCGCTGGTTTCAGGTGGTTGGTGGAATTCTCATTCTGCTGGCGGTGGTGCTCACCCAACTGGCTCCCAGCGAGGGAAAGCGCGCGTAAAACGGTCTCGCCAATTTAAGAGTGGCGAGACAGGTACCAGGTGAGTAGGTGGCCTGGAAGTAGGTAACCTGGAAGGCAGCGGAACTCTGCTGCTATTTCGATGGGTACATCGGCCCTTGCCACAGGCCAAAAGTGGTGCGGAACAAGCCCCAGATGATAAAGGCGGCCAGGCTCATCTCCACAAATGTCATGGTGGCCCATAGCCAGAGCAGTTGATGTTCGGTGTTGGCCGGGTCAGCAGCGCGAATGAGCAGCGGGATAAGCAGCGCCAGCGGCACCAGGACGACCGCAATGCCCAATCCAAGCACGACGATCATGGTAAAGGTGCGCCAGATTTTGTCGTAGAGCGGTCCGAGAGGCCCTTTTTTGCGATGTGTGCTCATGGAACAGACCTTCTTTCAGGTGGAAAGTTGAGAAGAGAGAGCGAGTAGAAAGCGAATAGAAAGCTGAGTCAATGCTCTCAAATGCGCTGAATGTGCTGAGTGAATGCGTTGTTAGTATAGCGAAGAAGACAGCGCTCTGCAAGGCGAGTTAGAACTGATCCAGATAGCGTTTCAATTCCCAGGGGTGCACCTGCTTCCGATAGTCATTCCACTCGATGGTTTTTGCCTCCAGAAAGCGCTCTGCAATATGTTCACCCAGCGCTTCGCGTACGATCTCATCGCGTTTAAAGTCCTCCAACGCCTCGCCCAGCGTTGCAGGGAGCAGGCCAACATGTCGGCGCAGGCGGGCCGTTTCATCCAGCATCAGCAAGCTTTCCTCCACTGGCGCGGGTAGGGGCAATTGCTGCTTCATGCCGTCCAGACCGGCTTTTAACATCACTGCCAGCGCCAGATAGGGATTACAGCTTGGGTCAGGGCTGCGCAGTTCAACGCGAGCGTGTTGCGGCTGATCGGCGTTGACGCGCGGCACGCGCAGCAGGGCTTCGCGGTTGACCCTTCCCCAACTAATCATCACCGGCGCCTCGTAGCCTGGCACCAGGCGCTTATACGAATTGACCAGCGGCGCCAGAATCGCGGTCATGCCGCGCGCGTGCGCCAGTTGTCCGGCCAGAAAGTGACGCGCCAGCGAAGTCAGGCCATATTCCTGATCATTGGGATCGGCAAAGGCGTTGGACTGGTCTTTTAGCCGAATCAGTTGCTGGTGAATGTGCATCCCAGAGCCATTGATGCCGTAGAACGGTTTGGGCAGGAAGGTAGCATATAATCCATGTACCTGCGCGATAGCCTTCAAGGTGTAGCGCGCGGTCATGATGGCATCGGCGGTTGCCAGCGCGTCGGCTGGCTCGAAATCTAGCTCGTGCTGGCCTGCGGCCACTTCATGGTGGCTGGCCTCGATGCGTTGCCCCATTGCTTGCAGGGCGCTGACCATCTCCCGCCGCACCGAGGCAGCCAGATCGGTAGAAAGATCAAAATAGCTGCCCTGGTCGTGCGGGAGGGGTGCTGGGGTGCCCTTTTCGCGCTGAAGCAGAAAAAACTCCAACTCTGGCGCCACCACATACCCGAAGCCTTGTTCTTGCGCTTCACGCAGGACACGCCGCAGCACGGCGCGCGGGTCGCCCTGATAGCTTTCGCCCCCAGGCGTCAGTACATCGCAAATGATGCGCGCCGTGACTTCGCCGGACCTGCTCCAGGGGATGAGCACAAAGGTTGAGAGGTCCGGGCGCAGGTACATATCGCTTTCGGCAATGCGCGCAAAGCCTTCAATAGCGGAGCCATCAAACCATTTATCATGTGCCAGGCAATCGGGGAATTGCTCAACGGGGATGGTGACGCTTTTCACGATGCCAACCACATCGGTAAATTCCAGGTTCACAAAGCGTACCTGATGGCGTTTGGCTTCTTCGATCAGCAGCGTTCGCTCATCTTGACCAGATGGCTCAGGCAGCGGGGCGTATGAAGGAAAGGATGTGCTCATGGCCGTTCCTTAGTTCACGGTGACGGTGATGCGATGATAGCCGCTGGCGCCGTTGGGGAAGGTATCCGCCAGTACAGGCTGTTGATAATAGCCCTGCAAGTCTATCATACGGGCAATAATCTCGTAGGTGTTGGCGCTGGGCGGCGTCCAGGGGAGTTCCCAGAGCGTCCAGGTGACAGCGCCCGTAGCGCCCAGGGGCTGCCGCAAATTGGCGCGCTGCCAGGAGGCGCCGTTATCCGCGCTGACATCAACGGCGCTGACACCTTTTGCTCCGGCAAAAGCCACGCCTGCCAAAGCAACCTGTTTGCCTGCACGCAGCGTATCACCATCTGCCGGGACATCTATACGTGCCCCCAGGTTGATCACCGCGTCATCGTTCCAGCCGCGCTGCTGCCAGTAGCCGAGAAAGGCATGCGTGCTCAGTTCTATGGAAGTGATCCATTTGCAGTGCTTCATGCCATAGATACCCGGCACGATCACCCGCGCCGGAAAGCCATGCTCCGCGAGCAGCGGCGCATCGTTCATAGTATGGACGAGCAGCGTCATGGGGTTCAGCGCATTAGCGAGATGGATGCTGTCGGAATAGTCGTCGCTGGCGCGGAAGACTACTTTGCTCACCCCAGCCTTCATGCCCACCATCTCTAGCAAGTCTTTGAGTGGGACGCCCTTCCAGCGCGCGGTGCTCATATAGCTGCCCGCCACCGGATTGCTGATACATTCCAGGGTGGTGATTTGTTCTGTGGCTGGAAGGTTGAGCAGGTCTTGATAGCCCAGCGTGATCTCTTTAAGCGCGCCCTCCCCGCCAATCGTCAGGCGCCAGCCGGAGGCGTCCAGGCTGGGGTCGCCGTAAATGTTTTTAGACACCACGTAGAAATTACTGGTGCTGGTCAGTTCGGGCGTCTGGCCGGAGACTGGCGGCCAGGTGGTGTAGCTGGGTGTTGGTGGTGGGGTGATGCGGGTTGGTGGCGGCGGGCCATCCAGCGAATTTGCTCCGGCGGCGCTGCCGTTGCCCACCCCCTGCGTGATAAAGTGCCAGGCCAGCGACCCAACGCCCAGCAGCGCCAGGCCAACCGTAACGCGCTTGAGAAAGATGCGGCGCGTTGGCGAGAAGGTGCGCTGGAGCCTGGTTGAGCCAATGATGTGTGGGGTCAGGCGGCGCAATCCGCGCTGCGTGAAAGGCAGCGCGACGCCAAAAACGAGTGCGGGAACCGCCATCGCAAGCAGAACTATGTCTGTGCTGGTGGGCAATTTCATCCCAAACAGCCCGGCCCCAAGCACCGGCAGGACAACGATCCCCGTCAATACCCAGACAGCGATGGTGAGCGCCAGGCCCATCGGCCAGCCCACTGGCGCCTGAATACGTGGAATGGCAGCGGCGAGCGCGGCGCGTTCGGCAGGTGTATAGTCGGTGTCATCTTCTCTACTTGACGCTTCCTGCTCTGCCTCTGGCTGGTTTTCAGCGCGATGCAGCGCGTTCAGAGCGCGGCGATTGATGACCAGGACACGCACGGTAAAAGCCAGGCTGCCCAGGACGGCCAGGCCAGCTATCTGAGCAATCAACAGCCCGATGAAATAGAAGTGTTTGGCGTTATGCCCAAAGACGTCCAGCAAAAACTCAAAAATGTTGCCGGGGATGAGGCCAATGCCTTGATCGCCCAGGAATTCGGCCAGCGAGGGAACGCCAAAAAGAGCGCGCAGCAGCACTTCCAGCCCAACTGCCAGCGCTCCGGCCAGCGCGCCGCTGAGCAATCCTTCCGAGCGCCGTCCCCAGGTGCGGCTGGCGATCTTTTCGATGCTCATTGAGCAGTCCTTTTGTGCTGTATGCTGGGTGGTTTACAAGGGTATGATGGCCTCAAATCTCTCCGCTATTTCTACCTTTATCCTTTGATGTTCAGGCCATCCGTCAGTTGCTCGCGCGTGCAGGGGCCAATTGCGGTAACGACCAGTGGGTCGGTGGGCGGAAAACGCTTGAGCAGCCCCAGGATTTGCTCCTGGGTGACGGCATCAATTGCCGCGCGCACCTCTTGAATCGTCTTGAGCCGATGCTCAAACCACCAGGAATTGGCGATGGCACCCATGCGCGCGCTGGATGTTTCGGCGTGCATGACCAGTTCGCTCTTGAGTTGCACCTTGGCCCGGCGCAGTTCATCCTCGGTGACACCCTCTGCCTCCAGCTTGCGCAGTTCGTCCACAATCACCTGCATCGTCTCATGCGCTTTTTCCGGCGTGGTTCCGGCATAGATATGGAAGCGGCCCATCACGCTGCTGGTGCTGAAGCGCGAGGAAACAGCATAAACCAGGCCACGCTTTTCGCGCACTTCGATAAACAGGCGCGAAGTCATGCTGCCACCAAAGATTTCGCTGAGCAGCGACATGGCGTAATAATCGGGGTCGCCATAGTTCACGCTGGGCGTGCCCAGGGCCAGGTGCTCTTGCTGCCCGTCGTAATGCTGAATCACAACGCGGTTAGCAACATGGGGGCGTTCGCTGGGGTTGGCGCTGCCCGCGCCAGACCACCCGGCAAAGAGCGCCTCCAGGCGGCTCAAGACCTGCTCCCAATCAAAATTTCCCGCGATGGCAAACAGGGCGTTGCCAGGCCGATAAAGTCGGGTCCAGAAGGCGCGGAGGTCTTCGGTGGTCAGGACTTCCACGCTTTCGCGTGTTCCAATCAGGCGTCGGCCCAGGTTAGAGCCAAGATAAAACTGCTCCAGCAGCAGATCGGAGATACGCGACATTGGTTCGTCTTCGCGCCGACGAATGGTTTGCAAGGCTACCTGGCGCATCTGCTCGAATTCGGCCTCCGGGAAGGTGGGGTGGAGCAGAATATCAGCTATCAGATCAAGCGCGGGCACAAACTGGCGATCTACATGCTGGCACCAGTAACTGGCGACCTCGGTTCCGGTGCTGCCACCTTTGCGGGCGCCCAGCCGCTCGAAATCTTCGGTAATCTGGCGCACATCGCGCGAGGCGGTGCCCTGGAACATCATGGATTCCATCAGATGCGCCAGGCCCAGTTGCTCCTTGGGTTCGTCTTTTGTGCCCGCGCCCACCTGCATCCCAAAGGTGATGGAACTGAGGCTGGGCATGCGCTGGCCGACGACCTGCAACCCATTGGGAAAGGCGTGATAGAAATAATTGGGGGGCGTTCCGGCCCCCGACGTACCAACGGATGGTGCCCCTGTGCTCATGGTTCTTTGATTCCTTGCCCTCTAGTTTCTTCCCTCTTCGCCCGGCGGGTTAGTGTGTACCACATCGGCATCCACCACACCAGCCCCATTGGAGGCTCCCGACACCGATGCGCTCGTATATTGCCCGGCGGGAATCTCGGCGGTGAAGAGGGCTTCAAAGGACACGCCTTCCAGGGTTTCTTCGCGGATGAGTTTTTCGCTGATCATGATCAGCCGGTCTTTGTGCTCGGTCAAGATATGGTGTGCCTTGGTAAAGGCGCCCATGATAATCGTGCGAATCTCCTCGTCAATCTCGCGGGCGGTTTGCTCGCTATAATTTTTCTGCTCGCCAATCTCGCGGCCCAGGAAGACCATCTCTTCTTTGTGTCCCAGAGCAATTGGGCCGATTTTGGTGCTCATACCATACTCTGTGACCATCTTGCGCGCTAGAGCGGTGGCGCGTTCAATGTCGTTGGAAGCGCCAGTGGTGACTTCGCCAAAGATGACCAGTTCGGATACGTGGCCGCCCAGCGCAAAGGCCAGAAAATCCTCAAACTGCGGCTTGCTGTTCAGATAGCGATCTTCCATAGGCAGCAGGCGCGTGTAGCCGCCCATCGAGCCGCGCGCCACAATGGAGACTTTATGCACCGGGTCGCAGTTGGGCAGCGCTCGCGCCACCAGCGCGTGGCCGACTTCGTGGTAAGCGGTGATGGCTTTCTCGCGCTCGCTGATAATGCGGCTCTTGCGCTCCGGGCCAGCAATCACGCGATCAATGGCCTCTTCCAGTTCGCTCATGCCAATCGTGCGCTTGCTGCGCCGGGCAGAGAGGATGGCCGCCTCGTTGAGCAGGTTTTGCAGGTCAGCGCCAGAGAAGCCCGGCGTTTGCTTTGCCAGCGTTTCCAGTTGGACGCTGCGGTCCAGCGGTTTGCCCCTGGCGTGGACTTGCAGGATTGCCAGGCGGCCCCGAATGTCGGGGCGGTCCAGTACCACCTGGCGGTCAAAGCGTCCAGGCCGCAGCAGCGCCGGGTCGAGCACATCGGGCCGGTTGGTGGCGGCAATCACAATCACATTGGTGTTGGTGTCGAAGCCGTCCATCTCGACGAGAATCTGGTTGAGGGTCTGTTCGCGCTCGTCGTGCGAGCCGCCCAGCCCGGCCCCGCGCTGGCGTCCAACGGCATCAATCTCATCTACAAAAACAATGCAGGGGGCGTTGCGCTTGGCCTGATCAAAGAGATCGCGCACGCGGGAGGCGCCCACGCCGACAAACATCTCGACAAATTCGGAGCCGCTGATGCTGAAGAAGGGCACGCCGGCCTCGCCCGCTACGGCGCGGCTGATCAGTGTTTTGCCGGTTCCTGGCGGGCCAACCAGCAAGACGCCGCGTGGGATGCGCGCGCCAACGGCGGCAAATTTGTCGGGATACTTCAAAAACTCAACAACTTCTTGCAATTCCTGTTTGGCTTCATCCACGCCCGCCACATCGGAAAAGGTGACGGTGGGCTTATTGCCCATAAAGATGCGCGCGCGGCTTTTGCCAAATGAAAGCGCCTGGTTATTGCTGCCCTGCGCCTGCCGCATCATAAAGATGAGCAATCCACCGATCAAGAGGAAGGGCAAGAATGCCGTCAAAATATTGATCAGGTAGCTAAACGTGCTGGGTGGCTCATACTTGAGCGTGACATCAGCCGGATGCTGGATGCCCTGTGCATCGGTATATTGCCCATAGTGGATGTCATTATCCTTGAGCACCTGCGTCACAACGAAGTTATCATCAACGGTGGCATCAAACTGGGAGCCATCATGCCTGGTCAGCAGAATTTTGTTGCTAGAAACAGTGATGGTATCGTCGTGATAGCCGTTCTGAACATCAATTTGCACATTCTTGATGATGCGGGAGATGTCCACGTCCTCGACATTTGTATCTTGTCTAAAGAGCAGGAACAGCAGCGAGAGTACGGCGATAATCACCAGTAGCCAGACACTGCTCCTGACCCATCTTCCACTCAACATGCGGCGGGCCTCCAATGTGAACAGCACCGACCCGGCGGGCGGTCGGGAAGCGTCTCTGTTGATTATAGCACAAGGCGTTCAGAAGCCAGAAAGTTGCGTGGACTATTGGCTGGCGCCATCATCTGCTCCAGCTGCTCTTGCGGCGCCTGCCGGTTTGGATCCCCTCTTTGGATCATTGCGGAGGATCATTTCGCATCACTCAGCCAGCCCTGCGTCAGGCAGGCCGCTCTCTTGGGGGCTGTTTTCGTGGTTGGTAGTGGGCTGGCGCTCCCGGCGCAGCAGCGGCAGCAACAGGCGCAATCCAAAGCCCTGCCCAAGCAATGTCACCAGGACCACTCCGTAGACGATGACGATGAGGCGCTGACGCTCTGGCGTGGAGCTTGGCAAGGCCAGCGCCAACGCCAGAGAGAGCGCGCCGCGCAAGCCGCTTCCCAGTAACAGTAATTGCCAGCGGCGCGGAACGGGGCCGGGCGCGATATAGGCGCCTGTGCTGCTGCCAGCCAGCCGACGGGCCAACAAGTTATACAGGGGAATGCACAGGTAGATCATCAGGGCGCGGCCAGCCACCACGCTGACCACTGCCCAGGCGATTCCAGTAAACGTGCCGCTCAGCGGGAGCAGACTGATCTGCAAGCCCACAAGCAAGAACAGCAGCGAGTTGGCGATATACGCGGCAAATTCCCAGACGCTATCCACCGCTTCCTGGGTGTGCTGCGACATGCCATGCTCGCGGCCATAGCTCCCCAGGACAAGCGTGGCAGTAATCACCGTCAGGATGCCAGAGACACGCAGCGTTTCGCCCAGCAGATAGGAACCATAGGCCACCACTGCGGTGATAGTTGTCTCGATTAGATGGTCGTCAACGTAGCGCACGAGGCGGCTGACCAGGAAGCCAATCGCTATACCCAGCCCGATGCCTCCACCGACGAGCAACAGCATGCCCAGCCCGATCTGAAGAGAGAGTGTGCCAGGGTCGAGCGTTGCGTGTATGTTGTGCAGGACGCTGCTTCCATCGCTGCTGACGAAACCACTGGCGAGACTAGCAACGCTGCCAACAACTACTGCCAGCAGCACCTGAGTGATAGCTGACGCGACGCCATCGTTAAAGAGGCTTTCGCCCTCGATGAGCACGCGCAAGCGGCTGGCTAGTCCCAGGTGCCGAAAAAGCGCTAGCACCGCCACCGGGTCTGTTGGCGAAATAATGGCTCCCAGCAAAAAGGCGAGCGACCAGGGCAGCCCTGCCGCGAAGTGCATCACCAGCCCCACAATCGCCACAGAGATGAGCAGCCCTGGACCAGCCAGGAGGGTGATGGGCAGCCAGTTGCGCAGCAGTTCGCGCAGCTCCAGATTCCAGGCGCCTTCAAAGAGCAGCGCGGGCAGAAAAATAAATAAAACCAGGCTGGGAGTCAGCGCGATTGCTGGCAGCCAGTGGAACGCGCCAATCACCAGTCCGACGACCACCAGCCCCAGCGTATAGGGCACTCTGATCAGGCGCGAAGGCAGCGCCACTGCCAGGGCAATCAGCAGCAAGATAATGATGATCTCAATATTTTGGGCCGGCTGGTCCATCGGTTCGTACACCTACTCTCAGAAGGTACCTCTTCGTTCAGGAGAACGAGGTGTCTGAGCCTGTCGATGGCAGTGTATCCAGCATGACTAGCGCCGCGCGCAGCTCTGCCGCTTTCTCTTCCGGCAGCGATTCGTTGCTCCAGAGGCCAAAAGCGGTTTCCGCGCTGGCCGGTAACTTAAGCTTCCCAGGAGCGCGCCGCGTGGGAAGCAATTCAAGGTGCAGATGAAACTGCGCGTGAGCAAGTTGATGCAGCCCCAGCATATATGGCATTGGCGCCAGGCTGCCACCTTGCAGAGCATGGTAAGCGCGAACGATCTTCAGCAGCACCGGCCCAAGTTCGTCACGCTCCTCATCGCGCAGCGCCGCAAGATCGGGGAGATGGCGGCGCGGATAAAGGTGGACTTCATATGGGAAGCGGGCGTAGGGTGGAATAAATCCCATCCAGTGCATGGTTTGCAGCACCACGCGATTCCCTTCTGGCACCTGACGATCCTCGCCTGCGGAATCTTCCCTTTGCTCCCGCGCCGGGGTATTTCCTTCAGCCAGTTCACGCGCAAGGATGTTGCAGAAGACACAACCATGTCCGGCATGCGCTTCACGTTCGGCGGCGGCCAGTTCGCGCGCCAGATGATCGGGGATTTGCGAAACCGCATACGCCTGGCCGTGTGGGTGGCGCTGGGTCTGTCCAATCTCGGCCCCGCTGTTCTCAAAGATCATGACACAGGCATAGCGCGCGGCCAGATCAGTATAAAGCTGCTGCCAGACGCGCACCACCTCGCGCACCTGCTTAGGGGAAAGTGCCACAAAGGTTTGTTCATGCTCGCGGCTGTAGATAATGATATACGCTTCGCCCAGGGGAGGCATAAGCGGCGGAAAATCATTGGGGCGTGCCCAGGCGCTGGCCTCTGGGGGCACTTTCCCCAGATGAACGTCGGCGCAAAAGGCGCATTCGCTGGCTCCCTCGCGGCGGTTCATCCGCCCTGGGGCGTGAATCATCCATTCCCCCAGCAGCGGGTGCCAGATGAGCTGTGGGGCCAGAGTAGGTTGTTTTGCCATCACATCACCAAAAACCCATCCCGATAAGCCCTCTCATGGCTGCATTCTAACAAACTTACTTCCTCTCCACAAGATGACAACGCCCGGTTATCAAGTGAGTAAGAAGCGTCCATCAACGCAGCCGTACACATGAGCAGGACTCGTCTTTAGCTGCGTGATTGGTGATCTGGCGTTGTCCCACCCCAATGATATAATACACCAAAGGAGCGTGCCAGAGAGCTTCGCTTGCTATCTTGCTCGGCCAGGCGATATTGTCAGGAGATCACCGCTTTTGAGCACCATTTCCAGAATAGGCACTAAAACCGGCTTTTACACCACATCGCCTGGCCACTTTTAAGGGATAGATTACTATGCTGATTACCAAAGTGGAATTAGAAAACATCAAGAGCTATCGCAGCGCCTCCATCACGTTGGGCCAGGGAACGACGGCCATTCGCGGCCAAAACGGAGCGGGGAAAACGACACTGGTTGAGGCCATTGGCTTTGCCTTGTTTGATTATCTCTCCTACAACCATCAGCAATTTGTGCGCGAGGGAGAGCGCACCGGAACCATCACTGTGACGTTTATTTCTGGCGTTGATAGCCGAGAGTATCAAGTAGTGCGCCGGTGTGGGGTGGGGGCAGCCTGGTATGTCTATGACCCGGAACTGGATGGTCGCGTGGTGGATCAAAAGACCGATGTAGTTGACTGGCTCAAACGCTATCTGCCTGTGCAGGGTGAACTGGAACTGCGGGCGTTGTTTGCGGATGCGCTGGGCGTGCAGCAAGGCACCTTTACCTCGGATTTTTTGGCAACCCCGGTCAATCGTAAAAAGAAGTTCGATGCCCTGCTGCAAGTTGAAGAATATCGCACCGCTTACGAAAAACTGGTGGAAACCCGCAACCATCTGCAAGAACGCATTAGCCAGCAGAACGTGCGTATCAAGGAATTAGAAGTTCAGACAAAAGAACTGGAAGCCTGGCGCGTTGAGTTGCTAAATAAGCAGGCAGAACAGGGAACACTTGCGCAAGACCTGGGGCTGACGCAGGAACGGCGCGATCAGGCCGAGGAGCAGTTGGAGGCAGTAAGCAAGCGCGCTGAAGCTCTTAAGCAACTGGAGGGCGAGCAAACGCAGGCGCAGGAAGCCTTGGAACGCGCCAGCCACACCCTGGCGCAGGCCCAGACCCAACTGGAAGAAGCACAGGCGGCCCAAAGCAAGCTGGAGGAAACCACCGCAGACCACAAACGCTATGGCGAACTTGAGGACGAACTGCGCAACGCCGATGAGGAACGCCGCCAACGTGATGATCTGCGGAGGCGTCAGGCGGAGATTCAACTGCGCCTGGCTGAAGTCCAGAGTAAACAGGCGAACGCGCGAGAGCTTCTGACCAGGGCAGAGGCGGCGCAGCAGCAGGTAGAGCGACTGAAACCCATGATGCAGCGCCAGCTTGAGTTGGAACAGCAGTTGTACGCAGCAAGGCAGCAGCTTCTGCGCCTGGGTGAGATGGAGGGTCAGGGCAAGCAACTGGAGGCAGAGCAACGCAATCTGACAATGCAATTGGCTGCAATCAATCAGCGTATTGCTGAGATAGAGCATCTGCGCAATGATGCAGTGCTCCTTATTGAGCGGCGTGAGCAGGTGCAGGCGCTCCGTCTGGAAGTTGGTCGCCGCGCAGACTACGAACGCGAGCGTGGACAGGTGCGCCAGGAGTGTGAAGCCGAAGAAGCCCGCAGACCACAAGCGCAGGCATTGGTGGAGAAGTATCAAGGGCAGATTGCCAGGATTCAGGGGCGGCGGCCCCTGGTGGAGGAGTTGCCACGCCTGGAGACAGCCTTTAGCGAACTTGAACAGCAGGTAATCAGCCTACGCACCAACATCAAGCGACATAATGAGTCGCGCTTGCAGTCAACTGGTGGTCAGTGCCCATTTTTACATGAGCCATGTCTGAACATTAAGCAGCGGGGCTTGTCCAGCCTGGAATCCTATTTTGAGCGCCTCATGGAACGCGATCAGACGGCGCTGACGCCCCTGGAGGCCAGGCGAGCCGATCTGGAGAAAAAGGTGCAGGACGGGCGCCAGGCGAAACCCTATGTCGAAGACCTGCCGCGCTACGAACAGGCGCTGTACGACGCCCAGACGAACCTCCAAAACCTGCAAGAGAAGCTGAAGCGTTTGGCGACCCGCGAGCGAGAACTGCTGGGAACCTTACAAGCGCTGGAGGGCAAAAAGCGCCAACTGGCTCAAGCTGAAGAACTGCTCAAGCAAAGCGATGAAGCTGATAAGCAGATGCGTCTGCTGGAGGGTTTGGCGGGACAGCAAGACGCCTTTCAGAAACAACTGGCGCCCCTGAAGCGCAAGCGCGAGGAACTTTTAGCCGAGCAGCGTGCCCTGGCCGATGCGCCTGCCAGAGAGAAAGCCGCCGAGAGCGAGCTTAGGACGCTGGGCGACCCGCGTCGTGAGTATGACAAACAGGAAATTCTGGCAAGCCAGGCGGAGGAAGCGCGAGTGCTGCTGAAGCAGGCTGAGCAGGCTTTGCAGCAAGAGAGCGGCAGGATGAAAACGCTCGAGGCAGAACTCGCGCCTTATGCCGAATTGGATACACGCATCCAGGCGCTCACTGCCGAGCGTGACCGCTGCCGGGCTGGGCATGAAACATATCTGGAAAACCAGCAGGCAGCAGCAAAGCTGCCAGGATGCAAAGCAGCGCACCAACAGGCCAGCGCTGACGAGCGAAAGGCCCAGGCTCAGGCGCAAGAAGCGGCGCGAAGTTATGAGGAGCAATCCGCCGGATTTGACCCCCAGGCTGAAGCGCGGCTCAAAAAAGAAATTGATGATCTGCGCAATGAGTCTGCCAGGCAGAGAGAACGCCTGCGCACACTCAAGGATGAAATTGTCGCCCACCAGCAAAAAATTGCCCAGGCGGAGCAGCAGCAGGGCGAACTTGAGGTGGCACGCGCCGAAAAACGCGAACTGGAAGAGACGCAAGCCATGCTGCAACACTTCCGCGAGACGATCAGGGACGCTGGCCCCCACGTGATGAAAGAACTGCTCAAACTGATTTCCAAGACGGCCAACACCATTTTTGGCGAGATTCTGGGCGACCGTTCGGTAGAGCTTTCCTGGGAAGAAGACTATGAGATTAAGCTGCGCAGCCGGGGGCAGGAACGCAGCTTTATGCAACTCAGCGGCGGCGAGCAGATGAGCGCGGCCCTGGCCGTGCGCCTGGCGCTCTTAAAGATGCTGGCCCGATTGGATGTTGCCTTTTTTGATGAGCCAACCCAGAATATGGATGACCTGCGGCGCAGCAATCTGGCTGAGCAGATTCGCCGGGTGCGCGGCTTTAACCAGCTTATTGTGATCAGCCACGACGATACCTTTGAGCAGGGGCTGGATAGTGTCATCTTCCTGCACAAGCGCGATGGTGAGACGGTCATCGCCGAAGGCGAACTGGCTCTAGTCGGCGCGGGGCTGGAGAGAGAAGAGGAGTGAGCGGCTGATGCTCTACGCGCAAAAAGTGCTGGCGGCGCTGCTCAAGAAGCGCGAACAGTTTCAGGGATTTGATGCCGAGTTTGGCAAGCAGATTACTACGTACCGCGAGGCGCTGCGACAGCTTGGGCTGCATTACCCTAAAGAAGGAGATATTGCCGCCCAGTTGCAGGCGCGCACCGATGGCGCGCCTGCTGGCGCCCTGCCCACCCAGGAATATACCCGTTGGCGCGCGCTGACATCTGGCGAAGCGGAGCAGCGCGAGCCAGTTTTACCATTTGGGAAAGCATTTGCCCACCATCAGGAAGCGCGGGCCTGGGCCGAGCATATTCGCGGGATTGTTACGCTGGCGGTGGATGGCAGCCAGCTACAGCCCTGGCGCGATGCCTCGCTGCCAGTGGCGCTGGTGCAGGTGGGGCTGTTCGAGAATCCGCACGAACCAACCACGCCCTATATCAAAGATGTGGTGGTGGAAGTGCTGTCACCATCCGACCTGACGGAACTGGACGCGCCCCTTGTTGCCGGGACCGGACAAGCAGCACAGCAAGCAGCAGGAGCAGTGGGCAATCACCAGGTGCTTCCCGCCAGGCAGCAGACCGTCCGCGAGGGCTTTGCCTTTTCCGAGCAGATTGTGAACCTGCGTCGCTATGAGCTTGAAATCCAGACCATTGTTACCTGGATGCGCCGTTTTCGTGAGCGCCCTAAAGAGGATCAGCCCGCCTTTCCGGTGGTGTTTTATGATGGCTCGCTGGTGGTTTCCTTTGCGCTCACGATGCCACCGGCCTATCGGGACCGCTATATTTCAGCGGCGCTTTCCTTGCTGGAAGCCTCAGAAGCCTATCGGGTGCCGCTGATTGGCTATATTGATACCAGCTATGCCCGCGATGTGACCACGCTCCTGAGGCGGCTCTTTCCACACCTGCCCGAAACCAAGCATCTGCACGATGCGCTGCTCTGGCAAGGCGCGCTGGCCTGGGGAGACCGCACGCCAGCCTTTATCTCGGCGCGCGGCGATGTCCTCTTGAGCGGCTATGGGCGCTTCTATGAGCAGGTGGCTTTTGTCTATCTACAAACGGTCAGCCCGCGCCCACCAGCGCGTCTGGAGTTTCCGCGCTGGGTGCTCAACGAGGGCATTCTGGATAATGTGCTGGATGTTGTGCGGTTCGAGGTGATTGCGGGCAGCGGCGGCTATCCCTATGCCATTGAAACAGCGGATGCGGTGGCAGTGATCTCGCTGCGTGATCGGGAAGAATTCTATCGCATCTTCCAGGGCTTTCTGGAGGAACATGGTCTGGAGCTTTCCTTCTCCTCCAAATCGCTTAGCAAAGGGCGTCGTCGCCTCTAAACAAGGGCAGGATGTGTCAGTCCGTTGTGCCGCAATCCATGCTATAATGTGCCGGAACAGTTCTGGCCGGTCTGAAACGGCCTTTGATACAATAAAAAAATCATCCATCTGGCATTATCATAGCAGGTAGGGTAAGGAACGTATGGCGCGAATTATCCAGCGCGGAACCTACGGTGGAGGTATGCAGGGGGGCGGGGGCAGCCGCAATCAGCGGGCGCAGTTGGCACTGAGCGAAAATCGGTTTGACGAGGCTGAACGGCTGAGTCGCCGGCAGCTTGAACACAAGCCCGATGATTTGACGGCCCGACTTTTATTGGCCCAGGCATTGCTGCAATTGCAGCAGCCCGAAGAAGCGGCCCAGCACGCGCAGCGTGTGGTGGATGTGCAGCCAAACAACGCCAATGGGCAGTTGATTCTTTCGGCGGCGCTCACGCAGACGCAGAAAAAAGACGATCTGGAGCGAGCAGAAGCAGCGGCCCGCAAAGCCAGTTCGTTAATGCCTCGTTCGGCCAAGCCGCGTGTACAACTGGCTGAGATCGCAATGGCCCGGCGCAAGCTCAAGGAAGCCAAAATTGCGGCAGATGAGGCGATCAAACTGGAGCCGCGTCTGGCGGCAGCGCATCTGGTGCGCGGCATGGTCTTGATGCAAGATGGTGATAACAAGGGCGCGGCGGATGCCTCGCGCCAGGCCATCCAATATGATAAGCAACTGGGGCCAGCGTATTATACACTGGCGCTTTCGCTGAACCAGCTCAAACAGTCTGCTGAGGCGAGCCAGGCGTTGGATAAAGCGCAGGAATTGCAGGTGCCCATCCCGCCAGCCTCGCTGTTTGGGCTGCGCGGGCAGATCAAGGTGAAGCAGCGCAAGTACAAGGAAGCGTTTGCTGCCTATACCCTGAGCCAGCGTGCTTCAGGTCGGCCCGCCTTTCTCGCTGTTCCGTTGGGCGCGCTCTCGGTGTTCTTTGCGGTAGCCCTTGGTTTTGGGCGGTGGGGCATTGCCTTCTTGATTATTATTGCTCTGGCGATCCTCTTTGGGCTGTCCGTGATTCCAGTGGCAGGCCCCTGGATTGTGGCGGCGCTCTTGCTAGGGCTGGTTGGAGGAATGGTCTTCGGGTTTATTCGCGGCGTGCAGACCGGCGCGCTCACGCTGGGCCGCTTCTACAGCCCCACTGGTATCCTTATCGTCAGCGCCATCATTGCTGTGGCGCTGCTAGGCGCCACGTTCCTGGCTGTGTATCTTCCACCCGCTGCCGGGCACCCGGCACGCGGCCCCTGGACGGTGCCAACTGGCCTGGGCATTGGGGTCGTGTTTGGCGCTATTGGCGCGTTTTTGTCCTGGCGGTCCCTTTCCAAAGTCATCTCGTCCTGAGACTCTCCCGCCTAAAAGCAGGGAGGTTCTTGGAGGCGTGCCAACTCTTCCTGGCTCTCATCAGGCGAACCAGGCTCTTGTTGGATGTCGCCAAGACTTCTGGGCAGACGCGCTCCGGCGTAGGGAATACCTACGCTTCGGGGCAAAGACTGCCCCTCATTCGCACGTTGGAAAAGAACCTCTATTGCTGCCCGCAAGCTCGTCTCCAAACCTTCCCAGTCAGACTGGGCAATAGAGGGGCGTAGAGTCTTCAGATCAAGAAAAGCCGCTAACGCTGCTGAGTACAAATCGCGCTGCACCGGCCCGATACCACAAGCGCATTCATGCCAGCGGACGGAAAGCGGCTTTTTGAGCAAAACGCCACAGCCATGACACAATTGCGATAGTTTGGTTGAGCGTGTCGGAACTTCGTAGAGGATGCCGCCAGTAGTTGCAACTGTGCGTCTCAAGAGGTCTACAAACATCCCTGGAGCACGAAATCCTATGCTTCTTCCAAACTGTTTCTGCCAGGCTTTATAGCTGAGTTTTTCTGTGTTGATCGTGTTTCCTACCGCCACCACTTCATGCACCAATTTGCCATGCAAACTCTTGCGATGAGCAGCAAGTTTCCTTTCCTGTGAAGCAAGACGGCTTCGGGTAGCTTTGTATTCCTGGCTGTCATGCCAGATTTTGTGACCCTTCTTGCATCTTCCCTTCTCATCAAAGTTTTGTGGATTATTCGCACGCCGCTGCCGGTCCAGTTTGCGTTGCAAGCGTCTTTTGGCCTTGACGTTTGGCGCTAATTCTGCACAAAAGGTTTCTAATCGCGCCGTTCCCTGCTTGGAAACAATGGCAATGGTAGACGGGCCAATGTCTAATCCCACCGTTTCTTTGCCCACCAGATGCTTCGGTTTCTGGTAGGACGCCCCTTCTAGGGCAAGTTGCGCGTAGTAGCGATACCCGTTTCGATCAGCACCTTCAGCACGTGGGCTGGAGGCTTTGCGCCGGAGGATGCGTGCATATTTGATGCGCTGCCGGAGTCCATGTTGCACTACTGGATCATGCCAATCAATGATTGCGCTGTAGCGCTCTTTCATCCAGACGAGCCATCCCTGATTGCCATCTTTGGGATTCTGCAAATCAAAATGAATGCCTGCGGTGTTCTGTTTGCCTTCCAGACTGTCTAATCCACGCCCCTTGCTCTTAAAGCGGACCCTTTTGGCTTGGCCGACACAGACCCGATTTGCAGCGCGATAGGTACGGGTGGCGAGCGTTTGGGCGGTACTTGAATCAATATGATCCGCAATCCAGGTCGTTCGCGCACGCTTCGCAAAATTGTACAAGGCATATTCACTGAAGCCGTATTCCTTGCGCAGCGCAGTAAACGCCGCTTTGCGTGCCTGCTTTTCTGAATGTGGGATGGCTCTGGCCTGTTGCCAGGCTTCGCTCGCACGCATGCGTTTCAATCGTTTCATGGCCTCACCGAGCAAGGCATTATAGAGATGACGTCCTGCCTCAAAATGTCCGTGCAAGTGTTTTGCCTGCTGACTATTCACTTGCAAAGGCAATTCGAGCAGGAACGTAGGCGTTCTTTTGGGTTTTTCTTTGTCTTTCGTCTTGCGCTTCATGTTTTAATTATATCATATACCACGATGATAAGTCAATACTACTAGCATCATGTACAATGGAAGTGATATAATGAAGAAGAGGAGGTATTGTTGTGGCAGAACGTATCACTATCAAGCAAGCTGCTGAGAGGAGTGGGTTGAGTCGTGGCATGCTTTCCCGTCTGTTGAAGGCTGGAAGAATTCATGGTGAGAAAGTGAAAATGGAGCTTGCTGATATGGAAGTTTGGCTGGTGGATGCTGAGAGTCTTGCTGCCTATCCTGCCAGCCGACAAAAACCTGGCACCAAGCCAGGAACCAGGCGAAAGCCAAGAGATACTGGAATGGGAGACAATGACCAATCATCCCCGGTCTAAAGACACGGGGCGCATCTCCCCTTTCTCCGTAAAGATCGAAGCCTGCGAAAAGTCAGGCACATGGAAACGAACAGCCCTCCAGCAACTAAGCTGGAGGGCTGGCTCTCTCTTAAAGAGAGTCGAGGGCGCAGCTTATGAAAGCAATTGGGCGCGTGCCTCGCGCAGGCGCAAGGCGATGTTTTCGGGGTCTTCGCCCTGGAGCGCCAGTTCTTTTAATTCCGCGAGCGTCCTGGCCCATTGCTCGGCGGTAGGCAGATAGCGGGCATCGCGGGCCAGCATCTCCTGAAAAATCTTGCGCTCCAACAGATACCATGTGCTGCGGTCGCGCCCGTCCAACCCTTCATCCTCACCCACAAAGCCCACATCATGAGTGACATTATGCAGACGACCAATCAGCGGTTGAAAATGTTCGTGCAGAATGCCCTCCAGCACCTTCTGATCCAGCGCACCGGGTTCAAAGGACAGCAACCCGTTCAGGCTGATTTCGACCACTGGCGGCTGCTCCCTGGCATCCAATGCCCCCGCATGCTGGCGACAAAAGCGTGTAAAGTGTTCTTCCATCGTCGCCGGGTCGCCAAGACCTTCCACCGAAAACTGAAAGCGATAGAACGGGCGGCGCTGATTCTTGAGGTGGTGCGTGCTGTGCTTCAAGGGCAGCGCTCCGTTAGATGCCCCCGTTTGCGCGCTGTCCGTTTCCACATCCACCACATAATAGCCGCGATCCCAGGCGGATTCTTCGGCGCTCCAGGTTTCGGTTGAGCCAGGGTTATAGATCCAGCCCTCAAACTCATAGGGCTTATGCACATGGCCGAGCGCCAGATAATCCACCAGACCGTGCAGCGGCTCCAACTGGGCGCGCGTGGGCAGGCCGTGCATCTGCGGCACGATGCCCTCAACGCCCGTGTGCATCAGCAGCAGGCGATATTCGATGCCATGCTCATCTTCTTCCTCACGGGCATTGCTGAGAACGCTGGCAAAGTTTTCGGCAATTTTGGCGGTGCTGGCGCCAAACCAGGGCAGCCCATACACGCGCAGGCGCCCGCCCATCAGGTCAATATAGGCGCCGCGCTGCGTCTTCGTGTTCCAGGGGGAGAGGGCTGGCATTCCATCGCGCACAACGGGGTTCAGCAAGCACAACATATCCTGCCAGGACAGATATTGCAGCCAGGACATGCCATCTCGATAGTAAGAGCGATCATGGTTGCCCTCGATGGCAATCGCCGGAATGTTGGCCCGCTTTAAGCGTTGCAGCCCTTCATAGGCTTGTGTCAGGGTCCGCGCGTCAATGGCGCGTTTATTAAACAAATCGCCAGCAATGACGACAAAATCAGCCTGGCGCTCAATAGCAGCATCAAGGATGTTCAGGAACGCTCTGGCAAAATCATCAAAACGTTCTCTGGAACCATATTGTTCATAGCCAAGGTGGACATCGGCCAGATGAATAAAACGGGCGCGCATGGTTTCTCCGATGATTCCTCCGCTCGCAATACTCGCAATGCTCGCAATGCTCGCAACAACAGTTTTCTTCCCATTCTGGCCGAGCACCGCAAAAACGGAGATGCTTCAACGATGATACTTCTGCCCGACCCGGCGCGTGATGCTCAACCAGTATCTCTTATGGATGGCCGGTGGCATAGGCTCGCACCGCTGCTGCCGCGACGATCACCGCCGCAATCACCAGAAACAGGAGGTCGCGCCGGGAACGCTCCAGCTTGCCGCTCATATAGGTGAAAGCGACTGGAACGGCTACCAGCACCACAATGCCATACACATAGTGCAGCGAATCGCGCGGCGTCGCGCCAAGAGCCACGAGCAGACCGCCCAGGGCCGCCTGGAGAAGCGCCAGTCCCCCGGTAACAACCAGAGCGCTGCGATAGATAGGAGGAATGGCTGATGTTCTGCTCGCTGGCGGGCCAGCGGGTGATGGAATCTCAGCACTCCCTCGCTGCGTCTGTTGTCCCGCCGCTTCAATGTCGGCTGGCTCCTGGCTGGCGTCCGATACCTCCGCAATAGGCTGTTCGGCTTGAAGGGCTTCTGCTTCCGGCTGCCTGGCAGAGGTGAGCGCTGCCCCTGGCCTGCTCCGGCTCATAAACAGCAGAACCAGGCCCCAAATGGCGCAAAGACTTCCGGCGGCCAGCAGAACAAAGAACATATTGAGATGCAACTGTATTAAAAACCCAAGCATGGGATACTCCTTGCGCATATTCTTGGCGCATATTCTTAATGGGTATTGGCCTAACTATAGCGCGTGCACGCGGCGCGGCGCAAGTTTGAGAACAGCAGGCGCCATTCTTTTTTCCGCCCTCTCGCAAACTCCAGCGCTTCTTTCGTCAGCCCGTACAAACCTTGAGAAGCATGGTATGATAGTTGCCAGGTGTGTTCTTTGCCTGCTCACCAGAGAAGTATTTGTTCAGCATCTCTCGCCTACTTCTACTGCTTGCTAAAAGATGAGACTTCTCTCCAAGGAGCGATAATAATTTATGGGGCAGATACGATCTCGAACCTGGAGCAATAAGCATTGGGGCGTCTGGCAAAGCGCGCGAATGATGCCGCGCTTTGCCATGCTGCTGATCTGTCTCAGCGGTATCTTCATCCCACTCCTGCTCAGCGGAGCAGCCCAGGCTGCGGTTGCCGCCAGCAGCGGGCCGTGTCCTTCTACCAGGCGCGGGGTGAATCTGGCGCTGCCCGCAGTGGTGCGCCTGACCACCACCTTCCAGGCCCAGCTTACCTACTACAACCTGGATGGCAGCAGTGTGCAGTTTCCTCAAGGCGGAGGCAGCTATCAGATCACGGTGTCCGGCTCTGGGGCTTTTATCTCTTCAACAGGCGTTGCACTCACTGCTGCTCATGTCGTGAGCCTCAGCGAAGATGAGCAGGCCAATCTGCTGTTGCAGCGTGCCGCTCCAGACATTGCGCAGGCCATCAATTCCGCCCATCCCAGCCAGACGGTGACAGCCAATGACATTTACACCCTTCTGCGCACCACGCCTGATGCCTGGCAGGGGACGTATGGACAGACGCAAACCGGCGTTTATCTGAGCAGCCAGTATACTGGCCCAACAGATGCTGCATCGCTGGACGAACTGAGCAGCTTTCCGGTTTCAATTCTGGCGCAGGGTTCTCCCGATCAGCCCGTCTACAACGATCTGGCAGTTGTCCAGGTAGGCGGCGTGCAGGATGTACCCACTGTGTCGTTGGGAGATGTGAGTCAAGTCTATCAAGGCGACCCCTTGACGATCTTGGGATTCCCAGGTACGGCTGATCTGGCTTTCTCTGATGGAGCCATTGAGCCAAACAATTTTATTACCCCCTCATTAGAAAATGTCGCGGTGAGCGCGTTTAAGACCACCACTGATGAGGCAAAAGTAATTCAGGTGGATGGCACTCTGGAGCAAGGGCAGAGCGGCGCCCCAGCGCTCACGGCTGATGGACAACTGGTAGGAGTAGC
The DNA here is from genome assembly GCA_036557885.1 of Ktedonobacterales bacterium. GTDB lineage: Bacteria > Chloroflexota > Ktedonobacteria > Ktedonobacterales > DATBGS01 > DATBGS01. The sequence goes on from DATBGS010000044.1 coordinate 108,368, forward strand.
CGACTTTTTACTCACCAGCGCGGATTCAGCGGGGCAGACCAGCTTTTTAAGCAGCGTCAATGATGTCGCGCCGCTGCTTCAGCAGGCGGGGATTCACCTGGAAACAGGCAAATTTGAGAAGCGCTGGGCAGCCGCCTATGACGCCTGCGCAAGCACAGCACCAGGCCACTGGCACGACGCTGCCAATCAGTTTGCCTCGCTGGTGCGTGCCTATCCAGACGCGAAGGGGATGCAGCCGTATCTGACCTATTCGCGGTCACAAGCGGCTAAAGAACCAGCCCCCAACAAAACCCAGATGCTTCTGCTGGGTTTGGGAGCGGTGGTCGTTGTGCTGGCGGTCGTGGTGGCAGTAGTCCTCTGGATACGCAGGCGCCGCAAAGCGCTTATCAGTATGCAATCCCAGGGTGGCGCCTTTGTCGGAGTTGGCCCTGGCTTGAACGAGGAAACACTCGCTCCCTGAGGAGCGGCAGGTGCCAGGCTGCGCTTTTCAGCCGGGAGCGGTGTTTCTTCTCATGTGCCTGTCTGCATGAAGCAAGCAGAAAGCTATTCTTTTATGCCTGAAATGGTGTATAATTTGTAGCAGATCATCTTCTGGAGAGAGGCTTTCTGGAGCAGGCATTTTCATCTCTGCTTTACAAGACCAAAAGTAGGGACTCAGTAACAGGGGAGCAATGTCAAGCGAGCGGCAAGAACCACTACAATCTTTGATGGCCGTTGTTGCCAGAATTCGTGGAACCAGTGGGACTGGTCGTCTCTCCCTGCGAAATACAGCACGGGTGGGAACCCTCCACCTCTATTTTGAGCGTGGTCGGCTGGTACATATTCAGGGAACCCGTGCCAATGCTGATGAATTGCTGGTTGATCTGGCGGGGTGGAAGGAAGGCTTGATTCGCTTTGATATAGGCGTCTCGCCTGAGCGCCATACCGTGACCCCAGAGCAAGAGCAATTTTTTCAGCAGACGCTGATTCTGCTCCAGCAGCGCGGAATCATCAACACCGCTTCGCGCCCGCTCCCGCCAATTACCCCGCCAGATCTGCCCTTTGTAGCACAGCCTCCTGAACCAGCGCCTCCCATGTCAGCGCGGCATACACCGCAGCAAGCTCCTGCGCCTCAAGAGCCACATTTGCCCAACCAAAGACCGCTTCCCCCGCCTGGCGGTGTTCCCTGGGGGCCTGGGCAGAGCTATCCCGGCCAGGGGCATTCTGGCCCGCAGTCCCGCGCAACGGTTCCTGCGGCACTCCCGCCGCTCTCCCTGCCTGATCCGCTGACGCCTCCACAGTGGGATTTGCTGGTGGAGGTGGTGCGTGCACTGCTGGAGGATGTGGGGCAGTTGTTTGGGCGTCGTCAGGCCCAGAACATCCTGAGGAACGTTCTGGCCGATCAGAGCGAGCAATTGCCGGTCCTGGGGCTGGTTCAGGTAGATCGTGATGGCTGGCTGCGCGAATTGCGGTCGGGCGAAATGCTTACCCAGCCTCGCCAGGAGGTGGCAGAAGGGTTTGTGGTGCTGATTACCGATTTTGAGCGC
>DATBGS010000045.1:0-46528 GCA_036557885.1 Ktedonobacterales bacterium
ACGCCTTGCGGCTGGCTCCGCATGGGTTTACCCGGGAGGACGAGTTCGAGCACGCTTTGCAGGCCGTCTCCGAGGTCTTGGAACACGCTCCAGTGGCCGGGTAACTTTCCTGGAGAGGAGTATCGTTTTGCCGATCAAACGAATTGATCTTTCGCAGCCGTTCAAGGAGGGGATGCCCCTCTTTGCCGGCATGGCTGCTCCACAATTCCCGGCGCTCGCGGTGGTGGAGCAGCACGAGTTTGGGATGGAAGAGATTCACATGCGCACGCATGTGGGCACCCATGTAGATTTTCCTGGGCACATCAAGCCGGGAAGAAAACGGAGGCAGGAATACACCCCCGAACACCTCTGGGTGGATGATGCGCAGGTGCTCTACTTTCCGGGAAAACAGGGGCCAGTGACGTTAGAGGAGATTCGGCCCCAGCTCGCACGCCTCCGGCCAGGCGGAATTGCCCTGATTGCGACCGGTCATTCCAGGCAGTGGGGCACGCCGCAGTATTATCGCAACAATCCGTATCTGGAACAGGAAGCAGTGCTGGCGGTGCTGGAGCGTGGGATTGGCGCCATTGGTTTTGATGGCCCTTCGGCTGACTCTGTTGCTGAGGGAGAGCCAACCGGAGCCGACGATTTCCCCCTGCATCAGGTCTGGTTAGGCGCGGGATGTCTCATCATTGAAAACCTCACTCGGCTGGAGGAACTGCCAGAGCAGGTGGATCTGGTCGTCGGGGCGATCAACATCTGGAATGCGACCGGTATTCCCTCAGCAGTCTGGGCCAAATTTCAGAGCTAGGGTTCGTTTTGTACGCTGTTTTCGTAGTGTTCAATCGGTACGCTGGAAAGGGTGAAATCACACATGGCAACCGAACGTCAAACGGCAACTACCACCGAATCAGCAACGAGTCAGCTTGGCACAGGCCGATTGCGCCTCTTTGATGCGTTGGCGCAGTCAGTGGCCTTGCTTGCCCTGATTATGGGCCTGGCGCTGACCACCGGCCAGGTGGCCGCCTTTGCAGGGGCCGCCGCTCCTCTCGCCTACCTGCTGGCGGGGCTGGCAAGCCTCTGCCTGGCATATGTCTTCATCCGGTTTACTCGGATCTTCGCCCACGCGGGCAGCATTTATACCTATGTCTCCAAAGGGTTAGGGCCAGAAGCCGGGTTCCTGGGCGGGTGGCTCTACGCTGGCGCCTTTGGTTTTGGCGTCAGCTTTACCCTGGCCGTTTCCAGCTTCTATGCTTCCGAACTCCTCGCCAACCTCAGCATCAACGTTGATTGGTTCTGGCTTTTCCTGGTAGGGGTCGTGCTGCTCTTCTTGTTCGCCTTTTTTGATATTCGTATCTCCACCCGGTTTCTGCTCGTCGCCGCTGCGGTGGATATTCTGGTAACGGTGATATTGGTCGTGGCGATTTTGGGCAAGGGGGGGGCCGAGGGCCTGTCGGCGCAACCATTCAACCCTGGAGCAATTACGGGTGGGTTCTCTAGCCTCTTTTTTGCCGTGATATATGGGTTTACGGCGTTTGGTGGCTTTGAGGCTGCCGCTTCTTTGGGAGAAGAAACCTCCAATCCACGTCACGCTATACCCCGGGCAATTCTAGTGGCAATTCTGGTAGGTCTGGTCTTTTACATTCTTTCCACGTATGCCTTCAGCGTTGGCTATGGCGTAGACCACGCCGATCAGTGGGCGGGTGATGGAGCGCCACTGGACACACTAGCAACCCAGTACGTCGGCTCGGCGCTGGCAACGATCATTGATACGATGGTCGCCATCGGTGCGTTCATCGCCTCGTTGGCCGGAATGAACATGACGGCGCGTATTCTCTTTGCGATGGGGCGTGATCGTGGGTTGCCTACCTTCTTTGGCATCAGCCATCCGCGCTTCAAGACTCCCTGGGTAGCAATCGTCTTTTGCCTGGTGCTCACTGTGGTACTCGGTGTGACGCTTGGAAAGAACATAGAGATGAGCGTCCCCGGCCCTGACGGAAACCTGTTTCCGTTGCCTCAACCCGTTCCTTTCTACATTTTCATTGCGACCACTGCTACCCTTGGAATTCTTTCTGCCTATCTGCTGGTGGCTCTGTCGGGTCTGGTGTTTTTCCAGCGTTCGAAAATGACGAAAGGATCAGGGGTCATCTGGCAGGTTCTTTTGCCGGTGGTGGCGATCTTGATCTGCGGCGCGGCTCTCTTCAGCTCGATTGATCCGCTGCCCCCGGCGGCACCTCTGTCGCCTCCGCTGAGCTATGCCCCCTGGGTGTTTCTTGTCTGGCTTGTCCTGGGCCTGATTCTGGTGGTTGCACTGCGTTTGGTGAACCCGGCGCAGGTGCGCAAATTTGGACAAATTGTGGCCGGCGCAGGAGAGGAAGCGTCAGGTGAAGCAGCAGAGGGCGCCACAAGCCCTTAATTGATCTTGCTGCATCAGGCTGGAGTGTCTTTCAGGCTGATAGGCAGCAAAATCCGGGAGGAGCGAAGCTCCTCCCGGATTTTGCTAAGTGGGTCACGCTGCAATTCGCTTGCGATAGCGGGGACCGCTGCCCCAGAGCCGACTTAGAGTGCCTAACAAAACTCCTTTTGGAGCGCTTGTCAGCAAATGAGGGAGTAGCCTAAAGAAAGGAACGCTTAATGAATGTCGGCGCGTCGCGGATACGCGCACCTTCAAGCGCCGGAAGCGGCTCAACCAGGCCAGCGTGCGCTCCACGACCCAGCGATGACGGCCCAGGCGTTGGCTGGATTCGATACCCGTCGGGCAATGTGTGGCCTAATCCTGCGCTGGCGACACGCGCGGCGGCACTTGTCTAGTCGTAGCCCTTGTCCGCGTGCAACTTGCCAGGTCGTTTGCGAGGCCGTCCGCGTCGGCCCTGAATCGGCGGAATGGCATCCAGCGTAGCTTCAAGCATGCTGACTGTCCGCTTGACACCGCTGGTGCAATGGAGCGGAGTGTAGGATCAATTGGGAACAGACCACAATCATGCGGATATGTCAGTGAGATTAGAGCACGGGCTGCCCTGAAGCTGTGCCAGGAGCGATCTATCAAGGACATGCCTGCGTTCATCTTAAGGATACTCGACATCTCACCTTGCTACATGCAGCCCTTTTTTCTGAAACAAGTGGTAGCAGTTTTGTGACCAAGACAAGGGTATATCCGTGAGCCACCCGTTCGGTGACCAGGTGAGCCAGCTGGTGCATCGCAAGCATGGGCTATCGCTGAGCAAGCTAGCGCGGGGCATTGACCAGCCGCACTCCGTGATCAGCCTGATGTGCCAGGGGAAGCGGCTGACAGGCCCGCAGGCGCGCGAGCGAGTAGTTACCTATGGCTGGAATGGGAAAGGCGGCGCGCTCAAAGAACTTGGTCGCTCCGCTGACTCGGTAGCCGCATATGAGGAGGCGCTAGCAGCGTGTGAGCGAGCGCTGGAATTGGACCCCAAGATGGCCGAAGCCTGGAATGGGAAGGGTAACGTGCTTCTCTATCTATAGCCTCCTGGCTCATCCGCAACACCATGATGAAGAAGAAGGTCTGTTAAGGATCCGCTCAAATTTCGCAGAGCGAGAGAGAAGAAAAGTCGAGCACTGAAGCCGTTTCCTCTCAATTTTCCCCTTGGAAGGGTGTAAAACATTGGGTGGCTTGTTATCGAACTTCTTGCCACATCACGATTGTTGCGGAAGAGCCGCCGATGATAGAAAACAATACACTCAGCCGTCGAACACCGACCAGCAGAGGTCGTTCCGCACCCGCTGGTCGTCGAGGACGAGCGCGCGAATTGCCTCCGGGAGCTGGCCGCGTTGCCACCGACACTCGCGCCGCCCTGCGCGCTCGCCCTCGCCTTCCGGCGCGGCAGCACGTGCGGCCTTGATCGCATAGGCGGCCGCACCGAGCTCGTGCGCGGCGACGTGGGCAACGGCTGCGGCCTGGCCGGCAGCGTAGGCGGCATACCGTGCTGCCCCACGCAGGTTTCTGGCCGCCGCCATCGCATGGCCGGCTGCCGTGCGCGCCTCTTGCATCTTGATCTCGCCACGCACCCAGGCGCGGGCTTGCTCGATCGCATGACGCGGGCGCGGGTCCGAAGGCTGAGCCTCCTCGAAGAGGTCAAGGACGTGCTCCGCGCACGCTGCCGCCCACAGAGCGAGGAGCCGGTGATCTGCATCGGTAAGGATCCCACCGCGACGGATCGTCACGAAACGCGGGTCGCGGTCTTTCGGGAGGATCATATGAGAGCACCCCTTCTGCTCGCATCTGCAAGGCAACCTGGCGGGCGGCGTGCACGCCGGACGCCTCTCCCTGAAGGAGAGCACCTTGAGCATACCACAAACGACAGCATCGGCCCGATGCCGACGAGTCAGCGGCACGCGCCGTGTTGGGCGCTACTTGCAGGTGTTTGCGCATGAGAGAGCGGTGAATCGGCTTGTGTGTGAAGTGGGCTGGAATCTCCGTACCTCAGTGTCATCGCAACGCTCGGTTCAGTGGCGGGGAGAGCGGGGTGTCTCTGCGCTCTCAGAGTGGTTCACATGAGCAGGTCATGATTGCTTCCAGTGTACTGCGTGTTCTGCGGTTAGGATGAAACTAGTGTGGTGCCCAGCCAATCGGCGGGAACAGCTGAGACTGCTTTTGTGTCTGATCCCAGAGTTTGTCGGCTACGGACTGACCCTGCTTCCAATAGAACCTGGACAAACTCTGCTTCCAATCACCTGTCCACCATAGCATTTAATAGCTCGGCGTAGTCACTCCTCACATTCCATCTCCCCTAAGGGATAAGTTCGCCGATGATGCCAGGATAATATTCGACGAACCAGAGATGCTGGTTCGAGCCGGTGACGATGCCCCAAAGGCTGGCATCAAGAGTAGGTACGTCATAGAGTGCCATAGCGCCTGCCGCTGTCACGCGACCAATCTGGTTGTAGAGCGTGACCCAGAGATTGCCATCCGGGCCAACTGTGAGTGACGAATTGATGCTCATGGGTGAGTGGAGGGGATAGAACGCAAGCTGACCACCGAGAGGGATATGCCCAAGGGCTTGCTGGGCGCTGTCGAGGAACCAGATACTCCCGTCAAGCGCTGCGAGCAAATCACGGGGATCGCTGTTTGCTTTTCCATCATAGGTGGTAATCACGCCTGAGGGCGTGATGCGTCCGACCATCCCGGCTTTGGGATCGGTAAACCAGAGGTTGTGATCAGGCCCCTGGATCATCTCTTCTTGGGCTGTTCCTGCCAGGTTTCCAGGGTAGGGTAAGGAGTATTCAGTTATGGTGCCCAGTGGTGTGATCTTGCCAACAGCGTGGAGGCCATCATCAAAGAACCACATATTGCCATCTGGACCAGCGACGATAGAAGTTGGTAAGCTCTGCGCTGGCAGAGCAAACTCGGTAATGGACCCAGGCGAATCCCAGCGGCACAAGTTGCTCCAGTGTGCTAGACAATTGTGATGAAACCACCGACATATTTGCCACCGGGCTGGCTCTCAGTGGGAACCGCTCCTTGGCAGGTAATCCAGTGCTGGACCCGCCGCAGAGCGGAGGAGGCACCGCCCGCCTCTGGCGGCTGCGTGATGTGGAGGCGGATTACTAGCCCCCCCTTTCTGGGCTGGTTTCGTCACTGAACCAGCCCACGAGCGACGTGAGTCTGATTGATCGAAGTGAGTCAACCCCTTCTCAGGAGGCAGCACCTCGCTGCCTCCTGTCTGTGGGCGAAAGGAACGAGTATGGGTGTGGTTGCTCCCGCACTCCGGGAGATGCGGGCAGGCGGGAAAGCCGCGCTGCCGTTGGCGCTGGGGCTGGTGCCCTTCATGACGATCTATGGGGTCGTGATGCACGCCGCAGGGTATTCGTCGCTGGCGGCTCGTACTGGCTGGGCTGCTGAACGATGAGACATACTTGCTTGTGATGCGGCGTTTTGAGGAGCAAGAGCCAGGTTCCCATAGGCACTGGTTTCTGCTGGGGGCAGGCCTGGACATCTGGCTCGCGTGCCTGGGTTATTTCGATGAGCGGGAATGCCAGCAGGTGGAACGGCGATTGGTCCATCGCTTGGAGAGCTTAGGCTACCAGGTCGCCTTGCAGCCGACATTCCCACCACCCCAACCGTCCGTGGCGTGATCCCACCATTTTCAGGAGAGTAATCATATGAAGAAGCATCAGGAAGAACAAGCCAAAGTGAAACTGCCTCTCAGCCAGGACATCTATCACCGAATCCTCTGGGATAGGCGTCTGAACAAAAAGGCCTTTTTCGTTGGCTTTACAGACAGGATGTCCAGAGCAGGGGTAAGCGAGAAACCTGTGATAGAATGGAACACCGGTGAGATAGAGATTCCCTGGCATAGAATACAATATATCCGGTGTGGTGACACGAAAGTATGGGACCGGCAGCAGAGAATTGATCTCTTTGCGTCTGATCGTCTTCCGGCAGAAGCATGGACCAAAGACCTTGATAATGATAAAAAAGATCAGGATTCCTTATTTCTTCCTCAACCGGTCTATGCGTTCAACGCCAACGCATGGAAGTCTTTTGGACACCAAGTGGGAAACAGCGTTCCAGAATCTCTCCACATCGTTACGTATAATGTGCTCTCCGATGAACATGAAAAAGAACTCATCAAGACCCATCTGAGAATTCCATCCATCATCACACAGCTCAAACAGGCAGAAGCCGATATTATCGTCCTACAGGAAGCCACGATCCCTCTTCTTCATGCCCTGATGCAGGAGCACTGGGTGCAGCAGATGTATCTCTCGGAAGGGAGGGAAGGAAAGAATCTTGAACCACAGGGAATCATCATCCTGGCGAGGTATCCTTTTACTGTATCAGAATATGCCTACTCACCACAGAAAAAATTTCTGGTCGGGCATTGGACCTTCCATCATCAGAGTTTTCATGTCGCGGCCCTGCACTTGACAAGTAATAGGGCAGACAACGCCATAGCGACAAGAGAAAAGCAATTGCAGGCCGTTCTGGAGTATCTCCAGAACCTGCCGGGCGACGCCGTTGTCGCCGGAGATTTTAATTCCCGTGAGGAAGACGTATTTCTGTCTGCGGCTCGGCATGGCTTTGAAGACATTTGGCCCGGATTACATCCCAATGATCCTGGTTACACCTTTGACCCCATAAATAACTATATAGCCCAAAAGATGACCCTGGCAGGCCATCCAGGCAGGCTCGATAGAATATTATTGAAATCTGCAAGTAACATGTGGAAGGCTGAAAAAGCAGAACTGTTTGCTCGCGAGCCTGTTCCCGGCACAGAAGGCAAACTCTATCTTTCTGATCATTTTGCCCTCCTCTCCGTACTCAAATGTCAACAACAGATTGTAGCTCCCTCAAGAATCTCGGAAGCACTTTTTGATAAAATCCAAACCGTACACCCCACATATCATTCAGCCATAGTCATCATTCCCGATGAAAACGTCTGGCCGACGATACAGCAGTTACGCAAGCGATATGACCGCAATTATCTCCGCTGGATGCCTCATATCACTCTGATCTATGGATTTGTCCCTGAAGAGCTCCTGGAAGCCGCTGCGCATCTCATCTTGGATGCAGTACAAGGTCTAGAAGCGTTTACGCTTACTCTCACCACGCCGGGAACTTTTGCCCAGCGTGCAAGCACGACAGGATGGATAGAGCCTGTCGCATATCCAGAAGGGGCGCTGCATATACTTCAGGCCACCTTGCAGCAACTCTTTCCAACATGTCATGAACAAAGCAGTCGGGCCGGGGGGTTTCATCCCCACCTGACTATCGGGCAGTTTGCTTCTGAAGAAGAAGCCAGGAAGCATCTCGCTGACTGGAAACCAGTGGTGTTTCACGTCTCTTCAGTTGCCCTGATCAGCAGAGAAGGAAAGCAGCCGTTTGAAGTCAGGTATACAGTTTATTTGAAAACAGGTGCCGTCGAGAAGGCGGGCGCTAGTCCTGCTCCTGGCATCTCTTCTGAACTCAAACAATTGCTGGATGAGCTGCATCCGGCACTATCCGCATCTGAGAAGAAAGCAAGAGAACTGCTGATAGGCTGTGTAACAGAAGCTTGCAGCGAGGTGCTGGGGCAGAATGTCACCCTGGACCTGTTCGGCTCTTCGCGTCTTGATATAGCTACTCCTCAGAGCGATATTGACCTTATCTGCCCGATTCTTCCTGGGGTGCCGAAGCGGCAGTTTTTAGAAGAAGTAAAACGCAGGCTGGCTACCACCTATGATCAGGCGCGTCTGGTCACAGACGCGCAGATACCTGCTTTAAAATTGACGATCAACTCGAGAGCAGTGGACCTCTTGGCAGCCAACCATCTGTTTTTCCCTGCACCTCTGGGGGCTATAAAAGAGGAAGACCAGATGCACTACGATAAAGGAAGCTGGCAGGCGCTGGCTGGATGTATGGAGGCAGACTATATCATGAGGGTGGCAGGCGATATCCTCCCGGCAGCGACGTTCAGGGCCTATCTACGGGCAGTACGCGCCTGGGCCAACGCAAGAAAGATCACTGGCAACGGGTTTGGCTATGTAAGTCGCTTCTCCTGGACCATTCTGGCTACCTGGGCATGCCGTAGCTACCAACCGGTATCTGGTAGCGTATCTGTGGATGATCTTCTGGTGCACTTCTTCCAGCAGGTGAGCAAGCACTCTTGGCCTGAGCCTATCGGGCTGAATGCAGAAGAGGAGAGCTTCCGTGCTCGTGAAAAGCGCGACTGGATGCCTGTACTCACATCCATCAAGCCTCGGTCGAACTCTGTTCGGAACCTGACCCGGTCCACCTTTCATGTCATCAGAGAAGAGCTTTCTAGAGCGGCTGAAGTCGGCCAAAGATGCCTGAAAAACCAGGCTTCGTTCCGCAGCCTCTATACCCCTTATCAGGCCAGGAACGAGGCGGAGATCTGCCTATGCCTGACACTTGAAGCACAGAACGAGCCAGATCTAGAGGTATGTGCAGGCTTTCTCGAAGGATCTTTGCTCAGCTTGCTGCTGAACCTGGAGCAGAAAGCCGAATTGCTCATAAGACCATCTTCCGAATTTGACAGAAAAGGGGCATCGGCAACGCTTTATATAGAACTGAAGGGAAATCTGACTCAAAAGAGAGAAGAAGAGATCGGGAAAGTGCTGCTGGAGTTCAAAAGGAGGTTTTATGAATGGAGCGAGAAACCCGAAAAGAGTAACCTGTTCCTGAATCTGAATAAGGAGTGAAAGCACCTCTTCACCTGCCTAATATGATCGGAGTGGGCAACATCCAGTAGAGAGGAAACCACAAGATCAAATGATGGAGAATGCATTCAAATCCATCAACCTATGCAAGCACTCAATGATCTTCGCGGGTAGCACTAAAGATTTACTTCTGAATTAGACAGTAAAAAGGCATCCCATCGCGTTTACGAGATTGAGAGGAGGTCAAGCATCATCCGCATGCAAGCGGGAGAGCAAAGAAAGGAAACACCAGTGAACACATGTGATCAGCACCAGCGCGGCGGTGGCGTGCAGCGCGGCGGCCAGCTCATAGTGGTCATGTGCGGGGTTGTGCCAGGAGTCGACACCACGCTCGCGGGCGTACCAGCAGCGTTTCGGCGTCTTGGCGAAGTAATTGAGTAAGCAGTAAAATAGAAATGAATGAAACGTACCATGTCAGAATACGCATCTTTGCGCAGGAGGGACACATGAACCGCGTTACTGGGATTGGTGGCATCTTCTTCAAAGCCAAAGACCCGAAGGCAATGCAGGCTTGGTACAAGCGGCACCTTGGCATCGACGTGCAAGACTGGGGAGGCGCCGCCTTCAACTGGACTGACGCAGAGGGAAAACCGGTAGGTGGAACAACGGCCTGGTCCATCATGCCCGCCGAGGGTGACTCTTTTGCTCCAAGCACGGCTTCCTTTATGGTGAACTACCGAGTAGCCGACCTCCGCGCGCTCCTCAAGGCACTCAGGGAAGAGGACTGCACCGTCTTGGACAAGTTCGACGATTCGGAATACGGCAAGTTCGGCTGGGTCATTGATCCAGAAGGCAACAAGGTCGAGCTATGGGAGCCGCCTGCTGGTCAGTAGAGCCGAACACACGGTCGCGTGGTACGAGCAAGCCACTACGTCAGCCATCTGGCTTACTACAAAGAGAGGTTAGCTCCTCTGTCCGAGGCGAGTGATGAGCAAGTGAATCATCGCTGCCTCGGACAGCCGAGGTGATTTCGCTTTTTTCTCTTGACAAGGGTACCCCATCGGTATGTGCAAACGCGGCCACATCTCAGCAATAAGGGGTTCGCTTCTTTTTGCGCGCTTCCTGTAGTCATATGGGGCGTTCGCCATCTTTGGCTGAACGAACATAATGAGGCGATCAACCGGTATAAGTCGTCTAGATCGCCCCAACTCTGGCTGAGAGGCTCACCTCGGGTGGAGTCAATGCTCAAACCTCTGTCACGCTGCTTCGTATCTCCCTACGATGAAAGCTGATCTAATGAATTAGAGCTCAAAGGAAGGATTGACTGATGCAGCTACCACAGCGCCGTGTGGAGACATTCGCAGACTTTTTACCGCGTTCTCCTGAAGATATTCCCCCGGTATATGCCTGGTTTGAGCAGATGCGTGCCGGGCAGCCGGTTTATCACACCGAGCAATTCCCGGTCTGGCAGGTATTTCGCTATGCAGATGTTCAGGCAGTCATCACCGATTACAGCAATTTTTCATCCCAGGATACCTTTGAGGGATTCCTACAGGATACGCTCGTCGCGAAAGATCCGCCTGATCATCGGAAATTGCGCAATCTGGTAAACCTTGCTTTTACTCCGCGAGCCGTAGCTCGTCTCTCGGAGCATGTCACGCAGATCACCCAGGAATTGCTCGATGCGGTAAAAGCAGCGGGTACGATGGACGTTGTTTCTGATGTAGCCTTCCCTTTGCCAGCCAAGATTATCGCCGAGCTACTGGGTGTGCCAGCAGAGGATTGGGACATTTTCCGGCGCTGGGCGCTTTTTAGTGGAGGAGCAAACCAGAATTCAAGTGAGCAGACCGGGCGGTCCCCACAGAATATGCGCCAGGAGATGGGCAGCTATTTCTTGCGCCTGCTAGAGGCCCGGCGCAGAAATCCACGCGAGGATTTGATTACAGCTCTGAGCTTCGCCGAAATCGATGGGGAGCGCCTGAGCGAGCATGAACTGGTCAGCTTTTGCTTCTTGCTTCTTGCTGCTGGTCAGGAGACGACCAAGAACTTGATTGCCAACACGATTCTTTGTCTCACAGATCATCCCGACTCGCTGGCGCGTCTCCAACAAGAACCGGAGCTTATGCCAGCCGCGATAGAGGAGGTGTTACGCTACCTTCCTCCGGTCTGGTTTCTCTTCCGCCGCACCATACAGGAAGTCGAGTTGGGTGGTCAGCGTATCCCTGCTGGACAGACAGTCCTGGCCTGGACTGCCTCGGCTAATCGCGACGCCGCTCAGTTCCTTGAGCCTGATCGTTTTAACATTGAGCGTGAGCCTAATCGTCATTTCGCCTTTGGTCATGGTATCCATTTCTGCGTTGGCGCTCCCCTGGCCCGGCTCGAAGCCAGAATCGCTTTGCCTATGATGTTGGAGCAACTGAGAGATCTGAAGCGCGTTGAGGGCGTGCCGATCAATATCCGTACCGGCCTCGTTTTCGTGATCAGAAATCTGCCGGTAACGTTCCAGTCGGCTCCCGCTTCCTGAGGATGGTGCATGGGGGGCAGTGATATGGATTTCTTTACGTCCTGATGGGGTGAAATTGCTCGGCATGCCTGGACGATTGTAGGCTTACTAGGGCAGCACAAAGCGTGGAGAAAGGAATGACCCATGACCGATTCTATTGTTGAAACCACTGCCGGGAAGCTCCGGGGAACTCTCGCCAACTCAATTCACATGTTTGTTGGCATCCCTTATGGAGGATCCACAGACGGGCCTCATCGTTTTCGCTCTCCATCCAAGCCTGAACCCTGGGTTGGAGTGCGCGATGCGCTCCAGTTCGGGAAGAGAGCCCCACAACCAGCCAACGGTATGGCTGCTCTTCGCGCCATCATCGGGGAAGCGCAGCCTGAACCAGATAGCGAGGATTGCCTCTTCCTCAATGTGTGGACGCCTGCCTTAAACGATGGGGTCAAGCGACCGGTGCTATTCTGGTGTCATGGTGGCGGGTTTACGATGGGTTCAGGTTCAGCGCCATTTTATCATGGGACCAATCTCGCGCGCCGGGGAGATGTAGTGGTGGTAACGGTGAATCACCGACTGGGTCCGCTGGGGTACTGTTATCTGGGCGACCTGGCTGGCGAGGAGTATGCCACCTCGGGGAATGCAGGCATGCTTGACCTGGTTGCGGCGCTGGAGTGGATCCGCGACAATATTCTGGTATTTGGTGGCGACCCCGGCAATGTTACCATCTTCGGTGAGTCGGGCGGTGGCGCCAAGGTGAGTGTCTTGCTGGCTATGCCTGCCGCTGTAGGTCTGTTTCACCGAGCCATCGTGCAAAGTGGGCCTGGGCTGCGTATGATGTCCCGCGAGAAGGCTACTGAACATGCAGAACGGCTGCTGAAAGCACTGGATGTCTCTGTCAAAGACGTGGAGCGATTGAAAACGCTCCCGTTTGAGCAGATCATAGCAGCCAACGCCAGGGTCAATAGCAATCTCTTGAGAGGATGGAGTCCGGTGGTTGATGGGCAGGTGCTTCCTCACCACCCCTTCGATCCGGTGGCGCCTGATATTTCCGCCCATGTGCCACTCATTATAGGCACCAATAAAGATGAGGCGACGCTCTTCTTGCTGGCGGATCCGGGCATTGACACGTTGGGTGAGGCTGGACTACTCACGAGAGTCGAGCTATTTGCAGGAGAGGCAGCCGACACCTTGATTGCAACCTATCGGCAGGTCTACCCCCAGGCATCTCCTGGCGACCTGTTCTCTTCGCTCGCAAGTGATCGGATGATGCGGATGCACTCGATTACTCTGGCCGAACGCAAAGATCAACAAGGCGCGGCCCCTGTATTCATGTATCTTTTTACTTGGGAGACGCCTGTATTGAACGGCAGATTGAAGTCATGTCACGCGCTCGAGATCCCGTTCGTCTTTGATACCCTCGCATACGCCCGTCGTTTCACTGGCGAGAGCCCGGAGCGTTTTGCTCTCGCGGAGCAAATGAGCGAGGCATGGCTGGCCTTTGCGCACTCAGGGATACCCAGCTTTTCTGGCCTCCCCTCCTGGCCTGCCTACAACTCCGAGCAGCGAGCGACAATGATCTTTGATCAAGCCTGCCAGGTAGTGAATGATCCAGGGGGTGAACTGCGGCAAGCCTGGAAGAGAATTCCCATTCCGAGCCTGAACGAATGAGAGCAGCGAGGTGATGGGATGGGATGAGGGCGCATGGCTATGCCATGCGCCCTCAAATGAGAAGTGGACAGGTTCGTGGAGTGGAAGTTCGCACTATCTCAACCAGATCTCCATCAAAACGGCAGCGTAGGCTTCCATGCCAACACTCCAGGCGCCAGAGGCGCGCTGCCGCAGGGTGGGGATACCACCTTTACAGTTGCGCGAGCAAGCCACTCACCGGCCTCTTCCTTGGTGTGAGGACATAGGTGCTTCCGCCAATAACCCGCTTCTCTGCCTGTTGGATCACCGTAAACCGTACCGACCCTTCGTTGATATTTCCTGGCAAGATGAGATTCAAGGCAATCGCGCGCGGGCGATTATACGGCAGCCGAACCCCTGGAATCGTTGTTGCTCTGCCCTGCTGCGGGGACAGCCGATACACGTGGGCAATATCCAGGCGTCTGATCTCGCCACAGCCATCCTCCCACTCTTGCTGGAAAAGTTTCTCTCCACCAGAGGCCATCTCGATGCCCAAGGGACGCAGTTCCTCCAGGCTGGGGATGACTGCCGACTTCTCCTCCCCCAGGTGCTCCAAAGCGACAAAAAGCTGAGTTTCTCTGGGGAGACTACCCCAGTCGATGACCAGTTCAGAAGAGAACTCGCGTGGATACGGGTTATGCAATTCAAGGATATAGGCACGCTCTGCTGGCATGGGCATCCCAGGCGTCGGATCATCCACATGCAGGTTTTTGAGGGTTACCTGCTTGCGATTCGGCACCAACGTGTCAACCACCAGAATTCCTCCACCATCCAGCACGTCTTCAGTGCAGGTTGCCACCACCAGCAAGCACGAATGTGTGGCAGCAGAGCTTGGCACCAGCCAGTCCCATTCCATAATAGCCGGTTCCGCTGCGGCGAGGCTCGACAGAGTTTGTGTGGGGCCGATGGGTGTCCAATCTGGGCCAGAGGGAGTGCCACTGAAGGGGTTGCCTGCGGCCCAGAAATCATTAGGCAGATGTGGCAGACCGGCGGAGGCATTGGCAAAGAAGGCCCGTACCTGGATATTGGTTGCCGTATTGATCCCCCGGTTATGGACCTGGACGTAGAAGCGATTGACCGCGCCGCGTACTGGATTCTGGTGTTGCAGGGCGGCTTCAAATCCCACGTAACTGGTGATCGGTGTCGGCGTCTGGTAATCGGGCGTAGGCGCATCCACTTTCACATCCACGCTTTCCCACCAGTAGACTCGTTGGGTGGGGTCTAGTGGGTTTGGTTGATCGGAGGGGGTCGGCTGAACACGCCCGGTATCCAGAATATTGTCGCGCATATACAGGTCGACCATAGCACAGGTTCCCGTGTCAATTGGTCGTTCCCAAACACTCCTTCCATGCGTAGCGGCACGCACCAGGCGCCGCGGGTTGTGGATTTCCAGATCAAAGATGGGGACATTCGGGATGCCTTCATCCCAGGGCGTCCAGCTGGCTCCAGCGTCTTCAGTGCGAAAGACCCCGACATCGCCGCCGCAAAACAACCGATTGCTATCGGTAGGATCAATCACGATGGTATTGATAGGGTTGGCCTGGGCAAGCCCGGAAGAGCGGGCTTCCCAGCTTGTCCCAGATGCCAGGCGGCGATATACGTGGTCATTGGAAAATTCGCCGAAGTTTTCTGTCCAGAGTACCGAGGACACCGTGACCCAGACCGTTCCCGCGTTATCCACCGCCAGATCGGAGAGCGAGACATTGGCAGGGAGATCGGCGCCCGTTAAGTTGGTCGTGGTGATGTCCGGCAAGGTCCACGTGACTCCGGTCTTTTGGACCTGATAGACATGCCCGGCGGTCGTGGCGACATAGATGGTATTGGAATCGGTGGGGTGAACCGCGATTGCGGTAATATCTCCGATCAACGGGTTCGTGATTGCGGTCCAGGTATCGGCATTGTCGGGGCTGCGCCAGAGTTTATCCCCTCCGAAGTAGCAGGTATTGGAGTTGGATGGGTCAAGCGCAAATGGCGAGTAAAATTCTGCGGCGCCGGTGATCGCGCCTGTCTTATTGGCCCATGATCCGGGAGTGCCCGCCGTATCTGAACGATAGAAGGTATGGTAAGTGTACTCGTGATACATGCGGGTGGGGGTGGTGGGATCAATAGCAGTGAAGCCCCCATCGCCGCCATCAGAGTAGCTCCAGGCAGGCGAGCCGGTATAGCGATGGGTTCCGTTATCCTGGGTTCCACCGATCATGATCGCTTCCCATTGGGGGTGCAGTGCTATGCTGATATACTGAAGCGTTGCCAGATCACGATTGCGATGGGTCCAGGTTGCCCCACCATCCTGGGAACGATAGACCCCACCATCGTTACATCCCCACACGGTATGGTCCGGGTCAGTAGGGTCAAAGGTAAAAGCATGTTGGTCGGAGTGCAGAATGGGCAGACTTGTCCAGGGGCCGTTGCCTGTGGTGGTCTTCCACAGGGCGCGCTCGCCATAGTAGACGGTATTGGGGTCGCTGGGGTGAACGGCGATATAGAAGTTATACCAAGTTTGCCCAGAGGCTGAGGCTGGGACGGTGACAGTGCTCCAGTTGGCGCCCCCATCCGTCGTTTTTGCCATCCCGACGAGCGTACCACCGCCACCAGGGGCAGCAAAAGCAGCGTAGATATTGCGTGGCTGTGTTTGAGATTGCCCCAGGGCAATGCGCCCAAAACTGGCGGTGGGAAAGGCCGCGCTGCTGATCTGGGTCCAGGTAGACCAGCTGGTTCCAGTCCTGGTGCTGGCCCAGATACCTGATCCCAGGAAGGCGGCAATCAGCGTGACGGTTGTGGGTGGCCCCGCGTTCACCAACTCTACCAGCGCACTGGCTGATCCGGCTCGAAGCTGGGTCCAGTTGACTCCACCATCAGTGCTTTGATAGACCCCACTGCTGGAGGAAAGGAACATGGTTTGCGAGGTGGTATCGGTGGCATCAAACAGGATGCGGGAAATTTCTACCCGCTGGAAGAGGCCCGTTGCCAGTTCGGTCCAGGTGTCTCCGCCATTTGCTGAATACAGCAGCCCATTGCCATAATACGTACCTACGCCGATGTCGTTATATTCTCCTGTCCCGGCGAAGATACGCGCCGTATTGTTGGGGTCAATAGCCAGTGCACCAATTGCCAGGCTGTTGGCATAATCAGTTTTGGGGGACCAGGTGGCGCCGCTGTCCAGACTCTTCCAGACGCCACCGTTAGCGGTTCCAATGTAAACAGTGTTTGGGGTCACGGGATCAATGGCGATTGAGAGGGTGCGGCCTGCCGATGCCTGCCCTGGCGGAATCACCAGCGGACCAGCCCCGACAGGCGTCCAGTTACACACTCCAGGCATGGGCTGGCCTGGATCAAGCTCCCCATCCAGAGAGAGTCGGCGGCGCAGGCGCTTATCGCGCTGGGCGCGCAAAGTGCGCACCTGACCAATCTGCCTGGCGCGCATCCCTGGTGGGACAAAACCAAGATGCCCAAAACGACGGCGGAAGAAATCACGGGCGCGCCAGTGGGCCATACCATTATCTTCTTCTGCCCCATCAGGGCGTGGCTGCTCCTGTTTATCTACGCTGAAGCGTCGGGCGAGTCTCGTAGGCTCGCGGTGGCGCGTTGAAGCCACCACAAGTTCATGTGTGCCTGGCTTGATACCCCAGGTGCCAAGCAATACCACAAACTCGCCTTTTGCATCTGGCCGAACGCCACCAGCCACCGGCTGCCCTTGGGCAACCTGGAACCCCTTCACCACGCCCTCCCCAATGGTCATGGTAACCGGACAATCTCCCCATCCAGTGCCTCTGACCGTAATCTGCTCCCCTTCACGGACGTTTCCGGGGTTGACCAGTAATATTGGATAAGCCTGATCTTGCGAGGCTTGTATTGGCCCATCCTGGCTCATGGCTACGCTCCTTTCATAATCGCAGATCAAATCGCCTCCATATTGAGAGCCTCTGATGAGAGAAACGTAGTTCCTGGCTTTTTTTGTATGCCCCTTTTCAAAAGTTTCTGGAGCTAGCAACGGAGTCATCAAGCGCGCGGTCTGATCAGCGGTTTTGGTATATGGGTTTCCTCTCCCAGCACCATCTGGAATGCTTGTGCTCATGCCCGCTCCGCTTGCCTGGTCTTACCCCGGCGTGAGCGCCTGCTCTGGGCCTGGGGTTGGAAAAAGCAAGCACCCCCCCAGCGTCCCTGTTTCAGTGTCAGTTTCAGTGTCAGTTGTGCCTGTTCTTGAGTGCCAAGCCGTGCGAACATGGACTCGAAGGGACCACCCGCCCCCTCTGGCGCCCAGCCACAGGGGCATGGAGCAGCAGCCATCCTTGGGAAAGCAGTATCTCGCCGGTGGTGTGCCGACCTGCTCGGTCTGAGGGCAAGCAGGCGCGTTCCCAGCAAGGCGATTGCTCTCGGACGAAGCCCAGCATTGGACTGGCAAACAGACAAACAGCGGAAAGAGAAAGGGCATATACGTATGAACCAGTGGCACACTTGGAAGCAACAGATTGGGCGCTTCTGCGCGCCGCTTGCGCTCCGGCACGGGCGCCGCCCGTCGAGAACGGGCGCCATCGTGGGGGCGTTGGTGTTGGGCTTGCTGCTGACCTCCGCAGCGCAGGCCGATCCTGTCCCGGTTACCTACTACGCTTGTGCCAATTTTTCGAGTGGGACCATCTACATGATCCAGGGCGATGGGGCGTGCCGTTCGGCGGAGTACACCAAAATTAGCTGGAATCAGGCCGGGCCGCAAGGGCCTGCCGGACCAGCAGGGCCACAAGGTCCACAGGGACCAGCAGGGCCGCAAGGACCGCAGGGGCCTGTCGGCGCGGGGGGGATTGACCTGCATGGGCAATTCCTGCTTGGGCACGACTTCAGCAACCAGGTACTCGCAGGCGCCAATCTGAGCGGCGCCAATCTGGGCAGCGCCAACCTGACCAATGCCATCCTGATCAACGCCAACCTGAGCGGAGCCAACCTGACCAACGCCAGACTGAGCGGAGCCAACCTGAGCGGAGCCAACCTGAGCGGAGCCAGCCTGAGCGGAGCCGACCTGACCTTTGCCCTCCTGAGCGGAGCCAACCTGAGCGGAGCCAACCTGACCAACGCCAAACTGTTCCTCGCCAACCTGAGCGGAGCGAGCGGAGCCAACCTGAGCGGCGCCTTTTTCGACGATACGACGTGTCCAGATGGCTCGAATAGTAACACCCGCACACCCCAGTCGTGCTCCTGAGCATGTCAGGGCCAGCGGAGCAGCGATCAGGCCGAGGAGCGCTTCGCGCTGCTCCGCGCAACAGGCCCTCCAGGAGGAGCGGGATGGACGTGGGGGCGCAGAAATCAGGTGTGAGAACGCATCCCTCCCTGCTGGTCGCGTCTGGATGTAGCAGCCCCGTACCAACCGGGGGATCGCTCGGTGATCGGCAAGCGTCGCCTCGGCATCAGTGTCTAAGCGGCTTCGAGACGGTGTGTACATGCTTCCCAAAATAATCTCGCCAACCCTATTTGGCAGAGTAGAAAGGAACAAGCTGATGAATTCCCCGATCAGGCAATGCCCACATTGTGGAGATACCTTCCCAACACAAGCGCGTTTTTGTGGCTCCTGCGGGCAGATGCTTCTCCCATTCGAGGAGGAAGAGCGGAAAAAGCGGGGCGGGTTTGTGATACTCCCCTCCGCACCAGCACTACCAACTGCTGCGCAGACGTACGCGGCGCTCCCGGCAGCGCTGCCAGCAACGACGCAGAGCGGCTCGCCGGCTGTATCTGGCGTCCCAGCCGGACCTCAGAGCGCGGCCCCCGCTGTCCCCACTGCTCCAGTAGGCCCACAATGGCCGGGCGCCACTGTCTCCACTGTGCCTGGCGGGTCGCAAATAGGCTCGGTTTTACAAGGTGTGACAAGGACAGCCGGACAGGGTTTGCGCTCAAAGCTGTTTGGGACATTGCCAGCTAAGATTTTTGCAGCAGCGCTGGCAGTGGCGCTCGTGGCGGGCGGCAGCGTCGCTGTCCTTGCGGCAACCGGAACGAAACCACCCACTCCTGGGACAGGTGGCGCTTCGCAATCATCTGGCTCGCAGCCGACGAGCACCACCCAGCGCACTCCCCCCTCAAGCACAGCCAACACCACCGGACCGAATGGAGCGCCGCCCAATAATTCCAGTTTCAAGCTCACCTTCACGCTCTCCTCTGGCGGCAGTCCTGTTCACCTGGATGGCAACCCCGAGAATCTGCTGCTGATTACGGCAGGGTCTGGTTCGGCGGGGAGCACGGTATGCGGTCCACATGATGATGGGAAGCCTTTCACCTACCCAGACCCGGATATTCCTGATCAAACGGACACCACGACCACCACGTGCAGTGGTTCGTACCAGAACGGAAAGATCACCTATACACAAACGATCTTGCAGTTTACGTTTGCCAGCTCAGGCGTCACCTGCACCCTGACTGCCGCACCTCCCTGGACGATTCACCTGGAAGGGACATTTACCAGCCCCAACACGCTCAGCGGGACAGGGGAGGAGACTCGTGGAGCTGGGTCAAACACCTGCACTGACGTCGGAACGCGCCCCGTCCCACCTGCGCAGCACTCAGGCACCTGGACGGCCACGCTTCCCACAACTCCTTGATGGAGAGTCAGATCACCTGCTTCTGGAGGCTGGACGAAAAGCCGCTCGCGACGGCACATCTCTGCCCATCCAGGGAACCTACCCCTGCGGCACACCCAGCACCTCAAAATCGACGAGTTTCCGCAGCAGGGCGTTGTCCAGCGTGACCTGTGCTTCTGAGGCCAGGGTCTGCCGGACTTGTTCCAGTGGCCGTCCATCAAAGGCGGGCAGCACGGCAACCAGCGCTGCGGGAAGCCTGAGAGGGTCGGTCGTGCGATAAGTGACCAGTCGGCAGGCGTTCTGCTCCAGGCGAATCTCCCGCAGCGTGCGTATCTGAAGCCGGGGCGGAAGGGTTTCCGCAACCAGCGCGTGATACGCCTCTTGCGTCAACTGAAGGAGGATGGAGAACTCTGGCCCACAGAGCAAGCCAATCTCCTCCCACGTGAGTGCTTCGACCAGCGCCGCGCTGGCGCGATAGAAGTCGTATTCGCGGCCTACCCACGCGCCCCACAGCGCCTGGTAACGTTCCAGGTCCACCGTCCTCTCCAACTGTTCACCATCCAGCGTGGGGCGCTCATCCAGCGACGGTTTCGGCAGAAACAGGAGGCTCAGGGCTTCACTACCCACTTCCAGTTGTAGCACACACCACTGCGCCAGACTGTCTTCCACCAAGCCTAAGAGCCGCTTGAGTGTGTGCCAGAATCGCATCCCGACCGCCCCGCGTACATGCTTGCAGAACCAGGTGACACAGGTGGCCTCACGGTGCCGCCAGATGCCACAGAGGCCGCTCTCCTCCAGATAATGGGGGCAACGCAAGGTCTGGCTTTTGCCAAAGGTTGCTGTCCTACCGGCACGGTAGAGCAGGGTGAAATGCGCATCGGCAGCCAGGCCGAGCGGCGTCACGGCCACGCCCTTGCGAATGCGCTGCTCCACCGACGCGCGCCCCGGCTGCATCTCTGGTTTCTCATCGGCCAGGATGCGCCCCACCAGGAAGTTCGGCAGCCGAGGGAGGTAGGTGCAGCACTTGGTCTGCGGATGGAAATAATCAGAAGAGGATGGAGCAGTGGCGCTCGCCTGCGGTGGGCACATCACGCACTGCTGGCAAGTGGCCTGTGTTTCCGCTGGAATCGGTCCGGGCAGCACCTGTGTCATCCAGGTTTCATAGAGCGGTGGAAGGGCGCTTGTCATCAACTCACCTCCGGGGCTTAGCATCCCCTTGGCGCTGCACAGGTGCGCTCCTGGACGCCTGCGCAGCGCTGTTGATGGGAAAGGAATAAGCTTCTTCAGGCGTAGACAGAAACCGAGTTCAGCCCTCTTTAAGAGCAAGCCGAACGCGACTGCTCGCGCTGGCCTTATTTCCACCCCTCTATTCTTTTTCTATCCTCAGGAATGTAGAGGCCCTGCCCGCCTTGTATCTGCTGTAAGTCCTGATCGGTCAGCTCGGTCACGTCTTTGGGGTTCATCGGGACATGCCCAGATGGCTTCTTCCCCTTCTGCGTTTTGTTGGTCTTCTTCATGGTGTTGATCTCCTTGCTTGGAAAAAATGCACTTGTGGTAAGCCGTCTGCGCCGCAGGGGCAGCGCTTCCGTCCCTCAGCGCTCGCCGAGCGCGCCAGCCCTCGTGAATTCACTGTGTAAGTGGTGCCTTGGGAAGGTCTGTTCCTGTGGTGCAGGCTGGCATAAGATGGGTTGTGCTCCTCTGAAGCTGCTCCAGGTCGACCTCAGTCAGTTCATCCGCTGCCTGCACTTTGTGTTCGTTCGCTGGTGGTTCATCAGAGTGGTCTGCCTTTCGGTTGCTCGGTTTCTGTCTTGAGACACTCCTCAGGGTAGCAGCAGAAGCGAGAGAACAACAGGGACAACTGACACAAAAGTGACACTGTGTTTCAAAGGAGGGAAACCGTCTGGTACATTGATGTTTTGCCATGCAGAGGGGCGCCAGCATGCCAACCACACTCTAAGATTGCGCTCTAACAACCAGAGGCAAACCACTCTAGTTGGCAGGGCTAGAGCGCCTCCCCATCCCCTGGCGTGCTGGAAGGTTCGCCTTGCAGTGGAAGCTGATCGAGGGCCTGCTGGATCGCCTCTTGATACAACTGCTCACCCAGGCGCTGGCAGATTGCAAGTGCCGCTTCCAGACACAGGCGTGCCTGGTCCCACTGCTCGCGCCGGGCATGCGTTTGCCCGGCGACAAAGAGCGCTTTCGCTTCGGCGTAGGGCCAGGGCATCTCTTTGCAGAGTCGCCCTGCTTCCTCTAGCGCCTGGGCTGCCTGGTCCCACTGCTCTTGTTTTGTTGCCAGCCGAGCTTGGACGAGCAGCGCTTCCACCAACACTCTCCGCAAGTGGTGGGTTCTGCCAGTGGCGAGCACCTGTTCAAGCAATTCTCCCGCCTCTGCGTCGCATCCTTGCTCCAGGTAGGCCCACGCCAGCAGAGTCCAACTCGGCAAGCGGTTCCGTTCATCTAACCCCGGCTGGTGAGCCAGAGGTTCCAGACTAGTTTGCGCCTGGTGGGGGTGATGCCGGAGGAGCGTGTATTCTGCCAGGACCATCTGTGCCGCCACTAAGCTGTTGAGATCCTGGCCCTGTTCCGCCATCTGCCGTGCTTCTTCCACACACCTGATGCCCGCTTCCTCTTCGCCCTGGCACAGGAGCAATTCGCCCAGACCGACCAGGACATAGGTCAGCATCCCAAAGCGCATGTCTGCCTGGCGCACCAGGGCGATGGTTTCCTCGAAGGACTGGCGGGCGCGTGCCCAGGCCCCCAGCAGAAACGCATTGGTAGCCTGGTGCATGGACATGACCTCCAGGGCATGATGGTCCCCGATCTGCCGAGCAAGTGGGAAGGCACGTGCAAGATAGGATTCGTTGGCGCGCAGATCACCGGACAGGTAGCCCAGGACCATCAGATTCCCCAGGACAATGCAGAGTCCACGAATATCTCCCGCCTGCTCAAGCAAAGGAAGCGCCGCCTGATAGGCCGCGCCAGCGGCTGAGAGGTTCCCCAGGGAGAGCAGCATGTTTCCCAAATACCACTCTGCCTGGCCCAGAAGTGCTTCATCCTGCGCCTGGCGGGCCAGGAGAGCCGCCTGCTCTGCGACGGCTAAGGCATCCTCAAACCGTCCACTTGTTCTCAAGAGTTCTGAGAAGTGCATAGACAGCAAGCCGCGACTCTGTGCCGAGAGCATGCTCACATAAGGCGGCTCCAGCCAGGGCTGGAGCAGGACAATGCCTTCCTCAGTGGCCCCCAGACATCCATGCAGGTACCCCATCATGGCGACCACCCGCGCCTGCCCCGCCAGATCCTGCGTGGCTTGATAGGCGGTCCGCGCCTGTGCGAGGGCTGCCAGGGCCTCGGTATAGTGCACCTGCGCCATCAGCACCGCCGCCAGTTTCTCCTGAGCCTGGGCGGCCTCAGCGCTCCGGCCCAGGCGGTTCAACACGTCACCCAATTGGCGATAGGCGTGTTCGGCTTCGGCATGGGCATACATAGCGGCAGCGCGATCTCCGGCTTGCTCCTGGTAGCGGATAGCCTGCTCTGGAAGCCCCGCCTGGAGATAATGGTATGCCAGCGCTTCGACAGGCAGTTCCCCTCCGCGCTGCTCCAGCCATTCCGCTACCTGCTGATGCAGCAGGGCGCGCCGGGTCGCGCTCAGGTCGGCTCCCACGCTTTCCCGAATAAGGTCATGGGCAAAACGGTAGACGTCTGCACCCGCCTCGACCAGCAGGCGTGCGTGGCACGCTTGTTCCAGCGCTGTGAGCGCCTCGCGTTTGCCCCACTCCCATTGGGTTGCCAGGGCCAGCAGCAGGGAACGGCGCGCCTCGTGGCCCGCCACCGCCACAGCACCGAGCAGATACTGCGCGGCTTCCGAGAGGGCACCAACCCGCTGGCGGATGGTTTCAGCCACGGCCCAGGGGATCGCCTCGTTGGAGGCACCATCTAATGCCTCGCTCTGTAACCCCTGAACGCAACTCACCAGAAAATAGGGCACCCCTCCTGTGCGTTGGAGAATGGTTTTGATCAGGGGGTGGTGTCCCTCGATCTGACTCCCTTGCAAGAGGAGCTGTAGCAAGGCGGTGGCTTCACTCGGCGCCAACGGTCCGACTTCCGCCCGGTGCAGGCGGCCTTCGCGGGCCAGGTCGGCCACCATCTGACTCAGTGGGTCGGCAGCCTGGACCTCGGTACTGCGATAGCTGCCGATGAGTCGGAGGGGATGATGCCCCTCAGCACGAAGGAGACTTGCGAGCAGATCGAGCGCATCGGCACCAGCCCACTGTAGATCATCCAGGACGAGCAGGGTGCCGACTGGCCCGGCGACTTGATCGAGGAAGCGGCGCACTGCGGCAAAGAGCAGCCGGCGCTCCTGGGCGGGTGGAACGGACCAGGCTGGGAGCGCCAGGTTGGTCCCTTCCGCGAGGTCCGGCAGCAGGCGGATCAACCAATCGCATCCATGCAGTTGCTCGCGTTGTGTGGCTGGAGCCAGGTGGGCCAGGTACTCTTCCAGCGCTTCCAGCAGAGGCGCGTAGGGTTCCTGGGCGCTGTGCCGGTGGCAGCCGCCCTCCAGGATGCGCCAGCCCTGCAAGTGCGCCTGGGAAGCGGCTTCCTGCAAGAGGCGCGTCTTCCCGATGCCTGGCTCTCCCAGCAGGAGCAGCAAGGGCGGACCTGCCCCTTCCAGGTGCTGCTCCAGGAGGGCGACCTCGTTGGCGCGCCCAACGAGGGGAAGCGGATTCGCTCCTGTGCCAGCAGAGGCACGGTGTGGCAGCAACCGGCTGCGGGAGGAAGCACGCGCCGGTTGAGCGGCGCGTGCGAGTGCCGCTCGCTCGTCAGGCGCGAGGCCCAGCGCCTCAGCCAGGGTCACTATGGTAAACGGCAGGGGTTCCCGCTCTCCGCGCTCCAGCTTGCTCAGATAGCTGGTGCTGTAGCCCGCGCGCTCGGCCAGCGCTTCCTGAGTTAGCCCAGCCGCGCGCCGGTAGCGTTTCAGGAGCACCCCAAAGTGGGGGGGCTGAGCGAGATCTTTCATCGTTGGGAACCTTTCCAGTGCCACAAGGTGAGGAAATCGGTTGACGATGGAAGAAACCAGTATCGCCTGCGGCTTGACCAGGAGTAATCCTCCACGCTCACCCGCGCTACCCACTCCGCTTGTCTGCTAGTGTGTAAGTTCAGGCGGGCGGAGTTGACATGCTCACGCCTATCTCGGCTGGTACCGGACAAAGAAACGCATACATCCAGGAATCGTCCCCTGCTTCTAGTCTAGACGACCGGGCGCGCCTGGACATCGGCAAAAATACGTAGGTTGGGACCGGAGTTCCAGGCTCTTGCGATGGGGCGAATCAGCATTAACGTTTGGTTTGCCAAAGGGACCAGATGAAAAACGCCTTGAAAACAACCAGGCTCCATCAAAATTGCATGAAACCCAAACTCGTCTTCAATTCGCAGGTACAGCTAGGATCAGAGCGCCGCAGAGGAAGTCGCGCAGGCAGCACTGGCTTGTGCGCGCCTGGCCGGGGTTGTGCTCTGTTGGCTTGATTGGGCAAAGGAGCTTGCGTGGTAAGATAGGTGCAGTGAAGCCGGAGAACAGCGAGCAGAAGAAGTAAGCAGAAAGCGAGGAACTCGATGACAGAACCGATTTACTTTGATGGTTTCAGTTTGCCAGTCAGTGATTTGGCGCGCTCGGTTGAATTCTATTGTCGGCTCGGTTTCAAAGCAGAGCCAACGCATTTATCTGCGTTTGCCCTCCTGCGTCTGGGCGAAGGGACAATTGGGCTGCTCAAAGCGAAGTTGCCGGAGGGGGCAAAGGAGCGCAGGAACATCCACATTGAGTTGAGTACTGATCATCTGGATGACCTGTATCAAGAGTTTCTGGCCCAGGGCATCCCTGTTGATAAGCCACCACATGATGAACCTTGGGAGCGGTCGATGGCGATCATCGATCCCGATGGGTATACGGTTGAGATCGCGCAGGGCCGACGCGGCCAATCTTCCCCATCGCAATAAGCAGGGGCAAGTCTGAGCCGGGTATTGGCAGCTTCGCCAAATTTTGTGAAATTCCTCACAATAAAGAGATTTGTGTAGAGTAAGCGTGAGAAAGATTACCAAATCCACGTATCTTTTTTGAGACGATCATCATAAGCGACAAAAGGTAACCAGGGTAAAGTTTGATTGGATTACCGCTCGTTTTCCTCTGTCCATACTCAGCTTTTGCAGGGAGGAGTAGTATGCAATTGGAAGGACAGACACTAGGACGATACCGCCTACTTCGCCTGATTGGCATCGGTGGTATGGGGGAAGTGTATCTGGCCGAGGATCCCCGCATTGGGCAGCAGGTGGCAGTCAAGGTTCTTCGAGCCGATCAGGGTGCAGTTCCCCCTGCCATCAATGGACAGACTGCCGTTCGGCTCTTCCAGCGTGAGGCGCGAGCCATCACAGCGCTGGACCACCTGCGGATTCTCACGCTCCACGATTACGGACAAGCATCGCTGGGCACCACAATCCTGCTCTATTTTGTCATGCCCTATCGGCCAGAAGGCTCCCTGGTGGAGTGGGTCAAGCACCACTACCCGAATCTTGTGGTGCCGCCTGACGTGGTGGCCCATCTGTTGAGCCAGGCTTCCGAGGCGCTCCAGTACGCACATGATCACCAGATTATTCACTCCGATGTCAAGCCTTCCAACTTCCTCATCCGAGCGAATCTCCCCGATCCGACCCACCCGGCGGTAGAACTGGCTGATTTTGGGCTGGCTCGCATGGGTGATATTACGACCACCTCCAGCCAGGCGATCAGAGGAACTCCACGTTATATCGCCCCGGAGCAATGTAAAGGCGAGGTGCTTCCAGCTTCCGATCAGTATGCTCTCGCGGTGATGGCTTATGAACTGCTAACCGGACGTCCACCATTTCTGGGGAACCTGGTGCGCCTCATCTACCAGCACCTGCATGTCCCACCGGAGCCGCCCAGCGCGTATAACGATCTGCTCCCAAGGGATGTGGATGCAGTGTTGTTGGCTGCTCTTTCCAAACGGCCAGAAGAACGCTTTAGCTCCGTGAGCGACTTTGCTGCTGCCTTCCAAAACGCGGTACAGGCACGGGAACCCTCCAGTTCCTCACCCAACCCGAACCCTGAGCTGCTGGCACAGGGATCCTTGCCTGGCAACTGGACCCCTGATGCAGTCGCATCTGAGGTGTCAGCTCCACCTCCGCTGGGGCCATCACCATCAGCTTCCCAAGACCAGACATTGGCTTCTCCTCGGTCAAGCGTCTCCCTGCGGCTCGAGAAGCTATCCTGGGAATCAGGTGACTCGTTGGGAGTTCTTACAGAGGAAGCACAGGTGCAGCAGTC
This sequence comes from Ktedonobacterales bacterium, assembly GCA_036557885.1. Classification (GTDB taxonomy): domain Bacteria; phylum Chloroflexota; class Ktedonobacteria; order Ktedonobacterales; family DATBGS01; genus DATBGS01. Next base: position 27,179 of record DATBGS010000045.1, read on the forward strand.
TGGGCAACTTGTTGAGACAGTGCCTCCCTGGCTGTGGCGCAAAGGCGCACATCAGTACCCTGGAAAGGGTTCTCTGTTCCTGGTTGTTGTCGCTGGCCTGCTCCTTTTGGCGCTCCTTGCAGGTTGGCTGGCGTACGCATTCCTTCCAGCTGACTCAGCCACTGTCCTGTTAACCCCGGCCCACCAACATCTGACACAGAGCTTTCCCATCTCAGCAGTGACTGGCACCCCGGACCCATCCAAACAGCAGGTAGGCGCACGAATTCTCTCGGCGACAACGCCAATGCAGACGAAAACGGTGAATGCGACGGGTCAAAAAATAATTCCAGGTAAGAGCACTCACGCGAAAGGCTTTGTTGCAATTGTAAATGTGGAAACTGTCTCCCTCACTTTTCGAGCGGGGACCACATTCCCGAATGGAGTAAGTAATATCTGTAGCGGGAAGCAGAGCCTGGTCATGGTGCTCGACGCCACGGTGACAGTTGCTCCGGATGGGCAACCAGGGGATACTGCACCGCTTGTCCCGGCGCATATCCTCCAGGTGGGGACTATTGGCAACTCTGATCTTGGAGCATACTCCTGCTACTTTTTTCGGTACGACAACGAACAGTGCTCCCCTATCCCAGCCTGGGGCTTCTGCTATTACGTAGCAAGCAACACCGACTTTACAGGAGGCCAAGACGGTCAAACCCTTCCAATCGTCCAGCAGAGCGACATTGATGGCGCGGTCCAGGGCCTGGACGCTCCCAGCCCTCAAGAGATTCTCCAACCCCTGATGCGACCTGAGGAGCAGTTTATAACTGCTCCTGAATGCACCCCTTTCGCAACTGCAAACCAGAAACCTGGCGATCAAGCTGCAACTGTTACTGTGACGGTCACATTTACGTGTCGTGGCGAGGTTTATGATGCTTTAGGCGCTGTAGTTCTTGCCAGCGCGCTTCTGAGCAACCGGGAGGCCAGCAGCTTTGGTTCTGGCTATACTCTGGTAGCACCCATCAAAGCAGAAGTAACCAGCTTTATTCTCGGCGATCAGGGGGAAATCACGTTGACTGTCACTGCCGATGGCGTCTGGGCCTATCACTTTAGCGCAGCCGAGCTAGAGATACTGGCACAAGTAATTGCGGGGAAGCAGGTAGCGGATGCCCAGCGACTGCTTGCCTCTCAGAGAGGGGTGGCTCAAGTGTCTCTCACTCTTTCTGGCATTGGTCACAAGACGTTGCCCTCAAACCAACAACACATCAAGATTGTTGTTAACCCTATCTCAAAGCAATAAGGCACGATCCAGACCTCTCCCTTCGATCTGACAAACGCACAAGCGGATTTGCAGGCGGCTGGGAGTGCTCAGCCGCGCCCAGTCCCCGCAAGAGGGCAGGCTGGGTGGCGTGTAATCTTGATACCTGAACCGTATTTATTTGTGGAGGGGTTCAGTATTTTGTTGGCCTGAACGGGGCAGCTTGCTCAGCGTGGAAGCAGCACACCTTGCCATCGTGCTCGCTTCATAAGAAAACGCTTGCGCGTATATGGGCAGAGGAGACGTTGTGAACAGCACGCTTCTGGAACGTGATCAGTGTTTTGAACAGTTGACGCAGCTCTGGCACACCGCCACAACCGGCCAGGGACGCATCGTCCTGGTCAGAGGGGAGGCGGGGATCGGCAAAACCGCCCTTGTGGAGCAGTTTGTGACCCAGCACTGCCAGAGAGCCAGGCGACTGTGGGGAGCCTGCGATGCTTTGTTTACCCCGCGTCCGCTCGGCCCGCTCTACGATATGGCGGCTCAGGTTGGGGGGACATTAGCATCCCTCCTGCGTCAAGAGACTCCACGTCCCCTGGTGTTCTCCTCATTACTGGATGAGCTACAGCATGGGAGCGGTCCGGCAGTGGTGGTCATAGAGGATGTGCACTGGGCCGATGAAGCCACGCTGGACCTGATCAAGTTCCTGGGGCGGCGGGTCGCGCGCCTCTCTGTATTGTTGATCCTGACGTATCGCGATGACGAACTGGGTCGTGATCATCCGCTGCGCCTGGTGCTGGGAGATCTGACCAGCACCTCGGTGGCACGGCTATCGCTTCTCCCCCTCTCGCAAGCTGCTCTCACGCGCCTGGCCCCTCAGTCGAGGCTGAGGCAGCACTCTGCCCAACAGCTCTATGCCATCACGGGCGGCAACCCCTTCTTTGTCACCGAAGTGCTGGCTAGTGATACACCCGAGGTTCCTTCAACGGTGCGCGATGCCGTCCTCGCACGGGTGGCGCGCCTCTCAAGAGCGGCGCGGGCGCTCCTCGAACTGGTATCGGTGGTTCCCATCCGCATCGAGCGCTGGCTCTTGGGCATGATCTTGGACGCAGCCCCGCTAGCCTTGGAGGAATGCTTCAGCCGAGGCATGCTCATTGTGGAGCCGACAACCGTAGCCTTCCGGCACGAACTGGCGCGTTTGGCGGTCGAAAGCACCCTCTCCCCACTACGCCGCCAAACGCTGCACGCTCAGGTGCTCCAGGGCTTGCTCGCGTATGAAGGCGGAGTGGATCCGTCGCAGGCCACCCGTCTGGTGTATCATGCGACGGGTGCCCGCAATGAGACGCTGATCGCCCGCTATGCGCCTCTGGCAGCCCGGCACGCCTCAGTCCAGGGTGCCCATCGCGCGGCAGCAGAACACTACCGAGCTGCTCTGAGGTATGCCGATCTGTTGGAAGGAGAGGGGCAGCACGAGCGACATGCCGAATTGCTCGACGGCTTGGCGCAGGAGTGCGCGCTGACCAGTCAGACGGAGGAAGCGTTGCAGGTGCGCCTGACCGCGCTGGCGCTCTGGCAGCGGCTTGGTCGGCCAGAACGGGTGGGCCAGACACTCCACCGCGTATCGAACCTCTGTTGGCGTCTAGGCCGCCGGGAGGAGGCGGATCGCTACATGAGGGAGGCGGTGGCCCTCCTGGAGACACTGCCGCCGAGCCGGGAGCTAGGCCAGGCCTACGCTCGCCTGTCGTCTCAGCACATGGTGGCTGCTAACACCGCCGAGGCCCTGGTCTGGGGCAGGCGTGCCCTCGAGGTGGCTAAGCAGTGCCACGACGCCGAAACCGAGTGCTACGCGCGCTTCAGCATCGGGTCGGCGACCTTCGGCTCAGGCGATGAAAGAGGACGGGAGATGTTAGAGCAGAGTCTTCAGATGGCGCGGGAGCAGGGCTTTGAGGAAATCGCCGCGCTTGCCAATTTGAATCTCGCAAATGCCCAGATCAGGAGCCGCGCCTACGCCCAGGCCATGGGCTATCTGGAGGAGGGTCTGGCCTACTGCAAGGAGCATGATCTGGACGGTTTGAGCGCTGCGCTACGGGCAGAGCGTGCACGGGCCTGGCTCGATCAGGGGGAATGGGCCGGGGCTGGCGAAGAGGCGAATGCCATCTTAAGCGCGCCAAGCCACTCGGTGAGCAGTCGCATCCAGACGTTGCTGGTCCTGGGTCTGGTGCGTGCGCGGCGCGGCGACCCCGGCGCTGAGGCGGTACTCGATGAGGCACGCGCCCTGGCACTGGGCACCACCGATATGCAGGATATTGCCCCGGTTGCTGCGGCACGCGCCGAGTGGCAGTGGCTGCAAGGCAATCGAGAGCAGTGCGCAGCCGAGGCCGCCATGGGCTTTCAGGTGGCCTTGCGCTGTAAGCATCCCTGGTATCTGGGTGAAGTCGCCATTTGGCTGTGGCGCGAAGGGGTAATGCCTGTGCTGCCTGAAGGAGCGGTTGCCCCATCCTTTGCGGCAGAAATGCTGGGCGACTGGCAGGGTGCTGCGGCGTTATGGGAGCAGCTTGGCTGTCCTTATGAGCAGGCGCTGGCCCTCGCGGAGGGCGACGCCGTAGCCCAGCGGCAGGCGCTCGCCCTCTTCGACCAACTCGGAGCGCAGCCCCCAGCTGCGTGCCTGCGGCAACGGATGCGAACGCAGGGGAGGTCGGGCATTCCTCGCGGTCCACGCTCCTCAACGCGGTCCAACCAAGCCGGGCTGACCAGCCGAGAAATGGAAGTGGTGCTCTTGCTGGCCGAGAGCCTCTCCAATGCCCAAATCGCCAGGCGCCTCTCCACCTCCCCCAAGACGGTGGACCATCACGTCTCGGCGATCCTCTCTAAACTAGACGTGCGTTCGCGCGCGCAGGTCAGCGCCGCAGCTTTGGCCCTCGGCCTCCTCCCTCACCCAACAGAGGAAAAAGCTGCACCCAACGCGGGAAATGCTCTCGTTTCTTGATTGTCCTTCCAAATCGCCTTTCTCAGAGTTCTCTTCGCGTAAAAAGGAATACAGGAGAGGCTTAAAGAGATCGCCTGCCAGAAGCGATTGCACTGATCAGTGGACCTGACGACTGTTTTTGCTGTCATGTTGTATTATTTGGTGGTGACTGAGTGCAAGGAGGACTTATGGGCACGGAAACCAGTCCTTCGTTTCGGCGCGAGATAGGCGAGGGTCTAGTCCTGCGCTGGTCCACCGCCGACGATACCGAGCGGATCGCGACCCTGCACAGCCTGGTCCATCGGCAGCATGCCGAGGCGCCCCCCAATACCCACGTTATGCGGGTCATCCGCCGACTGATGAGCGGCGACCATCCCCTGATGGGACCGCAGGACTTCGCGGTGATCGAAAACACCAGCGAGGAAGGGTGCCCCATTGTAGCCTGCACCTGCCTGTGGAAACACACCTGGACGTATGAGGGCATTCCTTTCCAGGTAGGGCGACCTGAGATGGTGGCAACCGACCCGCCCTACCGTAATCGTGGCCTCATTCGCGCGCTCTTTGATGTGGTGCATGCCCGCAGTGAGGCAGAGGGCGATCTCGTGCAGGCCATTACTGGCATCGCCTATTTTTATCGCCAATTCGGCTATGAGTATGCTCTGGAGTTGGAAGACAAACGGATCGTCCCGCTGGCGCTGCTCCCTGCTGCCAAAGACGGGGAGGAGCAGCCATTCACCTTGCGAGCTGCCACCAGCGCGGACATTCCTTTGATTGCCGCTCTCTACGAGCGCCGGAGAGGTGGCAGTATTGTCTCCGAAACCATCACCGATCAAGAGTGGCGCTATGAGATTGAAACCTGGAAAGCGCATCCTGCCTCCGGGCACGCCTTCCAGTTCTTCATGATTGACGATGCTTCAGGACATCCAGTTGGCTTTGTTACGACGGATGTCGTGCGCTGGGGGAAGGGACTAGGCGTCTGGCTGCTGGAAGTAGCTGAGGGCGTAAATCTGCAACACGTGCTTCCCTCGCTCATGCGCGCGCTGCATGCTTACGCGCTTACGCTAGAACCGGGACGCCCCGACACGCCTCAGCTCCGCGAACTCAGCTTTGCCCTCGGCAGCACGCACCCCCTCTACCAGGTGCTGAGCGCGGACCTTGTTCGAACCAGAGAGCCTCCTTACGCCTGGTATGTGCGGGTGCCACAGCTTCCGGCCTTTCTGAGGCATATTGCTCCCGTGCTTGAGCACCGCCTGGCAGTCTCCCCGGTTGCCGACTATACAGGTGAGATCATGTTGGATTTCTATCGAGGCGGGCTGCGTCTGGCTTTTGAGCAGGGGCGCCTGACCGAGGCCCAAGACTGGCGCGCGCCGATGTATGGCGACCACGCGAGCGGGGGCTTCCCGCCGCTGGTCTTTCTGCAACTGCTCTTTGGGCATCATACGCTGGAAACGCTCCGCCAGTCGTTTCCAGATGCGTGGGCGAGTGAGGATGCCAGGCCCGTGCTCACAGCACTTTTCCCAACACGCCCCTCATTTGTGTTCGGCTGGTAATACCAGTTGATGGGAGGACTCTCTACAGCGAGATCATCCGTCCTCTAATGGAGGCTTCCATTTTCGGATGGTGCCCGCTTGATAAGAGCAAAGCCTGAGCACGATCCTACCTGAAACCTCAACAATAAGGCTGACTTGTCCAAAGGGGCAAGGGAGCAATCTGTACAATCCGGCTTGCGTAGCAAGCCGAATCCGTCAAATTCGGCATAAGAATTGCAAGAGTAGTGCCCAGGAGAAAGCACTCTTCCAGGCGTTTGTCTGACCAGGGTGCATTCCCACTCTCCGCGAACTGATCCCTCAACATTGATGAAAACTGGAGGAAGTTTCTATGGCTGAGACTACGGCGCCACGCACACATCAGACCGGGCCAGGACAACTCCACAGGACCAAGACGCCTGGCAATTTGGATGCTGACATCATCATTGCGAATGCGCCTGACCCCGTATTTGTCAGTGACCTGGAAGGCAAGATTTTACAAGCTAACGACGCCGTTTCTCAGCTCATGGGCTTTCGACCTGATGAGGTGCTGGAGCAATCGCTTTCACGCTTTATTAGTCCAGAAGAGACACGCGAGTTTATGGCCGCGCTGGGTGAAGTGATTGAGCGTGGCGTCACCCGCAACGCCCGGCTGAACCCGCGCAGTGCCTCTGGTGAAGTTATTCCCACCACTCTCAACGCCTCAGCCCTGCGCGATGGAGACGGCGAGGTGATTGGCGCCATCGGCATTCTGAGGGACATGCGTGAACTGGACAAAGCGCGCGCGTTTTCGCAAGGCTTGATTAAAAATGCGCCCGACCCGGTGTTTGTTAGCGATCTGGAAGGCAAGATTCTGCAAGCCAACGACGCCGTGTACGCTTTGTTGGGCTTTCGCACCGATGAAGTGCTGGAACAATCAGTTTCACGCTTTATTAGTCCAGAAGAGACACGCGAATTTACTGCTGCCCTGCGTGAAGTGATTGAGCGTGGCGTCACACGCAACGTGGTGTTGAACCCACGAAGTGCTTCTGGGGAGGTTATTCCCACCAGCTTGAATGCTTCAGCCCTGCGCGACCTGGACGGCAAAGTGATTGGCGCCATCGGCATTTTAAGGGACATGCGCGAACTGGATAAAGCCCGCGCCTATGCCGAGAGCCTGATCAGCAACGCGCCCGACCCGGTATTTGTCAGCGACCTGGAAGGCAAGATTCTGCAAGCCAATGTCGCGGTCTATGAACTGCTGGGCTTTCGACCTGATGAGGTGCTGGAACAATCACTCTCTCGTTTTATCAGTCCAGAAGAGACACGCGAATTTACAGCCGCCCTGCGTGAGGTCATCGAACGCGGTGTGACGCGAAACGCACAACTCAACCCGCGCAGTGCTTCTGGGGAGGTTATTCCCACCACCCTCAATGCGTCGGCTTTGCGCGATGGAGACGGCAAAGTGATTGGCGCCATCGGCATTCTGAGGGACATGCGTGAACTGGACAAAGCGCGCGCCTTTGCAGAAAGCCTGATTAATAATGCGCCCGACCCGGTGTTTGTCAGCGACCTGGAAGGCAAGATTCTGCAAGCCAACGACGCCGTGTACGCTTTGCTGGGCTTTCGGCCCGATGAAGTGCTGGAGCAATCGCTTTCACGTTTCATTAGTCCCGCAGAAACCCGTGAATTCCTGGCCGCCTTACGTGAAGTGATTGAACGTGGTGTCACGCGCAACGCCAGGCTGAACCCCCGCAGCGCCTCGGGCGAAGTTATTCCCACCACCCTCAACGCCTCAGCCCTGCGCGATGGCGAAGGGAAAGTGATTGGTGCCATCGGCATTTTACGTGATATGCGTGCCTACGAGCGTGTAGTGCGCGACCTGGAAGAGTCTAAGGCGGAATTGCAAGAAAAAATTCTCGACCTCGAAAAATTTGAAGAGGTCGTGGTAGGCCGCGAACTCAAGATGATCGCACTTGAGAAAGAGATCGAGCGCCTCAAGCGGGAACTGGAAAAGCTACGGGCTGAGCGAGGATATGTGGGATGACCCAAACAGTGGAAACCGGGCGAGCCTTCTCATTTGCAGCAGGCAGCTTTCCTGCCCAAGAGGAAGATACTCATCAGTTACGTGAAGCATACCAGCGTCTGAAGAAGGAAAAGGACCAGCTGGAAATGCGTGTGCGCCAGGGGGAGCAGCGGCGACGAGCCATGATTCATATCATGGATGATATGAATCAGTTGAATAAGAAACTGGCGGATCAGCGCAAGGCCATGCTTCATATTCTGGCCGACTACGAGCAAGATCGGCGGCGCCTGGTTCAACAAACCGAGCGGTTGGATAACTCCCGGCGTGCCCTGCTGCACATCCTCCAGGACATGCACCACTCCAATTTGCGCCTGGAAAACAGCCGCAAAGCCATGATCCATATCATGGGCGACCTGACCGAAACCACTGCTGAAATGCAACGCCGCGAGCAAGAACTACGCGACAAGCAAGAGCAGTTGGTGCAAGCTGGCAAGCTCGCCACACTAGGGGAACTTACTACCGGAGTGGCGCACGAACTCAACAATCCACTCAACAATATTGGCCTCTTTATCGGCAACGCCATTGACATGCTTGCATTTGGCAAAGCAGATGAGCAACACCTGCTGGCGGAGCTGCACCAGGCCATGCAGCAGGTACGCAAGGCAACAGAAATCATTTCGCATCTGCGCACGTTCGGGCGAGCAACTACCTTCAGTCGGGAGCCAGTAGCGCTCAAGCCCGTAATCGAGCGGGCAATTGCGCTGATGCAAGAGCAACTGCGGCTGCGGCAGATCGAAATCGTGTTGGCGTTTGGACCAGACGACCTGATGGTGATGGGCAATGCCATCCAACTGGAGCAGGTATTCCTCAATCTGCTGACCAACGCGCGTGACGCGCTGGCAGAGGCGTCGCACAAAACCATCTCCTTTACTTCCACAGTGCAGCAAGACCGCTTGCTCTTGGAAGTCCGAGATACTGGTGCTGGGATTCCATCTGGGCTGGAACAACGCATCTTCGATCCCTTCTTTACTACGAAGGAAGTCGGGGCAGGAACTGGCTTGGGCCTCTCGATTACGTATGGTATTATTCAGGAGCACCAGGGGACAATCTGGGTCGAAAGCCATCCAGGCCAGGGGGCGGCCTTCTTTATTCGACTCCCGCTGGCCTCCTCTGGGGTGGAGGAAACGTAGCTGTGTCATCGCTGCTCATTGTTGACGACGATCTTGCCCTCTTGCAGGCACTTCCTGAGGCGCTCCACTTGCGTATGGAAGGGCTGCAAATTGCTACGGCTGAATCAGCCCTCACCGCGCTTGAGATGGTCGCCCAAACTGATTACGACGCGATTATTACCGATATAAAAATGCCCGGTATGGATGGGTTGACGTTGCTGCGCAAAATCAAGGAGATGCGCCCCGATACCCCGACCCTCCTGATCACCGGGCATGGAGATCACGATCTAGCAATCCAGGCGTTGCGCGGTGGCGCCTATGATTTTATCCAGAAGCCTATAGAACGAGATTATCTGATAGCATCATTGCAACGCGCCCTCCAGACACGCCGTTTAAGTCGCCAGGTCCAAGAGCAGCATCTGGCTCTGGAGCAGCATGCCACCCTGCTCGAGCAAACCGTCCAGGAGCGCACTCGTGAATTGCTGGCGGCAAACCAGGCGAAGGATGATTTCATAAGCATCGCCTCGCATGAACTGCGCACGCCTCTCACTTCTATGAAGGCGTTTATCCAATTGACGCGGCGCAAGATTGAGCAGGGAGGCAGTCTCACCATGCAATCGCTGCTGCGCATGGAACGCTCTCTCCTGCGTATGGAGCAGTTGATCAATGATATGTTGGATGTCTCGCGCATTGATGCGGGGAAGCTGGCGATACGCCTTGAGCGCTGCGACCTGAGAGAACTCTGTCAACAAGTTATTGAGGACCAGCGAGCATCAACGGCCAGGACCATTACTTTGACTCTCCCAGGCGAACCAGTGGAGCTGGAGCTGGATGGTGAGCGCATTAGCCAGGTCATCACGAACTTACTTTCCAACGCGATCAAATACTCTCCAGACACCTCGCCTGTCTCTCTAACCCTGTGCCATGCCGAGGAGAGCGTTCTCCTCAGCGTCCGCGATGAAGGCTCTGGGATTCCACCTGAAGCCCTTCCCCATCTGTTTGAGCGCTTTTATCAGGCACCGACAATTGAGGCCCAGAGCAGTTCCAGTGTGGGATTGGGGCTAGGTCTTTATATCTGTCGTGAGATTGTGGAGCAGCATGGTGGACAGATTTGGGCTGAGAGTACCCTCGATCAAGGAAGCGCTTTCTTTGTGGCACTGCCGACGGCTTTTTCCCCAGCCCTGGCACGCACATGTGGGGCTGACCTGAGCCAGGTTGAGCCTTAGGGCAGGCTAGCTCGTGCTCCCTGGTATGTTACAACGCCGACGCGGGCATATCGTCAATATCGCTTCGCTCGCCGCTAAGATTGAGTTTCCTTATGATGCCGTATATGCCGCCCCAAAGGCAGGTCTGGTGGCTTAAAGGACAGTTTGCCTGGGAGGTTGCGCTCCTCATGAAACTGGCGCGGTGGGAAGCGCAAAGCCCCAGTCCAGCAGTGTTCTGGCGTCTACAAAGCGTTGGTTGTCGTCGGTTTTGGTATCATGCAGCAACGCCCCTATCAGGTGGTGCACTCCATTGGTTGCCGCAAAGACCAGACAGTACCCAGCTTCCTGGGTGAAGCCGGTTTTCACACCGGTGGCGCCGGGGTAGGTGCTCAGCAGAGCGTCAATTCCATCCCAGGTGTAGGCATGATGGAATTGGGTTGGGAAGAGCACATAATGTTGCAACTGCACCAGTTGCGCAAAGATCGGATTAGCCAGCGCGTGCCGGGTCAGGCGCACCAGATCAGCGGCGCTGCTGTAGGCACTCGTATCAGGCTGGCCCTGCGCGTTCGTATAGGTCAGGCCGTCTGGATTGATATAATGCGTGTGGGCGAGGCCGAGCTGCTGCACAGAGCGGTTCATCATCTCCACAAACTGGCTAACGTCCCCACCAACTGCGTCAGCGATGGCAAGAGCAGCATCATCCCCCGATGGCAGCATCAACCCATAGAGCAAATCTCTCAAGCGTATTTGATCTCCGGCCACCAGACCTGCCGAGCTTCCATTGTAGTTCTCTACTTCGTCAACGGCATCTTGTTTGATGGTGACTACCTGGTCGAGGTTGGCGGTTTCAATCGTGAGGATAGCGGTCATAATCTTCGTCGTACTTGCCACCGGGAGCTGCTGCGAGCCATCTACATCGAGCAGCACCTGTCCCGTGTCCGCATCAATCAGATACGCTGCCTGGGCCTGAGTGGTTGGCGGTGTGCCTTGCGCGTGCAGGCTGAGGATGGGTGTCGGCGTGGGCGGAGACGCAAACGCCTTGAGGACGCGGCTTCCTACAGCAGTAAAGGTCAGCGTAGGGACCACCAGCGCCACTTCAACCATCAATATGAGAACAATACTGAGCAAAAAAACGCGCCTCATCCTTTATCTTCCTGCTTTCTTTTCCATATCTCTCTAGCGCTGTTTGTTTCATCGGGAGGCCAATTCGTCAGGGAGAAGTTTTCGACCAAAGGACCGCCCAGTGTTCTTTTGTCTGTCTTGAGCGAGATATGGGTCAACCAGAACGAGGAGAGACTCGTTCCTTCCTCCACAGAATACCTGCTGTGGGCTGTGTCCACATCGGGAGAAGGCCCTATGTTGTGCGCTGCGTATCCCTATATTGGGGGCAGCACAAGAATGACACCCATCCCCGGCAAGCGGGCGTTTGTTTCTACCCCTGCTTCAGCACACGCTCGACCGACGCAATGGCGCGTGCCACGTCTTGTTCGCTCGTTTGCCAGTTGCAGACCGAGATACGCATGCAGCGTTGTCCACGCCAGGTTGTCCCGCTGAAATAGGCTTCCCCCGTCTCGTTAATCTGGGCCATCACGGCGTCTGTACGCTGGTCGTGATGTGCCCCTGTAGCATCAGGTTTTCTATCAAGGAAGCGGACTAGCCCCTGATTGACCTGCGGCGTCCAGATGACCTCAGCACCAGGCAATTTCCCAATCTCTGTGACCAGCATCTTTGCGTGACGACAACAACGTTCAATCAGATCAGCAATCCCTTCTCTTCCCAGTTGCCGCAGGGCCGCATATGTTGCAATCCCGCGCCCGCGTCGCGACCACTCCGGGTTCCAATCGCTTGGATCGCGGACCCCTTCTGATTGCATGATGTAGTTTGCCTGCTGAGACATCGAACGCTTGTGCGCTTCCTGGTGGGCGACAAAAGCATACCCACAGTCATAGGGGGTGTTAAGCCATTTATGCCCATCCGTTACCCATGAGTCCGCCTGCTCTACCCCCTGGAGGAGGTGACGGTATGCTGGCGAAGCTTGCACCCAGAGTCCGAAGGCGCCGTCCACATGGACCCAGGCGTTGAAGTGGTGGGCCAGCGGAATGAGTTCGGCAAAGGGGTCATAGGCTCCGATATTAAGATCCCCTGCCTGGAGCACAACGATGGTGGGAACATCCGGCTGCTCGGCGAGAGCCTGACTCAGCGTTGATGGGAGGAGGCACCCATGTTCATCGGTCGGTAGCTCAAGCAGGCAGCATGTCCCCAAACCTAACAAACGCACTGCTCGCTCCAATGACCTGTGATGTTCGGTACTGGTCAGCACGCGCAAGCGCTGGGCACCCATAAGCCCATTGTGCTCTACATCCCAGCCGCATCTTGCCAGCAGCGCATGGCGAGCCGCCGCAAGACAGGTGACATGCGCCATCTGGGAACCCGTGACGAGTGCAAAACTCGCTCTCTGTGGTAGCCCTAATACTTCTTTAAGCCAGGTGCCGCATACTTCTTCAATCACAGCGACAGCGGGGCCACCTGTAGAGCGGGCGGCATTCTGATCCCAGGTCGCCGTGAGCCAATCGGCGGCAAGGGCGGCGGGAAGGGTACCGCCGATAACCCACCCAAAAAAGCGCCCACCTGCGCTGCCGAGAATCCCTCCAGTCACATCAGCGACTAACTCGTCAATAATCTGGGCTGCCTCGCTCCCCGCCTCTGGGAACTGCCGCCCCAACCGTTGGCGCAGTTCATCAACAGGTGTTGTCGCGCCAACAGGGGACTGCTCAAGCTGCTCAAGATAGGTGAGCGCGTGTACCAGAGTCTGTTGCAGCACCTCGCGGAAGGGTGATGCCATTGACTAGCCTCCGTTCATAGGTTTCCCTGGTGGCCCAGTGGCCGTGCCAGCAAAGCGGCCAGACGTCATAGGTTTCGCTCTATTGCCGGACAACCGATGACTGGACAAAGAGGGGAGAATTACTGTAACATATCACCAGAGTTTGATGTATCTAATGTATCATGAGTGCGTGATGTATTTCAAGCTATCAGGAGACGATGATGAGCGAGAGTGATCACCTCTACATCCTTGCCCAGGCCCTGGCAGACCCGTTACGGCTGGTCATGTTGCAGCACTTAATGGCAGGTTCAGCAACGGTATCGGAATTGCAGACCCTCACTGGTGCCTCCCAGTCAAACGTTTCCAACCATTTGGCGCTACTGCGCGAACGTGATCTGGTGCGGACGAAACGAGAGGGACGGCACATCCTCTACACCTTGCGCGATGCGTCGGTGGGCCAACTGGTTGAGTCGCTCACGGTGGTGGCGGGGATGGCCCCAGCCAGGCTCTGGAAATCTCCCCAACTCATTGCTGCCCGCACCTGCTACGATCACCTTGCAGGCCGCTACGGTGTGGCCCTGTTTGACGCTTTGCTGGCTAAGGATGCCATCAAACAGCCAGCAGAGATGCGCGCTGAGGTGGAGCTTGGGACCAGGGGAGAGGAAGTGTTCGGCAAGCTTGGACTCAACCTGAGCGCCTTGCAGCGAGAACGGCGTCACTTTGCGTTTGCCTGCCCTGACTGGACCGAGCGTCGTCCTCATCTGGGAGGAAGCCTGGGGGCAGCGCTGTGGGCCTGTTGTGTCGAGCGCGGCTGGCTGGTCAAGCAATCGGGGACACGCTCGATCATTGTCACCGACCTGGGCAAGCAGCAACTCTTAGAACAATTAGGCGTCCAGGTGTCAGTGCCAGATGGAGCGTGAGATTTTCTCAAGGAGTGCCGAAGGGGAAAAGCGAAACGAGCCGCCTAATGTCTTTGCCCACTCTTCCAGATCTGATCGCCGGAGGGAGCAGACCTTCCTGTAGTCTTTCGCCCGGAAGGTTCCCTGCGGCTGCATCTGTGTGCTCGCTTGGCAGGTCGCTAGATACAGGTTCAGCTCCAGGATCAAAGAATGGCTCTGGATTGGTCATGACTCCTGGCTTTTCCAGTGACGAACGACATCTGGTGATTCGTATTGAGTCCGCTATAATCTGTAAAATTGCCTAAAGACGGGAGGCTTGTCCTCTCTGGTAGGCTGGAGTTGCGAGACACCCAGTCACAGAAAGGACAGGCCCATGACCCAGTACCAGCTTACCTTAGACAGCGAGACCTTGCAACGGCTTTTTGCCGGCAAAGACCAGTTGGCGCACCTGCTGGAGCAGGTTCTGAATCAAGTCTTGGAGGCCCAGGTGACCGAGCAGCTTCAAGCGGCCCCCTACGAGCGAACGGACACGCGCCAGGGCTACCGCAATGGCTACAAACCACGCCAACTCACCACGCGGGTCGGCACCTTGAGCTTGCGCGTCCCCCAAGTGCGGGAGGGCCAGTTTTCGACAGAGCTGTTCGCGCGTTACCAGCGCAGCGAACAAGCCTTGATCTTGACCTTGATGGAGATGGTGGTCAATGGCGTCTCTACCCGCAAGGTGGCGCAGATCACGGAGGATCTCTGTGGGAAAGAGTTTGCCAAATCGACGGTCTCCGACCTGTGCAAAGGGTTAGATCCCCTGGTGCAGGCCTGGAATGAACGGGACTTGAGCCAGCAGGGCTACCCGTTTGTGCTGGTGGATGCGCTCGTGCTCAAAGTGCGCGAACGCGGCCAGGTGCGGGCCATGAGTGCGCTCCTCGCCATCGGCGTCAACGCCCAGGGCTATCGGGAGGTGCTCGGCTTGCAACTGGGAGATAGTGAATCAGAGGCCAGTTGGACCACTCTGTTCACCTGGCTCAAGCGGCGTGGGTTGCAGGGGGTGGACTTGGTGGTCTCGGATGATCACGGTGGGCTGGTTAAAGCCGTGCGGCAGCACTTCCAGGGTGCCACCTGGCAGCGCTGCCAAACCCATCTGGCTCGCAACATCCTGGATGCGGCTCCCAAAGTGCTGCACGACGAGCTGCACGCGCGCATCCGCGCTGTCTTCGAAGCTCCAGATGGGGAGATGGCGCGTACCTTGCTTGCCAAACTGATCGCGGAGTATGCGGAGCGGGCACCCGCGGCCATTGCTACGCTGGAGCGCGGCTTCGACGACGCGACGGCGGTGTTAGCTCTGCCCTCTCCCTACCGGAAACGGCTGAGAACCACCAATGGCGTCGAGCGGCTCAACGAAGAAGTGCGGCGGCGGGAGCGGGTGATCCGTATTTTTCCCAATCGGGAGTCGGTCATCCGGTTGGTGGGTGCACTGCTGATGGAGCTGGACGAGCAGTGGACGACCGGGCATCGCTATTTCGACATGGCGGCGTATGGGCACTGGCGGACGGCCCAGGAGCTACCTCTGGAGGAGAGAAAGCAGAGCGCGTAGCAGTTTCAACCTGCCAGTGAGGACAAATTACAGAAATTTTCGGACTTGACCGTGATTCGCCACCGTGAATTAACACTTTTGGCCCAACCTTCACGAGCAGGGGAGCAAGAATAGCCCGCCCACTCACCAATGCCTCCCCAGTGGAGAGCGAAGGGAGTTCTTTAATATCCGCCTCCGAGAAGAAATCAGAGGTTCCTCTGATGAACGCCTGATCGTCAGGATTTTTAATGCGCATGGTGATAATCGTATTTGCCTGACTCGTCACATCACTATCAAGTTTGCTAGGGCGTTGGCTGATGATTGCTGCGCCAACGCCAAACTTGCGTCCCTCAGCGAATATCTTTTTGATGATTGGCAAAGAAATGCTTGATTCTCGCCCAGGAGCAAAGATATGCCCTTCTTCAATCACCACAAATACAGGCCGGATTGGGTCATTGCTATCCTGGGCCGCCTTCAGAAGCTCGCCGCAGATCAGCGCAACCACGACCTGCATGGACGTGCGAGACAGTCCTTGCAGATCAATAATGGCAATTCGCCCAGCGGCATCTGTTGCAGAGGTACGCCGGGCGCGCCCCACCATCTGACGCACATCAAAAGGATGCAGCCCACGTTCATAAAAAGCATTCGCGTCGTTGAGGAGATTGCGTAATCGCAAAGCGATGATAGAAGCACTGCGCGCATTGATGCTTTTTTGCTCACCAGAGGAAAGTTCGTCCCAATGAGAGAGTTGTTCAAAGTCTCGTCCGCAAAGATCAACCAGATCGCGGGGATCGCGGGGAGCAAGGAAATGCTTTTCCCAATATTTGAGGGCGACTTGCAGAAAGCGTTGTTGGGGTTCGGAGCTTTCAGGGAAGACGGTTGCTAACTCATCCGCGTTCATTTCGTCCAATCGGAGGGCGAGCGGTTGGTGCTGATCATTGTAGCGGATGGAGAATTCGCGGGCGCGTGGGGCATAGATACAGATGCCGCCACCACGCTCTTGTAAGGCTTGCAGGCGTGAACGTAGCCCATGCAAGTCGGCCTGATCCCCTTCTGGAATCGCCTCAAAGGTAGCTTCCGGCGCAAAATTGACCATGCCACCACGATAAGCCCGCCCATATTCACCATGTGGGTCAAAGACCACAATACTGGCGTTTGCCTCAGCCAGCATGCGCTCAATGATTCTACCGATGGTATAGCTTTTGCCTGCGCCCGTCATGGCAAGCACCGCAAGATGCTCGGTGACTATCCGGTTCACATCCACATAGACAGGAACAACATTATCACCGCGTTCGTAGCCAACCAGATTGCCGAGCCAGATATTGGTTTCTGGCGAATATTCATAAAACTCGCGGAGAAATGCGAAATCCACACCATAGACCCTGGCTCCAGGCTCCAGGGGGCGTCGTGGAATGCGAACCTCGTACGTCTCCGGGTCACGGTAGCCCAGCAGTTCCATGCTGGCGACATTGGTTTCGCCAGCAGAACGTTCGGTGAGCAGGGAAATCTCAGCAATTCCCTCCCCCATCTGTTGGGTAAAAAGCAGGTTCTGGCGACTAACCCCGATAATGCGTCCAAGCACCCAGACCTTTTCAGCATCCCGGCGCTCTCGATGATACACCCGCACGAATTCGCCTCGACGGACGCTGTAACTATCCCTCAGAGCAAGGTTGACACGCAGCCCACCCGTATCACCCACCAATGTTCCAAGCCAGCGATCCTCTTGCATCAGACGCCTCTTTTCTTGTTTAAGTAACTTTTTCGCTTGCTCTGGGTGGAGAGGCCATCTGCTCCTCGGCCAAATCTCGAAAAACATGGAGGATGGCAGAGGAGAAACGAGCAAGCCGCTCTGCATACCAGAGTGGGAGAGGCTGAGCATTTTCTCCTTCAACCAGAGTTGCCTGAGTGATTGCCGTTGCCAGGCGATCCAACATGGCAGCACTCCATTGTGTGCGATGCCCTACCACCTGAACCTGCCATACCGGTGTCCGCGCGCGGGCACGCATTGAAAAACCAAGAATGCCGCTGTGATGCAGTTCAGCAGGCTGCCAGCGCGGGTCTAACTTTAAATCCTCCAGAGCATAGGCAACGGTGCGCGAATGCGGCGATAAAAGCTGATAGAGCAGGCGCGACATTCCCACCTGGCGCAGCCCTAACCATTCGCGTTGAATCAATTCTGCCAGGTCTGCTGTAGTCTCGTCGGGGCTGGTATTCGGATTATTCTTCAGCGCTACAAAGAGCGACCACGCGGCGCTGGTCTGTATGCTGGCAACCATGCAGCCCTCTGGGTTGAAAGGGAAGAGCCGGTGAAGTTGGGAACTCCAAAAGCTGTTAATGGCTGAAACCATATCTGTCCATTCTTCTTGAACCTCCTCCGTCTGCTCGCGATTTCCTGCCTCATCACGCGAAACAAGAATAGGCAAGCTGAGCAAGATGACCTGTGGAGGTGTCCGGGCAGAAATGATCTCATTCAAGAGTTCATACATATGTTGTATCAATTTCCATCGGAGGCGGAGGCTGCTCTCGTAAAAATCCAAATCCCCCATATGGACCCGTACTTGCTCGCGTGCATCCAGAACGTGTTGTTGCTGGAGTTTCAACTGGTGGGCATGGATGTTGAACCCATACAGCAAACCTCCAAAGGCCGAAAGGGTAGCAGAAGAGCTTGCCACTCCGGCAATATCAAGCACCGCCGTCTCATTTTGGGGCAGCGGGAAGGCGTGAATGACTCCAGAAGCCTGGAGTGCCTGCTGAAGACGCTGTGATTGCTGTAATTTTCTTGCCAACCTTTGAGACGCGCTCTTCAGGCTCACTTCGAGTTCGGCAGCAATCTCGGAGGCGAGCGTTGTTCGTGTCTGTTCCATGATGCGCTCTCCAGGGTGATAGTTCTTTGATTCATGAGGATAGCAGGTGAATACTCCCATGCAAGCGGCGTAACCGAGAACCAAGCTGCCACTCATCTACATAGCGTTGGACTTGTGAACGGTGAACAAAAGAAAGTCTCTCATGCTGCTGTGTTGAGGCATCTGCATCTGAAGAAAGAATCCCAAGCGCCTCCAATTCGCCCCAACCTCAGGTTCAGCGGGGAGATGAGTAACCAGCCACCATTGAGGAGTGTCACATCATCTGCCCAACGGATTAGCAGCCTGGTAGTCATCTCTGGATAAAGCGAGCCAAATGGTAGCCAGATGCTGATGCGCTGCTCAGCTTGTGCGCCAGTGGTAATCCCCCCTTCTGCTTGAATGGCCCATCTAGCAAGCGTAGCTAATCCACCAGTGAATCGGCGCAGGCTCATTCCTTGTAGGAAATCTTCTGCGCGCTTTTCTAACTGACGGATTCGCTCTCTGGTGAGGTCGAGAAGAGCGGCCATTTCCTCCAGCGTTCGCGGTTGCCCATCCAGCACACCCGAACGAGCCAGCAGTACCTTCATCTCACGAGGAAGCGCCTTTTTTCTGGCGCCAGTGCTTTCAGGCAGGAAGTTGATGTAAGAGTCTATAAGCTCAGCAAAGAGGGCTTCCACAGTAAGATCGGCCAGGACATGGCGTGCCTCTTCTTGTGCTGGAGTTGCTGCCTGCAACAAGTGTGTTACCAGCCTATCAGCGAGCGCTTGTTGGATGATGTCAGTAAGCTGATTAGCGGACTCAAGAGAAGTTGTTTGAGCAGCAAGGCTTGTTTGTTCTGACTCGATCAACTCACCTAGCGTCAGGTCGTTGAGGCTGGCGGAAATACTAGTCCATTTGAGGTCTGGACAGGTTTCCAAGACAGACAGTTGGCGCCAGGCAATCTCGCAGGAATCCAGCAGATCAAGCAGGCGCGTTTTAACGGCTTCCCCAGAAGGAAGAGGCAGACCTTGCTCGCCAGGCTCTCGTCCTGGACCTTGCAGGATACTCTCTACAGAAAAGTAGAGGGCGCTTGTCTCGCGCTTTGGGACTTGTTGAGAGGCTGATTGAGCGGGAGTAGTT
>DATBGS010000046.1:0-8678 GCA_036557885.1 Ktedonobacterales bacterium
CAGAGGGCGGGTCAATTTGACCCACCCTTTAGGGCGAAGGGTGGGTCAAATTGACCCGCCCTTGGAGGAGCTTTTTGATCGCCCGTCAGGTACAACAACCAGCGGAGGATTTATGCAACCAGAAATGTCTCCACTTATTCCAGTAGATCAGGCAGTCATCCATTTTGCAGGCCATGACTTTTTAATAGTACGCTTCTCTGATGGCCGTGTTGCTGTGGTCTTTAGCCACCTGTGTGAGGCACTCGATCTTGATCGTTGGGGTCAGACGAAGCGTATTCAAGCAAGCTCAACGCTCTCAAAAAACTTTCTCCTGGTTCGCATCAAAACCCCTGGCGGGCCACAGGTGGTCAATGCGCTTGTGACCTCGGTTCTCTCATTGTGGCTGGGTGGTTTTCGTATGGGGCGGCTTTCTGAAGAGAAAAGGGCACTTATCAGACTGCTTCAGACAGATGCGGCTGATGCCTTCAATAGCCACTTTTACACGGTTGATACTCAAGCACGCCAGCAACAACAAGCGGAGGCTCCAAGTCATGTCCAGCAATCAGTGCCTCAGCAAATTGCAACGCCGCTGTCGGTGCCGGAGATGGTTCGTGCGCTGGCTGACCGCATAGAACAGGACGAACTAAAGAAAGCGCGCCAGCATGCGGAAGATGTGGCGAAACAGGCAGAAATGCAGCACCAATTGCAGTTGCAGCAAGGGGAGATAGCCGTACTCTGGTCGGTACTGCTGAGTCGCGCGTCGGCTGGGGAAGGTGCCCTCAGTGCCGACCATCACCAGACACTTGAGTTATTGATGGACCAGGACCATCGCGTGACTGGTCAACCTCTGGCGGCTATCAGGCGCGAACTGCTGAAGATGGTGGGGGCGGCTGGGCTAGATCATCTTCAGGAGACAGACTGGAAGCAGATTGTCGCCTGGTTCCGGCAGCGGATGGGGCGGTAGCGTAGATCAATTTACTGCTTCCAGTCAATTGCCCCTCCTGTTCTTGCTATGAGGTTGTTTCTGGCGGAGGCTCAAACAAACTGAGTTGCCCTCGGTGCTGAAGGCGGTATTGTTCTTCGCGCTCCAGTTGCTTGATGCTCTTCTGCGGTGTAGGCAACGCCTCGGGCGGCGTTCCACCTAACTCATTGATGATAAATTCTCGCACTTTGCGCCCAACCGTGAAATGCGTGGTGTTGGCCCTCTCCTTTCCGCGCACCTTGTCTCGCTTCATAGCAGCATCAGTCTGAGCCGCCCTGAAAATATTATCTGCCAACTCCTCTGTCCCCATCCAGTTAGAAATTTCCTCTTCTGGCGCCAGCCTCTTCAGAGCATGGATGTCATCTTCGGTTAAGCCGCCGTACAGTCCTCTGTACCCTGCGTTGCTGAATACAGCGTGTTCTTTAGAGGTAATGACCCCCGCGTTATGGGCTGTTTGCGCCAGTTTTCGATTGTACATACCGAGTTGAGCACGATAGAGGAGGCGTTTTTCATCCTCAGACAATTGGGCGAAGGCTTCAGCATCAGCCAATTCCTGACGGCGCGTTTGTACGGCAAAGTAGGACTTCGCGTGTGCGACGATGGGCTTGCCGCTATCGCCAGCGAGGACAACCTGATAGCACGCATAACGGGAAAGTTGGACATCGCGGACCATCCGTCGGCCTCCTTTGCCCAGGCCGATCATTTTAATGCTCTCATTAAAATGATCGGCCACCTCGTATCCATCGTACTTGCACGCGATTTTGGCCTTGGCAATCACCTGCTCAAAATTTTGCCAGCTTCTGTAACCGAAAATTTTTGCGAGTTCGCGTGCCAGCCAATATTCCCGCTCACCCTCCATGTGCCGCAGCGCGTCAAACGGGGACGTTTCCATCTGGAATGTCTCTTGATTCTGATTTTCTCCCATGAGTGTTCCTGCCTTTCGTGGACCAGGCTGTACTGCCTACTGTCTACAAGATTGGTTTGTGTGATATGCTTTAGGTGTCTAACTTTCGCAAGCCTTTCGCTTGCTTTGGCCGTCTGATACGTGAAGTATCAGGCGGCACGCTTTATGGTGGCATATGCCCTCCCGCCCAGCCTCGACCTACCCTTTCCATGTGTCTTTTGTGGCTGTTGGAACAAGTGTACCTGATTTTTCAGGTGCTGTCAAGCGGTTTAGCCAAATGAATTTACCAACGTCGGTAAATTCATTTTCAACGTGCCTGCTGCGCGGCGTATACTGCTTTCTAAAACCGCAGCATAAGGAGAGCATCGCCGCATGTCCGAACCCAGCCCCACACTCCCAGAAGGGGAAGAACAGGCTCTTGTTCATCCCGTCACCCAGCCCCAGCCAGCCAGCATCCCCATCGGTCCCGCCGCCCTGACCGCGCAGGAAGGCAACCGCTTCACCTTCATCGGCACTGAAAGCCGCGCTCGTGTTCGGCTGACCATCCTGGCGCCTGATCTGGCGCGGGTAGACCTGCTGCCGGAAGGCATGGCGGAGCCGCCGCGCTCCTGGGCTGTTGCCCGGCCAGAGGACGCCTGGCCCGCCGTACCCGTTGAGCTGGAGAAAGACAGCGCCAACGGCTTTATGCTGCGCACGCCGGAGATGTCCATCTGGGTCACGAAGCCACCTGTGCCGCTGCAATTCCAGTTTTACAACGCCGAAGGCATTCTGCTGAGCGCCGACGCGCCAGCGGGCCTCAGCATCGCGCGGCAAGACCCTGGCCCCACGCCCTACATCGTGCAGCGCGGCGAATGGGGCGCCGCCAACACGCGCACCCTGCTGGCGGGCGAACGGCTCTATGGCTTTGGCGAGCGCACCGGCCCGCTGAACAAGCGCGGCTCGCATTTCTTGCTCTGGAGCATTGACCCGCACGCCAATCACAGCGACGACACCTGGGCGATGTATAGCTCTATCCCCTTCTTTGTCAGCGTGCGCGAGCAATACCCGCCGCTCACCTACGGCATCTTTCTGGACAGCGCAGCGCTGACTGAGTTTGACCTGGGCGCCAGCCAGCCTGATCGCCTCACGCTGAGCGTCGGCGCGGGCGGTGGCACGCTCACCTATTATTTCTTTGCGGGCTACAGCGAGGACGCCATGCAGACCATTCTGGCCCGCTACACCGAACTCACCGGGCGCATGCCTTTGCCGCCGCGCTGGGCGCTGGGCCACCATCAATGCCGCTGGAGCTATTTCCCCGATAGCTGGGTGCAGA
The DNA here is from genome assembly GCA_036557885.1 of Ktedonobacterales bacterium. GTDB lineage: Bacteria > Chloroflexota > Ktedonobacteria > Ktedonobacterales > DATBGS01 > DATBGS01. Next base: position 3,178 of record DATBGS010000046.1, read on the forward strand.
AGATCGCCCGCGAGTTTCGCGCCCGCAAGCTGCCCTGCGACGCGCTCTGGCTGGATATTGACTATATGGACGGCTACCGCGACTTCACCTGGCATCCCCAGCGCTTCCCCGACCCCAAAGCGCTCACAGATGACCTGCACGCCCAGGGCTATCACGTCGTCACGATTCTGGACCCCGGCGTCAAGCAAGACCCCAGCTATCACGTCTATCAGCAGGGCGTCGCCAACGGCTATTTCTGCCAGATGCCCGATGGCAAGGTCTTTCACGGTCCCGTCTGGCCGGGGATGGCCGCCTTCCCCGATTTCAGCCGCGCCGAGGTGCGCGAATGGTGGGGCCGCCAGCACGCCGCGCTGCTGGACGCTGGCATAGATGGCATCTGGAACGATATGAACGAACCCACGCTCACCGGGCGCTTTGCCCCGGAACTGGACGTGCCGCGCGGCAGCACGCTCGCCCCACAGGTGCAGCATGGTCCCGGCAGGGGCGCCGGGGCTACAAACAACGGCTCTGCTCGTAGCCCCGGCGCCCCTGCCGGTGTGGATGAGACGCTTTCCCATACCGAGTTCCACAATGCCTATGGCGCGATGATGGCGCGCGCTGCCTATGAAGGGCTGGAGCGCCTGCGCCCAAATCAGCGCCCCTTTGTGCTGACGCGCTCGGCATTTGCCGGTTCGCAGCGTTTCACCGCGCTCTGGACGGGCGACAACACCAGCACATGGGAACATATCCGCCTGGCAATCACGCAATGCTTGAACATCGGGCTATCTGGCATCGCCAACATCGGCGTAGACATTGGCGGCTTCTGGGAGAGCGGCAACGGCGAACTGCTCACCCGCTGGTATCAGTTGGGCGTGCTGCTGCCCTTCTGTCGCAACCATAGCTGCGCGGGTACCGCCCAGCAGGAACCCTGGGCGTTTGGCGAACCCTACGAAAGCAGCATCCGGCGCTACCTGGAACTGCGCTATCGCCTGCTGCCCTATCTCAACACCCTCTTCCACAAAGCCGCCACCACCGGCGCGCCGATCATGCGCCCGCTTTTCTGGCACTACCTGGACGACCTCACCGCCAGAGAAGTTGAAGACCAATTCTTGCTGGGCCGCGACCTGCTGGCCGCGCCCATCTACCAGCCAGGGCAAAGCACGCGGCGGCTCTATCTGCCCGCTGGCGAATGGGCGTCCTTCTGGTCGGGCGAGCGCTGGCAGGGCAGGCGCTGGGTGGATGTGCGCGCCCCGCTGGACGAACTCCCGCTCTTTGTGCGCGGCGGCGCGATTCTTCCGTTGGGGCCAGTCATGCAGCACACCGCTGAGCTACCCACCGACCCGCTCACGCTGGCCCTCTACGCCTCCAGCCACGCCCCAAACGCCGACGAACCCTCCATCCTCTACGAAGACGACGGCAGCAGCACCGACTACCGCAGCGGCGGCTTTTGCCAGACCGCCTACCGCTGGGAGTGGGAAAACGCCTCATCACTGCTCATCCACCTGGGCACGCCACAGGGCGACTATCGCCCGGAGCGCCGCCAGATGCAGCTTGAAGTGCATCTGCCGTTCTCCGCCGAAAAGCCCCAGCCCGACATTGCCTCCATTCAGGTGAACGGCACCGCGCTGGCCGATGGCTGGCAGGCGCGCAAGACACGCGCCGAGGTGCTGGTCAGCATCCATCTGGATGAGGCATGGGAGGAGCGCAGCCTGCGCATAGCGCTTGGGGAAGCGCGATAAGCGCGGCTCGCATGTCCATTTGGGGGAGTGTGCTGCGCGAAATGCTTGACAGCACGCGGCGTTTCAGGTACACTTGTAAGCAACGATACAGCCCTGTCTGAAACATGGAGATGATGGAAGGGAGAAGATGGGGCGAATAGCTGGTACGGGCGTGCTTCAAAGCACACCCTGCACCATTCCGCAGCCCTGATGATCTCAGGAGTGCTAACAGTTAAGACGGTAACAGTATATCACCTAAAACCCTCTTAACGGCCACCTCCCAGACAAGCAGGACGCTGCGGGAGGTGGCCGATCTGTTTAGTTGAGGGTCGGAAAGGAGGATTGTGGATAAGTCGGGGAAAGTTTGAGTGTGTCCCTATCACAAAAGCGGGGTCGAGACGGAGTTATCCACAAAGGGAGGTGTTGTCTTGAATTTATCCACAATGGGTATGGTGTGACGCCGCGCCTTTCAAGGAAAGGGAGCGCCGGGATAACGCTCCCTGCAAGGGTGCTCCTAATAGGAGCACCCAGGAAAAATTTGATTGTGATTCTATCAAGCAGGAGAGAATGTCAGAGAGCTATCTCCGAAGGGCGTGGCGTCACGCCACGCCCGTTTCCGAAGGGCGTGGCGTGACGCCACGCCCTTCGGAAACGCTGAAGATTTGCCAAGCAGAGCAGCATAAGTCATTGAAGTTCGGAAAAGAACATTGGAGGTATTATGGACACGAAAGAGGCGCCGTTTGTCCCAGTGGAGCAAAAGCTCATCCCTTTAGCAGGCCATTATTTCCATGTAGTGTTGTTTCATGATGGACGCATTGCAGCAGTCTTGACCCAATTTTGTGACGCGCTTGGTTTTGATCGCCCAAGCCAGGTAGAGCGTATCAAAGCGAACCCAATTCTTGCCAACTGCCTCTTAGAGGCTCGTATCGAGACGGCTGGAGGCCCGCAAGTTGCTCTTGTTCTCATTGATTGGGCACTCCCTTTGTGGTTGGCAGGTTTTCAGGTCAATCGCCTTTCCGAAGAGAAACGCGCGCTCATCCTGACGCTTCAGCGAGATGCGGTGGATACCTTCAATAGTTATTTTCCCAAGCGCGGTTCCGCCACAGAAGCACGCCCGCAGCAGCAAGCACAAGCTCCTCAGCCTCCGCCGCCGCTATCTCGACCAGAACAAACACCGACATCGCTGCCAGAGATGCTGCGGGCGATGGCTGACCGTGTAGAACAGGACCAGCGCGAGGACACCGCCCGGCACAACGAAACCGAGCGGCGCGTGCGCGTGCTGGAAGAGGAGCGCGAGGCGATCTGGGCGACCATCACCAGTTACGCCCCAGTCACGCCCAACGCGCTCACCACTGATCACCAGCGAACGCTGGACCTCTTGCTGCGCGACCATCACCTGATCAGCGGCCAACCGATTGCCGTGTTGGAGGAGCAGCTAGCGGCGTTGCTGGGTGTGGAGGGAGTGGATCATATCCCAGAGGCGGCCTGGGACCGCCTCTTTGCGTGGTTCTGGCAGCGAACGCTGCCGCAAGACTGATCCCAGGTCTGGTGGCCTTTATCCTATTCGAGTTAACACAATCACCGGAATCTGCCGGGTGGTCTTCTGTTGATATTCGGCAAAGCCTGGCATCAGCGCCGCGTGCTGAGCAAAGAGTCGCTCGCGCTCTTGCCCCTCCGCAACGCTGGCCCGCGCTTGAAACCGCTCAGCGCCAAGCTCCACCGTCACAACGGGATGCGCCACCAGGTTATGATACCAGTCCGGGTTGGTGGGTGCGCCGCCTTTTGAGGCGAGAATAACAAGGCGCTCGCCATCCGTCGAATACGCAATTGGCGAGGTATAGTGCTTGCCGCTTTTGGCGCCGGTGGTGGTCAGCAGCAGCAAACGCTCATGGCTATCAACTTTGCCGCCATTGGCACGAAATCTTTCAATGACCATTTGGTTGTAGTTCTTTGGGGACCCCATAGTTTCTCCTGTCTAAAACATCTACCCAATACGTTTATTTTACCAGCGCACAGCCAGAAAGCGCATCTGCCTAAAGGGACAGAAGCTGGCCTATTCTTTTGGGTAGGTGCCCGCAAGGAGTTGCGACACAAGAGTGATGAAGTTGCAGATGCTGCAAAGCTGAAAGGGAAACAAAGCCATGCTGCGCAAAATTGACTGCATCATGCTGCGCGTAGATAACCTCGCGGCAGCCAAAGCCTATTACGCTGATGTCTTTGGCTTGCGCCCGCTCTGGGAAGATGAAGATTCGGTTGGCATGGGCCTGCCAGAAACCGACGCCGAGATCGTCCTGCACACCAAGCCCGACCTGCCCTCACCCATCGAGCCATACTATCTGGTTGAAGATGTGCTGGCGGCCACCAGCCACTTCAAAGCGCGAGGCTGCCGCGTCCTGGTAGAGCCATGTGAGATTGCTATAGGAAAATGCGCGATAATTGCTGACCCCTTTGGCACGCGGCTTTGCATCCTCGACATGAGCAAAGGACCAAGGCGGCTTGACTAAATCTCAGAGTCAGGCAGCGGAGGAAACAGGGCTTCTTGCTCTCTCAGGCGGGGAAGTATTCTCCACCTACTTTTGCCGTTTGGCGGCGAATTGGGGATCATAGTTCGCGTGGCAGGAGGCGCACAACACAAATAAGTCCTCCGGTTCTTCGCATCCTCGCCGCTCATAGGTGCGGTGATGCACATACAGCGGCATCTTGGTGTCGTTGCAGGTCTGGCAGCGATACCACGCGCGTCTGAGCGCGAGCCGGCGTCTGGCTTGCCACTCTGGCGTTTGCAAATACTCCTGATAGGGCATCGTTCTGAGGGCGTGCAGGCGCTCCGGGCTGGGCTGGGGCACCCCTGTCTCCCCTGACGCCTCCAGGTGTTCCACCCGCGTCGTCACGGCAGTGATCTGCTGCGCCTGGAGGTGCAGCTCGTGGCCCTTCTCCGTCATCCACGCCACCATGTCCATCTGCTGGTGGTCTATGCTGATCTGCCTGGCCGCTAACATCTGATTTTCCTGCTCCAGGCTAGCCAGCCGCATCTTCAGTTCCAGGTTTTCCTGCTCCACGCTGGTCAGCCGCGTTTCCAGTTGCTGGTTTTTCTGTATGATGTGCATTCCCACTGCCTGGAGCGTCTCTGGTAAAGAGAGCGCCGTCTCATCTGGCGTGGGCAGCGGGGTGGGCGTTGGCTCTTTGGGTGGCGCAGATTGCTGCTGCGCTTTCGTTTCGGGGAAGAAGAAGGCGCGCAGCGTCTGCACCGCCACGCGCTGAAACTCCGCCAGCGTCTCGCGGGCTTCTGGCGCCACTTTGCTTGGATGAATCTCTTTGAGCCAAAGCGGGATAAACTCAGCGATGATGAAATATGCCGCACGCTGCTTTCCCGCAATTTCCACCTTTGCCAGAACCAGGCTATCGCGGAACGCTGGGTCAGCTTGCAGCTTGCGCATCTGCCCCCGGAGATCTACACCGAGCAAATCGCAGATCATGCGAACCCCAGCGCCAATGTTGCCGTTTGCCATGCAGATAGACAAGACCTCATAGCCTGCAATGCGAACCATTGCTTGCTTGTCTGGAGTGATAAGGATTTGGGATGTTTCCATGATTGCGCCTCCATTATGTTCTGAGTATCTTGTTGTAGGGTGAGACTTCCTTCATTTCAACCGGGGACTTAAAGTCCCTAGTAGCTTGTCATAGCGAAATTGACAGATAGAACGCCCTCGTTTATCCTCAGCTTATCATCAGCCGAGGAGGACGAGATGTCCAAGAAGTACGCCGTGTGCCTGACTAACGAAGAACGAGCGACCCTGCGCCAGGTGT
>DATBGS010000047.1:0-66802 GCA_036557885.1 Ktedonobacterales bacterium
TTTTTTCTCCAGCAGCGTTTTGGCTTTTGCTTGCAATACGGACAGGAACTCGTTGGCTGGTGCCTCTCCGAATATAACCACAACCACCAATGCGAACTGGGCATCGAAACCTTGCCAGCCTTCCGACGGCGCGGCCTGGCAACCGCAACCGCGCTGGCAACGATGGCCGAAGCGCAAGCGCGGGGCTTCACCACCATCGGCTGGCACTGCTGGAAGCGCAACATCCCCTCCAGCAACCTTGCCCAAAAGCTGGGCTTTGCGCTGGTTGAAGACTATCCGGTGTGGTACTGCCGCTTTGGGAAAAAGACGGCCTGACTACTTCTCTTTCTGCCACACCAGCGCAAAGCTGATCGGCCAGTTCCGGTACTGCTGCCGCCTGGCCTTCTTGCTGATCCACTCCTCATCTACCACCCACTCGTACATCTCGCGCAAGGCCCATCTTGCGGCCAACGCCGCCTGCACATGCTCGCTCAGCAGATGCACATAAGAACTGATCGTCCTCGTCTCTCCACCCGCATTGACAAAGCTCGTCGGGATACCGCGCATGAGAAAATAGGGGTGAAAACCCACCAGCACAAAATAGCCGCCCGCACGCGCCAACCGCGCCGCCTCCTGATACAGCGGCGCCACCTCTGGCAAGTGCTCATCGGCCAGCACTTCTGTCACCAGATCATACTGCGCAGCCACAAACGGCGTCTTGCGAACATCGCCAAGCTCTAGCTGGCGATAGATGCCCCGCGCCCGCGCCTGTTCCAACATCTCAGGCGTCAGGTCAATACCATCTAGCGTCTCAACGCCCTGCTGCTTTAGCCACGCGCCAATCCGCCCAGTCCCGCAAGCCAGGTCTGCCGCCTCGCGTACCTCGGCCCAGGGCACCGTCTTGATACGCGCGAGCAACTGCCGATCCAGCGTCCCCACTTCAACTTCGTCATAGGTTTTGGACCACTCACCGTAGCCTTCCTCGACTGAAACCGTTGGATGATGGCGAATATCAAACTGCGAAGAATCCATTCGGAACCCCCTCTTAAAAAATACAAGAGTTGTGCTTCCCCCTTGCCTTCTTGTCTGCTTTATGCTATCCTCGCTTCACCGTCAATCGGACGGTTTCTTTCAGAGAGACATAAGGACTGGGTTGAAAGAAAATCGGCGTTTGGAGGACTGTTTATGACGAAAAAAACCTTGCTGTATTTGAGCGTTGCCACATTGGTGCTCTACGTTATCGGGCGCTTCTTCCTGCTTGACGCTGCTGCGAACTCGCACAACAGCTTCTTCGCGCTCATTGCCCTGCTGGTCTATCCGGTGGCAACTGGCATCCTCTTTCTCATCACCTGGATTATGGGGCTGGTCAAAACGGCAAAAATGAAGCGCTGGGGCTGGTTTGCTGCCCTCTTCTTTTTGACGCCGATCACTTCGCTGCTCTTTGGCTTGATCGGCCCAGAAGATGAGCCAGAACCTATGCCAATGAACCAATACTCAAACTGGCAGTAGGCGCGCGCTCAATTCACTCCCTGGCCTCGCAGTGCATGGAGGCCAGGTTTTGTGTGTGCATAAGCTCACTCCTCGTTATACGTATCCGGCAGGTCATTGGCAAAGAGCACCACCGCGCCCGGCGCCACCAACGTCTTCATCTGTTCGGTGGCTTCGTTCAGCGAGCCAACGATGTATAACTGGCCTTCGGGAAAACCTGCATCGCGTAGCCCGCGCGCAATGGGCTGCGTCCGGCGGCGCCCAACAAGAATGGCGACATCGCACGAAGCCGCCGCGCGCTGGCCCATCGCGTAGTTTTCCTGCTCCTCAATTGCCCCCAGTTCCACCATCCCCGGCGTCACCAGCACCCGCTTCCCATCGCTAAACTGCGCCAGCACCTCCAGCGCCGTCTTCACCCCTTCCGGGTTGGCGTTATAGGCATCATCAATCACCGTCACGCCGCCCGCGCCCTGAATCAATTGCAGCCGATGCGCCACCGGCTCAACCTGCTCCACCGCCCGCGCAATCTCTGCGAGCGACATCCCACACTCCAGCGCCGCCGTCACCGCCGCCAGAATATTCGAGACATTATGCTTGCCAAGCAGCTTACTTTTCATCGCGGCGCGTTCTTCGCCCTGCTCACTGCCATCCTTGCCACGCGCAATCACTGTAAAGGTCAAGCCCTGGCGCGTCACCTGAATATCTGTTGCCACGACTTGCGCCTCAGTATTCGCCGCATCTAGACTATACGAAAGCACTTTCACCCGCCCTTCGGCTTGCATCTGCTTGATGAGCCGCTGGCAATAAACGTTATCCCCGTTATAGATCGCGGGGGCGCCATCTGGCAGCGCCTGCATCAATTCATTCTTGCCCAGCATCACATTCTCAATGCTGCCAAAGCGCTCCAGATGCTGCGGGCCAACGGCAGTGATAATCCCAAGCTGCGGACGCGCCAGGCGACACAATTCCGCAATCTCCCCGCGCATATAGGCGCCCATCTCCACGACAAACACCACATGCTCTGGGAGCAGATCGCCGTTAATCACCCGGCACACCCCCATCGGCGTATTGAAGCTGCCCGGCGTCGCCAGCGTCTTCAACTTTGCCGAGAGCATCGTCGTCAAAATCTGCTTCGTGCTGGTCTTGCCATAGCTCCCCGTAATGCCAATCACACGCGGATGAAACTCGGCCAACCTTGCCTTCGCCTTGCGCAGATAATACTGGCGCACCTGCGCCTCCACCGGAAACATCACAATATTGCCCAGCATCAACAGCAGCGCCACCATCGCCCGCATGGTCAGCACGCCCAGCACCAGCGCCAGCGCTGCGCCCCAGAAAAACGTGCTGCCTGCCACCTCAAATCCGGCAGGCGGGGAGAATCCAAGCCAAAGGACTACAGCCAGCGCCACTGCAAAGAGAACCGAAAGAGCAATCGTCGCACCGAGCAGCCGTTTGGCCCGCGCTGTATACACCAGCGGCTTCTTCGCCTGAACAGCCTCGATTCTGAGCGCCAGAGCCACTGGCGCAGCGGCTGAAAGCACAGCCAGGAACACAAACACCCAGAGTGGCGCGCTGGCGCTGCCAGCAATCGTCCACAACACTACCAGCCCCAGGCTTGCCAGCGTCTGCAAGCTATCCAGAGTGTGTGCGCGCGCCCCCAGCACCCAGCGCCAGAAGCGCCCGTTTTGATATTCCTCAATCTGGTGAATATTTAATAAGCGAATCAGCCAGCGCGCTGTATACACCTGCCAGAGCAACGCCAGCGGCAGGCCAACGACGAATAAAAGCATAGTTAACTCCAACCAAGAGGAGAATAGGAAAGGCTTATGAGCGCAGAAAGCTAGAAATCACCGCGCAAAACTGCGGAAAGCAATCCAGATACGAAAAATGCCCCGCTCCCTGAAAGACCACCAGCCCCGCGTCAGAAATCTCCTGCTCCATGATTTTCCCATCGCTCACCGGAGTATCTTGATCGTCCGATCCCCAGAGAAGCAAAGATGGGGCCTTAATCTGCTTCAGCAGCGGGCGCAAGTCTTCGTTGACCACCCGAATAAACGTTCCCTGCATCGGCCCTGGCGTCGCATTGCCGTAATCTTCCGCGTCCAACAACTTCAGCAGCCGTTTGCGCAACTGCGGCTGCCAGCGCCGAATCCCTGGCAGCGCAATCACCCGCTTGGTAGCTTTATAGAAATAGGTCCGCATATAATAACGCGCCGTCCGTTTGGGGCGAATCCCCGCGCTATCCACCAGAATCAGCCGCTTCACCCGTTCGGGATATTTTGCCGCCAGCATAATTGAAACGCGCCCGCCAAACGAATGCCCCAGAAACGTCGCCCTGGAAACCTGCAACGCCTCCAGCCAGTCAAGCAGCAGGCGCAGGTAGTCCCCCACTCCCCACGCCTCCGGCGGTTGCTCGCTCGCCCCAAACCCCGGAAAGTCAAGCGCATACACGGCATGCGTTGGCGCCAGATACTGATAGATCGGCCACATACTCTGGATGGACGCGCCCCAACCATGCAGCAGCACCACCGCCTCGCGCTCAGCGTGCTCCTGCGGTGCTGTATCCCTCGTTGGTTCATCAACAGGAGAGCAATAACTGATCTGTAGCCCTTGTAATTGCATTGTTTTCGGTGAAACAGACATGACCACCGTACTTTATTCCCTCGCTTTGTGCTGCTGTGCCAGTACGGAGATTATATCGCCCTTCCTGGCTGCACTCAAGGGACGCGCTTGCCATGCTGACAGAGAAGGGCGAGAAGAAACCACAGAAGAGCCGATGAAGGAGCAAGAACGACAGAAAAACATCTGGCGGCGGCAAGTCGCCGGGCGTGGATTATTACCAGCGATGTTCCCGGCACCACCGCTTCCTCATTCAGTGAGTCCCGTCAAGGGCACGGGCCGCCATGCCCGTCGTACCAACCAGGCACTAGCTGGCTATTGTTTGGGAACTGTACATACTGGAGATGATACTCATCAGCCGCCTACTACGAACAAATACACGTCTATAGAGATATGGCCGCGATTGGGACCAATGTCGTGGAAAGGCCGGAACGTTGTTGTTTTAAAGAGGTCGGGTAAGGCACTCTGGAGCACAGCATCAAAAGCCGTTGCCAGCCTCACACCTTCCCCTGGATCGGGTGACGTCCCAAATGATAAGACAATGCCAGCCCGATCATCCGGCTTGATCTCTGGAGGAATCAAACTTGCCTTGATAAGCCCTTGGAGGCGGGCTTGCTCGCCTGAATCCCCTCCCAGGAGTAAGTCGGCGTTGGAATCGAACTCAAATGAAACTGGGTCTTTTGCTAGAGCGTTTTTGTTCGGCGTTGGCGTAGGGGTTTGTGTTGAGGTCGGTGTAGGCGTAGGGCAGGTAATGGCGGGCACCAATCTGCTTTCCTGGAGAGCCAAAGCAATACCTGGAACCAGCGACCTTGAGACATACCAGTTCCCGCCTTGCCTCGTCACCTGAAGCTTCACCATCTCCGGCGCAGCGGAAGAAAGCCCAGAGGCGCGAGAGATTGTTGGCGTCAGCAAGCAAATGAGCGCTTTAGAGGCGGCGCCAGGAGCCGAAATGAGAAAAATCATCATCAAGCCAAGCAGAAGGTCCGCAAACAACCACCCTACCAAAAGCGTCATATCCCGACGTCGCCGCTGAAAAACTCGTCTGCGCATACGCACTTCCTCACTCCAGCGCCTTGCTCAGGCCATCCCTCACTCAAGGCACATTTCGGCACAAGCTACCTCTTACCCATCAGGGAGCCACTGCTCAAGAGAGCACCATTTTAGGAATGGGCACCGTTCCTGCTGTTCCAGTAATTTAACCATTGATAAAGCACTTCAGGAACCTTTGCCAGGCGGTCGCTTGCCTCGCCAATCTTGGCGGCATTAAGCGAATGTTCCTTGAGGACCAGGAGAAAATCATCCCTCATGTCGCTGGGAAGGCTCACCATTCTCCCAGCAAGATCATGCATATTCACCGCAATGTCTCTGAGCGAGATAGCAGAATCACGGATGCTCTCCAGCCCCTCCTTTAACCCCAGGTTTGCCGTTTCTACCTGTGTCGCCAGAGCGCCCTGCGCGTTGAGATCCCCTTCTAATCGCAGGAGGAACTGCGCATGCTGATCAACAGCCGAGCTAATTTGACCAGCCAGGCGAACACTCTGGTCTGCCGTCTGGCTGAGCGTAACCATCACCTGCTGGAACTCCCGCCCCCAGTTCTCCTGAAGAGTCAGGAAATCTTCCTGCTTGGTTGTTACCTCGCCCAGGCGATCAAACGCCCCTTGCACTATGGGCATCAGTTGCTGCTGTTGTGTAGAAATCTCCTTGGCCGGTTCGATCAAGAGATTGATCGTTTCTTTCAGTTCGGCATTAGCCTCATCCAGCGTCGTTGTCAGATGGGTGTTCGCCTTCGTCAGAGCAGTTACTGCCTCCTGAATCCCCTTGGCCGCCTCTTCTAACGCTGGCGTCAATACCTTCAGCGCCTTGAGTTCCTCGGATTTATCAGAAGCAAGCTGTTTAAGCTGCTGCCGCTCTGCTTCCAGCAAGCCCAGGAGCCGCTGAGCAGCAGTCTCGAAACGATCAACAAAATTTGTGGGCTGACTCCAACGCCGTGTCGCTAACTGAAGCGACGAGTACGCAAGCGCGTGATCAAGATCAGCCTCCAGCCTCATAGCCTGTGCCTCGGCCCGCTCAGCATCCGCCTCTGCTTTCCCATACCGCACGTTGTTATACCAAGAAACAATGGCGGTCAAGACCACCACCACCGCCAAAATACTGGCATCAGTGATCGCTAGCTTGTTCAGCGTCAAATCCAGGAACAGATGCCCCTTGAACCCGTCCTGCCAGAGCGCCAGAAACGGATAGAACGTATCATCAGCATTCGGCTCAGCCTGAAGCAAATCATGATAGCCAGCCACCGCCACCGCGATCCCCACCCATGTCACCACCAGGGGCATCAGCACCAGAAAGTTGCGAATCCATTCTAGAACACTCACCCACGTCGGAAGCAACAGCCTCCTGGTAACACTGGGGTCTTCCTTAGATCGCTCCACAATATTTGCGGGAGCCACTAACTGATGAATACTGGTGGCAGCCCAGGCATCAGCCGATGGCCCCCCATTGACCGCGCTTTCTAACTGCTTCAACCGTAAAGCAGCATGCGGCTCACGCGCCATGATCTGATCAGCCAGGTTGCCCACAGTTGGCTGCGATGGAGGCTGGTTCATCATCTTTTTCTCCAAAGAAGTTTGGACATCCCAACAGTACCCAAACAATAGACAACTATTGCCTAGTTGGTACGAGGGATAGAATGGCCTGCGCCCCTGGCAGGACTCACCACATTCACGTCTACCCGTACTGGCCGTACTGCATAAACGGCCTTATCTCCTGCCCGAAGGAGTTGGGGAGTGCTTTCTTGAGCGTGTTGTAGGAGCCATTGACATCCGCGTGAATGCGTCGCCCGGTACTCGCCCGATATACCCCCCGCTCAACCCGCTTGCCACTGAAGACGTGCTTCTCTTGGCTCATCGGGTCATACACCGGCAACGGGTCCAGGTCCAGAAAACTTGCTTTGGACGTGTAGCTTTCTTCCTGAATCATCACCGTGATGCCAGCGAGATTGGCCTTGTAGGACAACATTTCGATGAAACGAGCGTGCGGTATCTGGACAAAGTGCTGATTGTTGACTCTGCCCAGTTCCACTTCTTGTTTCCACAGCAGATTCTTGCCAATCACCAGCGTCCCAATGCCCTCCTGCTCCAGCAATCCAATGATCGTCTTGCTGGCCGCGTGGAGGAAGTGATTGATTCGTCTGGTGCGTCTGGTCGTCAAGCGTTCCATGCGCAGGGTAGTACCTTCATGTCCCAAGGCGGTCTGCAACTCGGCTCGTCGCTTATTGTAGAACTGGTTAATAGACTTGATCGGACGCCCGTTAATGAGCCGGGGACGGAACCCCTGCTTATTTGAAGTTAGCGCGGCGAGCGTATCCACTCCCAGATCAACAGCGGCATTCAGTTTTGGGTTGCCAGATGGAGGACGTTCAGGTTGCTCATACACCAGCTCCACGACATAGAACCCCGCTCGTGGCACAATACGGGCTTGTTTCACGAATTTCTGGGCCGTCTGCACTTCAATCGCCAGGCCGGAGGGGGCAAAGATGCCTCGCTTGAGCGCACGTCGAGAAATAGCCTGGAGGTCATACGTGAGCAGAAAACGCCCCTTCGTTTTGTCTTTGTATTTCGGCAGTTTGGGGCGTCCAGTGAACTTGGAGGGGTCTTCCTGATAGGCAAGACAGGCGGCAAAGAACGCACGCCAATTCTTGTCCACCTGCCGCAAGATGTCATTCGACACTTTGCATGGCAGAGCACGGTAAGCCTCCCTCTGTTTCACCTGATGATAAATGGCGGTGTTGTTGAGATACCGCCCTTCCCAGATAAAAGACTGTCGCACGAGGTAATTTGCCAGGTTGTACAAGTTTTTGGCCGCAAAGGCGGCAGCGTCAATGGCCGCAAAGCGTGGGTCACGTGGGCAAATGACATGCTGCTCAACAAGTTGCATCCGATTGGCCCTTCTGCCGTGCTTCATGAGCAAGATACTGTTCAACGGCAACCACTAATTCGCTCGTCAGGGAGCGATGATGCTGTTTCGCCAGCGCGCGTAAACGCTCCATCAAGGGACGCGGCAAGACGAAGGTCATCTTTTGTTGCTGGTTTTCTTCTTTATCCATACCAGTATTACACCATACTTATGCCAGAAAAGCAAATGGGAGAAATGACTACTATTGGCTCTCTCTGTCTATAATTCCTAAGAACAATCCCAACACTCAGAAGCGCAAAAGCTTCCAAGGGGAGAGGCAGTTCAGCAGCATCCTACTACGCTGCTCTTGTTCGCTCTCAACGTTATTCCAGTATCGCTCTTTTTATCTATCTACAAGAATGCTCTCATACTGCTCCATGAAAGTCTCCTGGCGCAAGAATAACACATCCATTGCTAGAGCGCAATGGTAGTTTTCTCAATATACTATCGCTCCTTCACCAAAAGGACCAAACCCCAAAGAGTGAGAGCAACAAAACAACCAGCAGAGCGAAGGCTGCCACAAGCAGCGGGCCGAGAACGAGGATGATGAGCTTGCTCTTTCTGAGCAGTTTGCCCTTTCCCGCAGGTGTCTGGCCCTGCGGCTGATTCCTGTCGGCTTTCCGCAGGCGGCGATAGCTTTTCCACGCCTCCCGAAAATCAGGGGGTGCCCACTCCAAGCACAGGTCAATCTCCTTGAGGTGTTTCTTCTCCAACTCCTCCAACGCAGGCTCTATGTACAACCTCAGGAATGGGTAGGGTGAATGCGGGTTGTCGGGAGCCTGCAACAACGATAAGGAGCTTCGCTTCAGCTCAAATGGATAGAGCAGATACGGTTCAAGCTTTTTAGCCAGCAAGTGTGGCATGGGAGTCTTCGCTTTCACTTGCTTGACCAGCAGCGTATACAGCTCGAAGCGATCTTTGTAGCCGAGTGGTTTGCTCAGCGTTTCCAAGACATCGTGGAGGCCAACCCGGCTTTGAATCAAATCAGCAAGCCCAGGAATCAAGACGGCTTGAACGGGAGCTTGTTGTTCAATGTGCACCTGCCGGAGCGCGTGGGCTAATTCACGCAACCGCCTGGGCTGCAAGTCTGGGTAGTAACGAAACTGGTCAATAATCCGCCAGCTTGCTTCCAGGTCAGAACCACGCGCATGCTCCGAGGTTTCCGCATACCTGAGTGTTCCTGTCTGGGTCAGGGCCTGCTGCGGAACTGAAGGGGCAGACGACAGCGGGCGAGGTTGCCAGAAATCCGGGCCTGTCACCTCATTGACGAGGGGAGGAGATTGAATTTGCCCCTGTCCTGGCAGCCCTGCGTCTGGAATAGCTTGCGGCGGGGAGGTGGACTGTTGAGCCGGTGGAACTTCCACCGCGCGATTTTGGGGTGGATTATCCGCTTCAGGCGTTCGGACAACAACCCCTACTTCCTGCGCTTGCCCGGCTTGCTCTTGGTCGGGCTGCCCTTCCCCGGCAGAATCCGCTGGCGGAGGCGCTGGAGGTTCGCTCTGCTTTTCTCGAAGAAACTCCTTGACGGCGCTCGAAACCTGCTCATCTGCTAACACACCCGGCGCAAACCGCCGCATAAACTCCGACCGCTCCTCTGGAGCCAACGCGGCGGTCTTCCAATATTTCTCCGCTACCTCGCGCTTGAGCTTAGGAGATGAAAGCATCTCGGCCAGCAAGTAGAACTTATCCTGGGCGGGAAAGCGCCCCATCAACCCAACCCAGGCACCCGGATTCTCTTTTGGTGGCGCAACGGCCTGCAACAGATGCACCCAACTGCTCAATGGCTCCTGTCCCTGGTCGTCAAAGTGGTCTTCCACCTGGCGTTTCGCCCGCTCCACACAGGTGTCCAGAGGCTTGCTGAGCAAGGCTTTGCCTGCTGGCTCCTGCGCCACCTGCTGGATCTGCCTGATCAGGAGTTTTTGCCGTTCCTGGTCGCGCGGGGCCAGCCGCGCCAGGTAACCCACCAGCGCATGCAGCAGCCGGGGACCGCGATGCCGAGCCTGAATCAAATCGCTCCCCACCTCCTCCAGCACCACGTCCTCCTCCTCCGCCTGCAAATGCGCCAGCTCCCAAAGGCGCTCCACCTGCGCGGTAGACACCCCTGAAACCGCCAGCAGCGCACACAATAAGACCACTTTGCCCCGACAGCCCTGCTGCGCCAACTGCTCGAAGAACCCGATGAGCGGTTCGCGGTACGGCGCCTGAGCAAATAACTCTGGCAGGGCCGTCTTGGCAAACCAGCTTCCATACTTCTCCACCAGCCCCAGCGCTTGCTTAGGTAGTGGAGTGGTTGGAGCTTCTAGCAAGCTTGCGAACATAGCCAGATACCAGTTGGCTGGCAGACCCTGCCCAAACAACTTCTCGAAGTCCGACCAGGTTCCCTTCAGCCAGGGCAGCACCTGCTCCCACCGCAGATTCTCGATTTTGGCGCAAGCATTGAGCAGCCAGGACTGGAATGACTCCGGCAGCTCTGGTCCCGGCCTGAGCGCCTCCAGCAGCTTTACCCAGGGATCCGGGTTACTTTCCGGCGGTGCCAGGTCTGGTAGCGCCTCCTGGAAAAACGACAGCCGTTTGAGCTGCTGTTTATCTCGCGCATCCGCAATGATCCACCGAGCGGACAGATCGGCCCACTCGTCCAACACCTTGATTAGCCCCACGCTTGAGCTTTTTCTGCTGCGCGGAATTAAACTCTTCAGTGAGCTACGCACCCAGCCATCCTGGCCGACCCCGGCGCGAGTGCGCACCTCCTTAATGGTTCTCTTGCCCATCTGCTGCCTCCAGTTGTCATCGGTCAGCAGCAGTTCAAACACCCCTTCCAAGGCGCCAGACTGCCCGCGCTCCTCCAGGAGAGACGCAGCCTCATCAGCATTCAAACGGGCAGCCCGAAACAGGCGAACAATATGCTCCTGATCCAGGGTTCTTGGAGCCAACAGAGCCTCAAGAAGCACCTTCTTCTGTTCCGACTTCCCCCCAGCTTGAACAAACGCCGCCAAAAACTGCTCCAATGCTTCCCATTCCGTTCGGTCACGCACCAGCGCTCCAAAGGTAGCGATAAAAATGCCAGCGTACTTCGACACCAGCGCCCTAGCATTTTCTGGGAAGGGTTGGCGAAGCCAGTTGTGCATGATAAACCGATACCAGGTCTCAGGATAACCAAAAGTCGCCACTGTCTCGAATATCTGCCAGGGGAAAGCCAACCAGAAGGGCAAGAACTGCTCATCCAGAAGATCGGGAATGCGTAGCCAATTACGCCACAACAGGTTACGGCCCTCACGCTTTGTCGGCTTGAGCTTAGCCCCACTCAGTCTCTTAAAGAGTTCAGCCCACTCTTCGGGGGCCGCGTCCGCCGGGGCAGCCGCCTCCATCACCTCAAACGCCACCAGAGCCTGGGCTTCATCCGCTTTACGCAACGCGCTCTCTCCACTGGCAGCCGCATCGCGAGCCAGCCGCAGCAAACTCTGTCCCAAGGGACGCTGAGGCGAGATCGCTGCTTGCTGGCGCAGCATCTTGAGCAGCGGCTCCGCTTGCTCTTTCCACACCTTCGGTTGAGTGCTGGCAAGGTTCATCAGGGCCACCTGGAAAGCGGGCAGGTCAAGGTCGCCCTCCGCCGAGGCTGGTTCGCGCAGTGAAGAGAGGATAGCCTGTAGCGAGATATTGCCACGCACCACATACTCATAAGCAGCAAGAAAATCCTTGACGGTGGTGACCCGCTGGTTTTCCGCCCGCCTCTTGAGACTCTCCAGCGCCTCGCGCCCCTGGTTTTTCACCAACGCGGCGGCGGCAAACTGGGCAAAGTCAGCCTCCAGCGTGCCGCGTGCTTCCCGCAACTGTCGAGAAGGCTCGCCCGTATACCAGTTCACCGCCAGCCCGCCCCAGTCCAACGGCAGGCGGGCCAGGGGGCCTGGATCCCCTTTCTGCGCGGTGGAGGACCAGCATGTCCCCACAATCATCGCCTTGCTGCTCGTCGCCGTTTTCTCATAGGTACTGAAGGTGAGTTCGCGCATCAGCCCACTGGACACAGCATGCGTTAAGCCCCAGATCAAGCGAGCCACCACATCGGGATGAGCCGCAATATACACCTGCTGCTCTTGCTCCACCACCAGCAAAAACGCCAGAATCACCCATTCCAATTCTTGTTGCAAGCCTTGCAGATCAGCCTCAGTCAACACCCCAGGCTGGCGCCCGCTCAGATCATCAGCAACCTGAGGAAGTGAGAGATCATCAGGCTTCAGCGACTCCGCCGAGTATTGCCAAAACCTCGATTTCCACAGCCTGATCGCATCGCGGGCTGTCAACGTCTTCTCATGCGCGTGCTCCGCATACGGCTTGGGAAGCCCATCAAGCATATGGGTGAAATAAAACGCCCGATGGTAGGCATCATACCCGGCATGGCGTTTGCTCACTAAGATGCGACGCGGCTCCTTCGGGTTCTTCCCTGGTTTGATGAAGGCCAGACATGTAGCTGTCTCCTCTGGCTTCAACACGCTAGCCTCTCGTTCTTGAGGGAGATCGTAGCGCACATGCAGTCCCAGCTCTTGAAAGTTTTCTGGCGTGGTGACCACATTCACCAGGTTTTTTGAGGCTGCCCGCACCCGTAACCCCGTCGCTACGCCAAACCCAACAGAGGACCACGTATACCAGAGTTGCTCCATAGGAAATCACCGCCTTCTTCTGTTTTCAGCGATGTTTGCAAAAAGCCTGTTGCATCCCCGTGAACGAGCAGGCCGTATACTACACAGTCAGAATACCAAGTTGCAAGAGAACCCACAGTAGTGGATCAAGACAACGAATTGGCTCAACCTTCTGATACGTGCCGTCCGGCTGCTTGTCGTGTCCCGTTGCCGAGATCGCAAAATACCCAACACGACTGGTACGCTCAGGAACGGAGAGCAACGGCTGATCACCATAGGTTTGAAGAAAGCTGTACACTTCCCTTTGCACAAAGTGCAGATCATGCAGCAGGGCTGTTCTGTGCGTGTAGGGTGCTTGCTGCCTGCGAACAAAATAGGGTTGATTGGTCAAGCCCTGGATGGACTTCAAAAGGTCCGACTTGGACAATGTCACAGCAATGGGAAGAGTCAGCCGTGACCCCGGCGGCAACCCCATCATTTGCGTAATCAATTCCAGCACATTGTTCAACACAGTAATCGCCTTATCAACGCGCACCTGTGCGCCAGGTTGCTGTGGGGCAGGGCGCAGGTGATAAGGCAAATTCCTGACAATCCCATCCATCTTTTGCGGATCAGCAAGCAAGATGATAGCTGAGGCATGCAGCAGGTAGCGTCTGTACCGCACCGCCTGATCTTGTTGCACAATTTGCTCCCCCGCCGCATCATAAATGAGCAGGTGAACTATCCGTGTGGCTGCTTCCGGTCCTGGCACGGGAAACGCCATACGGTAGACCAACGGCCTGCTGATGGGATCAAAACTTGGGTTGGTTAACGGAATCTCTCGCTGCCCAACAAACAGCGGCTCATAGTAGTTCTTGTTATACTCTTCCTCGGTGGGGCCATCGGCCTTCAACTCGGTATACCCGATCAAATCCTGCCGCAGAGCCTGGAGTTCATTGATCATTGCAGCAATGTAATGGCTTTTGCCAGAGGCCCCAGCACCAACAATCGCAATGATAAAATTCTCTACCTTGCTGCTGTCGAAATAGAGCGGCAACAGCTCCAGACAATGGGGGCACCGGCGTCGTGCCTGCTCATGCACAAGCTTTCTATTGCCAGTCAGGCGTACCGGCATGACCCGCCGATAGGACCGCTTCCAGATATTTTTAGGCGCCCCCACCATTTCTCTCTTGTTGATCGAAGACCAAACTGCGCACTCACCGGGGTAGACATCCTCAAAACAAAATGGGCACTGCACGGTGCGAAAGGGATTGCGCACCGGGTTCTGGAACTGCATAGACACCATCCTCCAACAGACATTGCCGAGGAAAATACGAGATCAGTTGACCTCCACCGGAGAATCAACGATGGTCAACCAGGTCGAGTCGCTCGTATTAGCTGGAAAGACGCGGATCACGCTTTTTTTAGGCCAACCAGACACATTGAGCTGGAGCAAGGTATGAAATCGCAAACCACTGTCTCCGCTGATACGTGTCACCGTGTCGCCATCGTTTGCGCTGGTTGGTGCATTGCCTGCTTTCCGCACAATGATCAATTCAGGAAGAGGTTCACCATTCCCCGTCTCCACTTCCAGATACAATGTTCCTCCTTTTTTCGTCAAATTGTAACGCACCTGGCACGGCAGGCGCGCCTCGGCGCGTGCCGAGGCGTCACGCCCCTCTGAATAGTACCAGACAGAATCCATCTTGCCTGCCTGCTCCTTCAAGGCAGCATACACCTGCACATAGAGCCGCGCGACGCGGCCAATCCGCAGTTGGCATTTGTTCTGCTGGCTGTATGCCGCCCGTTCAATCAACAAGAATCCATCCTCCCGGTCGCGCTTCTCTGGATGTTTAGGCCAGCGCTCCTTCCGCCAGACAAGCGCCACATGCTGAATCAAGGCATCTGCGGGCCAGTCCCAGGTGGCAACTAAATCTTCGCCTTGAATCTGTGCCTGGAGTTGGTGGGGGTCTTGAGCCGCAACAAACCAGCGCCTTGCCAGCGCCACATGCGGGTCAGCAATGGGGTTCCCCGTTGTCCGTTCCAATTCCTCCGCAATTGAAAGTACGGCCCGGTACTTCTTCTGTGTATAGGCGTGCTCCAGGCGCTGGCGGGTCTGGGCATGGGTAATCCAGTTCAGCTCCTCCTGAGTAAAATCGCTAAATTGCCCAACCAGCGTTTTATCAAAGCGCTGCAACAGCCGCGTGTCATCGCGAATCAGGATGGCCGCCCGCACATCCTGGTACATCTCCTTAAATGCCTGGGCCGCTTGCAGCAATTGACGCTCTGCAAGCGTCACATTTTTACAATCATCCAGTAGTGGAGCAGCATACGCCCCTAAAATGTCCAGCGCCTTTGCGCCTTTCACCGAAGCCACCTGGCGGAACCTGCGCAACGCCTCCAGTCGGCGCCGGGCAAGATCAACTCGCCTGGCCTCCTCCTGAGAAAAAATAGCCCCAGAGCGATGAAAAGCCAGCCGCAGCGCCTCGCTCGCCACAACCAGCGCCTCATCATCCCCATCCTTCCCATCATCGTAAGCGCGCACGAAGTTACGCGCTGCCTCCAGGCGCTTGCGCTCCTCTCGCCCCAGGCTCTTTGTCTTTTCTAACTGCGCTGGAAATGCCTGCACCACCTGGCGGGGCGTTCCCATATTCAAGACCCGGCGAAACCCCTCCAGCAGCGTCACACGCTCCTGCGCCAGCTTGACCCACTGCTCTTGTGCCTCGGTGAACCGAAAAAACGCCGCGTGACTGGAGCGCGCAATCTCCGCGCGGATGGCGCTGGTTTCCGCCTCATTCTTGTCCTGGCATGCCTGCGCAAAGCGGCTTGCCAGGTCCAATTGAACACGCTCCGCCGGAGTCAACCCTTTATACCCCTGAAGCAGCGAAGCACCAGCTGCAATCGGTTCAATCCAGCGATCCCTCAGCGCCAGGCGAAACTTCACCAGCGCTTCCCGGCGCCGCTGCGCCAGCCCCAGGCGAGCCGTCTGAGCTGCGCTCAAAATAAAACTGTCCTGGTGTTGAAAATTCTCCACCTCCGCTTTCGCCGCCAGAATGGGATCATCATGCTCATCCTGCTCGAAAGCAGCCATATACATCGCGGCAAGCTCCCCGCGCTTCCGCTCATCTTGCGCCAGCTTTCGGTGCTGTTGAACCTGCACAAAGGAGTGCGCAATGAGGTGCATCTCCTTCTTCTTCAGCGCCTCGCGGAAGCGCGTCAGCGCTGTAACCAGGTCGCCAGCATCCTTGACGCGCTGCGCCTCCGCTGAAGTCAAGACAAAACGCTTCTGATGAGGAGATTGTTGGATCGCCTCCCACGTGGCAGCCAGCTTTTCCTCATCATTCCCCAGGTAAGCGCTCCAGAACTCCTGCGCCAGATCCGCCTGCTGACGCTCATCGGTCGTCAGGCCGGAGTTGGTGCGCACCAGAGCCGAAAACTGCGCCGCAATCTGCTGGGGGCGGCCCGCCTGGAGCGCGGCGCGCAAGAGCCGCAGCGCCTCCAGCCGCTTGCGGGCCGCTTCTACTTGCGCGACATGCCGCCGCGCCGCTGGATACGTGGTGAGCGGCGGCACCCACAGCTTCACAACCTGCTCATCATCGTCAGCAGTAATAGCCTGCTCCAACTCCTCAAACGCCATCTGGAGAGGGTCAGAAACCGCTGGAGCAAAGCGCACCTGCTGCACTCGCTGCTGGCAGGCTTTCTTGAGCACCTGGAGTGCCTGCTTGAGCCGAGGCTCATTCATCTGCTCCAATTCCCGCAATAACCCGGATGCGACTGGATTCTTAAAATCCATGTGCTTAAAGAGCAGATTGGTATCTGTCGGCTTCCCCTGGGCATTGCGCGTGATATACTTCCCCCACAGGTCTGGCTGCACCTGGAGCGCGCGCAGCGCCGTATAGATCACCAGCGCCGGGAACTCGTCCATCCATTCATCATACTGGCGAGCATCCCAATGCTGGTAATCCACCTGTCCCACAGGGGTCACTTGCTTCCCGGCAAAGCTGGGAATATAGACGCCATCATAATCCACCAGCACCATGTGCCCATTCTGGCGAATCATCACATTCTCGGCGGCCAGGTCGCCATGCGCCACCCCCGCCTGACGCAGCTTCTCCATCACCTTCACCCACTGATCTGCCAGAGCCGCCAGCCCAGCCTGGTCGCGCGCCTGGCACAGCACATCCACCCGCTGAAGCAGCGTCTCCCCCTCCACCCACTCCATATCAATGATGGGATACTCCCTGGGCTGGTTGGGCGGGTCTTTGACTTTAATCCCCGGATCATAAAACGTAAACGGCACGGTAATATCGGGCAGATGCTGGCGAAAATAGCCGCCCAGTTTCATGTAGCGTTCCTGGGTATCAGAGGAAACAGCATTAAAAAAGCAGCGCAACGCATGGGGAGTCCCGCTTTTGCCAAGAAAGCGATAGACCACGGCATTCCCCCCATTGATGCCATACGCCTTTGGCACCGGCCCCACCCGTGTCGCCTGGGTAAACAGATCCACCTGGCCTTCTTTCAGTTCAGGATCGGATACCCGCAAGGTGGCGCGCGCCAGCCTGATAGCCTCGTCATAATCACCACGTGAAGGCATAGCACGTTACCCCTAACACCCCTTTGGCGCCGGTGCCCCATCTTCTGTCCTTGAGGGCAAAAGACCAGCGTTTTGAGAGCCATCTGCTCGCTAGTACATCTCGCGTATATCGGCTTTTTTCTTTTGCTTCTTGAGCCAATCGCGGAGGTGGTTTCCCTGCTGCGCCAGGTATCCCGCAAACCACCTCCGGCGCACAAACACCTCCAGCACGGCGCGTATCTCCACGTCTTCCAGGCCCTGAACCGCTGGGGCGTTGGCCGCCTCCTTGCGCAGCCTTGGCAGCAGGCCCCGCACCCGATCCTGGAGGTACCCCTCAAATTCCGGGCGGTTGAGCTTTCCCTGCGCGTTCTCGCCTTCGAGGGCTTCTTGAATCAAACAATCCTCAGTCAGAATCTTCTCTGGCTTGTCCTGTTTCATCTCGCCTAACTCCTCCCACTCCAGGCGTGTGGCACGGTCTTCCCCAGCCCCAAGGCGTTTGCCTAATTCCTGGTATCTCAAGGTCACATACCAGCTTCTCAGCGCCTCCAGATCACCTATCCGCTTCATCATAACCGGTCGGTTATTCACCGTGCAGTATACCCGCCAGGATTGCTCCGGCGCTTGCAGGCGTCGCTGAGCCTGCTGCACGCGCTGCTGATACTGCACCTCTGGAACAAACCGGCTTCGATTGCCCGGTACATGAAATAGAGCGTTGTATGCCTGGATCACCGTCTCATCAGCCTGGCGGCTGTCTTCCTCCATAGCACGGACAAGCTTCACGGCTGGCTCAACCCGCTGGCGTAACTGCCCCGGCAGATCAGCGAAGTTCAGCCTCAACACCTCAAAAGCAGCCCGGATCTGCTCCAAATTGCCCTCCCCCACTGCCTGTTCCAGATCACGCAGATGCGCGTTCACCGGAAGGGATGCCAGTTCAGGAGACGCCTGCACCTGGCGCAGGCGCGATTCATAGCCTGTCAGCAGAAAAGTCGGGCGGGTTGGAGAATGCAGAATCATCTGGTACGCGCGCCAAAGCTCCTGGTCGTCATTGGCTTTCAACGCCTCGGTAAAGTTACGTGCCAGACTGACCTGCTCCAGTTCTTCGGGCTTAAGCCACTGCTGATTTTCTTCTGATTCATAGTCAAACGCCGTCACCTTCTCTTCGGGCGTCCCATTCCGCAGCAGCGGGAGAAGATGCACCAGTGCCTTAGCACGTTGCCGCGCTTGCTGTACACGGGCCTCCTGCTCGGTAGTGAGCAGGAGGTTGGCGCGAACGGGCGATCTTAGAATCGCCTCGTACACAGCAACCATCTGCTCCTCATCATTGACCTCCAGCGCCTTTTGCAAGCCCGCCAGTAGTTGACTCTCTTGCTGAGGTGTCGTCAGCCTGTTCGCCACACCACTGTGTTCACTGCTGGGCGTCAAGGCCACCGCTGGCCGGGAACGCTCCAACATAGCTGGTCCAGGCACAGGCGCGGGCACATGAGCGCGTGGTTGAAAAGGTGGCAGCGGTGTCTGAGCGGCGGGAGGCGGCGTTAACAGCCCATTTTGGCGTAGACTCTCAACAATCTCCTGGGCACAGACCTCACGCTCTAACATCGCCTGGTGTTTTCGCCAGATCGGTCCTACAATAGACTGGGGATCGGGGGTATTAATGGCCCCGCGGAGCGCCTGCCGCACCTCGTGTAACGCATCAGCCACAGCCCGCGCCTCAGCAATTTCTGGCGAGAACTGCCCCACCGAATTCCCAAACACCCTCCCATCCCCATAGGCAATAGCCATCGCTTCCTTGTCCTGCCGTTGTTTGGCTTCCTCAAACGCGCGCCGCCGGGCCTCCTGCACCTCTCTCAAATGCTCAATCGCTGCCCCCAACTCCTGGGAGTCAGGCGCCCGCGCCCCATCTCGTTCAAACGTTAGCACCAACGCCGTCACATCGTCATCCACCATCTGCTCACTCTCGCGGCATTGTTGGATAAAATCCGGCCACCCCTCTATTGTCTGCCCCGCTACATGCTCAAAGGCTTCTTGGTAGCACGCTTCGCCCTGCCCCCCGCCCCCAATCACCCATTTAGCTACTGCATCCGTCGCCAGCATCACCCGATCTCCCGGCGCAAAGCTCGTAGAGCGGACAAGACACCTGGTAAAATTGCGATCAAAGCGCTTCAAATACGAAGGAAGGCAGATCGGGCCGCGCGCGAAATCCGCTGCCTTCTCCAGAGGAAAGCGCAGATTATCCTCCCCAGACCCAGCACGGCAAACCAGCACACAGCTATCTCCAAAGGCGCACAGGTCTACCTGGACCCGCTCCCGCTCCACTGCACAAATGCGCAGCGTCACCAGCGTTGTATAGCTCCCCTCTTGGGCCTTCTTGCGTGCCGCTCCTTGCATCGCCGCCAGCGGAGGAGCTTTTTTGCTGTACTCCTCCTGTGCTATCCGCAGCCACCACTCCACCTCAAAGCGATCATCACTCATCAATGGCACAGCCAGAAAATGCTCCACAATAATTCTGGCCCAGATATTGGAGAAGGCAGCCGTCCCGGCCCCATCCGCCACCGCAAACAATCCAGCAGCAGCATCAAACAATGAGGCGTCTTCACACGTCTTATCGTCATGCTCAGACTTCCAATAGGCCAATCGCTTAACAGTAGCAAACATGCTGGTTCCACCTTCCCCAACTAAACAAGCATACAGCAATATCTGCTCAAGCAGCTTACCTGGTGCCGCACATGTTCATTACATATTGGGGTTGGTCGCCTTGGCTGGAGCGCTGGCAAACGTAAACATCTGCTGGATTGAAGCCGCATCCCCATTAAATATCAGCCCCCGAGCGCCTGGTGACACCCTCCTGCCAGCAACCGTCTCCAGCAGCGTCCGACTCGTCTCTGGGATGGGACTGGAGATCGAAAATAACAAGCGGGCAAATTCATCATTGGGCAACTCCGCTTCGCTCACGGGATACTCCACAGGCGGCAGGTTATGCTCTGTGATATGGACATTGTAGAGCAACGCCTGCCCATCAACCGTGCTGATCTGGCCCAACGCATGCGCCAGCGCCGTCGGGTCACCATCCGTAGACGCCCCATCTGTCACATTCACGACCACTGGGGGATAATTGCCCGGATGAGATCTGGCCCATTGATCTGCCAGTTCCCCCGCGCGTTGCAGCGCCGCGCACATGGGCGTCCCCCCGGCAGTTTTGGGCAGCACCCAGATAGAAAAAGGCATCGGAATTTCCACCACGCGCCCCAGTTCATCAACCTCTTTCGCATTCCGCATCTCAATATTGACAGGATTAGCAGCCAACTCAGGCAGGTTCACCATTACTTTTCCACCAAGCGGGCCATCGAGCGCTGGAGCCACCCGGTTTTCCTGATACCCCAGAACGCTAATTTCCGCGCGCGGGCGAACCTGCATTGAGCCGTCGGGATAGGGGATTGTATTGATTGTGATCAGCTCATTTAAAAAGCCATTCAAGACTGTAGCAACCATGTCACATTTTCTGCGTCCGCCTCCCGCCACCCCTCGCCCAAAGGGGAGTTCCATAGAACCTGATTGATCTAGCAACAGGATCAAACATCCAGGCTGCGAAGCTCCCCAGTTTTTCTCATACATCGCTCCACCTCATTCTTAAAAACGGTTCTCCGACTCACGCCAAAAGAAAACTACCTGCTTCCTCTCGTCACCCAGAAGACCCCGCAGAAAGGGATGAGTGTTCAACCATAGAAAGTGACCGATGCCTGCCTTTCTGGTTCTCTCTTGCTCTACTTATGGAAGTATAGCATGATTCAAGGCAAGAGACAAGCCACGATACGCAGAGCAGTATTTATCTCTCAGAATCGTCTTCTCATCGTTCACGCGAAATAGACTCCAGCATAACCTCACGTGGCCTCTTGTGCCCTGCCCTCCCTCTCCTTGAAACTGGTTGCGCACAGGGCCGAATAGAAACAGCCTCCAGACAACGGCAGGCTGGCGGCCAGAACAGCCTGGAACTGCGCTCGGCTGATTTCTGCCTCCGCAGCGCTGCCGGGAAAATCCAGGCATCTGGAGAGAGAGCTTGACTCATACATCAGAATGCTTTAAAATCGCCCTGGAGAGTCACTCTATCCGCTACAAGCGGTACACCCCATGCACTTTGAGTAGCTCACAGATGTTTGGAGAGAAGGGAAGCCATGCATGCCTCAAAAACAACCTGATCCATCGCAGCCAAACTTTATCAATCACCGGTTTGGCAACTACCACTTGATTGAGTTTCTGGGTCAGGGAGGATTTGCTCAAGTCTATCAAGGAGTGCACGTGGGCAATCAATCTCTGGCCGCCATCAAAGCCTTTGCGATTACGCAGCAGAATCAACCTAATATCTCTGGCAACGAGGCGCTGGAGAGCCTCAAGAAAGAAGTTGGACCGCTGCAACCCCTCAATCACCCTCGCATCATTCGCCTGCTGGAGATCGGCATCCAGTCGAATATTCCCGGCTTTCCACAAGGCATCCCTTATCTGGTCATGGAATATGTGCCCAATGGCACCCTCCATGAGCACTGTAAAAAAACCGGCCTACCCCTGGCCCCGCGCGTGGTGCTTGATTACGTCAATCAAATTGCCGAAGGGCTGCAATATCTCCACGACCTGACTCCGCCCATCCTTCATCGTGACCTCAAACCACTCAACCTCTTGCTCAATGCACAGAACGAGATTGTCATCGCAGATTTTGGCCTGGCAACAGCGCTCGAAAGAAGCAAATCGGTTCATGTGACGAAAGTGGTCAAGGGCACCCTGGGATACATGGCACCCGAACAACATTTGAACGCTGAAACCAGAAGGGAAAGCGACCAATACTCCTTAGCCGTCATCACCCATGAATTGCTCACTGGGGTCAAGCCCATTCAGGGCAACCCCAGCCACCCGCTGCCATCTGATGTTGTAGAAGTCCTCAGACGCGGGCTTGCTCAAGACTACCGAATGCGCTATCCCAGCGTCACAGAATTCGCCAAAGCGCTGACAGGAGCAATCACCGGCATCTCCCCCACACCAACGTATGACGCGCCAACCGTTCGAGATCCCAGGCGACCAGCGAAACCGCCGACCGCCACACCCGCGACCTCCCCCCGCACCGACTGGGGCAAGGCAGGGTGGGGAACCACTCCTTCCAACTCCAACACCCCTGGCACCCCCAGCTCCATACCCATCCCAGTGCAACCGATCTCCAATCAACCTGTACTTGCTTCCTACGACCCGGCTTCCCCTGGCGACCACATCAAACATTTTCCCGTCAGCGGCCAGGTGAAAGATATCCACTGGATAGGCCGATTTCTTACCGCCACGACCACCGACCACCTCCATTTCTGGGATATGGCGACGCCTGGCAACGATGCCACCTACCCTGTCAAAGACAGCAGCTGGAAATTTTCTCCCAACCGTCGCTTTATTGCAGGCTCCGTCCCCGACGGCGTAGAAATCTATGACCTGGCTCAGCAAACGCCAGTCTATACCTACACCAGTCTCAAAAACGTCACTGCGCTCGCCTGGTCCCCCGACGGGCAAAGAATCGTAGCAGCAGGCATGGTGAAAAACGAGCGCGCGCTCCATCTTTGGAACAGCACAAATGGACAACCCCTGTGCGCCACGCAGGCCCATAGTGGGCCACTGAGCGATGTCACCCTCCTGGTCTGGTCGCCAAGAGGCGGCTATATTGCCTCAGCAGATCAAAACAGCTCTGTGATCCTCTGGAATGCTGGTGACCTCAGCTTCCGACGCGGCAGACAGTCTGGGGCACAGGCATTCCGTTTAGAGAACCTGAGCGATTTATCCTGGTCCCCAGACGAGCAATACCTGGCATTGCTCACAGGCGAAAATCGGGTGCACATTTGGAAGGCTAACCCATTTAGCCCTCCCAACATCTCAACCCACACCCCAACACCCTGGGAGGCGTATGACCAATCAGATTTCCAAACCTACTTCATTTCTGGCGAGGAACGCCCGATTGCCCTTTGGAAACCGCCCCTGCCCTGGAACTCTCAGGCTCCAAAACACGCACACCGCAACCTCCTGGCCCTGCTGGTCGGCCCCTCCACCGTCGAAGTCATCAATGCCGACAATGGGGCCACTGTCAGCAGCCATCCATGTTCCCATCCAGTGTTGACCGTCGCCTGGGCGCCAGATAGCAGGTCACTAGCAGCGGGTTGTGAGGAGGGCATCATTGAGGTCTGGGAACCCAGAGCAGGCGTGTCGCCTTCCCAGCCCCCGCAAAAAACCAGCGGCCTGCCCCAATCCTACGAATTTGCTGTGGGCGAGCGGGTGTTTCAAGTAGAGTCGCTCGCCTGGTCTGCCGATAGCAGGTTTCTTGCTTCTGTTGGCAGCGACCCGGCTAGAGGTGAGCGCATGATCTGGGTCTGGAAAACCCACAAAACAAGCGACCTCGACAATGATGACGACAACGATCAGAACGACTTTCTAAAAAAATTGGGGGTGAACTTCTGGCTAGCGCTCGCGCTGGGGGCTTTTGATCTTTTTTTTCCCGCCTTGACGGGCATCGTCACCAACTCGCTCTTTGCCTTTTTCCTCATCCCGTTCATCTCCCTACTGGCACTGATCTGGGCCGGTATCACCCTCAATGAGTGGCACCACGCCAGAAAGAAAGAGGACCGGGCTACATCCAAAGGCGTATCCACCCTCTGCGCCATAAGCTGGGGCCTCACCAGCCTGATTATCGGCTTCAATCTGGCTCAAGAAGTGCCTGGCGCCCTGCTTGGCCTGCTGCTGGCATTGGTAGGCGGTATCGTCGGCTGGTGCTTTCATCGCTTTCTCTTGAGAGAGCTACACCAGAGTTTGTTTCCCTCCAGGTTTGGGAGCGGGTTCCCTCAATTCTGACCAGGTGGGCTTTTTTCTGCCCCACAGGAAGTGGAGAAGTTTACAGGCTTATACGCTTACCCAGCGCTTGCCAATGGCACGAAAATATGCTACACTGCAATGCAGCGTAAGAAAAGTATCTACGCTGCATTGGGCGGCTAGCTCAGTTGGTTAGAGCACTTGTTTTACACACAAGGGGTCGGGGGTTCGAATCCCTCGCCGCCCACCTCCCCAAACCACAACCAGCTTCCCCACTTGTCTTCTGGCACAATTCGCAAGCCAGCCTTTAGAGCTTACTATTTGCCTCCTGGGAAGCCTCTTCGGGAACATCTGAGGCGGCTTCTTCTTGTTGCTGGCCTTTTGGCTTGGTCAGCTCATACGCCAGGAACCCCACGATCAGGATCAAGACCCCAGGAATAACGATCCAATAGACGTTCACAACTCTATCCCTTCCAGCGCGCGTTTCCGAATCCATCGGCCCCGCGCAGACGTGCAAACAGGAGTATCTGCTGATCATTCTACCATCTTCTGCGCAAGAGCACCGCAAGCGCCCGCTCCCCCAGCGTCTCCCTGGCACGAATAGCGTACAATTAATGGAGAGGGCCTGGAAAAAATCACATCAGGCGAACCCATGCTTTTGCCTGGGAGGAGCGGAACCCATGCACTTTGGCCTCTTTAGCCTCATGCAGCGACTCGGCACACCCTACACCGCCCTGTTTGACGAACACCTGGCGGAGATCATCCACGCCGAAGACCTCGGCTTCGATGAAGCCTGGTTTGCCGAGCACCATTACAACAACGACGCCGTTATCCCCGCTCCTAACCTGCTCGTCGCTGCCCTCTCGCAGCGCACCGGGCGCATCCGCCTGGGCAATATGATCAATGTCCTCCCCTTCCATCAGCCCGCCCAACTCGCTGAAGAACTTGCCATGCTCGACCACCTCACGCATGGCCGCCTCAATGTTGGCATCGGTAGAGGCTCGCGCCGCCTGGAATGGCAGCGCTTTGGCCTCACCCCGGAGCAAGTCAACGAGCGCTTCTCCGAAGCCATCCAGATCATCCAGGGCCTCTGGACCCAGGAGCCGTTCTCGTATCGCGGCAAGCACTATCACCTGGAAAACCTGCGTCTGCGCCCTGGCGTCTTCCAACAGCCGCATCCGCCTCTCTTGACCGCCGTCGCGCACCGCGCCTCCGTCATCTGGGCCGCCCAGCACCGCATCGGCATTGCCGAACACTTCACCACCACCACCGACGCCAAAGAGCATTTTGCCCTCTACCGCCAGCTTCAGGCGGCGGCTGGCGACCCAGACCTGCCCGAACGCCGCCCACGCATGTTCCGCGAAATCTATATTGCCCCCACCGACGCCCAGGCGCGCGCCGAAGCCGAGCCTGCCCTCTGGGAAACCTGGCGTCTGCTCAATGACCGGGCCTCCTATGAGGAACCTTATAACGGGCACCACTTTGAGGCTCAGCCGCAGATCAGCGACGACCAGTTCCGCGCAGTCACCAGCCAGATGCCCATCGTTGGCCCGCTCACCTACGACCAACTGATCGAGCGTGGTCTGGCGATCATCGGCTCGCCCGAAACAGTCATCCAGCTTCTGCTCACCCAGGCGCGCGAGCTTCACCTGGACACATTCGTGGGTCTGTTTGCTTTTGGGGGACTCACCCATACGCAGGTCACGCGCTCGCTGGACCTCTTTGCCCGCGAGGTGATGCCCGCGCTCACCAGTGCCACCGCCATCCAACGGGCCTGAAAAACAGCGCAAATTCGCGCCCAAAAGCCTTGCGCAGTGGCCTGACGATGTGTTATACTTCTTTCTGCGATTGCATCTGCTTGCCAAGGTAGCTCAGTTGGTAGAGCACAGCACTGAAAATGCTGGTGTCGTCGGTTCGATTCCGACCCTTGGCACCAAAAAGCGCCTGCTGTTATGGCAGGCGCTTTACTTCTAGCTAATCTAAATCTCTCACTTACGCCGTTGGCAGGCGCCGCCCTCCAAACCACATCCCCGCGATAAACGCGATCACCAGCAGCCCCACCACCGCCACCGAGAAAAAGATCAAACTCACCGTATTCAGTACAATGCCACCTTTTGCCGTTGTTGGGTTGGTAGAGGTTCCGCCGCCAGAAGGTCCACCTGGGCCTGTGGTTGCCACCGTCGTTGGCGTCGCAGACGGCACCGGCGTGGCTGTGACCACCACTGTAAAATCCCATCCAGCCGAGGCCACCGGCCCGCTCGCATCATCCACCTGCGCAAACACATGGTGTTTCCCACCTGTCAATACGAGCTTCACCTGGGCCGTTGGTGCTGTTGGGTCGCCCGTCACCTGAATCTGCGTCTGGTCCACAGTCGTCTGATCTACCTGAATCTCAAATTTAGTAAAGTTGTTATCCAATTGCGCGCTGATGCTGATCGTCACCTTGCCATTCGCATCAGTCTGCGCCGTGCTGCCATCCGCCGGACTAATATCCGAAATACATTGCGAGCATGCTGGCAGCAATGGCTCCACCCTGCGCTGAGTGGCGCGCGCCTGCGCAGCGTGCGCGCTCTGCGTGCCCAATCCACCTGCCATGCTCACACCCAGGAAAAAACACCCCACGAGAAGCCACCAGCGGGAACGAAAAGCGTGCTTCTTCGTATTCATCATTACAATCCCTAGACTTTCTTCGAGAGTTTTTCGTAGCCCAAGCATAGCAGGCCAGGGCACTTCCTGCAAGGCACTGGCCCGATGCTCCTGCCTATAACTGGTCAAGCAAGGCCAACGTACATATAATAGAACCACGTGCAGGACAGGCGCTATGGCTCGGTTCACATCCTCCTGCATCTGCCTTGCCAGGCAAAGCAGGCGCAATGCTGAGCTTCAGCATCAAGCATAGAGAGAAAGGAACATCACCATGCAAACCGTTCCCAATTTCGATCATCGCCTCGTCACTACCGCCTTTACGCTGAATGGCTACAACATCACCCACCACTTCGGCGTCGTGCGCGGGATCATTGTCCGCTCGCGCAGCGTCATCGGCAACATCGGCGCGGGCTTCCAGGCGCTTTTTGGGGGCAATATCACCCTCTACACCGAACTCTGCGAGCGCGCCCGCAACGACGCCTATGAGATTATGATTCAACATGCCGCCGCATTGGGTGCCAACGCTATCATCGGCGTCCATTACGATGCTACCGAGATTGCCAGCGGCATCACAGAAGTCCTCTGCTATGGCACCGCCGTCTACGTCACTCCGGCAGCAGGCTAGCCAGGGATTATGGCACAGCAGTATGCTGCCATGCCTACCGCGCCTTTTGTCCCACCTCAGCCCCAGATGTAGCCATCAAAGCGGCGCTCAACACAACAGCCCTGGTAGCCAGGCTACCAGGGCTGTCATAAGTGTGTTGGTGGTGCTAATCTCTAAAAGAAGTGGTCGCGGCGGATGCCATCATAGCGCCCACCGTTGCGGCAGCAGCGCTTGAAAGCGGCGGCCAGACCCGCAGGGGCAAAGATCATCCTTGCCCAGCTTCTCGCAAAGTTCCTTGCCGCCATGTACGACGCGCTTACCCCGCTTCACGTTCGTCTCCGAGGGATAGCCCCGTCGTCGTTTGCTGGTGCGCTCAAAAGCGCAGCACCTCCATTTGCGCTTCGTGACCCTGGTTGTATTTTGCCATACAAGCCACCTTTCTAGCACTCTCCAGTATACCATCGAATCTGCCCGATTGCTAGCTGTCGCACCAGGCGCGTTTGCCCGCTCAATCCCCCACGTGGTATCATCTGGGAAGAGAAATCGTGCCGCCCCAAGAAGCGCTCTCCTCCGCTGAAAGGAAGGTTGTTTCATGCGTGATGTCGTCATCGTGGAAGCCGTCCGCACCCCCGTTGGCAAACGCGACGGCTCCCTCAAAGATGTCCACCCTGTCATGCTCCTGGCCGCGACCCTGCGCGAATTGGTCACACGCGCCAAAATTGACCCGGCTGTCGTCGAAGATATTGTCTCTGGCTGCGTGATGCAGGTGGGTGAGCAATCCCTCAACATTGCCCGCAACGCTGCTCTGACCGCCGGATTTCCCATCGAAGTCCCCGCCACCACTGTGGACCGGCAGTGTGGCTCCGGCCAGCAGGCCATTCACTTTGCCGCCAACCTCATCCAGTCTGGCGTTGTGGATGTTGCTATTGGCGCGGGCGTCGAGAGCATGTCACGCATCCCGCTGGGCAGTTCCATTAAAGCGGGCGGCCATCCCTTCCCGCCCGAACTCACTGAGCGCTATGCCCTCACCCATCAGGGCCTCTCCGCCGAGATGATCGCTGACAAATGGAACCTCAGCCGCGAAGACCTGGACACGTTTGGCCTGCGCAGCCACCGCCTGGCCGTCAAAGCCCAGGCCGAGGGCGCCTTTGACCGCGAAATCTTCCCCATCAAACTACCTGGAGATGGCACCCTGGCCCGCGATGAAGGCCCGCGCCCGGATACCTCGCTGGAACGGCTCGCTACACTCAAGCCCGCCTTCAAGCCCGATGGCAAGATCACCGCAGGCTCCAGCAGCCAGATCAGCGACGGCTCAGCCGCCGTCCTGCTCACCACGCCAGAGAAAGCCAAAGAGCTTGGCCTGACCCCACGCGCCCGCATCGTCGCGCAAAAGGTTGTTGGCGTTGACCCCGTGCTGATGCTCACCGGCCCCATCCCCAGCACCCAGCAGGTGCTCAAGAAAGCCGGGCTGAAGCTGGACGATATTGACCTCGTGGAGATCAACGAAGCCTTTGCCTCCGTCGTACTGGCCTGGGAAAAAGAACTGCATCCCGACATGAACAAAGTCAACGTCAATGGCGGCGCCATTGCCCTCGGCCATCCAGTCGGCTCCTCTGGTGCCCGCCTGATGGTCACGCTGCTGCACGAAATGGAGCGGCGCAAAGTGCGCTATGGCCTCCAGACCATGTGCTGCGGCGGCGGCATCGGCACCGCCACCATCATCGAGCGCTTGTAGCACAGTTTGACCTTGTGGCGCGGGCGGCTCGCCCGCGCCCATTTCACCGGCTAGAAGCCGGTGCTACAAGCAAGATTACCCTTATGCCAAAGCAACCATCACAAGAAACCGACGCCAGCCAGCTTCAGCGCCGCACCTACGAACTCACCATCCTCAACGACATCGCCAGGGCGCTCAACCACTCGGTTGAACTCAGTCAGGTGCTTCAGACGGGGCTGGCGCTGGTCGCGGAACTGCTTGGCCTGCACACTGGCTGGGTCTGGCTGGTGCGTGATGATTCCAGCGCGGGCTACATGGCCGCCGCGCAAAACCTCCCGCCCGCGCTCGCCAAACATCCCAACCGCATGCGCGGCAGTTGCTACTGCCTCAACACCTATGAGGAAGGCGACCTGGAGGGTGCCGCCAACATCAACGTCGTCAAATGCAGCCGTCTTTCGGGGTTGATGGCTGGCACCGATGGCCTGCGCTACCACGCCAGCATCCCACTCTATGCCCACGAGAAAAAACTGGGCGTGCTCAACGTCGCCAGCCCCGACTGGCGCAAGCTCTCCGCCGAAGATCTGCGCCTGCTCTCCACCATTGGCGACCTGCTCAGCATCGCCATTGAGCGCGCCTACCTCTTCGCCACCAGCGCCCGGCTTGGCGTCGTCGAGGAGCGCAACCGCCTGGCCCGCGAGATTCACGACACCCTGGCTCAGGGCCTCACTGCCGTCAGCCTCCAGCTTGAATCTGCCGATGCCCTGCTGGAAGCCGGAGCCGACCCCGAACGTATCCGCACTACTGTGCGCCAGGCGCTCGGCCTCACTCGCGCCAGCCTGGAAGAAGCCCGCCGCTCAGTCATGGACCTGCGCGCCGCCCCGCTGGAAGGCCGCGCCCTGCGCGAAGCCCTGCGCGCCCTGGCCGAAGAATCCGCCGCCAAAGGCGAGATGCAGATTACTTTTAAATCCACCGGCGAACCACTGCCGCTGCCTGTGCGCATCGAAGTGGGCCTCTATCGCATTGCCCAGGAAGCCCTCACCAACGTCCTGCACCATGCCAACGCCACCTGCGCCTGCCTCACCTTGCAGATCAGCAGCAAACAGATCACCCTTACCATCGAAGATAACGGCGAAGGCTTCGACCCGACTCAGGTCGCCAGAGAACGCTTTGGGCTGATTGGCCTGAACGAACGCGCCCGGCTTCTCGGTGGTACACTGCATCTGGAAAGCACCAGTGGTTCCGGCACCTGTGTCGAAGTGACCGTTCCCCTCTAAGGGTTTTGCACGTATGAATACCACCATCCGCATCCTGGTGGCTGATGATCACCCCATCGTCCGCGATGGCCTCATCGCCACCTTGAGCACCCAGGATGACTTCCAAATCGTTGGCGAGGCCGCCACCGGCAAAGAAACCGTCCAGCAAACATCCAGGCTTCAGCCGGATGTCGTCTTGCTTGATCTGGAGATGCCAGAAATGGACGGCGTGGAAGCCATCCGGCGCTTGCGCGAAACGCAGCCCGATGTGCGCGTCATCGTCTTTACTGCTTTTGATACAGACGAGCGCATCCTGGGCGCCTTACGCGCCGGAGCCAAAGGCTATCTGCTCAAAGGCGCACCTCGCAGAGAGATTTTTCATGCGGTGCGCGTCGTCCACGCAGGCGGCTCGCTGCTCCAGCCCATCGTGGCGTCCAAGCTGCTCCGGCAGGTTAGCCACGAGCCAGCCACCATCTTAGGCGTGGAAACACTCACCCCACGCGAACTGGAAGTGCTGCGCCTGCTGGCGAAAGGCTTAGAAAATAAAGAGATTGCCGGCGAACTCATCATCACCGAGCGCACCGTAAAATATCATGTCAGCTCTATCCTGGGCAAGCTCGGCGCCGGAAACCGCACCGAAGCCGTCGCCATCGCCGCGCAGCAAGGGCTAATCAAACTGTGATTCATCCTCACGTGGTTCCTGCTCGCCCGGCAGCAGCGGCTCTATCGGAGGGGTTGGCTCAATCTCAACCACTTGCTCAGCCTGCGCGTTCTGCTCCTCCGGCGGTTTCCAGCCTGGCGGCGGTGGGTCATACTCATAGCCAGGATAATAGCGCCCCACGCCCGCCAGCAACTCCAGCAGCGTCGTATAGATGCCCTCCAGCGAGGGCGGCCACAGATCATTGGGCAGCTTCGTCTTCTGGCCCGCCAGATGCCACCACGCATTCCCAATCGCCTCATCCACCACATCATCCAGATTAAACCCCAGGCTGATTGTATCCAGTTCCTCAATAATCTGGTCTATGCGCAGCAGCGTGATCACCAGCGCCTCGTGCCGCGCCTCCCACACCTTCTTGCTTTGCCGCCGCGCGCGCCGCGCCGCAATCGCGTAGCGTACCGCCTCCCCAATCTCAATCCCCAGCATCTCGTGCAGATGCTCTCTGGACATAAACAGGATGCGATGCTCATCAATCAGCGAGCGATCCAGATATTCGTTGCCCGCGCGCGGCGCCCGGCGCCCGCCATTGGCACGCTTGTGCTGCTCGCGCCGCTTCTCGCAGGCCGCCGTCATCGTCAGCAGCGCGTGGTTCAGCAGCCGATTGCGCGCAATCTCCGCATTCATCGTGCGCGGCGGCTTTTTCTCAGGGCGATTCGTGCTGCCGGGGCAATAGGGGCCGAGGTCCAGGTCCAGATAACACTCCAGATACTCAGCAGTAGCTTTGGGCAGGCGTGGAGCCGTCATGGATGGGTCGCTCCTTTCACATCAGTACAGCTTTGGCGCTGTCGCCTGCCAGGAAGTGGGCTTGAGAAGATGGTTCACACATATGCTACAATCTCAACGCCCTCGTCCTGGGTATACACCAGACAAAGGGAATGGTGCGCGTGCCTTTATCTGCACGACGCATCCGGCATACAAACTCTCATACGCAAAACACTGGCCTCCTTTGTGGATGCCAAAAATGGGATGTTTCAATTATAGAAGATGCCCGCTCATTAGTCAACCGTTGATGGAAAAGACGTTTTCACTCGTCCTTGGTAACATCCCTGGTTCTCTCCATGTCAACATTTGAAGGAGCGCCACCAACAAAAAAGACCCCTGGCTGCCCCTTGCCAGAAGTGCAGGCCATTGCCAACGCCCACCGCTGCGACCTCTACCTGCTCACCGACGCCGACATCCCCTGTGTGCAGGACGGCACCCGCGATGGCGAACACATCCGCCTCACCATGCACGCCCGCTTCAAAGAGAGCCTGGAAGCCTCTGGCCGTCCCTATCTGCTGCTATCCTGCAGACCACACACGCACCGTCGTATCCCAACTGGCCGAGGCAATGCGCCGACCATCCAGCGACCAGGCCACCGACCTCACCGCATCTATATGGCCTGTGCAGGTCGTCAGCAGTTTTCCGCTGGTCGCATCCCACAAGCGCA
Organism: Ktedonobacterales bacterium; assembly: GCA_036557885.1. Classification (GTDB taxonomy): domain Bacteria; phylum Chloroflexota; class Ktedonobacteria; order Ktedonobacterales; family DATBGS01; genus DATBGS01. The sequence goes on from DATBGS010000047.1 coordinate 32,404, forward strand.
CCGTCTGATCTGCACCACACGAAGCAAACCGCTGCCCATCGGGCGACCAGGCCACCGCAAACACTGCTCTCCCATGTCCAACACACCTCACAAGCTCCCGCCCGCTCGCAACATCCCACACCCGGACCGTCTCATCATTACTTGCTGAAGCAATTCGACTCCCATCAGGCGACCACGCCACCCCAAACACCGTAGTAGCATGCCCATTGTAGATTGCTTTTTCTCGCCCGCTGCTGGCATCCCACACCCGAACCGTGTGGTCATCTGAGTTCGACAGACCACCTGATCCACTCGCAAGTTGCTGCCCATCTGGCGACCACGCCACTGACTGTATCCAGTTGGTATGCCCCCGGAGGGTTCTCAGTTCCGTGCCTGTCTTGACATCCCAGATTCGCACCATAAAATCAATGCCGCCAGAAGCCAATCGCTTCCCATTGGGCGACCACGCCACCGCCCACTCGCCCCAGGGATGCCCCTGGCAGGTGAGCAATACCCGCCCATTTGCTGCCTCCCACACATGGACGGTTCCCTGGCTGCTTACAGCGGCCAGCAATCGTCCATCTGGCGACCACGCTACCGCGCGTGCAGTGGCATTAAAGGCTGTCCATTTCGCCACCTTCTGCCCCTGTGCCGCTTCCCATATCCGCACCATCTGATCCTCGCTCACCGAAGCCAGCCTCAGCCCATCGGGTGCCCACGCCACAGCATTCACTTTATTACTATGCCCCTTCAACGTATGCAGACATGTGCCTGCTGGCGGCAACAGGGACGGTTGAGAAACCTGATGCACAGTAGTAAACCCTCGTGGAGAGGAGGGATGTGGCCCCGAATGCGCCGCAGCCTCCAGCGCTTCAGCGAATGCCTGGACATTTTCGTAGCGCTGCTTTGGGTCTTTCGCCAACGCCTTCAGCACCACGGCTTCCACCGTCGGCGACAGCGTAGAGACATGATTACTCAGTGGAGGGGGAGAAATATTCACGTGCTGATACCCATATTGCGGATACCCAGGTCCAGAAAAAGGGCGTACTCCACAGAGCCATTCGTACACCACTATACCCAGAGAATATTGATCGCTCGCGCGATGCACCTCCCCATTGAACGTTTCGGGCGCCATATATGCCGCTGTGCCGCTGGGCGCGTGGGGATTCACATATTGCGTGACCGTCACAGCAATGCCAAAATCACTCAGCCGAATCTCCTCCTGCCGTCCCAGCAGCATATTCTCCGGCTTAATATCCCGATGGACAATCGCAGGCTGCTGCATATGGGCATAGTGCAGCGCCGCTGCCACCTGCCGCACATAAGTCAGCACCGTCTCCACTGGCAGCCGCGCGCCAAAAGGATGCCGCTGGCGAAGTGTGCCATTGGGGGCATAATCCATCACCAGATACGGCAAACCGCCGCCATCATCAAAATCCAACACCCGCAGAATGTGGGAATGATCGGCCAGACGAGCAATAGTTTGCGCTTCACGCAGAAAGGCGGTCAGATCGTCGGGCGCCAGGCGACTATGCAAGACCTTAATCGCTGCCAGCGTCCCCAAAGTCTCGTGTTCCCCTAGATAGACGTCGGCAAAGCCCCCCCTGCCTAAGAGTTTGGTGAGACGATATTTCCCAAATTTCTCTCCCACACGATCTGCCATTGCGACACCTTCCCTTTGCGCAAATAGATACGCCAGGCTCTACATCGTGACCTGGCTCAACGCAATCTATTTTATGATCGTCTGATTCGTTTGTCAATCGCCTCATTGACAAACGCCGCCCTGTCTGCTATACTTTGGGCAGCCAAGAATCTACACCATCTATGGAGAGGGGGCACCCGCTATGCTGGCCGATACAATCAACGTCATGCAAAATAGCACATCACGACTCATTCACCGACACCGCGCCTCTGCTGGCTGGGGCCGCCCGCTCATACTCGCATAACACGCAACAGCCATGCAGGGCGCGGATGTCAGGATAACAAGACATCCGCGTTTTTCTTTGCCCAACAAGGAGCAACTTTTGATTACGGGAAAAATCCTGAAACTGCATGGCTGGCCCGAAGGCAAACTCATCACTTTTGCCAAAGCCGCCGCCTCCTCGCTGGAGGCCGCTGGACTCACCCAGCAGCAAACGCTTGAGCGGCTCGATCAGGTGCGCCAGAACCCCGGCGACTACCTGAACGACCCCATCTTCAAGCAGCTCGCGCACGAATGCCTGCTGCGCGCCCAACCCAAACACATCGTCGCGGAAATGCGCGATCAGCCCGCGCCGTATCACACATGGGGCGCCGACCAGATCGAGCAGGGCGCCAGAGCGCAGCTAGAGAACGCCCTGCGGCTGCCCGTCTCCGTCGCGGGCGCCCTCATGCCCGATGCCCATCCCGGCTACGGCCTGCCCGTTGGCGGCGTCCTCGCCACCAACAATGCCGTCATCCCCTTTGCCGTCGGCGTAGACATCGCCTGCCGCATGCGCCTCTCCATCTACGCAGCGCCGCCCGCCCTGCTCACCCAGGACAAAGCGCGCCTGCAAAAAACGCTCATGGACCACACCCGCTTTGGCACCGGCGCCCGCTGGGACCGCTACGACCAGCCCTCCCATCCCATCCTGGACGACCCCGACTGGCAGGCCACGCGCCTGCTCAAATCGCTCAAGGTCAACGCCCAGCAGTACCTGGGCACCTCCGGCAGCGGCAACCACTTTGTCGAATGGGGCCTCCTGCGCCTGCCGGTTGATATGCCAAAACTGAAGCTCAAAGCAGGCGAATATCTGGCGCTGCTCTCGCACAGTGGCTCACGCGGCGTCGGCTTCAAGATCGCCACCTACTTCAAAGACGTAGCGATGAACCTGCACGCCTCGCTCAACCAGACCCTGCGGCACCTGGGCTGGCTCCCGCTGGAGAGCGAAGCCGGACAGGACTACTGGCTCTCGATGGAACTGGCCGGGCGCTACGCCCAGGCCAACCACGAAGTCATCCATCGCAGCGTCTCGCGCGCCGCTGGCCTGGAAGAAATCGCCCACGTCGAAAACCACCACAACTTCGCCTGGCGCGAAACCTTGCCCGATGGCACCACCGCCATCGTCCATCGCAAAGGCGCCACGCCAGCGGGCGCGGGCGTCCTGGGCATCATCCCCGGCTCAATGGGCGATGCCGGCTATCTCGTGCGCGGGCGCGGCGTGCCCAATTCGCTCAACTCCGCCTCGCATGGCGCCGGGCGCAAGATGAGCCGTCAGGGGGCGCTGAACTCCATCAGCAAAAAAGAGCGCGACGCCTACCTGCGCGAGCGTGGCATCACGCTGCTGGGCGGCGGCGTGGACGAATCGCCCCAGGCATACAAAGACATCGAGCAGGTCATCAACGCCCAGGATGACCTCATCGAAATCCTGGGCAAGTTTGTCCCGCGCATCGTTCGCATGTCAGACGAACCCGGCGAAATCTAGCGTTCCGCTAAAGCCTGGCGCGCCTGCTCAATTGGCGGCGCCTGCTGCACATGCCGGTTGAGCATCACCGCCAGGCTCAGCACCACCTGCGGAATAAACAGCACCCAGACTGTCCCAACCGGCCCCAGCCATTGCAGCAGCGCCCCCGTCAGCGCCAGGCACGCCGGGCGAGCGCCCACCGCAACCAGCCGAAACACACTGTTCACGCGCCCCTGCAACGCATCGGGAATCAGCGCAATCCGATAGCTAAACTGCGTAATATCGTAGGCTGGAATCGCCACAAATAAGGCAAAGATCGCGCCACCCAGCAGCAGCAGATTGGGCGCCAGCGCAAGAAGCGGCCAGAGCAGCGTGAACAACCACAGCACCCCTGTCAGCATCTGCCCAAAGCTCACCCGCCGTCGAATCGGCGGCGCAGCAAACGCCCCGATCAACCCGCCAACTCCACCAGCCGCCAGAATCAGGCCAATCTCAAACGAGGTCGCCTGAAAGCGCTGTGCCAGCAAAATGATCAGCAGCGTAAAGCCGCTATTCGTCAGGTTCAGCGCGCCCGTCAGGAAACAAATAAAGCGAATCAAGGGATTGCGCCATAGCCAGACAATGCCCTCTTTAATCTCCTCCCACAGCCTGCGCTCCGTCTCCTTGCGCTCCTCCTGAAACTGCGTCTTGATAAAAAACAGCGAAATAAACGACACCACATAAGAGACAGCATCCACCAGAAACGGCAGCACACGCCCAACGCCGTAGAGGGCGCCTGCCAGCGTCGGCCCCAACAGATCAGAGAGCGAATACGTAATTTGACTCTGCGCCGTCGCAGCAGGCAATTGCTCTTTCGCCACCACCTGCGGCAGCGCCGCCGTATCCGCCAGATTAAAAAACGTGAACAGCGTTCCCTCAACCACCGCCACCACATACAACTGCACCAGGCCGAGCGCCCCCAACGCATACGCCAGCGGAATACTGCCCAACGCCAGCGCCCGCACCACATCGCACACAATCATCACCCGCTTGCGGTTCCAGCGGTCAATATACGCTCCGGCTGGCAAGCACAAAAACGCATAGGGCAGCCCATTGGCCGCCCCCAGCAACCCCGCCTGCACCGGAGAACCCGTCAGAAATAAGATCAACAGCGGAAACGCCAGCCGCGACGCCGTTGAGCCAAGCTCCGAAACTAACTGCCCGCTCCACAGCAGCAAATAGTCACGATTTTGCCAGAGCGGAACAGGCTGGGGCGTGGCTGAATCATTCAACGTGGAAGGTAACTCGGTAGAAGCCATACTCCCTACTTGCCAGATACTCCTGCCAAAACGAACGCAGCCTGATATTATATCAGCTTAACCAGGCAATGGTTCATCGTAGAATATGGTTGCTTCCTATTGGCAAAAAGTGAGCAAAAACTGAGCAGATTTTGACCTGGAGAACGCCACCCCGTTCGGCTACACTCATTTATGGAGCAAGAAATGCAGCTCCAGAAGATGAGAGCGAACATCAGAGAAGCATTCACACGAAGGAGTGAAGACATGAGTAATCTCGACCTGGCGCGCAAGGCGTTACATGCATCTGAAACCGGCGACCTTGCCACAGTGAGCAGCATGGTAACGGATGATTTCCAGTTTCTCGGCGTCACCCCGCAAGCTCTGGGCAAAGCAGAGTTCCTGGGCTTTCTCCAGTCGCTCCACACCGCCTTCCCCGACTTCAAGTTCAACGAGACAAGCGCCTCAGAGAGCGGCGACACAGCAACGATCAAGCACAAGATCACCGGCACGCACACTGGCACCTTTAACATCCCCGGCATGCCAGCTATCCCGGCCACTGGCAAAAAGTTTGCTCTGCCAGAGGAAGCGTCCGTCTTTACATTTAAAGATGGAAAATCCACCAAATATATGGCCCATCCAGCGCCCGACGGCGGGCTGCCAGGCATCCTCAAGCAGCTTGGGGTTGAGATGCCCCACTAATCAGGCAATAGCCCCCGCTATTTGATCGTCTTGACCGCCTGCGCGAGTGGGACAAACAGAGATGTTTTGCTCTCATCCGCGCAGGCGGACCTTTTTTATCAGAACGCGCTGTCCCAAAGGACAGGCAACAATCTGGCCCGTCGCACAATGCAGCGGGCCAGATTCTTTTGTATGCTCTTAGATGTATGAGTGTTCCTGTTCCTATTGGGCAATAGCCCTGATGGGAAATGACAAGGAGATACACAGATGCGTCTGGATACCAATACAGTGGTGCTCATCACCGGCTCCTCCAAAGGCTTAGGCCGCGCCCTGGCCCACGCCTACGCCGACGCGGGCGCGCGCGTTGTCATCAATGCGCGGGGCGAGGCCGCCCTGGAAGCCACCCGCAAAGAACTGCAAGCCAAAGGCGCGCAAGTGCTGGCCATCGTTGCCGACGCCACCAAACCCACTGACATTGAGCATCTCATCAAGCAAGCGATAGAACGCTTTGGCCGGATTGATGTGCTCATCAACAGCGCGGGCATCCTTGGCCCCAGCCCCCGGCCCAACCTGGCCGATTTCGTCGCCAGCGACCTGGCCGAACTCTTTCGCGCCAACACCATCGGCCCCATCCTGATGACCCAGGCCGTCTTGCCACACATGCTGCGCCAGAAAAGCGGCCTGATCATCAACGTCACCTCCGATGCCGGGCAGACCGGCTATCCTGGCTGGGGCGGCTACGGCGCCACCAAAGCCGCGCTGGAACTTGTCACCGAAAGCTGGTCCGCCGAGCTTGAAGGTACTGGCGTGCGCGTCAACGCCATCAACCCCGGCGACCTCAAAACCGAGATGCACCAGCTTGCCTTCCCTGGCGAAGACATCAGCGACCGGCTCGACCCCTTCACTGTCACCGACGTATTTGTCTGGCTGGCAACCCCTGCTGGCGCCAGCGTCACCGGCCAGCGCTATGATGCCCCCAACTTCGAGCAACCCTAAAAAGGGGGAAGCAGATGAAACTCGATTCCTTCAACTTCACCGTCCCCAAAGAGCTTGAGGCCAGCGCCCCGCGCGAGGCACGCGGAGAACGCCGCGACCACGCGCGCCTGCTCGTCATTCATCGCAAAAGCGGGCAGATCGAGCACCGCCGCTTTTACGAGATCGTGGACTATTTGCGTCCCGGCGATGTCGTCGTCCTCAATATCAGTGGCACCGTCCCGGCTGCCCTGCCTGGCGTCACCAGCGACGGGCAAGAGATCGAAATGCGCCTCTCCTCGCACTACTCCAGCAATGGCAACGGCAGCGGGCGCATCTGGCAGGCCGTCTTTAAGCCTGACTCCGCCGTCATCAGCACGAGGCTAAAACTCTCCTTTGGCGATGGCGCGCTCACCGCCACCATCCGCAAAAAGCGCGAGCGCATCCCCAAACTCTGGGAGATCGAATTTGACCCATCAGACCGGCCAATCCAAACCTGGCTGGCGCAGCTTGGCCGCCCCATCAAATACGATTACGTCCCCGACACCTGGGGGCTGGACTTCTACCAGACTACCTATGCCGCCGTCCCTGGCTCCTCCGAGATGCCCTCGGCAGGCCGCGCCTTCACCCCGGAACTGCTCCAGCAGATCGAGGGGATGGGCGTCGCGCTCGCCAAAATCATCCTGCATACCGGCGTCAGCAACATAGACATCGAAACCGAGCAGGTTGAGCAGCACACCATGTATGAGGAATGGTATCAAGTCTCGCCAGAGGCCGCCGAAACCATCAACCGCGCCCGCGCCACTGGTGGCCGCGTCGTCGCCATTGGCACCACCCCCACGCGCACCCTGGAAACAGTGGCCGACGAGCAGGGCATCGTGCATCCGGGCGAAGGCTGGACCAGTCTCTACATCACTCCTGGCTATCGCTTCAAGGCTATAGACGCCCTGGTCACAGGACTACACGAAGCCAAAACGACGCGGCTGGTGCTGGCAACCGCTTTTGCTGGAGATGCTGAGGTGGTCCTGAAGGCGTATAATGAAGCGATCCAGCAGGGGTATCTCTGGCACGAGTTTGGCGACCTGTCGCTCATCCTCTAAAGCTAGCACCTGATGTTTGCCTGATGAAGTGAGAAAGGGGTTTTTTGTTGCATGTTGCGTAACCGAGCGTTGCTTGCTGTCTCCATCGCCGTCTGCACGGCCTATATCGGCATCGGCATGGTCGTGCCCGTGCGCATCTTGTACGCCGAATCCCAGGGAGCAACGCTCGGCATCATCGGCGCAATGGCCTCCGCGTTTCTCATCTCCAACTTCGTCTTTCAATATCCCAATGGGTGGCTGGCAGACCGATGGGGACGCAAACCCCTCATGGTCATCAGCCTGCTTGGACAAGCCATCATCTCGCTGCTGTTCCTCGCAGTGAGCGACCCGGTGCTCTTTGTCGTCCTGCGCTTTGCCGAAGGCATATTTGCCGCCGCGTTCCTTCCCTCGGCACGCGCCTTAATAGCCGACGCAGTACCCACCGAAAAGCGCGGCGAAGCCTATGGCGTTTTTAGCGCCTTTTTCAACGCCGGTTTCCTCCTGGGACCAGCGTTGGGCGGATTGATCGGCGGCCTGGGCTACTCCCCGCCATTTATCGGTGCCGCCCTCTTTCGTCTCGTCGCGCTTGTGCTGATTCTCATCCTCATTCGGCCAGTCGGCCAGCAGAAACAGCGCGAAGAAGCCCTCCCTGTCCGTCTGGAAACCTTGTTCACGCTCCCCCTGGTTGGCAGCTATATGCTTGCCTTTGGCGACTACCTCTATTTGGGGTTTGACATCACCCTCTACGCCCTCTGGATGCACGACCACCTGGGCGCTTCCGTCACCTGGATTGGCATAGGCTATATCTGCTGGGCCATCCCCGGCATCCTCCTGGCAACCTACGCCGGGCGCGTGGCTGACCGCAGGCGGCGCTCCACGCTCATCCTGATCTTTGGCTTAAGTCAGGTGCCGCTCTATGTCGCCTATGGCCTCGCCAATAGCTACCTCCCGGTAATATTGCTCGGCCTGCTGCACGGCATGATCTACGCTTTCATCCAGCCCGCCGTAGATTCACACGTGGCCGCCGCAGCCGCCAGCACCGCCCGCGCCCGCGTCATGGGCCTGTACTCCGCCTTTGGGCTGATCGGGAGCTTTGTTGGCGCCAACTTCTTCAGCTATCTCTATAGCTGGAATTTCCGCGCGCCGCTCTTTACCATCGCGTTTGGCTATGGCTCTTGCGTCTTGCTGGGTGGGCTGCTCATCCGCAAAGCGGAAACGAAGTACCGTTGGCTTCTCGCCAAAAAAGACCTGGAAGGCAAAGCCGATGCAAACGCTGGCTGATCACATCAAAAAAGCAAGCGAAGAAGGAACTAGTATGTCCCAGATACACGTCGAAGCATCCGCCGACATCCCCGCGTCACCAGCCGCCGTCTACGCCGTCCTCTCCGACTACCGCAACGGCCACCCGCATATTCTCCCAAAACACTATTTTCCCAGCCTGGAGGTCGAATCGGGCGGCCAGGGCGCCGGAACCATCTTCAACGCGCGTACTCGCGTGGGCGGTCAAGAGCGCCAATGGCATATGCAGGTATCCGAGCCAGAGCCGGGGCGCGTGTTGATGGAATCCGATACAGCTTCTGACCTCTTCACCACCTTCACGCATGAGCCAATCAGCGACGGCCAACACACCCACCTCACCATTGCCAGCACCTGGGAAGCCCGACGTGGCCTGGCTGGTTTCATTGAGCGCTGGCTCACGCCCCCCGCCATGCGCCGCGTCTACCGCGCTGAACTGCGCCAGATCGCAGACTACATGCAAAGCCAGGGCGCGCCTGCCGCCTCAACAGGGCGCTCATAAAAGTGCCGCATAGCCCCTCCAGCGCCAGCGCGGAGGCTGGCACTGGAGGGGCTGTGTCCGTTTGTATGAGCATCAGCTTTACACCTTTGCCACCAGCGCCAGTTGCGACTGGTCGAAATAGCGCACTGCCCCAACGGGCAGCAGCAGCGCCAGGTCTGGCTGCAACGCCTCCACAAACTCCGTATCGTGGCTGACAATCACCAGCGTCCCGCGATAACCCGCCAGCGCCTCGCGCACCCGATCACGCGAGGTCGGGTCAAGATTGTTGGTTGGCTCGTCCAGCAGCAGCGTGTTATAGCCGCCCAGCATCAGCCGCGCCAGCGCCAGCCGCGTCTTCTCCCCACCCGAAAGCGACCCCACCTTTTGAAACGCCTGACTCCCCGAAAAGAGAAAGCGCCCCAGCAGCGAACGAAGCTGCCCATCGCCCGGCGGCGGAGTCGTACGGTGCGGCATTTCGCTAGCTGCCAGACGCAGCTCCTCCAGCAGCGTCAGCCCTACGTGCAGCGACTCATGCTCCTGCGCGTAATAGCCCAGGTCCACCTGATGCCCAGCCTGCACCTTGCCCAGGCTGGGCTGCGTGATGCCCGCCAGAATGCGCAGCAGTGTCGTCTTGCCCGCGCCGTTGCGCCCAATCACCACCAGCCGCTGCCCGCGCTCCACCTCAAAATTGAGATTGTTCAGCACCGCTGGCCCGCCGTAGCTTTTGTTCAGCCGCTCCACCCGGAACACCAGATGCCCGCTCTGCCGCGCAATCGGCAGGTCCAGCGTCAGCGCCCGCTCCTTGCGCGGCAGCTTTGCCGGGTCGGGCAACTCCTCGCGCATGCGCTCCACCAGATGGTCCAGCACCTTCGCCCGCCGCGCCATAGTCGCTGTCTTGTGGCGCATCCAGTCCGCCTGCTCCTCCAGCCGCGTAATCTTCGCCTTCTGGCGCTCCGTCTGGGCTGCCGCCAGTTCTTCCGCCTGACTGCGCTGGCGCTGATACGACGAATAATTGCCCGTGTAGGCCGAAAGCTGATGCGTCGCCGCGTCCAGATGCAGCACCCGCGCAATCGCCCGGTCCAAGAGCGCCAGATCATGCGAAATCAGCAGCAGTGCCCCCTCAAAGCGCGCCAGATACTCCATCAGCCAGCGCGTCGCCGGGCCGTCGAGATGGTTTGTTGGCTCATCCAGCAGCAGCAAATCTGGCGCCGCAAACAGCACCCGCGCCAGCGCCAGCCGCGTCTTCTGCCCGCCGGAAAGACCCGCCACAGGCCGATCTAGCTCCACATCGCCCAGCCCCAAACCCTTCAGCAGTTCCGCAATCTCGTGCTCAGCATTGTAGCCGCCCGCCAGCCCAAACTGCGCCTCCAGTTCGCCATAGCGCGCCAGCAACTCATCCAGCGCGCCCTCCGTTGGCGCAGCGGCGCTCGGAGCAGTCGCCTCCGCAAGCTGCGCCTCAATCGCGCGCAGTTCTGCCGCCAGCTCCTCCAGATTGCGCCCGGCCAGCATCACCTCGCGCACCGTCACCTGCGCCGCCTGGTCAGCCCGCGCCTGCCCAGCCAGCAGCGCATCCGCCAGCCGCTCCTGGCCCAGGTACCCCAGCCGCTCTGGGCGCGAGATTGTCCCGCTGTCTGGCTCAAACTCGCCCAGAATCGCCTTGAGCAGCGTCGTCTTGCCCGCGCCATTCACGCCCACCAGCCCCACCTTCTCCCCGCGCCCAATCACAAACGACGCCTCTTCCAACAAATATTTCCCACCCCGGCTCAGGGTGAGGCCCTTTACCTCCAGCATCGCTTCCTATCCTCCTTCTTCTGTGCCCCGCTTGTACCACCGGCTTCCAGCCGGTCCGGTCCATCGCGTAAATCAACAAAAAAGCCATGAGCGGTTCATCTGCCCATAGCTTCCGGCTTACGCGGCTTAGAAAGTTCCAGAAAGAAGAAGGAGTGTGCTGGTCTTTGGGGGATGCTCGCATGCACGCGCATGCCGCGCCCAACCTGCTTCTCTGGGGATGCCTTGTCTCGCTCGCTTGCCTGAAAATGGGCAGACTCGTCCCCGGACTTAGGGGCGAACTACCGCCATCATTCGTACAAGCAAATGAGACATAGCTGAGAAGCGTCCTCTCTGCGAGAGAAATTGAGCATCACGGTTGATGCACTCCAAAGAGTATACCCGATTCTCCGATAAAAATCAAGCCACAAAGCGCGTCTCAAGCATGCACATATCTCTTATTGGAATTGAGCGGATATAATAACTTGGGTGTCTTGCCGTAACTCTAAGAAGGAGTTGTTCCCATGTTCAATCGGGCAATTAACTACAAAAACCTACTCCTTGTTGTCAGCAGTGCCCTGGTGCTGTATGCACTCTATCAGCTCTACCTGATTGCTACCTCGTCTGAGTGTATCGTCAACGGTGATCGGGCAGGCTGTTATCTCCTGGTGGTATGGAGTCCCGGTGAGGTGCTTAGAGAGGGCATACGCCAGGGCATTCCCTATTTTGTGGCTATGGCGGTCATTCTCTTTGGCATGTGGTCAAAACAGGCCAAAAGGATGTATTGGTGTCTCCAGTCTGTCGTGTGGCTTGTGGGGCTGACGCTCTGGTTTCAGGCAAGCTATCATCTTGACCCGTTTCCAGTGGACACCTGGACCTGGTTGGCTTTGACAGCCCTGTGTTCTCTAGTCCTTTTTGCCATGTATCGCCCACTAACACACGCCCTCAGCAGTCTGTTTGGTGTACAAGCACACGCAGCATAGATAGTGTGAGAGAGCGGCTGCCTTCTTCCGCTTCAGCTGCCTTCTCTGAATGGTTCATCTTTGCTCAGTTGGTAGAATACCTCTTAGGCGCCCTCTCTCGCTCGCAGCGCCCGCAGCACCATCACCGCCGCCAGCAGCATCAGCAGCAGCGCCAGCGTGTTGAACAGCAAAAACTCGCTAAAAACGAGCGTGCTGCCGCCAATCGTCACATGGTCCACGCTCTCATCGTACAGCGCGCGGCTATATGACGTAAGCAGCAGCATATGAGCGATGAGCGCCGCCACATTCACGCCCAGCGCCAGCACCGCACCCACCGCCGGACCCAGCGCAAACACACGCTCCTGGCTGCCACGCCCCAGCCACCGCGCCAGGGGTGGCCCCACAAGCAACGCCCCGGCAATCAGCAGCGCAAAACTCCCCACGACCACCAGAAATCCCACCGGGTGCTTGATCACCAGCCCCCAGAATGCTCCCAGCGTCTCAAACGCCGCCAGCACCGGCACAAAAAAGCGCAGATCAACCGCCTCGCCGCGCCCCAGGCGTGCCAGCACCAGCCGTATCACCCCTGCTGTCACCACCACCAGCGCCGCCAGCGCCGTCACATACACCGCCTCATACGTCAGGCTTAGCGCCGCGTTAGAAGCATGAGCCGCCCGTCCCAGCGCGCTATCATCCTCGATCATATACACATCCAGGCTGCCCACAAACGCCGCCAAAAACGCCAGCGCCAGCGTCACCGCTGCTGGTAAGAGACGGCGTGGAGCATGTCTTGTCGTCTGAGTCAGAGTCGTCATCATCTGGCCCCCTTCTGTTCTCTCAGGCTTCCTTCCAATCCTAACGCCACCCCCTGCGACTGTCCACGCCCCAACACCACAGCAGCAGCCACCTGAGTGCTTGACATACCATACTCGTTTCTGGTTAGCTGTAGCTAATATTCTTAGCTCCGCCATATGGCAAGGGGAGCGGCGTACCTGGGGCTGGGGGAGTCCGCGCAGGCGGACTTGGTGGCGGCACGCCCTTAGCCGCGATTTTAATCGCCAGGCGCCGAACGCCGAAAGGAAACCATGCTAGACTTGCTTGTCGTTGAAGATAACGAAAAACTCCGCCCCGCCCTCAAAGCCGGGCTGGACCAAACCGGCGCCGTCCACGTCGTGCATACCTGCGGCACCGGCGAAGACGCCCTGGACTGGTGCCTGGAGCATCTGCCTGCCGCCACGCCCCCACATTGGGGGGTCATCCTCATGGACGTCCAGCTTGCTGGCGAGATGAACGGCATCGAGGCTGCCGTCGCCATTCGCCGCGAGTTTCCGCGCCTGCCTGTCGTCTTCTACTCCATTCAGGACGACGACGCCTACTACCGCGCCTTTCGTCGCTCCGGCATCCTCAGCCACTACGCCTACGTGCGCAAATCCAACTATCTGCTGCCCCAGATGATCGTTCCGCTCCTGCGCGACGCCGTTGCCGGACGCAGCATCATTGACCCCGACATCGAATCGCGCGTGCAAGAAGTTCGCGAGAAAGACGAGCAATCGCCAATGGCCCTCTTGGAACCCAACGAGCAGCAGGTCGCACGCATGCTCGCGCAGGGCATGAGCAACGAGCAAATCGCCGCGCGCCTCGGCTTCCGCGACAAGCGCACCATCAGCCGCACCAACGGCCAGATTTACGCCGCCTGGGGCCTCAACGAAAGCGCCACCGACGAAAAAATTGCCCGCGTGCGTGCTACCATCATCATCCGCGAAAATCGCCTCATCCACTGGGACGACAACGGCGTGCCACAAGTGCTAGATAACCGTAATCATTGGGTAGCATACGATCTGAATATAGGAAACTATGCCAGCACTCCTTGACTGGGCCATCCGCGCCGTCTCCCTCTTCAACACGATCACCCTGCTCTGGCTCGGCCTCACTGTCCTGCTCAACACCGAGCGCCGCACCTGGGGCAGCCTGCTCGCGGCGGGCGGCCTGCTCATGGGCGGCATCTTCTTTGTGGCCCATACGCTCATCGCGGCAGGCCAGATGGACCACTTCACTGCTCAGCTCGCCTTCTGGTGGCGGCTCGTCTGGCTGCCCTGCATCATCTTGCCGTATCTCTGGTATCTCGTCATGCTTTCGTGGACGGGCGTCCTTCAGGACCGCCGCCAGCGCCTCATCCTGGCCGCCATGACCGCGCTGGGGCTGGTGGGGGTGATGGTCCTTGCGCTCTATCCCCTGCCCGCAGCCAGCGCAGCACCGCGCGACCCTGGCCCGCTGCTCATGTCAGACGACAGCTTTCCCACTGTCTTTCTGCTCTACCCGTCTTACAGCCTGCTCAGCATCACCCTCGCGCTCTGGGCGCTGCGCCATATGGCCGCCTCAGACCGCTTCATGGGCGATCTTGCCCGCCTGCGGGCACGCCCCTGGCTCATTGCTGCCTCGCTCGCGCTGCTGGCCGTAAGTCTGGGCGTGGGGACCATAGCCCTTTGGTTTCTCTCCGGGGTGCAATCCGGCGAACTCCTCAGCATCACTGGCGCCACGTTCAACCGCCTCAAACCATTTGACGCTCTCATTGCTGGCTTGATCGCTATCGCCGTCGTCCTGATTGGACGCGCCGTCGTCTCCTATGAAATCTTCACTGGCAAACGCCTGCCCAGCGGCGCGCTCTTGCTCCAGTGGCGTCGCAGCCTCATCCTGGCCCTCGGCTATAGCACCTTTGTGGCCGCGAGCCTGGCGCTCCCGCTTGACCCCATCTATCCGCTGGTGCTCGCCACGCTCATCATGATCACCTACATCGCCCTGCTGGGCTGGCGGCTGGATAGGGACCGCACCCGCCGCGCGGAGCGGCTGCGCCCGGTCATTGCCAGCCAGCGCCTCTACGAACACCTGCTCACACCCACTACACCACTCAACGGCGATGTCAGCGCCCCCTTTCGTGCTGTCTGCCAGGATGTGCTTGGTGCCGAGGTCGCCTATCTTCTCGCGCTTGGTCCTCTCGCGCCGCTCGTCGGGCCGCCGCTCGCCATTCCAGCCGACGCCGCACCGCCTATCTCCACGCTCACCGGCCTGCTGGCCGATCTGCGCGCCCCAGACAAACTCTGCCTGCCCATCGAGCCAGCCCAGCACAACGGCGCGCGCTGGGCCATTCCGCTCTGGAGCGAGCGCGGGCTAATTGGTGTACTGCTGCTGGGCAACAAACACAACGGCGGCCTCTACACCCAGGAAGAAATGGAAATGGCCCGCGCCACTGGCGAGCGTCTGATAGATACCCAGGCCAGCGCAGAAATGGCCCGCCGCCTGATGACCCTCCAGCGCCAGAGAATAGCCGAGAGCCAGATTCTCGACAACAGCACGCGGCGTGTCCTGCATGATGATGTCCTCCCGCGCCTGCACACTGCCCTGCTCACCTTGAGCGCCTCACAAACTGGTGCCAACGGCACGCCTGACGCCACCGCTGAACCCATTACCCTGCTCACCGACACCCATCGCCAGATTGCCAACCTGCTGCACGCCCTGCCCACCACTGCCGCGCCAGAGATTGCCCGTCTGGGGCTGATCGGCGCCCTGCGCCGCGTCACCGAGGGCGAACTGCGCAACGCCTTTGATAGCATCGCCTGGCAGCTTGAGCCAGCAGCAGAACAGGCTACCAACCAACTTCCGCCGCTGGCCGCCGAAGTTCTCTTTGGCGCCGCCCGCGAAGCCATGCGCAACGCCGCCCGCTATGGGCGTGGCGGCGACACCAGCCGCCCGCTGCACCTCATCATCACCCTTGCCTGGCGCGGCGGGCTGCACCTCACCATCGAAGATGATGGCGTCGGCTTTGGCGCAGCCCCACAGGGACAGGCCACCCCACAGGGGCAGACCACCCCACAGGGGCAGACCACCCCAAAAAGCAGCGGCCAGGGCCTCGCCCTGCACAGCACCATGCTGGCCGTGCTGGGCGGCACCCTGACCGTCGAGCGCCTGCCTACTGCTTCAACCCATGTCGCCCTGTCCCTGCCCCAAGCCGACCTGCTTATTCCTCGTCCTCATCCTCCTCAAGCGCCCCATCTTCCTCAAACTCCTCCGACCCCTCCTCAAACACCAGTTCATACCCCTCCGGTGGATAGCTCACCTCCACCATAATCGGCTGGCCGCCCAGCTCAACCCGTGCCTGATGCTTCAAGCCCTCCTCTGGGAACATCCCCCGTTCCAGCATCCGGCGATTCTGGGCGAAAAACTGGCTCAGCGCCTCAAATGTCAGAGTTAGCGCCCGCGCCTCGCGCGCACTCGGCGGCTGCGCTTTCCCGCCCGCCACAATGCGCAAAAACATCGGCACCGCCTGCTTAGAATATTTAATCTTGTGATCTTCCAGCCAATCCAGATACGTCGGGTCGCGCTCATCCTCTGGATCAAAAAAGCCCACCAGCCCATCCTCCACCGTCTCGGCTAGCTTCTCGCCCACTGGACCCTGCTCGGCCAACATCTGCCCTACCAGCAAACGCAGTTGATCTGGCGGCACATCTTGAATTGGCGCCCCCGCCTGGCGCATCGCCTCAATTGCCTCGTCAATCTCCGCCTCGCCCGGCAGTAACTCCTGGCCGCGCTCAGCCATGCGGTGCATCGCCTCCAGCGAATAGTAGATCACCGCGCCTTGCACCGCGCCCGCGCCACCCAGCACCGACACATACACCGTCCGCGTCCCCTCCTCCGGCCCATAGTCGCCAAGCTGCACCATCAGCGGCGGCTCATCGCCCAGATATTCCCAGGGCGAGCGCTTATAGTAATTGGCTGCGGCGTTAAAGAGCGGCGGCATCAGCTTCTGATCAATCTCCCAGGTAAACGGCTGTGGCGGTTCCGGGCTGCCATCCGCGCCCATATACTCCGCCAACGACTCAAACGCCGCGTCAAACGCCGGAATCTCCGCGCTATAATCCACCTGCACATGCAGCGGCTCCAGAAACTTCCGCGCCGCCTGAGCCAGCGCCTCATCGTTCACCACCACTCGCCCCGGCACCCCTGCCGCCGATGAGTCCAGCTTCTGCCCCGACGCCGAAAGCAGCTTCAGGCCGCCCTTCGTCCGCCCTTCCTCCTGCTGCTGTGCCTCCGGCTCGGCCATCGCCAGCGCCAGCACCTCCAACGCCTCGCTTAGCCCATCGTCTTTGCTCTCCAGCGGATTGATCACATCCGAGGCCAGCAGCCGCCCATCGGTAGCATCCAGCCAGATCGCCACATAGGGCTGGAACGTCCGTCGGTTCTCGTAAAAGTAGAGCGGGAGCACCTGTTTCCCACCCTCAATCACCTGCTCCGGTCGGCGTCGCAGGCGCGACAGCCGCTCTATCGTATTCTTGCCTGATTTCTGCCCTTTCGCCATGAATGGCTACTCCCTTCCTGTAACGGTCCCGCTTCTGCTCGTAATTGCTGCTTTCGTGTCGGTCTATCATATGCTATAGCAGCGTTTCTTGCATCTTTCTGTCCACGCAGACACTTCATCGCTCAAAGCGCTTGCTTGCACACCCAAAGTTGCAGAAGCGCCAACGCGCGGCCTATCATACAGAAGAAACCCAGGCCCACATCATGTAACAACCAGGCGTACTCATGTACGTCTGAGCAGTAGTGCCGAACAATCGCGCACAAGCAATAGATACGAGGAATATGATCAGCAGATGAACCAGCAGCCATCACCAACCACCCTGCCACCCCACACCGGGCTGGCTCGCTTTCTGGACGCCTGCCACCTGCGCCAGCCTGATGCCACGCCCATTTGGTTTATGCGCCAGGCCGGGCGCTGCCTGGCTGAATACCGCGACCTGCGCAAACGCTTCAACGACGACATCCTCACAATGGCGAAAACGCCCGATGTCGCCACCCAGATCACCCTGATGCCCGTCGAGCGCTTTGGTGTGGACGCCGCCGTCCTCTATGCCGACATCATGCTTCCGCTGCAAGGCATGGGCGTCGAGCTTTCCATCGAGCCAGAGGTCGGCCCCATCATCCATCACCCCATCCGCAGCATGCAGGATGTCGAGCGCCTGCGCGTCACCAACCCCGAAGAAGGCACACCCTTTGTGCTGGAAGCCATCCGCCTCATTCGCCGCGAACTGGAGGGCAAAAAGGCCATCATCGGCTTTTCCGGCGCGCCCTTCACCCTCGCCTGCTATCTCATCGAAGGCCGCCCTTCGCGCGACTACGCCATTGCCAAGACGCTCATGTACAGCCAACCCGAAGTCTGGCACGCCCTGCTGGAGAAAATTACCGCTGTAACCATCCCCTATCTCCTGGGGCAGATCAGGGCGGGCGTGGATGTCGTGCAGTTGTTTGATAGTTGGATCGGCGCCCTCAGCCCCAGTGTCTATCGCCGCTACGTCTTCCCCTACAGTCAGCGCATCTTCCAGGCCATCAAGCAAGCTGGCACGCCTAGCATCCATTTTGGCACCGGCTCGGCCAGCCTGCTCGAAATCATGCGCGATGCTGGCGGCGATGTCATGTGCGTAGACTGGCGCGTGGACCTGGACGACGCCTGGGCGCGCATCGGTTATGATCGGGGCATGCAGGGCAACCTGGACCCTGTGCTCATGCTCGCACCTTGGGAGCGCATCGAAGAAGGCATGCACGACATTCTGCGCCGCGCCAATGGGCGCCCCGGCCATATCTTTAACCTGGGGCATGGTGTCCTCGCGCCCACCAACCCGGACCTGCTGCGCCGCCTCGTAGATGCCGTCCACGAAACAACAGCCCGCTTGTAGCCCCGGCGTCCCTGCCGGGGCCGCCGTCGCCAGAGGTAAACGCCTGGAAAAGCAGCACACCAGCAAACGAGAGAAGCAGAACAGAATGTCAGTAAGGAATCCAGCCAGCAAGCCTATGGATTGCAAAATTGGCAAGGCTTCAGAGTTCCCCGAATCTTATCCCTTGCCCATCTTTCGAGTTCGGTGCGGTCAAGTGAGCAAACTTTGATATAGTCTTTTGTCCAGCATTTTGCTTTTGACGACAATTTAGCAAGCGTTGGGCAGGAAACACGATGCAACAGCAGATAGGATGGTCCTGGATTGCGTGCACAATTGACGATAAACCCTTTTGGATTGGCCCACCTCCATTGGAGGTATTCCCGGTCCTGATCCTTGAAGCATTGCATGGCTTCCTCCTGGCAAGGACTTCTTCCGATTGAAGGACAAGTAAACAGCTACTAGAAAGAAATATAGCATGCAAAATGGAAGCAAACCAACAGAACAGCATATCGGCGTCGTCCTCATGACCTATGGCTCTCCTGCCACCCTGGACGACATCCCTGTCTATATGAAAAACGTGCGCGGCGGGCGTGAGCCAGAGCCGGAACTCGTCACCGAATTTCGCCGCCGCTATCACCTCATTGGTGGCTCGCCGCTCCTGCGCATCACCCGCGAGCAGGCTGCCGCCCTTCAGGTCGAACTGAACCAGCGGCACAGTGGGAAGCGCACCTTCCACGTCGTCGCGGGCATGCGTTTTGCCCCGCCCTTCATTGCTGATGTCGTCCCCGACGCTGCCCAGGGCGCGACCCATCTCGTCGGCCTGATCATGTCGCCGCAGTATTCGCCCATCATCATGAGTGGCTATGTGAAGACTCTGGAGCAGGCCGTCGCCTCCCTCAACCGCCGCGACCTCGCCCTCAAGATCGCCACCGACTGGCATCTCCAGCCGCTTTTTCTACGCGCCCTCGCTGATCGCGCCAGCCAGGCACTCAACAAGTTCCCGGCGGATGTACGCCAGCGTGTGCCCGTCTTGCTCACTGCCCACAGCATGCCCAAGCGGGTCATCGAAAACGAACCAGACTACATCAACCATCTCAAGGAAACGGCAGCAGAAGTCGCCCGGCTCGCTGGCATCCCCCAGGACCGCTGGCTGTTCTGCTATCAAAGCGCCGGGCACACCCCGGAAGAATGGCTCAAGCCCGACTTCGCCGACATCATGCCTGAACTCAAAGCCGCCGGACACACCCACGTGCTCATCGCGCCCGTGCAGTTCCTGGCTGACCACCTTGAAATCCTGTACGACATCGAGATTGGCGCCCGCGAGCAGGCCGAATCCGTTGGCATCCAGTTTGCCCGCACCGAATCGCTCAACACCTCGCCCACCTTCATCAAAGCCCTGGCCCAGGTCGTTGAAGATACTCTGGCAATCGAACCCGTCCGATAACAGCCGCGCCCGCTCGTGGGCGCGGCTTGCAGGCGCGTGCTACAATGGCCCTGATACATCGGCCCGTTGAAGCAGCAGCACGCCTGCTCGTTCCAGCCAGAGGAGGAATTGCCATGTCGCGCACCATCACACGCTTCAAAGTCAAAGACTTCGACACCTTCAAGCACGCCTTTGCGCAAGGCGTCGCCCTGCGCCAGGCACACGGCGGGCAGGGCGCCCAACTCTTCCACAACAGCAGCGACCCGCACGATGTCCTCCTCATCATCGAGTGGACCAATCTGGAGCAAGCGCGCGCGTTCCTTGGCTCCGGCGAACTCCGCCAGCGGCAACAGGAAGCGGGCGTCCTTGGCCCGCCCGAACTCTACGATGAGGTCGAATCCTACCCCGCATAGCCGAGGCGCAGCGCCATCGGAGAGGCGGCGCGACGGGGCTGTGATACAATAAGAAGCCGTAAGTACATCAGCAACGAAGAGGAAACTGCCCATGATGCAGCTAGGCTGGCGCGACGACTGGTAGGGAGCATGCTGTCATTCCTGCTCCTGGGAAACCAGTTCGTGAACCTTTCCAACAAATACCAGCCCTATCATGGCTATGGCTCAGCCCATCCCTGGATTTGGTACGGTGGGAGTTTGGGCTATCCTCCGCGCGTGCGCACCCTCAATGGTTGGCACCATGCCTACAAGCCGCCTTATCACCCAGACCATCAGCACTACCCAAAGGCAATCGTTTCCGCCTGCTGCCGCTGCGGGCGCACCCACTGCCGGTTCTGCGGTTGCAGGTACAAACCCTGGAAACGCCGGGACAAAGACAGCGAAGGCAGCGTCTCTGAAAAACAACACCTGCATCGCGCCTTCCGTCGCCAGAGCAAACGCGCCATTCAGCGCGAACTGGCGGGCGAAGAGATCAGCCACAACTTCCGCGTCTATGGCACCTGGCTGGACTGACGACGGACATCGCTGCCGGGCGGCGTTGGCAGGTCAGGGCGCGTAGTGGCCTCTCATCACTCCTCGCCCTTGCTCCTCCCATAACGCCGCTCGCTCAGCAGCAGCATACCCGTCGTGCCCGCAAAAAACAGTCCAATGCCCAGCGATGCTACCGCATACCAAATGTAATCCAATCCGTAAAACAAAATCCAGATGCCCATCAGAATGAACGCAATCCCTACCAGGAACGCGCAGCCCTTCTCAGTCCCTCTGCCTCGGTAGCGCATACGCCTGCTTATAACCCCTTTCCCTGCTGAAATAGCTGAGGCCAAGCATACAGCATCAGAGCGCAAGAAACAAGAGTATGATTGCCAGCATTAACCAGGGCAGAGCATGATATACTGGCGACAAGAGAGCTTAGCGAGAAGGAGCACCCACCCCATGCGCGTCCTCATCATCGGCGGCACCCGCTTTGTCGGCTATCAACTCGTCTGGCGTCTGCTCGCGGGCGGCCACCAGATCACCCTGCTCAATCGCGGCCAGCAGCCCGACCCCTTTGGCGAGCGCGTGGGCCGCCTCATCGCAGACCGCACCACACCCGACTTTGAGCGCGTCCTGGCCGACCTCACCTATGATGCCGCCGTTGACTTTGCCGCCTATACTGGCGACGACGCGCGCCGCTCCGTCGCCAAACTCGCGCATGGGCGCGTCGGCCACTATCTCTATATCAGCACCGGCCAGGTCTATCTCGTCCGCGAAGGCTGCCCCCAACCATCCAAAGAAAGCGACTACGACGGCCCCGTCATGCCAGAACCAGCCGACCCCCAAGACCTGAACGACTGGCGCTATGGCATCGGCAAGCGCGACGGCGAAGACATGCTAGAGAGTGTCTGGGAACTCGCCCGCTTCCCCGCCACGCGCCTGCGCCTGCCAATCGTCAACGGCGAGCGCGACTTCTCGCGCCGCCTCGAAAGCTACCTCTGGCGCGTGCTGGATGGCGGGCCAGTGCTGCTGCCCGATGGCGGGGCCAACATCCTGCGCCACGTCTACAGCGGCAGCGTCGTCACTGCCATTGCTGCCATGCTCGGCCAGCCCGCCACCTTCGGCCAGGCATACAACCTCGCCCAGGACGAAACGCCCACCCTGGCCGAACTTGTCGCCCTGCTCGCAGACCTGCTGGGAGCGCCCACACGCACCGTCTCCGTCAAGAGCGCCGCGCTTGCTGCCAACGGCCTCACGCCCAAAGCTATCTCGCCCCTCAGTGGCCGCTGGATGTCTTACCTGGACCCGGCCAAAGCCAAAGCCGAACTCGGCTTCCAGCATGAACCGCTGCGCAGCTATCTCGGCAAAATCGTCAGCAGCTTCCTCAACCACCCACCCACCTCGCCGCCCGATAACTATGCCAACCGCCAGGCGGAACTGGCCCTGGCCGCCAATCTGCCCTGAACCAGCCGCTTGACACACAGCGCAGCCTCTGCTATCCTGCTTTTGGACAATACTGGCAGCCACCCCGCAGAAAGAGGAACATCTGATGGCACAACCCCACGTTGGCGCACTCATCTCCACCATCACAGGCCATACCGCAGACATCTGGTCGGTGGCCTGGTCCCCCGACGAGCGCCACCTGGCCTCCGCCGCCTGGGATAACTCCGCGCGCATCTGGAACCCTGCCAGCGGCCAACAACTCGCGCACATGAAGGGCGATTTCAATACCGTGAATGCCGTCGCCTGGTCCCCCAATGGCCGCCTCATCGCCGTAGGCAGCTTTGGCACGCACCTCTGGGACGTTGCCACCGGCCAACGACTCGCGCACCTGGAGTCAAACCACGACGTGTATGCCCTGTCCTGGTCCCCCGATGGGCATTTCCTCGCCTCTGGCGGCTACAATGGATTGGTGCACATCTGGGAGGTCGCCAGCCACCGGCTCGCCGCTACCTTCACCGGCCACATTGACGACGTGCGCGGCGTCGCCTGGTCCCCACAGGGCCGCGTGCTCGCCACCGCCAGCGAAGACAAAACAATACGCCTCTGGGATGTCCTCAGCGGAGCGCCGATTGGTGTCTTCTCGAAAGATATACCCGACGCCCGCTCGGTAGCCTGGTCCCCCGATGGCCTGCACCTCGCCATTTCCGGCATCGAAGACGTGGTGCGTATCTGGGATGCCAACAAAGGCATAGAGCACCACCACCTCAAAGGCCACGAGAGCATCATCTGGTCGGTAGCCTGGTCGCCTGATGGCCGCCATATCGCCACCGCCAGCGAAGACAAGACCGTGCGCATCTGGGACGCCCAGAAGCATAAGCACCTTGCCACCTTCAAGGGACACATCGCTTCCGTCCACACTGTCGCCTGGTCCCCCGATGGCCGCATGGTGGCCTCCGGCAGCAAAGACCGCACGGCGCGCGTCTGGTGGGCAGTCGAGAAGTAGACAGAGACGCCTGGGCCGCGTTTACCCGCCAGCAGGCGGCGGCTCGCCCATTGCCAGCGCCGCCGCCTCTGCTGAAGTCCGCACCGGCACCACCTCAAAGTCGGCCAGGTCCGCCCACTGTGCAATCCACTCGTCAAACAGGCGTGGATCATCGCATTCCATCACCTGAAAGCAGCGATCATAGTTTGTCTCCACCCAACTCGCCACATAGCGCAGGCCATCCGGCAGCATGCGCCCCTGCTCCCGAAAGCGCCGATAAATCGGCAGCGCGTCGCGGTTCTTAAAGCGCTCTATCACCATATACAGCATTGTCTTACCTCGTTTGCCTGGTTCTGTTCATCCCAACTGCGCCAGCACCTTCTGCATCTTGTGCCGATAGCTAAAGTGCTCCACCTCCACATAGTGGCGCGTAGACTCCTTGTACTGCACGCCGCCGCCGTAGTTCTCCTGCCCGCGCTTCTTCAACTCGCGCAGCCGCGCCGCCTTTGCCGGGTCGCGCTTCAGCGCCACCAGATAGCGCGCCACTATCTGCGCCTGGATGTCCTCCAGCCCCCACTGCCCGCTGTCCGGCTGAATCAGCCCCACCACAAACAAATTATCGTATTCCGGGTGAAACACATTCAGATACAGGCTGGGGTGGTTGTTCTTCCAATTCAGCAGCGCCGTCTCCATAAATGGAAAGACAATCTTGAAGCCCGTCGCGTAGATAATCACGTCAATTGGCTCCTCGCTGCCATCCGCAAACAGCACGCGCTCCCCGCGTAGCTCCTGCACATCCGGCCTGGGCGTAATATCACCATGTCCCACGTAATAGAGCATCTGCGAATTCACAATCGGGTGCGTCTCAAACAGCTTGTGGTCAGGTTTCGGCAGCCCAAACTTCTGCGGCGTGCCCGCCACCATGCGCAGCAGGAACGTATTTACCGCCCGCCGCACCGAAAGCGGCACGCGCAGCTTCAGCGACAGTTCGCCCACCTGATCGGCAGGCTTCCCAAACAGATACTTGGGCACGTAATAATAGCCGCGCCGCACGCTGTGGAACGTCCTGGCCGCGTTTTGCGCCGCCTCCACCGCAATATCGCAGCCCGAATTGCCCGCGCCCACCACCAGCACGCGCTTCTCGCGCAGCACATCCGCCGTCTTATACTCACACGAATGCAGCACCTTGCCCGTAAACGTCCC
This sequence comes from Ktedonobacterales bacterium, assembly GCA_036557885.1. Taxonomy (GTDB): domain Bacteria; phylum Chloroflexota; class Ktedonobacteria; order Ktedonobacterales; family DATBGS01; genus DATBGS01. Next base: position 56,995 of record DATBGS010000047.1, read on the forward strand.
TGGATATTCGGGGAACTTCGGGTGCCAATTATGCCCATTGGCGATGATCACCCCGGCATAGCGCCGCGTTTCGCCAATCTGCGCTCCTGTTTGAGGGTTGCCAAGCGTCACGAGCCAGCCGCCCTCATCCGGCTCCACGCGCGTCACCTCCGTATTGAACTGGATGTCCTTTTCCAGATCAAAATGGCGCACATACTCCTTGAAATACGCCAGCACCTGCGCGTGGCTGGGGTAATCCGGGTACTCGCTCGGCATGGGGAAATCGGTGTATTCCGTCAGCGGCCTGGACGAAATCAGATGAATCGAGCGATACACACTGCTGTGCGACTTGCCGTAATACCAGTTGCCGCCGATGTCATCCTCGCGCTCAAAGACATCGTAGGCAATGCCCACCTGCTTCAGATTCTTCGCGGCAGTAATGCCCGACGACCCCGCGCCAATGATGCAGTATTTGCTCGTGCAATCCAGAACAGCCATGCTGTCATACCTCCTGTAGTGCTGCTCGCGGCCTCTTGCTGCATAGCATAGCAGATTGCCAATTCTTGTCACAACCGGGAGACGCAGGCAAAGCTCGCGAGGATGAATCGGCACCTGAGCAGGCGTAAATTTAGCAAAGGATTCGGCCAGCATCGGCCAGAGGAAAGGGTGCTATCTTGGAGCGCCAGCCTTTTGCGCTGGCATTCCCGCGTGTGGTTACGCCTGCGCACCCTTCTGCTGCACATGTGTCCACGCATGCAATTGGGCTGCGCCGAGCCGATAGCCGATCTGGGTAATCTGCTCGCCCTCCACATGAAAGACAATGCTTCCCACAAGTGGCTGGCGGCCACCCCCCAAAGCGGGGGCACTGTCGGGCGTTGCTATCGTCGCGTGATAGCGCACGGCAATGCCATCGGGGCGCCCATAAAAGCGGTAAGATTCGTAGCGGAAGTCGGGCGCCACCATCTGGTTGTAGTTAAGCTGATCGCGCACACCATCCCTGCCGATGATCGCTTTTTGGCGGTCAAAGAGGCTGTTGGGCGAGGGATAATAGCGTACATCATCGCTGCACAGCGCCACGCAGGTCTGCCAGTCGCGGGCATCAATCGCCTCGCAATAGCGCCGCACCACCTCCGCCTGGCGTTCCTGCTCCGGGGTCAGAGGCCGCGCCACGCTCTCCGCCACCAGCGTCAGCAGATCATCCAACTCAAATGGTTTACTCACCAGACACGCAAAACCTTTGGCCTTGACCGCTTCTTCGCTCAGTTTCCAGCCCGTCACCAACCCAACTGGCGTTGGCTGCACCTGCATCCGCAAATGCTCAACACCCTGGAGCGGATCTTCCGCCTTCCACCCAATCACATCAGAAAGAATCAGATCAAAGACCTGCGCGTTCACCTCGGCCAATGCCGCATCCAGCGAAGACACCGCCGTAACTGCATACCCTTCTTCGCTCAGCACATCCTGAAGCACCGCCAGCAATTCTTCATCATCCTCCACCAGGAGGAGACGTGGGGACAGCGTGGCCGAAATCGCCATCGGAACACCTCTTCCTCTCAAAAACCAGAGAGCGCCATCTGGTTTGCCCAGTATACTCTGAGCAGCCCGATTCTGCAAGATTTGTGCGCGATTGCCAAATTAGGTGACGAGCACCGCCCCTGGCTGGGTGACGGCGGCCTGGCGCAGATCGCCCTCTGAGCGCAAGCCACGCCTGGTGGCCTGAACTCAGGCCACACCTGTGACCTGGTTCACAGCCAGAGTGTGAAGCGGGCAATGCTAAACAGGCTGCTCTCACGCATCTAATAAGTGAAGGCAAAAGTTATTCACTTGCCTTGATCTTATTCTTGGTACTCTCTTCTCCCCCATGAGAAGCGAGAAGCATAACCCCATTTCGGGGAGAAGGAAACAACCATGCAGAAACGTCTCGCACAACTCATCCTCCTGCTCAGCCTCGTTCTGCTGGCCGCGTGCAGCCCGGCCAGCCAGGGAGGGCCAGCCCTTGTGACCGCCCCCGCCACCACCGCCACGCAGACATCTGGTCCCGTCAACGTCTACGTTGGCACGATTGGCGACGCCAGCGATGATGGCGCCGTGATTGCGCTCTCTGGCACCACCGGCCAGCCGCTCTGGAACCACAACACCGGCCACGTCGCCAGCTCCAGCCCCGTACTCGATCACGGCGTCGCCTATGTCGGCACGGATACCAGCCTCATTGCCCTCTCCATGCAAGATGGCAAACAGCTCTGGAGCTACGCCACCCCCAACACAGCCAACGTACTCGGCGTAGAGAATGGCCTGGTCTTCGGCATGACCAATCAGGATAACCCCGCCATCTACGCCCTCGACGCCAGCACAGGCAAAGCCCGCTGGACCTACGCAACCTCGGACACAGTGGAACAGGCGTTTCTGGCCGATGGCGTTATCTACGCCAGCATCTCCAAGCCCAACTGCCACTGCTCCCACGCACCCACCACCCTGCTCGCCCTGAACGCCAGTGATGGCTCCACTAAGTGGCAAACGTCCCCGTATTCCGACTACTTCACCATCAGGCAGGTTGCCAATGGCCTGCTGTATGGCTCGCATGCCACCGCCGAAGGGCCAAGCAACGACCTCCAGGTGCGCCGCGCCAGCGATGGCAGCGTAGTCTGGCAGTTCCCCAAAGACTCGAACACCGACCTCAGCCTGATCGCCATTGACGGCACTTCGCTCTACGTGCTCACCAACGACCTGAGCAACTTCCCTGATCCAGGCAATAGCACCGTCTACGCGCTCAACGCGACCACCGGCGCCACCCTCTGGCAGACGCCCATCAACAAAACGGCGTTCTTTACCGGCACACTCATCAATCAGGTGATTTACCTGGGCGCCAATGATGACTCGTCGCTCACCGCCCTCAGAGCCACCGATGGCAAGCTGCTCTGGCAGACGGCAATGGACACGCCCAACGGCCCCACTGACAAGATTGTCTCCGCCGCCGCCGTGATAGATGGCACCGTCTATCTCTCCACAGCCACCGGTTTTGCCGCGCTCAAGGAGAGCGATGGTTCGATAGTGTGGAAAGCGCCTGTCGCTGGCTTTGCCTACATCCTCGCCGTCCAGAATGGCATCGTCTACTGCGCCTCCAGCGCAACAGACACCAACCCCGCCGGGCAAAATGCCATCATCGCGCTCAAGGCCAGCGATGGCTCGTCCCTCTGGAGCTATCAGGTGCCAGCGATCTTTTCTACGCCAGTCGTCGGCTAATTGTTCTATCAGGGTGGCAGGTACGCGCCTGCCACCCTGTGCCCCAGAGGGCTTCTCATCTCACGAGAAAAGCGCGCTCCCCCATTTAGGGAGAAGGTATCAACAATGCAGAAATCGTTCGCGCTTCTACTCATCTTCTTGAGTGTCTTGCTCCTGGCCGCCTGCGGACCGGCCAGCACTAGCACTCATTCGGCCTCCACATCGCCCACCGCAGCCAGCGCAACATCCCCTGCTGCCACAGCGACTGCGGGGACGCCCGCTCAGGTAAACGTCTACTTCAGCACCAGCGATTACACCTCCACACAGAACAGCGTCATCGCCCTGAACGGCGAGAGTGGCAAGCTCTTGTGGAGCTACCCCACAGGTGGCACTTCCGGTCAATCTCCGGTGCTGGATCACGGCGTCGTCTATGCTGGCTCCGACAAGAGCCTCGCCGCACTTTCGGCGCAAGATGGCAAGCTGCTCTGGAGCTATGCGGCCTCTGGCCCGCCCAGCGTGCTGGGCATCGTCAATGGCGTACTGTATGGGGACACCTTTGCCAGGGTCAAGGGCACGGCGTCTTCTGTTTTTGCCCTCAATGCCAGCGATGGCTCGGTGCGCTGGAGCTACAAGACCCAGGATGTCTTCTTGAGCCGCCTTCTGGCGGATGGCGTGATCTATGAAGGCATTACTACTCACGATTGCCAGTGCTCCACACCACATACCTATGTGCTGGCGCTCAACACCAGCGATGGCTCCGTCAAGTGGCAGACACCCCAGGACATTGACAACTTTACGCCAGAGTGGACAGCCAACGGGCTGCTCTACGGGGAAGACAGTCTCCCTGATGGTGGGGTTGTCAATATTCTCACGCGCCATGTCAGCGATGGCAGCATCGCCTGGCAGTACCCTGGCAAACACCAGATTGCCCCGATGATTGGGCACGATAACAACGCCATTTATGCGCTTTTCTCGCCTCCTGGCGGGCTATTCAGCGTCAGGGCGCTCAACCCCGCAACGGGTAGCGTGCTCTGGCAGACGCCAAACCTCAGCACCACTTACACTTCCACCAGCCTGCTTGATGGGGTGATCTACCTGGGCGCTGCCGATGGCTCGTCGCTGCTTGCCTTCGACGCGAGCAGCAGCAAGCAGCTCTGGAAGGTGCAGCTTGGCACGCCCAGCGCCAACACCAACGTACCAGCCCATGTCTGGGCGGTGGTGGATGGCACCGTCTATCTCAGCGACCCCCAGGGCTTTCTGGCGCTCAACGCAAGCTCCGGCGCAGTGAAGTGGAAGACGCCCAACAATGGCTTCCCCTCCATCGTCGCGGTGGAACAAGGCGTGGTGTATGGCATCAACTCCGACCCAAGCGGGAATGCTTCCAGCCAAAATGTTCTCTACGCGCTCAAGGCCAGCGATGGCTCCGGCTCCATTCTCTGGAGCTATGATGTGACGCAACCCTACACGGCGCCAGTGGTTGGCTAGTCAAAGGGCGCGCAAGACTAGCGCGGTTCCAGGCGTTGGGCCTGCTCCTGGACGCCCTGTTCCGGCTGCTTCAGCCACAGCGAGACATGCGCGGGCTGCATCGTCTCCTGCACCATCGCCAGCAGGTGTTCGCGCAGGCCATTCAGGTCCACTTCATTACGCAGCGTGGCGCTAAAGGCGGCCAGCGTCTTCTCGGCATCGTACTTGCGGCGATAAAAGCGCCGATCAATCAGCGCCTGGATGCGGCGGCGTAGAGGATAAAAGAGCGCGGCAATAATCAGGGTGGAGAGCACAATCTCCACCCCAGAAGTCTGATTGAAGAGGCCACGCGCCAGCGTATTCAGCCCGATGATCAGGCCCGCGTAGACCGCGCCGAGCAACGCTGTCAGCACGCCATAGACCAACGTCCGGTTGATGAGCGCGTCAATATCCCACAGTCGGTAGCGCAGCAAGGCAATGCCGATGCCTAGCGAAATAGGCAGATAGCCGAGGGCCAGGAGGAATGGCCCAAGCAGCGGATTCAGCGTATGCAAAGCAGGTATCACCAGAGGAAGCAGGCTTAAAAACGCGAAGAGAACCAAAAGCAGCGCGTACCCGAAGGCCAGCCACTTGATCTGCTGCCGCTGGATGGGCGAGGCAACGGCAATATAGCGGTAGACCTGTGTGCCTACCATACTGCCATAAACGATGACCGATTCCAGGGTATTGAACAAGGGCGGCCAGTTGTCAAAGTTGTAGGGATAGGGCAAGACGTAGAATCCAAATTGAATCAGAAAAAGACTGGTCAACAGCCAGGACCAGCGCGGGACAAAGTGCCCGTCAGGAAAGGTGTAGAAGAGAATGCCCTGCGCGGGCCATTGCAGGACAAAGAGCGGAAAGGCCAGAGTCGCCAGCCAGGAATCCAGGTTTGGGCCGGTGAGATGGCTCCCGTCGAGGCCAAAGGCGCCATAGGTGATCAGAAACAGCGACACAAATAGACCCATGCGCTCCCGCGATTTGTGCCAAAAGATCAGCGCCCCAACGATGACCAGCAGCACTGTCGCCACGACATCTAAGCCAAACGCATAGAGCGCGTAGTCCGCCAGGGAAATGCCGTTCTGCTGCAAGTCAGCAAGCTGCGCAGGGGCAAGCTGCAAAGGGGTGCAATTCGCTCGTGTGGGATCAGTACACAGCATATGAAGTTGAGCAGCCAGGGCAGGCAGGCCAGTCACAATAACGGCCAGGTCAATCAACGCCACCACGCCCCAGACGGCGCGCGCCAGAAGGAGTCTACGGCCATGTAGCAGTGTACTGCTGCTGTGCGACCCTAGCGGGGTGAGCGGCGTGGCTGAATCATTGGATGCAGGCATGGTTCTTCTCCCGCGTCAGATGTGGGCGCAAATCAGGCCATCGGCAATCTGCACCTGTGCAGACTGCCAATGTACCAGCGGCTGCTGATACACTAAGCTTATCCTGGCAGCGTCTCCTAAACGTTACGGGAAGTGTTACGAGGTTGTCAATCTCCTGGTGCGGCCTCGCAGTTGGGGTGCTAGCTCCCATCGCCAGCCGTAAGAAAGACGCCAGAAAAGAAACGGAGCCTGGCACATCCGCGTCGCCAGGCCCCTGGCGCGCGCCCCGATGGACTATCCCCGCGTAGGGGGTCCGGCATCGTGGGCACGCCCTTCTGCTCACCTCATCCCGGCAGCGCTATGGCCGCCGGGAGCGCTGGATACTCAGCAGATGCCCTCATCCCCCTGGTAGTTCAGGGGCTGTCCCTGCGGGGGCGCACTCCCCCGGCCTCCTGATTGGTAGGTCGCTTGCAGGCGCTCACGCATCTGCTCAAAGGTCGTCTCGTCAATCTCTCCCGCCGCGTAGCGCAGGCGCAGCCGCTCCATCGGGGACGGCGGGGCAGGCGTGTGGAAAAACAGCGGAGTGCCCCCGCTGCGCAGGCGCGGGCCAAGCCAACGCCAGAGAATCCAGGCCAGCAAGAGCAGCGCGCCGATCCAGATGGCGGTATGCAGAAGCGAAAACAGTATCCCAAAGCCGTCTGGGCCGCCATGTCCACCCATCGGGCCATCTCCAGGTTTCATAGGTCATGCCTTCTTTCAGTGGTCTGGGCAGATGTGCCGTCTCTCCTGCTTGCTATCTTTGGATGGGTACACACCTGCCGATTGATCGCGCCGCGACCTTTCGCGCGGCGCCTCCCAAAGTGAGCAAACGCCGGGAGGACTGGCCGTTGGCGTCTGCTCACCTCTTCACTAGAAACAATAGCCGCGCCAGATAAGAAATCCATCAGAAGAAAGTAAGGATTTTCTTATGCTTCTTGCTGCTGGAGAGAGGTGCATGTTACTCTTCTTTGGGCGATGTCGTCCTGACAGAAGAAAAGGCCACCATCGCGTTTTCTGGGGCGCAAAACACTGAGGAATGCAACAGACACGTGCAGAAAGACAGAACCCGCAAGCTGCAACAAGAGCAAATCCGTCAGCCAGCATTGATGAGCGCGCTGCTCCAGCGCGCGCCGCGCCCCCGCTTTGGGGGGTGGTGCTGGCTGCGTGGTGCCTGGCCGGTGCTGCTCATTCTGGTGCTGCCGGTGCTGCTGCTGCGCCATTCGCTCTTTGGGGGCGGCGCGACCACAGGCGCCGATATTCTGGCACAGCAGCCGCCCTGGTCGGTTGATCTGGCGGGGCAGGTCAGCCAGCCGCAAAATCCAGCGCTCTTTGATGAACCCTTTGAGATCAGCGCCTGGTTTCTCTTTGCCCGCCAGGAACTACTCAGCGGGCGTTTCCCTTTCTGGAACCCCTATGTGGCTGGCGGCACGCCGTTTTTGGCCGCCGGACAACCAGCCGTGCTTTATCCCCTGACCCTGCTGGGCGTGCTGCTGCCCTATCCCTTCAGTATGACGTTCATGTCGCTGCTCAAATGGTGGCTGGCCGGGTTGGGGATGTATGTCTTTGCGCGCTCGTCGCTCAGGCTGGGGCAGGTGGCGGGACTGACGGCGGCCCTCTCGTATATGTTTAGCTCCTTTATTGTCGTCTGGCTGATTCATATCGTTGGCTCGGCAGCCATGCTGCTTCCCTGGGCGCTCTGGGCCAGCGAACGGGTGATCCACGCGCCCGGCAGAAAACGGCTGGCGCTGCTGGCGGTGATCGCGGCGCTGGTGGCCTTTTCCGGCCACCCGGAGATGACGTTTCACGTACTGCTGGGGGCCAGCCTCTACGCGCTCTGGCTGATTGGTTCCTGGCGCGGTCACAACTTTCAGACTCGCCTGCGCCGGATGGCGCTCTGGGTGGGAGGCATGGCGCTGGGGGTGGCGCTGGCAGCAGTCCAGCTTCTGCCATTCATCACACGACTCCCACAAACGCTAGGAACTGTCATACGCTCAGATAATTACAGCGGCATCGCCATTCCGCTGCAAGGGGCGCTAACATGGCTGGTACCCAATCTCTGGGGGAATCTGGCGATCAATCATGCCTATTGGGGGCCGCGTAACTATAACGAAGAGGTCTGGTATGCCGGGGTCGTCGCGCTGGCGCTGGCGGGCGTGGCGCTGCTGGCCCTGCGGCAGCGCGAGCGACGCGCGGAGATAGGGTTTTTTGCGCTGTTGGTTGTGGTCTTTGCCGGGATGCTCTATCGGATTCCACCCTTCATCTGGCTGACGCGCCTGCCCGTGCTGGACGTAGACTCGTGGACGCGGCTGGGTGTCCTCGCGCTTTTGGGCGTTGCAGCGCTGGCTGGTTTTGGCGTGGAGGAACTGCTGGCCTGGAAGCGCTCTGTGCCTGCCGCAAGGAGTGCCGCCAGTCTGCCCACCAGCAAATTGCCCTCCACAGGAGAGAGAAATCGCCTCCACCAGTTGCTGGCCCGGCGGGGGCTGCTCGCGCCTGCCGGGCTGCTGCTCGCGCTGCCAGGGCTGCTCTGGGCCATTGGACGCTTCTGGCGCCCGCCCCATCTCAACCCCACGCAGACGGCCTGGGAAGTGCTGTGGATACGTTTCGCCGTCGTGCTGCTCTGGTGCACTGTGCTGGTCATGCTGGCGCGCTGGCGCGGCTGGCTCAACCGGCGAACCATCGCCGGGCTGCTGCTCGTGCTGCTGCTCTGTGATCAACTGGTATTTGCCGCGCCCTATACGCCACAGCCCGCCTCCATTCTGGCCTATCCCCAAACGCCTACAATCACACGGATTCAGCAAACGGTTGGCTCGGCGCGGATGGCCGCCTCAAACACCTTGCTCGAACCGGACAGCCTCGCGCCCTATCATCTGCGCGACATCCGCGCTTATGACCCAACGGTCAGCAGCCGCTACGTCCACTTCATGTTGGTGACAGACCCTGGCCTGGGCCAGACCAACGCCTATTGCTGCCAGTTTCTTGATTGCCCGTCTGCCGTCTTGCTGGGTGTGGCAAGCGTGGAATATTACGCGACCTTGCCCGACGAAGACCCCAGCCGCTGCGTAAAGCTGGCGCCCGGCCAGGTAGCGGCCTCTGGCCCCTATCTGCCCCTGTGGACTCAGGGCGGCCTCACGCTCTGGCGCAATAGCCTGGCACGCCCGCGCTTTTACTTTGCCGGGCACGTGCTGTCTGTCCCCAGTGAGCAGGCCGATATTGCGGCGCTTCCTACGCTTGGCGCGGGAACTCTGGATGCAGCCATCGAAGGCGCGACAGCCATGCCGCCCGGCGAAATCCTCGATAAGGACACACTCACTGCCAGCACAGATCTCCCCGGCGAAATTGAACTGCACACCTTGAGCGAGGCCCCACGCTGGGTAGTCATCAACGAAAGCTATGACCCCGGCTGGCAGGCCAATCTGGATGGCGCGGCGGTGGCGATTCACCCCGCCAACGTGATGTTCCAGGCGGTCCTCGTCCCGGCTGGCGCGCACACGCTCCACCTGCTGTATCGCCCCACAGGGTATGTGCCGGGCCTGGTGATCTCATTGGTGGCGCTGCTTAGCCTGCTGGGGCTGCTAGCAAGCGAGTGGGTGATGCGGCTGCTCCAGACGATGGTGCGGGGACGCCGAGAGAGTTGACAAGGCGCGCTCGCTGCGGCTATGGTGAGGCTATCCTACTGCTAAGGCCGCCCCGCGCAAGACGAACCGAGAGGGCACAAATTCTATGAGCAAACGCAAACCTCACTCCAAAGCACTGCCACC